>DASXLD010000133.1:0-19215 GCA_036496385.1 Caldimonas sp. | reverse complement strand
GCGCGAGGCGACCCTGTTCGACATCTTCGAGCCGAAGGACGGTGCGGCGGGGATCGCGGCAGGCGAGCGCAGCCTGACGATCCGGCTCGAGCTTCGCGACGACAGCCGCACGCTGACCGACGAGCAGATCGACCGCGTGGTCACGGCGGTGGTCGCGTCGCTGCAGCAGCGGCTCGGCATCCGCCTGCGCCAGCAATAGCCGAGCAGAGGCGAACATGGCCCGATCCCCGAGCTCTCCTGACCGCGTGCTGCTGCCGACCCTCGTCACGCCGACGCTCACCAAGGCCGAGCTCGCCGAGCTCCTGTTCGAGCGCCTGGGCCTCAACAAGCGCGAGTCGAAGGACATGGTCGAAGCCTTCTTCGACCTGATCTACGCCACCCTGTTGTCCGGCGACGACGTCAAGATGTCTGGCTTTGGCAACTTCACGATTCGCCGCAAGGCGCCGCGCCCGGGCCGCAATCCGCGCACCGGCGAGGCGATTCCGATCAAGGCGCGCCACGTCGTGACCTTTCACGCCAGTCACAAACTGAAGGGAGTCGTGCAGGGCGACACGCCGATCGCAGACGACTTCGAGTAAAGTCGAGGTTTATCTCCTGATCTCATTGATTTTCATGGAGAAAACCCTTCCTGCTATTCCCGCCAAGCGCTACTTCACGATCGGTGAAGTGAGCGAGCTCTGCGGCGTCAAGCCGTACGTGCTGCGCTACTGGGAGCAGGAGTTCACCCAACTGAAGCCGATGAAGCGGCGCGGCAACCGCCGCTACTACCAGCACCACGAGGTGCTCCTGATCCGTCGCATCCGCGAGCTGCTCTACGAGCAGGGGTTCACCATCAGCGGCGCGCGCAACCGGCTCACCGATCCCGCGCCGTCACGACAGCCTGCGTCCGCCGCAGCGGTCGCACCGGCACCTGCGGCGCCTGCGGTCAAGCGCCAAGGGATGCCGGTCGTGGACAACGCCGGCAGCGACGTAAGCGACGGGCGCGACAACGACCGCGCCGCGATCGATGCCCTCGGCACCATGACGCTCTCGGCAGCACAGGTACGACAGGAGCTGCTCTCGATCCGCGGCCTGCTCGGACCTTGACCACACCCTCCCTATAATGTGCGACACGGGGCGTAGCGCAGCCTGGTAGCGCACTTGCATGGGGTGCAAGGGGTCGCGAGTTCGAATCCCGCCGTCCCGACCAGTGAAATCAATGGGTTAGCAGCGATGAGCTGCTAACCCATTTGCCTGTTCGCGCTCGACGTCTAGAGCCGTCCTAGATTTGCAGCGTCTGTCCCTCTCCATCCTCAGCGTTGCGATGATGCAGCTGCGCCGCCTCACGGAATTGCGCGGAGCGCTCGATCGGAGTGACGAGACCAACAGCAACCGCGATTCCAGGCCCTATATCCACTCGGATATCACCGCGGCATCCCGAGGCGCAGCACGATACCGGGTGGGGTCGCTGAAACAGCTCCTAGCGAACTCGCTCAGCCTCGTGCTGTCGACGAGATCGGTCAGAAGTAGGGCGCGTTCGTTGCTCACGGTCCGCAGGGGCGCGGCTTCGTGGCACGCGGCCTCCAGAGGCTACGCGAGCCGCGGCGTGCGGTCGAGCCCGACATGCGCGGACTCAAACAGTGCGGCATCACGCCGATTGCTGTTGCCTACCTACGAGTGCGCCGTCTGCTTGGGTCACGTCGGTTTGGAATGTGGCTCGTCTTTGCGCAAGCCATGTCCGGATGTCGGTGCTAGCGGTCTCCGGCGTACATGGCGCGTTCCTGCGCCCTGGCCGGTGTGCGGATCCTGAGCGCTCGGGCTGACTGGATTCGGTGCAGGCCCGAGTCATCGCGCCGAGCAGATCGCGGCCGCGGGGGCGCCTGAGCGATCACCCTGATGAGCTGATTCGAAGACCGCAGTACGCTCGGCGCACCCATCTGCGCGAGCGTCGTTCGCGCGGCGACCCTCGTCTCACAACTCCCTCAACTGCACGTGGACAGCGTCTCTCCGGTCGTCGTCGACAGGCTGCTGGCGATCTCCCGCGCGCTGGCCGGGCATGTCGATCCCGGGCAGGCATTTCGAGCGACGGCGGTCGAGATCGAGACGCTGATCCCGCACGACCACATGGACGTCGCCGTGCTCCTCGACGAAGGCCGCAGCCACGTCTGTTACGAGGCCGGGTTCCACACCAGCTGGAGCGCGCTCGCGGAATGTCCCCTGCCGACCGACCGCAGCCCGGTGCGCGCGGTCTTCCGGGGCGAGGTCCCGTACCTGCTCACCGGCGATGCGCTCGCCGACGAGCGCTTCCACTTCGAAGGAGCGCTGGACGAGCCGATCTACACCGGGCGACTGCGCAGCCGGATCATCGTGCCGATGCGGGCGCGCGGCACCATCGTCGGCGCGCTCAACATCAGCCGGCACGAGTCCGACCGTTTCACCGAGGCCGATGTCGGCGTCGCGCAGCAATGCGCCGACTTCATCGCGCCGTATATCTTCGCGCTGATCCAGGCCGACCAGGCGCGCCGCGCGATGCTCGCCGAAAGCGACGCGCGCACCCGGGAGGAATTGCTGCGCCTCGGCGCTTCGAAGCTGACCGAAGGGATGGAGCGCGAGCGCCGCCGCATGGCCATGGATCTGCACGACCAGACGCTCGCCGATCTTGCCCGCGTCGCGCGGCAGGTCTCCTCGCTGCGCAACCACGGCGTGGCGCGCGACGCGCAGCTCGCGGAGCTCGAACGCGAGATCGTCAGCTGCCTCAAGGAGCTGCGCCGCATCGTCGACGACATGCGACCGAGCGTGCTCGAGCTGTTCGGCCTGCGCGACGCGGTCGAGGCGCACCTCAACCGAAGCGTCAGCGGAGCGCAGCGGCCGATCGCAGTCCACATCGCCGACACCAGCGCCGGTCGCGCCGACGCCCTCCCGGCGACGACGCGCACGGCGTTGTACCGGATCGTGCAGGAGGCGATCAACAACGCCACCCGGCACGCCGAGCCGGACAACATCGACGTCCGGATCGAATCGAGCGAGACCGCGCTGCGCATCAGCGTCGCCGACGACGGTACCGGCTGCGACGGGGTCGATCCCGCGCTCTGCGGCGGCCTCGATCACATGCGCACGCGCGCCGCCCTGATCGGCGCACGCCTGCGTATCGAGTCGAACCCCGCGGGCCGCGGCACGCGGGTGATCGTCGAGGTGGATCGAACCGCAAGCGCCGGTGCGGCTTCGGTCGGCGGCGATGAGCGCTTAGACGAGCCGGTGCTTGCGGGAGGCCGGTGATGCACGTCCTGATCGCGGAAGACGACGCGCTGCATCGAACCTTCGCCCGCACGATCGTCGAGGAGCTGTGGTCGGGCGACCTCGAGGTGCTCGAGGCGAGCGACGGCGAAGACGCGATCGAACTCGCCGCGCAGCACGACCCGTCGTGCGTGGTGCTCGACCTGCAGCTGCCCAAGGTCACCGGCATCGAGGTTGCACGCGCGATCTGGGGCCGGAGCAGCGAGACACGCATCCTGTTCTGGTCGAACTTCGCCGACGAAGCCTACGTCCGCGGCGTCGCCCGCATCGTGCCGCCCGGATCGGTCTACGGCTACGTTCTCAAGTCGGCCTCCGAGGACGGCATGCGCTCGGCGTTGCGCGGCGTCCTGCGCGAGGGACACTGCATCATCGACCGCGAGATCCGCGGCATCCAGGACCGCGTCCAGGATCGCCTCGAAGGCATCACCGACAGCGAGTACGAGAGCTTGATCGACATCGCGCTCGGCCTCACCGACAAGATCATCGCCATGCGCCGGGGCCTCTCGATCCGCGGCGCGCAGAGCCGGATCCAGCATCTCTACGACAAGTTCGGCCTCTCGACGACGGCCGAGCTCGCGGCCGACAGCGCCCCGGTCTTCAACCCGCGCACGCGGGCGATCTATCTCGCGATCTGCCGCGGCCTCATCAACGCCGACGTCATGCGGCGCGAGCAGCGCCGCCTCGATGCGTGGCTCGACGACGCCGCGAGCTCGACGCCAGCCAGCGAGGCGCCACCGCCTTCGTAGCCGATCGAGGGTCTTCCCGAACCCGTTGCGTAAACACGCAGCCGGTCGTGCGGCTTGACACGTATCGATGCCGCGCGCAGCTGACTAGCCTCGATGGATCGGAACGCCTTGGATGAGGGAGGGCCCCATGCCGTTCGTGAACATCCGGATCCTCGAGGGCCATTCGGCACAGCGCAAGGACGAGATCGCGCGCCGCGTCACCGAAGCGATCAGCGAGGTGACGGAGTTGCCCAAGGCAGCCGTGTGGGTGGTCTTCGAGGACGTTGCGCGTGCGGACTGGTACGTCGCCGGCGACGCCATGACCAAGCCCAGGCAATAGACGAGGTGGCGGCGGTGATCCACGATCCTCGCTTCGGCGACGTCGTCGGCGGCGCCGAGCTCGAGTGTCTGGCGCAGGGCTTCGGCTTCGTCGAGGGGCCGGTCTGGCATCCGTACGAGAAGTGGCTGGTCTTCAGCGACATTCCGAACAGCCGCATGCACCGGCGCCGGCCGAACGGCGAGACCGAGGTGTTCCGCGAGCCGAGCCATATGGCCAACGGCAACACGCTCGACCGGCAGGGGCGCCTGCTGAGCTGCGAGCACGCGACGAGCCGGGTCACGCGCCTGGAGGCCGACGGCTCGATGCGCGTGCTCGCCAGCCACTTCGGCACCAAGCCGTTGAACAGTCCGAACGACATCGTCGTCGCCGCCGGCGGCGCGGTGTATTTCACCGACCCTTCCTACGGCCGCATGCCGTACTACGGCGTGCCGCGACCGCAGGAGCTGTCGTTCCAGGGCGTCTACCGGATCGACGCCGAGGGCAGCGTGGTGCTGCTCGCCGACGACTTCGCGCAGCCCAACGGCCTGTGCTTCTCGCTCGACGAGTCGCGGCTGTTCGTCAACGACACCGAGCGCCGGCACATCCGCGTCTTCAATGTCAAGGGCAACGGCGACCTGGGCGGCGGCGCGGTGTGGGCGGTGACCGAAGGCGAAGAGCCCGGCGCTCCCGACGGCATGAAGATCGACAGCCGCGGCAACGTCTATTGCTGCGGCCCCGGCGGCGTGCATGTCTTCGATTCGTCGGGGCACCGCATGGGCATCATCCGGCTGCCGGAAGTGGCCGCGAATTTCACCTTCGGCGACGACGATCTGCGGAGCCTCTTCGTGACGGCGTCGACTTCGCTCTACCGATTGCGGGTGCGCGTCCCGGGATTGAGACTGTTCTGAAACGGCGTGGTCCGCCACGGCTGCCGAACCGGCGGCGGCCGACAACCCAACGGAGACAACCGACATGAAGATCCATCCCCTGAAGAAGACGATGACCCTTTGCGCCCTGGGCTGCATCCTCGCCTCGAGCCAGGCGTTGGCCGACACCAGCGGCAAGAAGATCGCGTTCTCCAACAACTACGCCGGCAATTCATGGCGCCAGGCGATGCTCAGCAGCTACGACGCCGTCGCCAAGAAGGCCGTCGCCGACAAGGTGGTGAAGGCCGCCGACGTGTTCACGACAGCCGACAAGGCAGTACCGACGCAGGCCGCGCAGATCCAGAACCTGATCCTGCAGGGCTACGACGCGATCGTCATCAACGCATCGTCGCCCGATGCGCTGAACGGCGCCGTCAAGAAGGCATGCGACGCTGGCATCGTGGTCGTCTCCTTCGACGGGCTCGTGACCGAGCCCTGCGCGTATCGCGTGGTCGTGGACTTCAAGGACATGGGTCGCCAGGAAATCGTGCAGATGGCGAAGTTCCAGCCCAAGGGCGGCAACCTGCTCGAGATCCGCGGCCTCGCCGGAACGTCGATCGACGATGCCATCCACGCCGGCATCGTCGCCGGCGTCGCCGCGCATCCGCAATTCAAGATCGTCGCGTCGGTGACGGGCGACTGGGACCAGACGACCGCGCAAAAGGCGGTGGCCACCGTGCTGCCCTCGCTGGCGCCGATCGTGGGCATCGTCGACCAGGGAGGCGACGGCTACGGCGCCGCCCAGGCGTTCGCTGCCGCGGGCCGGCCGCGGCCGACGATCATCATGGGCAATCGTCAGGACGAGCTGCAATGGTGGAAGGAACAGAAGGCAAAGGACGGCTACACGACGTGGTCTGCTTCGATCGCGCCCGGCGTCTCGACCTTGGCGTTCTGGGTCGCGCAGCAGGTTCTCGACGGTCGCAAGGACATCCCGCACGACATGCTGGTTCCCTACCTCGCCTTCACCCAGGGCGACTTCGAAGCCGCGCTGCCCAAGATACCGGCCGGCAGCGTCGCCACGAAGGAATACACGCAGGCGGAGTCGATCGCGGCGATCAAGGCCAACCTGAAGAAGTAGCGGCCACGGCCTCGGCGCGCGCTGCCGGATTCCGGGCTGCCTAGAATCGCGCGCGTGCCGCCCCGGGTCGCTCCGCCCATCGTCGAGCTGCACGGCGTCGACAAGCGTTTCGGCGCCGTCCGCGCTCTCGAGGGCGTCGACTTCGACGTCGCGGCCGGCGAGTGTGTCGGCCTGGTCGGCCACAACGGCGCCGGCAAATCGACGCTCGTGCAGGTGCTTGCAGGCGCGCTCGCGCCCGATGGCGGTCGCATCGCGATCCAGGGGCTCGCGCAGGAACATCACTCGGTCACGCGGGCGCAGCGCCTCGGCATCCGCTGCGTCTTTCAGGAGCTGTCGCTCTGCCCAAACCTGAGCGTCGCCGAGAACACGCGGATCAACCACCCGTCGCTGCGCGGCTTCGGCTGGCGGCGACGCGCGGCCCGGCTGATCGCCGACAAGCTCGATGAGATCTTTCCGGGTCATGACATCGCCGCATCGGTCGAGGTGCGCGACCTCTCGATCGGCCGGCGCCAGATGGTGGAGGTGGCGCGCGCCTTCACGATCACGCAGGACCCGCTGGAGCTCGTCGTCCTCGACGAGCCGACGTCTTCGCTCGACGCACACACGGCGGCTCAGCTGCTCGCCTTCGTGCGGCGCTTCGTGGCCAGCGGCAAGAGCTGCATCCTGATCTCGCACCTGCTCGGCGAGGTGCTCAAGAACGCCGATCGCATCGTCGTCATGCGCGACGGCAAGGTCGCCGCCGCGAATGCCGTCGGCGCATTCGACCGCGACTCGCTGGTCGCGGTGATGGGCGGCGCGGAGAGCCGGACCAGCGCTGGCGCCGAGAACGGCCGCCCACCGCACGAATCTCGCGCGCGGCGTGTCCGCGCGCGACCGGCTCGGCAGGTCGACGCGGCGGAGCTCGTCGCCCACGAAGGCGAGATTGTCGGCCTCGCCGGCCTCTCGGGGCATGGCCAGACCGATCTGCTGCTCGCGGTCTTCGACGCGGCGGGTCGCGGCAAGCCCGGCGTCGAGGTGGATGCACCGGTGGCGCTCGTCGCCGGCGACCGCCAGGCGGACGGGATCTTCCCGCTCTGGTCGATCGCCGAGAACATCGGCATCGGCTCACTGGCGAGGCTGCGCCAGGGGATGCTGATCTCGGCGCGCAGCGAAGCCGAGCTCGCGCAGGATTGGCAACGGCGGATCAACATCCGTACGTCCGACGTGCAGCGCAACGTGCTGTCGCTCTCGGGTGGCAATCAGCAGAAGGTGCTGTTCGCACGCGCGCTGGCATCCGACGCGCGGATTGTCCTCATGGACGATCCGATGCGCGGCGTCGATGTCGGCACCAAGCGCGAGGTATACGAACTGCTGCGCGGCGAGGCGGCCAAGGGGCGCACGTTTCTCTGGTACACGACCGAGATCGACGAGCTCGACCACTGCGACCGCGTCTACGTGTTCCGCAACGGCCGCATCGTCGCGAACCTCGCACGCCACGAGGTCACTGAGGAAAAGGTCATCCAGTCGTCGTTCAGCGATGCCCACTGAGCCCGCTGCGGCCATGCCTGGCGAGATCGCGCGCAGGCCCGTGGAAGGCGCGACGGCGCGCGTGCGCCTGATCCGTGCCTGGCTGCCGACGCTGTCGCTCGCGCTCGTGCTGCTCGCCATCGCCTGGCTCAACCCGCGCGCCATCAGCTACTTCGGCTTCGGTTTGATGCTGAACCTGGCGATTCCGATCGTGCTCGCGACCATCGCGCAGCTGTTCGTGATCAGCGGCAACGAGCTCGACCTGTCGATCGGCTCCTTCGTCGGCTTCGTCGGCTGCGTCACGGCGACGTGGCTGAACGATGCGCCCTGGCTCGGCGTCGCCACGTTGTTCGGCGCGGTCTGCGTCTACGCGGCCCTCGGCGCGTTGATCTACTTGCGCAACCTGCCTTCGATCGTCGTCACGCTGGGCATGAGCTTTGTCTGGCAGGGCCTGGCGATCCTGATGCTGCCGACTCCCGGTGGCAAGGCGCCCGAGTGGCTGCAGGGCGTCGCCGCCTTCAGCTTCCCAATCGTGCCGTTGCCGATCGTGGCCGCGGTGGCGATCGGAACGATCGTCCACTTCGGCCTGATGCGGACGTCGTACGGCGCGATCCTGCGCGGCTCCGGCGGTAATCCCGCGGCGCTGGCGCGCGCCGGCTGGTCGCTGCTCAGGACCAAGGTGGTGCTGTTCGCGCTGGCCGGATTCTTCGGCGTGCTCTCAGGGATGGCGCTCATCGGCATCACGACCTCCGCCGATGCCAACATCGGCAGTGGCTACACGCTGCTGGCGATTGCCGGCGTGATCCTCGGCGGCGGCGAGTTCATCGGCGGCCGCGTGTCGCCGATCGGTGCCGTCGTGGGCGCGCTGACGATGGCGCTTGCCGCTTCGCCGCTGCTCACTTTCATGCAGATTCCTCCCGACTGGCAGGTCGCGGCCAACGGCGCGATCCTGATCGTCGTGCTCGCGGCTCGCGCCCTCGTCAGCCGCCGCGAGGATTGAGCGGTGGAACCGTCCCGCGCACTGCTCGCGAAGCCCTGGCTGTGGTCGTTCCTCGGCGCGCTCGCGGTCTGGCTGGCCACCATCGTCTTCACCGGCGGGCATGGCGGCGGCGGCATGCTCTCGGCAGCGCTCGCCCTGGCGCAGTTCACCGTGATCGTCGGCATCGGCCAGATGTTCGTCATCACGCTCGGGCCCGGCAACGTCGATCTTTCGCTGCCGGCCAACATCGGCCTCGCCAGCGCGGTCGCGATGAAGGTGATGGGCGGCAGCGATTCGATGGTCGCCGTCGGCCTGCTCGCCGCCCTCGCGTGCGGCGCGGCGATCGGAGCGACGAACTACCTGCTCATCCGGGCGCTGCGCATACCGCCGATCATCGCGACGCTGTCGGCGAGCTTCATCATCCAGTCGGCGGACATCAGCTACGGCCGCGGCCTGCAGATCAAGCCGCCGCCCGGCTTCGCCGATTTCACGAACCTGCAGGTCTTCGGCATTCCGATCCTCGCCATCCTCACCGCCGCGTTCAGCGTCGTTGCCGGGATCGCCCTGCACCGGATGATCTACGGGCGCTCGGTGCTCGCGATCGGGCAGAACAGCCGTGCCGCGTGGTTCGCTGGCACGCGCGTCGGTCGCACGCGCGCGTTGACCTATACGCTCTCCGGCGCGCTCGGCGGCATCGACGGCGCGCTGCTGGCCGGCTATTTTCGCGGCGCCAATGTCGACATCGGCAACGAATACCTGCTCGCCTCACTCGCCGTGGTGGTCATCGGCGGCACCTCGGTGGCAGGGGGCAGGGCCAACGTTCCGGGCATCTGGGGCGCAGCCCTGTTCCTGGTGCTGCTGCTGACCATGCTCAACACGTTCGGGGTCAGCGCCGGCGTGCGGCTACTGGTGACTGGTCTCGTCATCGTCGCCGTGATCGCGGCCGCCGGCGGCCAGTCCGTGCAGCGTTGAAAAGCGGCGCCTCGAGCAGGCGTTAGTCGGTCGACCCGGGCCGCGCCCTACGGGTATCGAGACAATGGCGGACGTGACTGTCCGCAAGCCGTCCCTTGTGACGGGCCTCGCCACCCGTCGACGCAGTCTTACCTGGCGCGGCCAGCCGCGCAGAGGTCGCGGATCAATACTTCGCTGACGTGTTCAGGCGGCGGAAAGAAGGGACTTCGGGATCGCGCGTCCTTGACCACCGTGTTATCTCGTGGGTCGAAGTAGTACACGCTTCCGGACGCGATCGTGTTGCGGCCGCACTCGATCCGCTGTGGGCTGACCGTCATCACGTCCCTGGGCGGCCGCGCGGCCGATCCTTCGGCGGTTCCCTGCGCGGAAGGAATCACTTGCAGCCACGTCTCGATCAGGCCGTTGCCGCGAAAGACGGTGCGCCGATCGTTGTATTGGTACTGGGCGCCCGCCCGGTCGTCACCGGCGAGCACCCACTCGGCCTTCGCGATCTTCGTGCAATGGCGGGAGTCGGCCGCCGCGGCCGACAGCATGTTGGTGTATTCGTTCGAGGGGCAACGATACATCGCACCCGCTTGCGACCGCGCGTTGGCCGATGCGAGCATCAAGATCGCGAAGAGCGCGAACCATCGCATGGTGTAGCTCCTGTGGCAGTTCAATGCCATTGGAGTTGTGCCGCCTCGCCGCCGATAGCGCACGCGTGCCTGCCCGGACGTAGGCAGGCGCCGACCATGCTCGTCGGACGTTCGACCGCCGACGGTCGAGGCTGCCCCGGACCCGCTTGCCGCTCTCTGCCTCGGCGGGTCGAATCGGTCACGCTTTTTGGCGCCGGCGACAGCAATTTCACACAGTCCGTGTCGCCGGGATACGGAAGACTGGCGGTCGCACCGAAAAGCAATGCATGCCCACCTTCCGGACCGTCTTCAGCCTTCGTTCGCTGAAGGTCCGCCTGGCCCTTGCCGGCGCGATGCTGATCCTGGCGAGCGTCGCCATGACGGTGATCTTCGTGCTGCACGAAGTCGGCCGCAGCAGCGAGCAGATCGTCCTCGATGCGCAGGAGGACGACGCCCGCCGCGTGGCGGCGACCGTCTCGCATCGCCTCGTCGTCCTGCAACGCGCGCTGCGGAGCGTTGCGCTGCTCCTTCCGGCGGCAACGCTTGCCGATCCGGCGAAGGTCTCCGAGTTCATGCAAGGCCAGCCCGTCCTCGCAACCCTGTTCTCGGGCCTGTTCGTGATCGGGCTGGACGGCAAGATGCTGCTCGTCCAGGACGAGCGCGGCGCGCGCGATCCGCACACCAGCGTCGCCGATCGCGACTATTTCAGGGACACGGTGCGCGAGCAGCGACCGATGATTGCGCGCATCGCCTCGTCGCGCGTCTCGGGCGAGCCGATCGTCATCCTGACCATGCCGGTATTCGCCAGCGACGGCCGCGTCGCCGGCGTGCTCGGCGGCTCGCTGCGGCTGTTGAGCGGTTCGCTGCTCGACGACTTGACCCAAGGCTCAGACGGTCATCGCACCGCGATCGTCACCATCGTCGTCGACGCCAAGGGGCAGATCCTCGCCCACCCGCAGCGCGAATGGGTGCTGCGCGACGGCGGTGCCGAGCCGCACATCGCCGCCGCGCTGGTGGACTGGCGCTCGCGCGGCAGCCCGGTCGAGCCGGCCGGCTATGCCGTGCGGGCCGGCGACCACGAGGTCGGGATCGCCGGCGTGCCCGACGCCGACTGGCTCGTGCTCCGCGCCGCGCGGGTCGACGATCTCCTGGCCGGCGTCGTCGAAGGTGAAAAGCGGGCGCGCTGGGTCGCGTTCGGCGTCGCCGTCGTCGGCGGCGTGCTGACGCTGCTCATCACGTTCTGGTTTCTGCGCCCGCTGGTGCATCTCAAGCAGCGCGCCCTGCAGCTGATCGTCGAGGACGCCGACGTCGAAGCGGGCTGGCCCGACCTCGGCGGCGAGCTCGGCGAGCTCTCGAAGGTGCTGCAGCACGTCATGCGGGAGCGCCAGGCAAGCCAGGCGGCCGGCCAAGAACTGCTCGCCAAGATGCGCGCGGTGATGGCGAAGGCGCCGGTCGGCATCGCGTTCACGCGCAATCGTCGCTTCGAGCTCGTCAGCGACGAGTTCAACCGGCTGCTCGGCTACGAGGGATCGGGGCTGGAAGGCGAGGCCGCGCGCGTCATCTATGCGTCCGACGAGTTCTACCAGGGCCTCGGCACACGCGTCGGCGCCTCGTTCGGCATGGGCCGCGTGTTCTCGGAGGAGATCGAGTTCGTTCGCCGCGACGGCAGCCGCTTCTGGGGCCAGCTGCTCGGCGCGCCGGTCAGCCCGCACGACGCCGGCGCCGGAACGATCTGGACGCTCGGCGACATCAGCGAGGAGCGGCGCAAGCGCAACGCCTTGTCGTGGGCGGCGACGCACGATGCGCTCACCAACATCGCCAACCGCCAGGAGTTCGAGAGCCAGCTCGCGGACCACCTCGCCGATCGCCGTCGGCGCGAAGTCGCGTGCATGCTCTACGTCGACCTCGACGGCTTCAAGGGGGTCAACGACGCCGCCGGGCACGCTGCCGGCGACCAGCTCTTGCGCGACATCGCGGCGCTGCTGATGGCGCGGATCCGCTCGATCGATCTCGCCGCGCGTCTCGGTGGCGACGAATTCGGCGTCCTGCTGCGCTCGTGCGCGCTGCCGACCGCGCTCGGTGTCGCCGAACAGATCCGCTCGCGCATCGACGCCCATTCGCTGCACTGGCAGGGCAGCGACTTCCGCGTCGGCGTCAGCATCGGCGTCGTCCAGATCGAGGATTCGTTCGTCGACGTCGCGAGCGTGATCGCCGCAGCCGATGCCGCCTGCTACGCCGCCAAGCACGCCGGTCGCAACGCCGTGCGCAGCGGCGGGCCGGGCTTGCGTCTCGTCCACGACGGCAGCTCCTGAAGCGCTGCCGGCGCTCCCGAGCTAGCCGGACAGGTCGGCGGCGGAGCGCACCATCCAGTCGCGCATCGCGTCGACGATGCGCTCGAGCACGCGGCCGTCGTCGCTGCCGCTCCGACGGCGGACGTGGAAGGCATGGTCGGCGTCGTCGATCGTCAGCAGCGTCGCGCCTGAGCCGAGGCGGTCGATCAAGCCGCGAACGAGCGCCGCGTCGGCGAGCTCGTCGCGCGTACCTTGAACGAACAGCATCGGGCAGCTGACGCGATCGAGATGGTCGCCGCGCTCTGAGCCGGGACGGTCGGCGGGATGGAGCGGAAAGCCGAGAAAAACAAGGCCGCGCACGCCCGGCAACGGCAGCGCGGCTTGCGCCTGCGAGGTCATGCGACCGCCGAACGACTTGCCGCCGGCGAAGAGCGGCAGCGCCGGCCAGCGCGCGTTCGCCGCTTCGACGGCAGCGCGCACGGTCGCGTGCGCAACGCGCGGCACGTCGGGGCGCCGGGCGCCATGCTCCATCGACGGGAATTGGTAGCGCAGCGACGCGACGCCGCGCGCCGCCAGTCGCGCTGCCATCGCCGCCATGAAGGGATGTCGCATGCCGGCGCCGGCGCCATGGGCAAAGACATAGGCCGCATGCGCACCCTCGGGTGCGATGAGCAGCGCAGAAACGCTGCCGGCGGCCTCGACCTCGAGCGTGAGCTCGAGCGCCTGCTGCGCGCTCACGCCACGTGCGATGTCTGGGTCGCCGCTGCGATCAGCGCAGCGCGACCTCGACCCGGCGTGCTTCCGCGTTGCTGCCGCTGCCGCTGACGGCTTCCGGCTTTTGCAGGTCGATCTTGTCGGCGCCGACGCCGGCGGCAGCGAGTGCGCTGCCGACCGCGGCTGCGCGTGCCTTGGCGAGCTGCTCGTTCTGCGCCGGGTCGCCGGTGGCATCGGTATAGCCGCTGACGACGGCGCGCTTGCCGGCGGCGGCGCCGTTGGCGATCTCGGCCAGGGCGGCGTCGGCGCTGGTCGCGAGCTCGGCCTTGCCGGTCGCGAAATAGAACTTGACGACGCCGTTCTCGACCCGGAACGACGCCGCGTCGGTCGCCGCCGTTGCCGCGCCGGACGCGGACGCCGCTGCGGCCACCGGCGCTGCGTGCGTCGCCCCGACGGTCGACGTCGCGACCGGCAATAGCGGGACGATCAGCAGCGCGACGATGTTGATGATCTTGATCAACGGGTTGACCGCCGGGCCTGCGGTGTCCTTGTACGGATCGCCGACGGTGTCGCCGGTGACGGCTGCCTTGTGCGCCTCGCTGCCCTTGCCGCCATAGTGGCCGTCTTCGATGTACTTCTTGGCGTTGTCCCACGCGCCGCCGCCGGTGCACATCGAGATCGCGACGAAGAGGCCGGTGACGATCGTTCCCATCAGCAGGCCGCCGAGCGCCGCCGGGCCGAGCAGCAGGCCGACGACGATCGGCACGACCACCGGCAGCAACGAGGGCACGACCATCTCCTTGATCGCCGCCGTCGTCAGCATGTCGACCGCGCGGCCGTATTCCGGCTTGCCGCTGCCGTCCATGATGCCCTTGATGTCGCGGAACTGGCGCCGCACCTCGATGACGACCGCGCCAGCGGCGCGGCCGACGGCCTCCATCGCCATCGCCCCGAACAGGTAGGGGATCAGGCCGCCGATGAAGAGGCCGATGATGACCATGTGGTCGGAGAGATCGAACGACAGGTGCATGCCGCGCGACTCGAGCGCGTGCGTGTAGTCGGCGAAGAGGACGAGCGCCGCCAGGCCGGCCGAGCCGATCGCGTAGCCCTTGGTGACCGCCTTGGTCGTGTTGCCGACCGCGTCGAGCGGGTCGGTGATCTCGCGCACGCTCGCCGGCAGGTCCGACATCTCGGCGATGCCGCCGGCGTTGTCGGTGATCGGGCCGTAGGCGTCGAGGGCGACGATGATGCCGGCCATCGACAGCATCGAGGTCGCGGCGATGGCGATGCCGTAGAGGCCGCCGAGCCAGTACGAGACGAAGATCGCGACGCAGACGCAGAGCACCGGCCACGAGGTCGACTTCATCGACACGCCGAGGCCGGCGATGATGTTGGTGCCGTGGCCGGTCGTCGACGCCTGCGCGACGTGCTGCACCGGCTTGTAGTCGGTGCCGGTGTAGTACTCGGTGATCCAGACTAGCGCTGCGGTCAGCACGAGGCCGACGATGCACGCGCCCCAGAGGCGCAGCTGCGAGTTCGCGCCGAGCGTGTCGGCGGGCATGATCGCGCCGGTGACGAACCAGAACGCGATCAGCGACAGCACGCCGGCGACGATCAGGCCGCGGTAGAGCGCCGGCATGACGTTCTTCATCCCGGGCGACGCCTTGACGAAGCTGCAGCCGATGATCGAGGCGATGATCGAGACGCCGCCGAGCAGCAGCGGGTAGACCACGGCGGCGAGCGCGGTCGCCGGAGTCGCGGCGAACAGCAGGGCACCGAGCGCCATCGTCGCGATCAGCGTCACCGCGTAGGTCTCGAACAGGTCGGCGGCCATGCCGGCGCAGTCGCCGACGTTGTCGCCGACGTTGTCGGCGATCACCGCGGGATTTCTCGGGTCGTCCTCCGGGATGCCGGCCTCGACCTTGCCGACCAGGTCGGCACCGACGTCGGCGCCCTTGGTGAAGATGCCGCCGCCGAGCCGCGCGAAGATCGAGATCAGCGACGAGCCGAAGGCGAGGCCGAGCAGCGGCTTCAGCGTCGCCGAATCGACCTTGCTGGCGCCGGTGAGATACCAGAAGAACGCGCCGACGCCGATCAGGCCGAGGCCGACGACGAGCAGGCCCGTGATCGCACCGCCCTTGAAGGCGACGTCGAGCGCCGGGCCGATGCCCTGCGTCGCCGCTTGCGCGGTGCGCACGTTGGCGCGCACCGAGACGTTCATGCCGATGAAGCCGCATGCGCCCGAGAGGATCGCGCCGATGACGAAGCCGACCGCGGTGGTGCGATCGAGGAAGACGAAGATCAGGGCGGCGAGGACGATGCCGACGATGCCGATCGTCGTGTACTGCCGCTTGAGGTAGGCCGCCGCACCCTGCTGGATCGCCGCGGCGATCTCCTGCATGCGCGCGTTGCCGGCGTTCTGGCTGAGGATCCAGCTGCGCTGGACGAAGCCGTAGAGAACCGCAGCGATGCCGCAGGCCAAGGCGATGTAGAGCGCCGTCGTGGTGGAGATCAAGACAGTTCCTTCCTCGTTCGAGTCGTCGAATTCGTTCTATTCATTGGCAAGCCCGCCGGCCGGGCGTGACATTCCGCACGTCCTCGGGCAAACCCTCGAATGTTAAGGGATGCCGCAGTCGCCCTCGAGTCCCTGCGACCGGGCGCGCCCGCGACCGGCCATCGGCGGCCTTACCATGCCGCTTTCGCCTTCGACGCCGCCCGTCATGAGCCTGCACAACGTCACTCCCGGCCCGCGAGCGCCCGACGAGTTCAACGTGATCATCGAGATCCCGATGAACGCCGATCCGATCAAGTACGAGGTCGACAAGGAAAGCGGCGCGATGTTCGTCGACCGCTTCATGAGCACGGCGATGCACTACCCGTGCAACTACGGCTATATCCCGCAGACGCTGTCCGCCGACGGCGACCCGGTCGACGTCCTCGTGATCACCCCGTTCCCGCTCGCGCCGAGCGTCGTCGTCACGTGTCGGCCGATCGGAATGCTGAAGATGGAGGACGAGGCCGGCGGCGACGCCAAGCTGCTCGCGGTGCCGATCGACAAGGTCCTTCCGATCTACAAGCAGTGGCAGCAGCCCGCCGACCTGCACGAGGCGCGCCTGCACCAGATCCAGCATTTCTTCGAGCACTACAAGGATCTCGAGCCCGGGAAATGGGTCAAGGTCAGCGGTTGGGAAGGACCCGATGCGGCGCGCGCCGAGGTCAGGAACGGCATCGCAGCGTATGGCGCCAGCAAGGCCGAGCGGCCGTCCTGAGGCGCGCGGCGTTCAGCCGCCGGCGCCTTCCTTGAACGGCCGCCTTTCGTTCAGCTCGTCGAGATAGCTCTCGATGCCGGCGCCTTCGCGGGCGACGAAGTCGTCGATCGCGCGCGCGAACTGCGGGTGCGCGAGCCAGTGTGCCGACCAGGTCTGCACCGGGAGCAGGCCCCGCGCCATCTTGTGCTCGCCTTGGGCGCCGCCTTCGAACCGAAGATAGCCGTTGGCGATGCACCATTCGAGCGGCTGGTAGTAGCAGGCGTCGAAGTGAAGGCAGCTGACGTGCTCGACCGCGCCCCAGTAGCGACCGAACGCGGCCTTGCGCTCGGGGTCGATCGCGATCAGCGACGATGCGATCCTGCTGCCAGCGCGCGACGCCGTGAAGAGGAGCCAGTTCTCTGCCATGGTCGCTGCCGAGCGGGCAAAGAAATCGCGTGTCAGGTACGGCGTCGAGTGATGCGCTCGGTACGTGAGCGTGTAGCAGCGGTAGAAGAAATCCCAGTCGGCGGACGCGATCGCGGCGCCGGCGGCGACGGCGAAGCTCACTCCCGCGTCGGCAACGCGGCGCCGTTCCTGCTGGATCTTCTTGCGTTTGTCGCGCTGCAGGCTGGCGAGGAAGTCGGCGAAGTCGGCGTAGGCGTCGGGCGCCCGGTTCGTCCAGTGAAACTGCACCGTCGTGCGCAGCGACCAGCCGGCGGCGCGCGCCGCCGCCTGGTCGGCGTCGTCGAGAAAAAGCAGATGCGCCGATGAAAGACCCGCCGAGCGCGCCAGCTGCTCGATCGCACGCAGCAGGACCAGCCGATGCTCGGCGCTCGTCGCCAGCAGCCGCGGCCCGGGCACCGGCGTGAACGGAATCGCGTCGAGCAGCTTGGGGTAGTACTCGAGGCCGTGGCGCTGGTAGGCGTCGGCCCAGGCCCAGTCGAACACGTACTCGCCGTACGAGTGATCCTTGAGGTAGAGCGGGCACGCGGCGACGAGCTCGCCGCCGCGTTCGAGGGCGAGGAAGTGCGGCGCCCAGCCGGTCTGTTCGACGGCGCTTGCCGAGTCGTGCAGCGCGCGCAGGTAGGCGAGCGAGACGAAGGGCGTCGCCGAGAGCTGCGCGGCAACGAGCGCATCCCACGCCGCCGAATCGATCTCGCGCGGGTCGTGGACGACGCGGATCGCATATTCTTCGTCGGTCGATCGCCGTTTCTTCTTCAGTCTCGCGTTCTCGCTCATATGTCAGCTGATGTACCGGTCAAGGTCGCGCTGGCGCAGATCAACGCCACCGTCGGCGATCTCGCGGGCAACGCGGCAAAGATCGTCGCCGCCGCTCGCCGCGCCCATGGCGAGGGCGCCCGGGTCGTCCTGACGCCGGAGCTGGGACTGTGCGGCTACCCGCCCGAGGACCTTCTGCTGCGGCCGGCATTCATGGCCGCGTGCGCCGACGCGCTCGCCGATTGCGCTCGCCGGCTGGCCGACCTGCCGGGTCTCGTCGTCGTCGTCGGCCATCCGCATCAACCGGGCTCGGCGGCCGATCTTAGGTCGAAGTCGGTCACGGTGCAGACGCGCTTCAACGCCGCATCGGTGCTGGCCGAGGGCCGCATCGTCTCGACCTACTGCAAGCGCGAGCTGCCGAACTACCAGGTCTTCGACGAGCGGCGCTATTTCGCGTCCGGCCGCGACAGCCGCCTGCCGGCGGTGACGTTCACGGCCGGCGGCCTTCGCTTCGGCATCCTCATCTGCGAGGACGCCTGGTTCGACGAGCCCGGCGAGCTGGCGCGCGCTGCAGGTGCGCAGGTCCTGTGCGTCCTCAACGCGTCGCCGTTTCACCTCGGCAAGATGGCCGAGCGCGAGGAGCGCATGGCGGTGCGCGCGCGCGCCCTCGCCATGCCGCTTCTCTACTCCCACCTCGCCGGCGGCCAGGACGAGGTCGTCTTCGATGGCGCGTCGTTCGCGCTCGACGCCACGGGCAAGCTCGGCGCTCGCGCCAGGATGTTCGAGGAGGACCTCGCGATCGTCGACGTCACGGCGAGGTCGGCGCGAGGCGCGGTCACTGCGATCCCGTCGATCGAATCGCAGGCGTGGTCGGCGCTCGTCGTCGGCGTTCGCGACTACGTCGGCAAGAACGGATTCCCGGGCGCCATCCTCGGCCTCTCCGGCGGCATCGACTCGGCGCTCGTGCTCGCGATCGCCGTCGAAGCGCTCGGCGCCGACCGCGTCCGCTCGGTCATGATGCCGTCGCCGTACTCGGCGGCGATCTCGTCGATCGACGCGCGCGACATGGCCGGACGGCTCGGCGTTCGCCACGACGAGATCTCGATCGTGCCCGTGTTCGACGCCTTCAGGCGGAGCCTGGCCGCGCAGTTCAGCGGCCTGCCCGAGGATGCCACCGAAGAGAACATCCAGGCCCGGATCCGCGGCACCTTGCTGATGGCGCTCTCGAACAAGTCCGGCGCGATCGTCCTCACGACCGGCAACAAGAGCGAAATGGCGACCGGCTACTGCACGCTCTACGGTGACATGGCGGGCGGGTTCGCGGTGATCAAGGACGTCACCAAGACACTGGT
>DASXLD010000132.1:0-28287 GCA_036496385.1 Caldimonas sp. | reverse complement strand
GACGAGCGCGACGCACCAGCCACGCGGTGCCGCCAGCGCGAGGCGCGGAAAGCCGGCGCAGGTGCCGACCGGCACGTACGGCGATGCCGCGCGCACGGCCCCAGCGGCGACGCCGCAGATCGCCGCCGCGAGCAGCGCGAGCGCAGCGCGGCGACCGATCACGCAGCAGGCCCGCGGTCGCGCGCGAGCAGCATCGCGTCGCCGTAGCTGAAGAAGCGGTAGCGCTCGTCGATCGCATGCGCGTAGAGGGCGCGGATCCGCTCATGGCCGGCGAACGCCGAGACGAGCATCAGCAGCGTGCTCCGCGGCAGGTGGAAGTTGGTCAGCAGCAGGTCGACGACGTTAAACCTGAACCCGGGCGTGATGAAGAGATCGGTTTCGCCCGCCGCCGCCGCGAGCGGTTCGCCGGACGGGCGGCGCAGCGCCGCGGACTCGAGGGCGCGCAGGCTCGTCGTGCCGACGGCGACGATCCGCCCGCCGGCGGCGCGCGCGCGGGCGACCGCTGCCGCCGCTGCCGCGCCGACCTCGAACCGCTCGCTGTGCATGACGTGCTCGCTGATGCTCACGCTGCGCACCGGCTGGAAGGTGCCGGCGCCGACGTGCAGCGTCACCGCCGTGCGCTCGACACCGCGGGCGGCGAGCGCGGCGAGCAGCTCGGCGTCGAAGTGGAGCGCCGCGGTGGGTGCCGCGACCGCGCCCGGGCGCTCGGCGAACACCGTCTGGTAGCGCGCCCTGTCGTCGGCGTCGTCGGCGCGGTCGATGTAGGGCGGCAGCGGCACGTGACCATGGCGCTCGAGCAGTGCGAGCGGGTCGCCGCCAAAGCGCAGCCGATAGAGCGAGCCGTCGCCGCCGGTCCGGCCGAGCACCTCGGCGTCGAACGCGTCGGCAAAGCGGATCGATGTTCCCTCGCGCGGCGACTTGCTCGCGCGCAGCTGCGCAACGACGATGCGGTCGTTGCCGTCCTCGATCCGCTCGACCAGCGCCTCGACGCCACCGCCGCTCGTCTTGACGCCGAACAGACGCGCCTTGATGACCGCAGTGTCGTTGACGACCAGCAAGTCGCCGGCGCGAAGCAGCGCCGGCAGATCGCGCACGTGGCGATCGCGCGGCGCGTCGCTGCGGCCATCGAGCAGCCGGGCCGCGCTGCGCTCGGCGGCCGGATGCTGGGCGACGAGCTCGCGCGGCAGCGCGAAGTCGAAGTCGCTCAAGGTCAGGGGCGCTGCCATCGCAGGGCAAAATTCTCCCATCATGGCCTCCCCCGCGCGACGCGAGCCGAAGCCACGTACGACGCCGGCATCGGCGCCCGAGCAGGCGCTCGCGAAGCTCGGCCTCGTGCGCGACATCGACCTCGCGCTGCACCTGCCGCTGCGCTTCGAGGACGAGACCCGGATCGTGCCGATCGCGACCCTGCGCGACGGCGACACCGGCCAGGTCGAAGGCGTCGTCGCCGATTCGCGAATCCAGTTCCGGCCGCGCCGGCAGCTCGTCGTCAAGATCGCCGACGACAGCGGCGACCTGGTCCTGCGCTTCCTCCACTTCTATCCGTCGGTGCAGAAGACGCTCGCGGCCGGCAAGCGGGTGCGCGCGCGCGGCGAGGCGCGCGGCGGCTTCTTCGGCGTCGAGATGGTCCATCCGGTGTTCAAGGTCGTGACCGCGGGAGCGCCGCTGCCGACTGCGCTGACGCCGGTCTATCCGAGCACGGTGCAGCTGTCGCAGGCGACCTTGCGCAAGGCGGTCGCTGCCGGCCGCGCCCGGGCCGACCTCGACGAGCAGTTGCCGCCCGGCATCGTGCCGCGCGGCTTGCCGACCTTGCGCGACGCGCTCGCTTCGCTCCACGAGCCACCGCCCGGGCTCGTCGCGGCCACGCTCGAGGACCGCTCGCAGCCGGCCTGGCAGCGCCTCAAGTTCGACGAGCTGCTCGCGCAGCAGCTGTCGCAGCTGCTCGCGCGGCGCGAGCGCCAGCATCAGCGCGCGCCGCCGCTCGCCCCGGTGCGCGGCAGGCTCCACGACGCCCTGCTCGCCGCGCTGCCGTTCGCGCTGACACGAGCGCAGCGTCGCGTCGGCGCCGAGATCGAAGCCGACCTCGGCCGCGGCGTGCCGATGCACCGCCTGCTCCAGGGCGACGTCGGCTCGGGCAAGACGGTGGTGGCTGCGCTCGCCGCGGCGCGAGCGATCGATGCCGGCTGGCAATGCGCGCTGATGGCACCGACCGAGATCCTTGCCGAGCAGCACCTGAAGAAGCTCGTCGGCTGGCTGGCGCCGCTCGGCGTCACCGTCGCCTGGCTGACCGGCAGCCGCAAGGGCAAGGCGCGCGACGCGATGCTCGCGCAGGTCGCATCGGGCGAGGCCGGGCTCGTCGTCGGCACCCATGCGGTGATCGAGGAACAAGTGCGCTTCGCGCGGCTCGGCCTCGCGATCATCGACGAGCAGCACCGCTTCGGCGTCGCCCAGCGGCTCGCGCTGCGCAAGAAGCTGCAGGAAGAGAAGTTGCCGTCACCCGAGATCGGGAGGACCGGGGCGGCCGCGCTCGAACCGCACTTGCTGATGATGTCGGCGACGCCGATCCCGCGCACGCTGGCGATGACGTTGTTCGCCGACCTCGACGTCAGCACGATCGACGAGCTGCCTCCGGGCCGGTCGCCGATCGTCACCCGACTGTTCGCCGACGCTCGCCGCGACGAGGTCGTGGCACGGATCCGCGACGAGGCGGCACGCGGCCGGCAGACGTACTGGGTCTGCCCGCTCGTCGAGGAGTCGGCGGCGCTCGACCTGAAGAACGCGACCGCGACCCACGCCGAGCTGAGCGCCGCGCTGCCGGGCCGGATGATCGGCCTCCTGCACGGCCGCATGCCGGCGGCCGAGAAGACGGCCGTGATGTCGCTCTTTGCCGGTGGCCAGATCGCCGTCCTGGTCGCGACGACGGTGATCGAGGTCGGCGTCGACGTCGCCAACGCGTCGCTGATGGTCGTCGAGCACTCCGAGCGGTTCGGCCTGTCGCAGTTGCACCAGCTGCGCGGCCGCGTCGGCCGCGGCAGCACGGCGAGCGTTTGCGTGCTGCTCTACAGCGCGCCGCTCTCCGACGCCGCCAAGGCGAGGCTGAAGGCGATGCTCGAGACCGACGACGGCTTCGAGATCGCGCGCCGCGACCTCGCGATCCGCGGCCCCGGCGAGTTCCTCGGCGCGCGACAATCAGGCGCGGCGCTGCTGCGCTTTGCCGACCCTGGCGAAGACGAAGCGCTCGTCGTCGCCGCGCGCGAGGCCGCCGAGTCGCTGCTGGAGCGCGATCCCGCTGCCGCCGAGCGTCACCTCGAGCGCTGGCTTGGCGGGCGGGCCGACTATCTGAACGCTTGATCGCCGAATCTTCGCGGCAGACACGAAGGAGGAAACGATGGCCTTGATCAAACGCGTGCAGGCGATCCTGCTCCGGCCGAAACAGACCTGGCCCGAGATCGCCGCCGAGGCGACCGACGCGGCGACGATCTACCGCCGCTACCTCGTGATCCTCGCCGCGATCCCGGCGGTCGCCGGCTTCATCGGCTGGACGATGTTCGGCGCCGGAATGCTGGGCATCAGCATCAAGTTGCCGGTGGCGACGGCCCTGGTGCAGATGGTCGTCGGCTACCTGCTCGCGCTCGCGCTGGTCTACGTGCTCGCGCTGATCGTCAACGCGCTCGCGCCGACGTTCGGCGGCAACAAGAACTTCATCGCCGCGCTCAAGGTCGTCGCCTACGGCAGCACCGCCGGCTTCGTCGGCGGCATCTTCAACGTGCTGCCGTCGCTGGCGGTGCTCGGCCTGCTGGCGGCGCTCTACTCGATCTATCTCTTCTACCTCGGGCTGCCGGTGCTGATGCGCTGCCCGGCCGGGAAGGCGGGGGCGTACACGGCGGTCGTCTGCCTCTGTGCGATCGTCGCCGGCGTCGTTCTCGGAGGCGTGTCGTCGCTGTTCGTCGGGCCCGGCCCGATGGGCTGGGGAAGTCGCACCGTCGTCGGCGGCGCGACGTTGCCCGGCGGCGAAGGCGGCTCGGTCCAGATCAAGACGCCGGACGGCACGACGATGACGATCGACCCGTCGGCGATGGCGGACATGGCCAGACGCATCGAAGAGGCCACCCGACGCATGGACCCGGCGCAGAGCCCGGGTGCCGGCGCTTCCGCGGGCAAGGCAGCGGGCGACGTCCTCGGCGTCGTCGGCAATGTCGAGCCGATCGCCGCCGCGGACCTCAAAGCGATGCTTCCGGAATCGATCGGCGAGTGGAAGCGCACGGCGATCGAGGCGCAGGGCGGCGAGGCGATGGGATTCGCCGGCTCGGGCGCGAAGGCGAGCTATGCCGCCGGCGACCGCCGCGCCGAGTTGGCGATCGCCGACACCGCGGGCCTCGCCGGCCTCGCGACGATGGCCGCGGCATGGGCCAACATGACGGTCGACAAGGAGACCGACGGCAAGGTCGAGAAGGTCTACAAGGACGGCGCGCGCACCGTGCACGAGGAGTTCCGAAAGGACGGCAGCCATGGCGAGCTGGCGGTGATCCTCGCCAACGGCGTGATCGTCTCGGCCGAAGGCAGCGGGGTCGACATGGCGGCGTTGAAGGCGATGATGCAGAGCGTCGACCTCGCCAAGCTCGAGGCGACCCAGCGCGTCGCCAAGCGCTAGCGCCACCATCCCGGCGCGCCGATGGAGGGCGTGCCTCTGGCGAGGGGAAGTCCCGACGAAACCGGCCGGCGTCGCGCGCGCCGCGCCGATATCCTCGCGACACGTTCCGACCGCCCACAAGACTCCCACGATGTCCCACGCCCTCGTCCATCAATCTCAATGCGCCCATGGGCAAAGAGCTTCAGGACAATCTCAAGAACCTGAGCGACCAGCCGGTGGCGTGATTCGCGGAGGATGACGCTCACCGAGCTGCGCTACGTCGTCGCGGTCGCCCGCGAGAAGCACTTCGGGCGCGCCGCGGAGGCGTGCTTCGTCTCGCAGCCGACGCTTTCGGTCTCGATCAAGAAGCTCGAGGAAGAGCTCGACGTCCGCATCTTCGAGCGCGGTGCCAGCGAGGTGAGCGTGACGCCGATCGGCGAGGAGATCGTGCGCCAGGCGCAGGCGGTGATCGAGCAGGCGGCGCAGATCAAGGAGACCGCCAAGCGCAGGAAGGACCCGCTCAGCGGCCCGCTCTCGCTCGGCGTCATCTACACGATCGGTCCCTACCTGCTGCCCGAGCTCGTCCGCCAGGCGATCGATCGGGTGCCGCAGATGCCGCTCGTGCTGCAGGAGAACTTCACCGCCAAGCTGCTCGAGCTGCTGCGCTCGGGCGACCTCGACGCCGCGATCATGGCCGAGCCGTTCCCCGACACCGGCCTCGCGGTGGCGCCGCTCTACGACGAGCCGTTCGCGGTGGCGGTGCCCCAGACGCATCCGCTCGCCAAGCGCAAGGCGGTCAGCGCCGACGAGCTGAAGAACGAGAAGATGCTGCTGCTCGGCACCGGCCATTGCTTCCGCGACCACGTCCTCGAGGTCTGCCCCGAGTACGCGCAGTTCTCGTCGGCCGATGCCGATGGCATCCGCAAGACCTTCGAAGGCTCGTCGCTCGAGACGATCAAGTACATGGTCGCGTCGGGAATGGGCGTCACCGTCGTCCCGCAGCTCTCGGTGCCCGAGGAGCCGCAGCCGCACATCGCGTACGTGCCGTTCACCGAGCCGGTGCCGACGCGCCGCGTCGTCCTCGCCTGGCGGCGCAGCTTCACTCGCTACGAGGCGATCGCGGCGCTGCGCAACGCGATCTACGCGTGCGAGCTGAAAGGTGTCAAGCGCCTGACCGAGTAGGGAGCGCCGCTCAGTCGGGGCGGACGCCGTCGAAGGCGCGCTGCAGCAGCGCGCGGATCGCATCGCGCTCGAGCGGGCGCGGATTCGGGTACTGGTTCTGCATCGCCAGCTCGGCGGCGCGGTCGAGGTGCTCGGCGCGCATGCCGATCGCGGCGAGCGACGTCGGCGCGCCGTGGCGCCGGCCGAGGTCGAACACGGCGCGCGGCGCGCTGCCTGCGTCGGCCGACGCCGCGTCGGTCGCCGCCGCCGCCGCGAGCGCACGCGCAATCTTCGCCATGGCGGCCGGCACCGCGGCCGCGTTGTACGCGAGCGCATGCGGCAGGACGACCGCATGCACCTCGGCATGCGGCAAGTCGAAGCTGCCGCCGAGCGTGTGGCAGAGCTTGTGATGGAGGCCGATCGTCGTGTTGCCGAGGACGGTGCCGCACAGCCACGCGGCGAGCAGCGCATCGCCGCGCGCCTCGACGTCGCGCGAATCGCGCTCGAGCCGTGGCAGCGCGGCGGCGCCGGTGCGAATGCCCTCTTCGGCGAACGCGTCCATCACCGGGTTGCCGTCGGGCGCGTACAGCGCCTCGGCCGCATGCGCGATCGCGTTCAGCATGCTGACGACCGAGGTCGCGAACGGCAAGCCGAGCGAGAGCTCGGGGTCGTAGACGACGGTCCGCGGCAGGACACGCGGATCGCGCGCCGTCTTCTTCAGCCCGGCCTCGGTGAGGCCGTAGCCCGACGTCACTTCGCTGCCGGCGTAGGTCGTCGGCACGGCGACCATCGGCAGCCCTGGATCGAGCGCGAGCGCCTTGCCGAGCCCGGTCGTCGAGCCGCCGCCGATCGCCACCGCGCCGTCGGCGCCGAGCCGTCGTGCCTCGTCGGCGGCGGCGCGCGCGACCTCGACCGGCACGTGCATCGCCGCCTCCGCGAAGACGCCGGCGCAGCGTGCGCCGAGCAATGCAGCGGCGCGCTCCGCGAGCGCGCGCTGCCCCGGCGTCGAGAGGACGAGCGCGCGCTCGACGCCGAGCGACGCAAGCTCGCGCGGCAGATGGCGCAGCGCGCCGGCGCCGAAGACGACCCGCGGCAGGCGGGTCTCGAAGACGAACTCGCGCATCGCGACCAGCCTCAGGCGTGGGCCACGCGCGCATGGCGCGCGCGCAGGATCTTCGCTGCCTCGACCATCGCGCGCAATTTGCCGATCGCGGTCTCGCGCGGCAGGTATTTCATGCCGCAGTCGGGGGCGAGGATGACGTTCTCCGGCGGCACGAACGGCAGCGCGCGCTCGATCCGCGCGACCACGGTCTCGGGCGACTCGACGGCCGGGTCGGCGAGGTCGATGCAGCCGACCATCAGCTTCTTGTCGCCGAGCCGCGCGAGCACCGCGCAGTCGAGCTTCGACTGCGCCGTCTCGAGCGAGACCTGGCGGCAACTGCACTGCGCGAGCTCGGGCAGGAACGAGTAGCCGCTCGGCCGCTCGTGAATGATCGCCGCGTAGCCGAAGCAGATGTGGACCGCCGTCGTTCCCGTGACGCCGTCGAGCGCGCGGTTGAGCGCCGCGAGCCCGTAGCGGCGCGCCTTCTCCGGCCGCGCCTGCATGTATGGCTCGTCGATCTGGACGATGTCGGCGCCGGCGGCGAAGAGGTCCTTGATCTCTTCGTTCACGGCCGCGGCATAGTCCATCGCCGCTTCCTCCTCACTGGCGTAGAAATCGTTCTGCGCCTGCTGCAGCATCGTGAACGGCCCCGGCACGGTGATCTTCGTCTGCCGGGTCGTGTGCTTGCGCAGGAACTCGAGGTCGCCGACCTCGACCGCGTGCCGGCGGCGGATCCTGCCGACGATGCGCGGCACCGGATTCGGGTGGCCGGAGCGGTCGAGCGCGCTGCCGGGGTTGTCGAGGTCGACGCCATCGAGCGCGGTGGCGAAGCGGTTCGAGTAGCTCTCGCGCCGGATCTCGCCATCGCTGACGATGTCGAGGCCGGCCTCCTCCTGGGCCCGGATCGCGATCAGCGTCGCGTCGTCCTGCGCCTCGGCGAGGAATTCGGCCGGAATGCGCCAGAGCTCCTTCGCACGCACCCGCGGCGGGAAGCGCCCGGCGAGCTTGCCGCGATCGATCAGCCACTCGGGCTGCGGGAAGCTGCCGACGATGGTCGTGGGGAACAACATGGAAGGGTCTCCGAACAGGGGTACTCCGAACAGCGGCGCGCTCAGAGGCCAAGGTAGGCGCGCTGGATCTCGGGCCGCGCGAGCAGGTCCTCGGGCTCGCCTTCGGCGACGATACGACCTTCCTCGAGAACATACGCGCGGTCCGCGAGCGACATCGCCATGGCGACGTTCTGCTCGACGAGCAGCACCGAGACGCCCCGTGCGTGGATGCTGCGCACCGCATCGAACATGGCCGCGACGATCAGCGGCGAGAGCCCGAGCGACGGCTCGTCGAGCAGCAGCAGGCGCGGCCGCGCCATCAGCGCGCGCGCGATCGCGACCATCTGCTGCTGGCCGCCGGAGAGCTCGCCGGCAGGGCTGGCGAGCTTCTCGCGGAGCGCCGGGAACAGCTCGAGGACGGCGACGAGCGACTGACGCCGGGCGGCCTTCGCCGCCGCCAGCACGCTGCCGAGCTCGAGGTTCTCGAGCACCGTCATGCCGGTGAAGAGCCGCCTGCCCTCGGGAACGACGGCGATGCCGGCTTCGCAGAAGCGGTGTGCCGGCAGCTGCGTGATGTCGCGCCCTTCGAAGACGATGCGGCCGGCGCGCGCCGGCTGGATGCCGCAGAGCGCGTTGATCAGCGTCGTCTTGCCGGCGCCGTTCGGGCCGACGACCGAGAGCAGCTCGCCGGCGCCGAGCGCGAGCGAGACACCCCGGAGCGCGGGCGCCGCGCCGTACCAGACCTGCAGGGCATCGACCTCAAGCATGGGCCTTGCCGAGGTAGGCGGTCATCACGTCGGCGCGCTGCATCACTTCGGCGGCGCGCCCTTCGGCGAGCAGCTCGCCGTGGTGGAAGACGACGACGCGATCCGAGAGCGCCATCACCGCGCGCATGACGTGCTCGACGAAGACGATCGTCGCGCCCTGATCGCGGATGCGCCGGATCAGCGCCACCGCGCCGTCGATCTCGCTCGGTGTCAGCCCGCACAGCACCTCGTCGAGCAGGACCAGCTGCGGCCGGGCCGCGAGCGCGCGCGCCAGCTCGAGGAACTTGCGCTGGTGCAGATTGAGCTCGTCGGGCAAGGCGTCGGCCTTGGCGGCGAGGTCGGTGAACGCGAGCCATTGCAGCGCGTCGGCGCGCGCCGCGCGCGGGCTGCGAACGCCGCCGCCAAACATCGCCGCGAGGGCGACGTTGTCGAGCACGGTCATGTGCGCGAACGGGCGCGGGATCTGGTACGTGCGCGCGATCCCGCCGGCGGCGATGCGATGCGCGGCGCGGCCGCCGAGCGCCGCGCCGGCGAAGATGATCTCGCCGGCGGTGGCCGCGTAGTGGCCGCTGACGACGTTGATGAAGGTCGACTTGCCCGAGCCGTTCGGCCCGAGCAGGCCGAGGATCTCGCCGCGCCGCACCTCGACGTCGACGCCGGCGAGGGCGCGGACGCCCTTGAAGCGCTTGTGCAGGCCGGAGACGCGAAGGACGACCTCGCCCGCGGACGCTGTCGGGTCGGCGGCCGCGAACGCCGCCGGCGCCGCGCTCGCCGCGACTGCTTCCGGTGGGTGAGGGTGGATGCGAGCCGCGAACACGCGCTGCAGCCGCGGCAGGATGCCGTCCGGCATGAACAGGATGGCGGCGATCAGGATCGCGCCGGTCGCCGCCTTGCCCGCGACCGCGTGGTCGGCGGCGGTGAAGCTATACAGCAACGCGGTGATCGCGACCGCGCCGACCGCCGGCCCGGCCCAGTGGCGCGAGCCGCCGAGGACGCTCATCAGCACGACCGTCAGCGGCACCGTGATCGTGAACACCTCGCCGACGGTGACATACGAGAGGAACAAGGCATGGATGCCGCCCGCGGCACCGGCGAGCGCGCACGAGATCGCGAGCGCGACCAGCTTGTAGCGGTAGGTCGGCACGCCCATCACTTCGGCGGCATCCTCGTCGTCGTGGATCGCGAACAGGCCGGCGCCGAAGCGCGAGACGACGATCGCCCAGGCGATCAGGAGCGTCAGCGTCGCCGCGGCGAGGGCGAGCAGATAGAAGGTCGACGACTGCGTCGGCCCGAGGTGCGGCACCGGCACGGCGCTGAGCGAGACGCCCTGGCCGCCGTCGATCGGCGTGTTGCCGACGATCGTGCCGACCACGAACGTGATCGCCAGCGTCAGCAGCGCGAACAGCTCGCCGCGAACGCTCTTGACGCGAAAGACGACGGCGCCGAGCGCGGTGCCGAGCAGCGCCGCGACGGCGGCCGCGACCGGCAGCGTCCAGAGGAACGGCCAGTCGTAGCGCGCGAGCAGCGTGCTCGTCGTGTAGAGGCCGGCGCCGAAGAACGCGCCGTGCCCGAACGAGAAATAGCCGGTGTAGCCGGAGAGGATGTTCCACGAGGTCGCGAGCACGATCCAGTGCAGCATCAGGTAGAGCAGCGAGTCGTAGTACGCCGGCAGGCCGAGGCGCGGCACGAACGCCATCGCGATCGCGACGCCGACGATGGCGAGCGGCGTCCGCCCGGCGAAAGTCACGCCGCCTTCCCCGGCCGCAGCACCAGCACGACGATCAGGAGCGTGAACGAGACGATCGGTGCCCACGACGGCGCCGTCACCGCCATCGTCACCGCCTCGCTGACGCCGATCAGCGTGCCGGCGACGAGCGGCCCGAGCGCGCTGCCGAGCCCGCCGAGCATGACGGCGGCGAAGACGACGCCGATCCACGCGTACATCTGCGACGGCGCGAGCGTGTAGCTGAGCGCGAGGCAGACGCCGGCGACGCTGACCAGCGCCGCGCAGGTGCCGGCGAGGAGCAGTGCGTTGCGCTGCTGGTGAACGCCGAACGCCGAGGCGATCGGCGGATCCTCGGCCGCTGCGCGCAGCGACTTGCCGAGGTCGGTGTAGCGCAGCACCGCCCAGGTGCCGGCGGCAAGACCGACGGCGAGGACGAGCGTGATCAGCTCGGGCACCGGAACGAACAGCGCGCCGAGCCTGAACTTCTGGTTCGCGTACACCGACTCGAGCTTCCTGAAGTCGGCCGTCCAGATCGACTGGATGGCGGCCTCGACGATGCCCATCAGACCGAAGGTCAACAGCAATGAGTTGAACGGCGTCACCGCGAAGCGCGCCATCACCCAATGCAGCGCGACGCCGAGCGCGAAGAACGCCGGCACGATGCCGAACAGCGTCAGCAGCGGGTCGACGCCGAGCGACGCGAGCTGCAGGCAGAGATACGCGGCGAGAAACGCGAATGCGAAGTGGGCGAGGTTGATCAGGCGCAGCAACCCCCAGCTCAGGCTGAGGCCGAGCCCCATCAGGCCGTACAGCGCGCCGACGAAGATGCCGGAGAGAACGCTTTGCGCGAGCAGCGAGGCGCTCGGCAGCGTGAACGCCGACATCTAGGGCCTGTGGACGCTGTCGGGACGCTCGCGCCGCTCAGTTCGCCTGCAGCTTCGCGCCGCCGGAGGTCACTTCCTTCGGCCAGACGACGACCCAGTGGCCGCTCTGCACCTGCTTGATCCGCATCAGGTCGTCGCCGAAGTTGTTGGGGCCGTCGAAGCGGAGCTTGCCCTGGATGGTGTCGACGCGATGGGTCTTCAGCCACGCCGCGATCGCCTTGTCGTCGAGGCTCTTGGTCGCGGTGACGCCAGCCTCGAGGATCTGCCAGGCGGTGTACGACGCCGCCGCCTGCGTCTCGACCGCGGGGTCGGCGAGGCCGGCCTTGGTCGCGCGCTCGTGGTAGAGCTTGACGAATTCGGCGGCGCCGGGGTTGGACGTGAACGGCGGCTGGTTCTCGAAGATCGTCACCGAGAGCGCGTTCTTCGCTTCCGGCAGCGAGACCAGCGGGCCCGGCGCGGGGTAGAGGTAGAAGTGCTGCGGCGGCTCGTAGTCGATCTTCTTCATCGCATCGAGGAGCAGGTTGCCGTCGAGGCCGATCGCGCCGACCCAGACGAAGTCGGGCTTGGCGTCCTTGATGCGGTTGGCGATCGGACCGAAGTCGCGATTGCCGAAGTCCCATTCGAGGAACAGGACTTCCGTCAGGCCGCGCTTCTTCAGCACCTCGCGCGCACCGGCGCTCATGAACTGGACCGACGGGAACTTGCTGGTGACGACGGCAACCGTCTTCGGCGGCTTCGGCCCGGCGGCGAGGGCGTCGAACAAAGTGTTCGGCACCGTCGTCGCCGGCTCCGAGCCGAGCGACCAGGCCGGGAACTGCATCTCGTACTTGGCGAGCGACGGCACGCCGAGCGTGTGGTGGACGAGCACCTTGTTGTAGCGCTGCGCGACGCCCATCGCCGACAGGATCGCACCGGTCGCGTACGGGCCCATCAGCAGGTCGACCTTGTCGGCGGTGATGAGCTGCTCGTAGAGCGTGCGCGCGAGGTCGGGCTTGCTCTGGTCGTCCTTGACGACCCATTCGACCGGACGGCCGAGCAGGCCGCCGCGCTTGTTGAGCTGCTCGACGTAGATCTCGCCGACGATCTTGTGGATCTGCGCCGTCGCCGCGAGCGGGCCGGTGAGCGCGAGCGTGCTGCCGATCCGAATCGGCTGGCCGGAGGGCGTCTGCGCGAACGCGGCGCCGCAGGTCGCGAGAGCGAGCGCCGCGACGAGCGCGGCACGGCGGTGGAGTTGGGTGAGGTTCATCGTTCGGGTCTCCTTCGTTGCTGTTGCTTGTTCGGTGCGCCGTCGGCGCGGGGTCGTCATGGGGGGGCTCGCTCCGGGCGACGAAGCTGGGCGCGGATCCCGTCGCCGTGCTCGTCGAGCGTCGGCGGTGGCCGCACGTCGAGCGCGCGTTCGCCGTCGAACGAGACCGGCGAGCGCACCGTGCGAAAGAGGCCCATCGCCGGATGCTCGGCCGCCGCGGTGAGCTGGAGATGAACGGCCTGCGGATCGGCGAGCGCCTCGCTCGGGTCGTACATCGGCGCGTGCGGGACGTCGAGCCGCTCGAGCCGCTCGCACCACTCGGCACGCGGCCGCCGCCGGAAACGCTCGCCGAGCAGCGCGATCAGGTCTTCGTGGTGATCGATTCGCGCCTCGCGGGTCGCGAAGCGCCGGTCGGCGAACAGGTCGGGCTGCTCGATCGCCTGCGCGAGGCCTTGCCAGAACTTCTCGGGCGACGACATGTGCAGCGCGATCCATTTGCCGTCGCCGCACTCGAGCACGTACGACTGCGAGACGCGGGGCCGGCTGTACGGCCCCATCACCTCGGCGGCCTGGAAGTAGTGCGTGAACGCGTCGAGGTTGAAGTGCGCCATCGCCTCGAGCATCGAGACCTCGACCGTTCGGCCCGTGCCCGTGCGGCCGCGCTCGAACAGCGCGCCGAGGATGCCGTACGCGGCGTAGTAGCCGGTCAGCGCGTCGGCGATCGCCGGGCCGACGACGCGCGGGTTCTCGGGATTGACGAGCAGGCCGAGGAATCCGCTCGCCGCCTGGGCGACGGTGTCGTAGGCCGGGCGATTGACGGCCGGCCCGCTGCTGCCGAAGCCGCTGATCGAGCAGTAGACGAGCTTCGGATTGAGCTCGCGCAGCCGGGCCGCGCCGACACCGAGCTTGTCGGCGACGCCGGGACGGAAGTTCTGGATGTAGACATCCGCCTCGGCGATCAGCGCATCGAAGATGGCGAGGTCGTCGCCCTTCTTGGTGTCGAGGGCGATGCTGCGCTTGTTGCGGTTGTAGGTCTGGAAGTGCGGGCTGTAGAGGCCGTTCTTGAAGGCACGGAACGGATCGCCGGTGCCGGGTTGCTCGACCTTGATCACGTCGGCGCCGAGGTCGCCGAGCAGCATGCCGCACGCCGGGCCGGTGATGAACGTCCCCTGCTCGACGACCTTGAGGCCCTGCAGCACGCGGATCACGACGCGGTCACCTTGCTCATGCGTGCTTGCCGAAGCCGGCCGGGAGGAGGCCGTCGTATTCCATCTCGCGCGTCGCCTGGTACGAGAGCGCAAAGCCGATCGGCTGGCTGATCTCTTCGTACAGATGCGCGATCAGGCCCGCCGTGCGGGCGAGGATCGGCACGCCCTTCAGCGCCTGCACCGGAAAGCCGGCGCCGAGCAGCACGGCCGGGATCGCTCCCGAGACGTTGAGCTTCAGGTCCTTCTTCACCACCTCGGGCAGCGCGGCCTCGGCGGCCTCGGCGATGGCGACGAAGCGCAGGTCGGTGCCGGCCTTCTTCGCGACGCCGAACAGCGCGCCGACGCGCTCGTCGCGTTCCTTGTGCAGCGGGTGGCCGTAGCCCGGGATCGACTTGCCCGCGGCACGCCAGGCGCGCATCACGGCGAGCGCGGCGGCAGCGAGCGGTGTCCCCGACTGCACCTGCGCGTCGATCTCGCTGTACATCCGCCCCGCGGTCTCGGACGAGCCGAGGACGACCGAGCCGCAGCCGAGGATGCCGGCGGCGACCGCGCCCTGCATCGCGTCGGGCGCGGCAGCGAAGGTCATGCGCGCCGCCTGCACGCTCGGCACCAGGCCGTGCTCGGCGATCGCGACCAGCGTCGCGTCGAGCACCGCGCTCTCGCCGGCCGTCGGCATCCGGCCGACGAGGAGAAGGAAGAAGTGATCGGTGAACGAGACCCGACCGATCAGCTCCTTCGACAAGTCGCGCCCGCGAACGACGATCGTGTGCTCGTCGGAGGTGCAGATCGCGGTGCGCGGCACCGTCGCCTTGCCGATCTTCACGGTGCCGGGGCGAGCCGAAAGTCGTAGCTCGCCGAGTGGTAAGGCACCTTCATCTCGCGGCCGTCGGCGGCGACGCCCGGCGCGTGCTTCGCGAAGTCGACCACCAGGCTGTCGCGCTTGCCGAACACCGCGTCTTCGTCGATGTAGGGGCTGCCGGCGACGAAGATGTGCGTCGTCACCGGCACGTGGCCGTCGGCCGAGACCATCATGTGGATGTGGCCCGGACGGTAGATGCCGCGGTCGGTCTTCCTCATCATGTCGCCGACCGGCCCGTCGTCGGGGATCGGATAGAACGCCGGCCGGATCGACCAGAAGCGGTAGCGGCCCGCGGAGTCGGTGCGGAAGCGCCCGCGCGCGCGCATCGTCGGCTCGGCCGAGAGCTGCATGTCGTACTTGCCGTCGCCGTCGCCGGACCAGACGTCGAGCAGCGCGCCGGCGAGCGCCTTGCCGTCGAGGTCGGTGACGCGGCCGGCATAGAACGCCGGCTCACCCGGAACGCCTTCGCCGATGTCGGTGCCGAGCGCGACGTCGGGGGCACCGGGCCAGTAGAAGGGACCCTCGACGGTCGCTTCGGTCGCCTCGGTCTCGCCTTTCGCGCTGCCGCTGGCGCGCGCCTGGGCGAGCGAGACGACCATCATCGACAGGCCCAGCACGTCGGAGAGCAGGATGAATTCGGGGCGCTTGTCGGTCGAGATCTGGCCCGTCTCGGTGAGGAAGCGCACGCCGGCGAGCCATTCCTCGGGTTTCAGGTCGACCTCGCGCGCAAACGCATGCACGTGCCTGACGAGCGCGCGCATGATCTCGCGCAAGCGCGGGTCGCGCGTCTTCGCGTAGACGGCGAGGACGTCTTCGGTGAGCTTTTCCTGGTTGTATTCCGACATGTCATTCCTCCGGGGCGCGGTAGCGCGACCGACAAAGCCGCCGATCGCGGCCGCGTGGCCGCGCGTTGGCCCCTGTTGTAGACGATCCCGGCGTCGGCGCCCGTCAGCACCGACCCGAGGAGCCGCGGGTTCAGAGCAGCTCGTCGATCTGCTTCGGCCAGCTGTCCTTCAGCAGCCGCGACAGCGCCCGGTCGGCGAGCACCTTGCCGCCGGTCTGGCAACGCGCGCAGTAGTTGGTCTCGCTGTCGGCGCGGACGATCCGCTGCACCGGCGCGCCGCAGTCGGGGCAGGGCTGGCCGAAACGGCCGTGCACCGCCATCGCCGGGTGGAAAGCGGTCACCTTCTGCGGCCAGTCGCCGGCCTCGCGCGCGAGGCGAGCCGTCCAGTCGGCGAGGGTCGAGGTCGTCGCCGCGAACAGGCGGTCGATCGCCGGCTCGTCGAGCGATCGCGTCAGCGCGACCGGTGACAGTCTGGCGCGGTGGAGGATCTCGTCCGAGTACGCGTTGCCGATGCCGCTGAACAGACGCGGGTCGGTGAGCGCGCGCTTGACTGTGTGGTTCTCGGCGACGAGCCGGGCCGCGAACGCCTCGCGCGTCGCCGTCATGACGTCGATGCCGCCGGCGTCGAGCGCAGCGAGCGCGGCACGGCCCTCGACCACATGCAGCGACGCGCGCCGTTGCTTGCCGGCTTCGGTGAGGACGAGCGTTCCGGTGGCGAACGCCAAGAACGCGAGCGCGTTGGCTGCCGCCGGCTTCTTCTCCGGCGCGAGCCAGCGCAAGCGGCCGGCGATCATCAGATGGACGACGAGAAAGAGGTCGCCTTCGAAGGCGAGCACGATCCGCTTGCCGAGCCGCTCGACGCCGATCACCGTGCGGCCCTCGATGGCCGAGATCGGCGGCGTCACCGAGCGGAGCAGGAACGGATGGCCGATCTGCAGCCGCTCGAGCCGCTGGCCGACGATCTTGGCGGCGAGCCGCTCGACGTAGACGCTGACATCGGGAAGCTCGGGCATCGCGCCAGCCTCAGCGGGTCCCGAGCGAGCGCGCGAGCCGCTCTTCAGCGAACCGGGTATGTCGCCGGTCGGGCACTCGCCGTTCGGCTGCTTGTTCCGGGCGGCACCGGGTGCTCCGACGACGACAACGTCGAGCCGGTCTGCGCTGCGCCGCTCGCGGCGAGATGGACGACGAGCGCCCCCCGGAACACGATCCCTGCCCGCATGAGCCGCCTCCGCATGGTCGGGGCGCCGATGCTACTCGCCCGAGCGGTTGTCCGGACAACGCCGGGCATCCGGCAATTGCGCGGAAGCGGCGTTGCCGGTACACGTCCGTCTGCATCAACGGAGGGGAGACACCCATGGCCATCCGCATCGGTCCGAGCATCCTGCGCGTCCTGACCTTCGGCCTGCTGTCGCTCGCGGCGACGCTCGCCGGCGCGCAGGCGACACGCCAGTTCAGCTTCGCCTACGACCAACCGCCGACGACCGCCTACGGCCTCGCCGGCAACCTCTTCGACGCCAAGTTGAAGGAGCTCTCGGGCGGCACGATGAGCATCAACCAGTTCCCCGGCGCGCAGCTCGGCCAGGAGCCGCAGATGCTGCAGAAGATGCGCGCCGGCGACATCGACTTCGTCATCACGTCGACCGCCAACGCGTCGACGCTGGCGCCGCAGGCCGGAGTGTTCTCGCTCCACTTCCTGTTTCGCGACCAGGCGCACCTGCAGAAGGCGCTGGCCGATCCGGCCATCGCCGAGGAGTTCCGCGCGATGGTCAAGGACCAGGTGCAGGGCGCGCACGTCCTAGGCCTGATGACGATGGGCATGCGCAACATGTACAGCAAGCAGGAGATCAGGTCGATCGACGACGTCAAGGGCAAGAAGGTGCGCGTCCAGGCGACCAAGACCGAGGACACCCATTTCCCCGCCTACGGCGCGCAGACCGTCCACATGCCGTTCGGCGACGTCTACACGTCGCTGCAGACGGGCGTCGTCAACGTCGCCGAGAACGGCATCAATGTCTACCTCGCGAACAAGCACTACGAGGTCGCGCCGGTGCTCTCGATCACCGAGCACGAGGCGAACAACAACTGCATCTGGGTCAGCGACAAGACCTGGAACAGCCTGACCCCGGACCAGCAGCGCTGGGTGCAGGCAGCGGCCGACGAGGTCTCGAAGCGCGAGCCCGCGATGGCGCTCAAGCTCGAGAAGGACTCCGAGGACAAGCTGAAGTCGATCGGGGTCAAGGTGGTCGACAACGTCGACAAGAGCGGCTTCATGAAGGCGGCGTCGCCGGTGCAGGACCAGCTCGCCGCCGAGCTCGGTCCGCACGCCGTCAAGCTCCTCAAGATGGTCCGCGACATCAAGTAGCGAGCCGTTCCGCCGACGGCCGCGACCGATCGCGGCCGCCTTCCTCGTCACCGACCAGCTCCCGATGGCCGACTACCGCGCTCTCATCCTGCAGCGCCATCGCCAGCTCAAGTGGAAGGCGTTCGACCGGCTCGAGGCGACCCTCATGGTGCTGTGCGGCGTCTGCATCACCATGTTCACGCTCGCCGTGTTCCTCGACGTGGTGACCCGCTCGCTCGGGGTGCCGTGGCTCTGGCTGCAGCAGGTGACGACGGCTTTCTTCGCCTGGGGCGTCTTCGTCGGCATGGCAGCGGCGACCCGGCGCAACGACCACTTCTACCTGACCGAGATCACCAAGCGGATGACCGGTGCGCCGCGCACCGCGATCGAGATCGCGAACCGGCTGATCGTCCTCGTCGTCGCCGTGCTGCTCGTCTGGTGCGGCACCCAGAACGCGCTGCTCGATCTCGGCAGCTACCGCATGCCGTCGCTGATCCCGCTTGCGGTCTACACCGCCATCGTTCCGATGGCCGGCGTGCTGATCTTCCTGTTCACCGTCGAGCAACTGGTCTGCGGCTGGAAAAACCGCTTCGAGGGGCCCGAGGACCGCGACGACTCGCGGGAGCCCATCGAATGAGCCACACGGCGGTCCTCATCCTGATGACGGTGCTCTTCCTCGCCTTCGGCTACATGGGCGTGCCGGTGGCGTTCGCGCTCATCGCCGGGGTACTGGCGGCAACCGCGTTCACGCCGATCAGCATGCAGTCGATGGTCGGCCAGCTGTTCCACGGCATCGACTCGGAAACGCTCCTCGCGGTGCCGTTCTTCCTCCTCGTCGGCGAGCTGATGGCGTCGTCGGACGCGGCATTCCGGATGATCCGGTTGTCGCAGACGCTGGTCGGCCATCTGCGCGGCGGCCTGGCGCAGGTGGTGACGCTGTTCAGCATGTTCTTCGCCGGCATCTCGGGATCGTCGACCGCCGACGTCGCGGTGCTGAGCCGCACGATCGCGCACGACATGACGAAGGAAGGCTACGACCGCGCCTTCACCGCCGCGCTGATCGCGTCGGCGTCGACGATGGCCAACCTGATCCCGCCGAGCATCATGGCGGTCGTCTACGGCGCGACCGGCAACGTCTCGATTGGCGGCCTGTTCCTTGCCGGCGTCGTTCCCGGGGTGCTGATCGGTGCCGGACTGATGGTCTACAGCTACTTCCGCGGCCCGATGGGCGTGATGAAGAAGCGCGCGCCGTTGACCGAGATGCTGGTCGCGGCGCGCGGCTCGGCGCTGCCGCTCGTCATCCCGGTCATCATCATGGGCGGCATCCTGAGCGGCTGGTTCACGCCGACCGAGGCCGGGATGATGGCCGCCGTCTACATCCTTGTCGTCGTCATCCCGGCGCTCAACCGCGGCCATGTCCGCGAGCTGCCGCGCGACTTCATGGTCGCGGGGCTCCTCTACTCGCTGCCGCTCGCCGCCGTCGCCGGCGCCTCGGCGTTCGGCTGGATGGTGGCGTTCCTGCGCGGCCCCGACATCGTCGCCGGCTACATCACCGCGTATGCCGGAACGAACGGCGCGATGATCATGTTCCTGCTTGTCGTCGTGTTCGTGATCGTCGGCGACTTCATCGACGCGGTGCCGGCGATCATCATCTTCATGCCGATCATCAACAAGCTGACCCAGGTCGGCAACATCCAGCCGCTGCACATGGGCGTCGTCATCATCACGACGCTGGTGTTCGGCCTCATCACGCCGCCGTACGGGCTGTCGTTGCTGGTCGCGTCCAAGTACGTCGGCGTCGGTTTCGGGCGCGCGGTGATCCGCTCGTTGCCGCTGTACGTCGTCTTCTTCGCGACGATCGCCTTCGTCGTCGTCTTTCCCGACGTCGTGCTCTGGCTGCCGAAGCATCTGCTGCCGGAGTCGGTCGGGTGCTTCCGCTCGCCGACCGGCGCCGGGTTCATCTGCCCCTGACGATCATCGACGCGAAGCCTTCGGAGCCCACCATGCGCGCTGCGATCCCGTCTCCCGCGCCGTTCGCGATTCGCCGCCTGACGCCCAGCCTCGGCGCCGAAATCTCGGGGCTCGACCTCGGGGCCGGCGTCTCGGCGGAGGCATTCCGCATCCTCTACGACGCCTTTCTCGAATACCAGGTGCTGCTCTTCCCGCCGAGCGAGCTGCCGCCGGCGGCGCAGGTCGCGTTCGGCTGCCATTTCGGCGAGGTCCAGGTACACGTGATGTCGATGTACCACGCCGACGGCTTTCCCGAGCTGTACCGGCTCTCCAACCTCGACGCCGACGGCAAGCCGAACGGCAAGCATCCCGACAAGGGAACGCTCATCTGGCACACCGACGGCTCGTGGCGGCGCGTCACCGGGCAGGCGACGATCATCTACGGCGAGATCGTTCCCGAGCACGGCGGCGAGACGCACTTCTGCGACATGTACGGCGCCTATGAGCGGCTGAGCGACGCCTGGAAGCACCGCATCGCCGGCATGCGCGCCGTCCACAACCTCGACTTCTCGCGCACGCGCCGGCACGGCACCGACCTCATGACCGAGGCGCAGAAGCAGGAGGCGCCGCCGGTCGAGCACCCGATCGTGCGCCGCCATCCCGAGACCGGACGGACCTGCCTCTACCTCGGCGACCACGCCGAATCGATTGTCGGCATGCCGTACGACGAAGGGCGGGCGCTGATCGACGAGCTGAACGCACTCGCCGTCCATGCCGAGCTGACCTACGAGCACCGCTGGCGACCGCACCAGCTGCTCGTCTGGGACAACCGCTGCCTGATGCACCGCGCGACCGAATACGACCCGCACACCCAGCGCCGCGTCGTCCGCCGCTGCACGGTGCTCGGCGAAGAGCCGGTCGCCGCCATCGCCTAGCGCTCGCCGCCGCGGCGAAGGCCTTCGCCTTCGGGATTCTTCACGCGCCGCTCTGCACGGGCGGGAAGCCTGCGCGGCTGTGGTTCGCCGACAATGCGCGGGTGCTGAACGGTCTCGACAAGTTCCTCCTCTTCGTCGCCTTGCCGGCGGTGGTCGTCGCCTCGCTGCTCGAGGCCGCCGTCCTCGCGCGGCTGCGCTCGTACGACTGGCGGGCCAGTGCGGTCTCGCTGTTCGACCTCTTTGCCCGCGTCGCGGTGCAGATCTTCCTGCCGCTCTCGATCGCGACGCCGCTCATCGTCCTCGCCTATCGGCACCGCATCGGCCAGATCGGGCTCGACGGCTGGCCGGCTTTGCTCGCGCTCTTCATCGGCCAGGAGTTCTGCTACTACTGGTTCCATCGCGCCGCGCACCGGGTGCGCTGGTTCTGGTGCAACCACGCCGTGCATCACTCGGCGAACGAGCTCAACCTCTCGGCCGCGTATCGGATCGGCATCCTCAGCCGGGCGAGCGGCAACGCGGTGTTCTACGTGCCGCTGATCTGGCTCGGCTTCGAGCCGCGCGTCGTCTTCGAGATGCTCTCGCTGAACCTGCTCTACCAGTTCTGGATCCACGCGACCTGGATCCCGAAGCTCGGCTGGCTCGAATTCGTGCTCAACACGCCCTCGGCGCACCGTGTCCACCACGCCGCCAACCTCGAGTACCTCGACGCCAACTACGGCGGCGTGCTGATCGTCTTCGACCGCCTGTTCGGCACCTATCGCGGTGAACGCGACGACGTGCCGTGCCGCTACGGCCTGGTCGTGCCGATGGTCGGCTACAACCTGCTGAAGATCGAGCTGTTCCAGTGGCGCGCCCTCGCGCGCGAACTGCTCGCTGCGCGCAGCGTTCGCACCGTGCTCGGCCATCTGTTCATGGCGCCGGGCTGGAGCCCGCACGGGCCGGGCTCGACGACCGAGGCGCTGCGCGCCCGGGCGGCGCTTGCGCGGGAGCCAGCAGCGCCCGGCGACGCGCGGGCGTTCGCGCCCGCGCTGCCGGCCCATCGCTGAGCGAGCGCGCGCCCGGTTCCCGCCCGGTCGCGGCGTCGCGGGATACTTGCGCGCCATGACCGAGCTCAGCCCCGAGGTGCAGCGTCGCCGCACGTTCGCGATCATCTCCCACCCCGACGCCGGCAAGACGACGCTGACCGAGAAGCTCCTGCTCTTTTCCGGCGCGATCCAGATCGCCGGCTCGGTGAAGGCGAGGAAGGCATCGCGCCACGCCACCTCCGACTGGATGGAGATTGAGAAGCAGCGCGGCATCTCGGTCGCTTCCTCGGTGATGCAGATGGAGTACCGCGGCGCGGTCATCAACCTGCTCGACACGCCCGGCCACCAGGACTTCTCGGAGGACACCTACCGCGTCCTGACCGCGGTCGATGCAGCGCTGATGGTGATCGACGCCGCCAACGGTGTCGAGCCGCAGACGCGCCGCCTGCTGCAGGTCTGCCGCGCCCGCAACACGCCGATCCTCACTTTCGTCAACAAGATGGACCGCGAGGTGCAGGAGCCGCTCGCGCTGATGGACGAGATCGAGCGCGAGCTCGGCATGAGCGTCGTGCCCTTCACCTGGCCGGTCGGCATGGGCAAGCGCTTCCACGGCGTGATGGACCTGCGCGCCGAGCAGATGCGCGTCTTCGTCGCCGGCGAGGACCGCGTCCACGGCAAGGGCGGCGGCGACGACGAGATCCTCGTCGGCCTCGACCACCCCGCCTACGCCGAGCGCTTCGGCGACGAGTACGCGCATGCCAGGAACGACATCGAGCTGCTGCGCGACGCCGCACCGGTGTTCGATGAATCCGCGTTCCTCGCCGGCCGGCTGACGCCGATGTTCTTCGGCTCGGCAATCAACAATTTCGGCGTCCGCGAGGTGCTCGATGCGCTCGTCGACCTGGCACCGCCGCCCGGCCAACGTGTCGCGCTGCAGCGCACCGTCGCTCCCGACGAGCCCAGGTTCAGCGGCGTCGTCTTCAAGATCCAGGCCAACATGGACCCGGCGCACCGCGACCGGATCGCCTTCGTTCGCGTCGCCTCGGGCCACTTCGAGCGCGGCATGCGGCTGAAGGTCGTGCGCTCGGGCAAGGAGCTCAGGCCCAACACGGTCGTGAGCTTCCTCTCGCAGCGGCGCGAGCTGCTCGACGAGGCGTTCGCCGGCGACATCATCGGCATCCCCAACCATGGCGTGCTGCAGCTCGGCGACACGCTGAGCGAAGGCGAAGCGCTGCAGTTCACCGGGCTGCCGTTCTTTGCGCCCGAGATGTTCCGCTCGGTCGAGGTCGCCGATCCGTTGCGCACCAAGCAGCTGCGCGCCGGCCTGACGCAGCTCGGCGAAGAAGGCGCGATCCAGGTATTTCGCCCGGTCGCCGGGTCGGTGCTGCTGCTCGGCGCCGTCGGCCAGCTCCAGTTCGAGGTCGTCGCGCATCGGCTCGAGCACGAGTACGGCGTCAAGGCGCGCATCCTGCCGAGCCGCTTCCAGGTCGCGCGCTGGGTGACGTGCGAGGCTGAGGACGGCGGCGACAAGGAGCTGCAGCGCTTCATCGACGCCAACCAGCACCGCGTCGCCTACGACGCGGTCGATGCACCGACGGTGCTCGTCGAGTACGCGCCAGAGCTGCGCGCGATCGAGAGCAACTGGCCGAAGATCCGCTTCCACGCGCTGCGCGAGCACGCCGGCCTCGTGTTCCAGCAGCAGCTCGAAGGCTAGCCGGCGAAGACGTGGCCGTCCTCCTGCGCATCGTCCACGATGAAGAAGAATCCGGTGCGAACGGCGAACCCTATCGGCGCGGCGCGGCCACGTCGTCCGGCGGGCGGCGCTCCGGCTATCTCTTCGCCCCCGTCGCTTCGCCTCGACGGCTGGACGATTCGGATCGCACCGTTCTCGATCCAGCGCGGCAGCCGGAGCTACGCGACCGACGCCGAGATCGCGGTTGACCTGCGCGCGCTCGACCCCGGGCGCTACCGGCTGGTCGCGGTCCACAACTTTCACGTCGAGGACCGCAACCCCCGGCTCGACGAATGCGTCGCCGGCGTCTTCGTCGCCGGACGTCGGCGCGACGGCGCCTGGGAAGAGCCCGAGCGGTTCCCGATCGAATGCCGCGCCATCGCGCTGCTCGCCGAGGTCGTCCGGCCCGCCAGCGAACGCGGCCGGCCGCGACTCGATCCGACCGCCGGCGAGGATGACACGAAGGGGCGTGTCGCGTGATCGCCAACACCGGCGAGCGCGAGTTCGCGGTGATCGAGATCACCAACGAGATGCCGCACAACCGCATGGGCGGCGTTGGTAGCGTCATCGAGTCGCTGATGAGCGGCTTCGACGCGCTCGGCGTCGACGCGCTCTGGTACGTGACCGATCACGGCTATGCGGCGCACGAGGTCGAGACGATCCTCGCGAGCCCGGCGCACGTCGTCTTCGGCAGCCATGCCGAGCTGGCCGAGTATTCGGCGCCGGTTGCGCACATCCACTCGTACAACCATCCGCCCGGCCTGATCGATGTCCTGCGCGGCACGCCGTCGCTGTTCACGATCCACTCGCTGCTCGCGCAGGAAGAAGTCACCAACGCCGTCGACCTGCGCGGCGCCGTTGCCGGCCAGGAGCGGCTGATCGCCGGCTGCGACGAAGTGGCGCTCGTCTCGCATGCCGAGCGTGTCCACTACGACCGCCTCGGCTACGGCCGGTTGAACGATCGCGTCAGCGTCGTCCACAACGGCACCGCGGCGCCGGCGGCACGTGTCGGCCGCGACCGCCGCGGCGTGATCGGCTTCTGCGGCCGGCTCGTTCCTCGCAAGCATCCGGAATACGCGCAGATGCTGCTGACCGAGCGCGGCTTCGAGGGCTTCCGGACGATGATCGCCGGCAAGGCCTTCAGCCGCTATTCGCGCGACCTCGTCGGCGACCTCGGGATCGACGCCCGCGTCGACTACCTCGGCTGGTGCGGCGGCGCCCGGCTCGAGGCGTTCTACGACGCCATCGATGTGCTGGTGCAGCCGTCGACGTACGAGCCGTTCGGCCTCGCCGCGCTCGAGGCTGCCGTGCGCGGCATCCCGCTCGTGTGCACGCGCGTCGACGGCCTCGTCGAAGTGCTTGGCGACGGCGCGATCTACTGCGACGATACGAGCTACGCGGCCTTTCGCGACGCGATGCTGCGCTGGCGCTCGAGCAGCCAGGCAGAGCTCGACGCGATGGCGGCGCATGCGCGCGCCCGTGCGCTCGCTCACTTCACCGACGTCGCCATGGCCGAACGCTACCGTGCCCGCTTCCAGAGCCTCGCCGCGGACGCGAGCGGGGCGCGCGTCGACGAAACGGAAGAGGGACGATGAGTACGTTGCCGCCACTACCGCCCGGCTACGAGAGCTTCGCCGCCGACCGCGCCCGATTCCTGCGCGACCATCCCGACGCCGATCGCAACGTCTTCGTCATGACCCGGTTCGACGCCTCGAACCGGCTGCTCAGGCAGCTCGACCAGGAGCTGCGCCGCACGCTGTGCCGGCAGGGACTGCACGCCGTTCGCGCCGACGACCGCATGTACCCGGCGAGCCGACAACTGTGGGACAACGTCTGCGTCTACATGCTGTCCTGCCCCTACGGCGTCGCCGTGCTCGAGGATCGGGTGAAGGACGAGTTCAATCCCAACGTGGCGCTCGAATACGGCTTCATGCGCGCCCTCGGCAAGCCGACGCTGCTCCTGAAGGACGTGGGCTTTCACAACCTGCGCGCCGACATCCTCGGCACCTTGCACGAGCCGTTCGACATCACCGACATCGCCGGCTCGCTCGCCAAGCCGATCGAGAACTGGGTGCGCGACCTGGGCCTCGCCGTCAGCCCCGGCCCGTCGGAGCTCGAGCGCTGCGCACACCAGGCGTACCGGCGGCTGCTCAACATCCGATGCGCCGAACTGCTCGTCGACGAGACGAGCCATGCCAAGGAACGCAACGACGAGCTCTGGTTCTTCGGCGAGGACATCGCGCGCTATCGCGAGCAGCTCGTGCGGACTCCCGACCCCGCGCACCAGGCGGCGGTCGAGGACGCGGCGCGATCGGTGGCTGAGCAGCATGACGACGCGGCGCTTCCCGCGCTCGTCGCTCGCTTCGCGAGGCTGAGCCGAAAGCAGCCCTGACGCGTCGGCGTTGCCGGGCCGCGGCGGGCGAGGTCGCTCGTGCACCGAGCTCGGCCGCGGCCGCCGCTACGGGCGTGCCACCGACGAGCGCAGCGCGATCGTGCGATCCATCACTGCACTTTGTTGCCCCGAACGTGACCGCGCGCTTCGCGGGCGCGCACGCCGGCAGCAGGCTCGGACAATTTCGGCGCTTTGATCCGAAGCCGTCCCATGCGTTCGCTCCGTCGCCGTCCTCTGCAGTCGCCCACCCGACTGGCGATCGCGATCGCCTGCGCCCTCGGCGCCGCGCAATCGCAGGCCGACCCGAAGGGCCCGGCCGTGGTGGCGGGCCAGGCGAGCTTCGTGTCGGCAGGCAAGACGCTGACGATCACCAATGCGCCCGGCACGATCATCCAGTGGCAGGGCTTCTCGATCGCGTCCGACGAGCTGACGCGCTTCATCCAGCAGAGCTCGCGCAGCAGCGTGCTCAACCGGGTCGTCGGCCAGGATCCGTCGAGCCTGCTCGGTCGTCTGGAATCGAACGGGCGCGTTTTCCTGATCAACCCGAACGGCATCGTCTTCGGCCAGGGCGCGCGCATCGATGTCGCCGGGCTCGTCGCTTCGACGCTCGACCTTTCCGACGCTGACTTCCTCGCCGGACGGCTGCGCTTCATCGGCACCGCCGAAGCCGGGCCGTTGACTCAGCTCGGCATGATCCGGACACAGGCCGGTGGCCAGGTCGTCCTGATCGCGCCGCGCGTCGACAACGCCGGCAGCATCGTCGCGCCGGGCGGCGCGATCGTGCTCGCCGCCGGGCAGAGCGTCCAGCTCGCTGATGCCGCCACCCCGGAGCTGCGCGTCACCATCGCCGCGCGGCCGGGCGAAGTCGTCAACGTCGGCGAGCTCGTCGCGCAGGGTGGCCGCGTCGGCATCCACGCCGGTCTGATCCGCCAGGACGGCACGGTCCGCGCCGACCGCGCCGAATGGGGACCCGCAGGCGAAGTGCTGCTGCGCGGCAGCAGCGTCGAACTCGGCCAGAACAGCGTGACGAGTGCGAGCGGCAGCACCGGCGGTCGCATCACCGTCGACGCCGGCACCGGGACCGTGCGCGCCTCGGGCCAACTCCTGGCGACCGCCGACGGTGGTCGCGGCGGCACGGTGCGTGTCCTTGGCGGCGACATCGAGTTGCCCGCGCCGACGATCGACGCGTCGGGCACGGCAGGCGGCGGCGAGATCCTCATCGGCGGCGACGTCCACGGCGGCAACGCGGCGATCGCCAACGCCCGCACGACAACGATCGGCGCCGGCACGCGGCTGCACGCCGACGGCGGCGCGACCGGAACCGGCGGCAAGGTCGTCGTCTGGTCGGACGGCGCGACCGCGTTCGCGGGCTCGATCGACGCCCGCGGCGGTGCTGCGGCCGGCAACGGCGGCTTCGTCGAGGTTTCCGGCAAGGGAACGCTCGATTTCCGCGGCGCGGTCGACACCAGCGCCGCACATGGCGCGACCGGCACGCTCCTCCTCGACCCGAGCGACATCACGATTTCCACTGCCGCCAACGCCTCGATGTCCGCGGGTCCGAACTTCGTCGGCACCGCGGCGGCGTCGAACCTGAACGTGACGACGCTGCAGACGGCGCTGGCGAGCAACAACGTCATCGTCGACACGACGAGCGCCTTCGCCGGCACCGGCGACATCACGGTCAACAACGCCGTGACGTGGGCGAGCGGCAACTCCCTCGACCTGCGTGCGCACAACAACATCACGGTGGCCGCGGGCGCGACGATCAACGCGACCGGAACGGGCGCGCTGCGTCTGATCGCCAATCAGGACGCCGCAGGCGGCGGCGACGTCACGATCAATGCCGCCCTCACCGCACACAGCGGCGGCATCTCGATCTCGGGCGTCGGTATCAGCAGCGTTGCTGCCGGCACTCTGACGACGACCGGCCTTGCGAACCAGGACGCAGGCACGGTGTCGATTGCTGCGACCGGCGCCGTCAACCTGGGCGGCGCGATCGTTGCCACCGGCGGGGCGGCCGGCGCGGCGAGCGTCGGCAGAAACGCCGGCGCGGTGAGCATCAGCGGCACCAACGTCACCACCGCCGCCATCACCTCCTCGGGCAGTGCCGGCAACGGCGCGAACCAGGCCGGCGGCAACGGCGCGACGATCGGGATCGGTGGCAACGGGACGATCTCCACCGGGGCGCTGATCGCCAACGGAGGCGCCGCCGGTGGCGGCATCGCGGCCGGTGGCAACGCCGGCACGATCACGGTGAGCAACGCCTCGGTGGCCGGGGGGACGCTGACCACCGGTGCGCTGACGGCACGCGCTGGCGCGGCGACCGGGGCGATGCTGAGCGGCAGCGCCGGCAGCGTTGCGGTGACTGAGAGCGCGGCGGCGTTGCTGAGCGTCGGGGCGATCGACGTGAGCGGGCAGGCCGGGGGTTCGGGTGGC
>DASXLD010000131.1:0-63956 GCA_036496385.1 Caldimonas sp. | reverse complement strand
AGCGGCTCGTGCCGCGACACCGGCTGGCTGCTGGTGCAGCTGTTGCGCCACCTCGGCCTGGCGGCGCGCTTCGCGTCGGGCTACCTGATCCAGCTGAAGAGCGACGTCAAGTCGCTCGACGGCCCGAGCGGCACCGAGGTCGACTTCACCGACCTGCACGCGTGGTGCGAGGTCTATCTGCCGGGCGCCGGCTGGATCGGGCTCGATCCGACTTCGGGCCTGTACGCGGGCGAGGGCCACATCCCGCTGGCGTGCTCGCCCGAGCCATCGTCGGCGGCGCCGATCAGCGGCACCCTCGATCCGTGCGAGACGACCTTCGAGCACCAGATGTCGGTGCGTCGCGTCTGGGAGGCGCCGCGCGTCACGCTGCCGTACAGCGAGCTGCAGTGGGGCGCGATCGACGCGCTCGGCAAGCACGTCGATGCCGACCTGCGCCGGATGGACGTCCGCCTGACCCAAGGCGGCGAGCCGACGTTCGTCTCGATCGACGACCGCGAGGGCGGCGAGTGGAATACCGACGCGATGGGTCCGACCAAGCGCGTCCTGAGCGGCGAGCTGATGGATCGCCTGCGCAAGCACTACGGCGCGGGCGGCTTGCTGCACGCAGGGCAGGGCAAGTGGTACCCGGGCGAGCAACTGCCGCGCTGGTCCCTCAACCTGTTCTGGCGCAAGGACGGCGTGCCGATCTGGCACGATCCGGCGCTCGCCGCCGACGAGCGCGAAGACTCGGGCGCGACGACGGCGAAGGCGCGCGAATTCCTGCGCCGGCTCGCGATGCGGCTCGGCGTCGACCGCCGCAATGTCTTCGCCAGCTACGAGGACGTCGGCTACTTCCTTTGGCGCGAAGGGAAGCTGCCGATCAACGTCGAGCCTGCCGACTCGCGCCTCGCCGATCCGGCCGAGCGCGAACGCCTGCGGCGCGTCTTCGGGCGCGGCCTCGCCGAGGCGGTCGGCTACGCGCTGCCGATCGCCGCCGACGAGCGCCGCCCGGGCAGTTTTCGCTCGACGCCCTGGTACCTGCGCAATGATCGCTGCTACCTCGTCGCCGGTGATTCGCCGCTCGGTTTCCGCCTGCCGCTGGATACGCTGCCATGGGCGCGCACCGTCGACCTGCCGTGGGTCTATCCGCCCGACGCCAACGACGAGCTGCCACCGCTTCCCGCGCGCGAGAGCGAAGCGGCGCGAGGCGGCGATCCGGCCTGGCACGCGTCGGGCGACGCCTCGCCGGCGATGGCATCGTCGGAGCATGGCACGCCGGGCGGCACGCACGATCTCGAGGATGCCGTCGATGCGCCTGAACAGGCTCCGGCGAAGGGCGAGTCGCCGCGGCTGAACGAATCCGCCGGCAACGTCGTCCGCACCACGATCAGCGCCGAGGCGCGCCACGGCCGCCTCCACATCTTCATGCCGCCGACGTCGGCGCTCGAGGACTACCTCGCACTCGTCGGCGCGGTCGAGCAGACGGCGCGCGAGATGCAGCTGCCGGTGACGCTCGAAGGCTACGAGCCGCCGAAGGATCCGCGCCTCGTCGTCCTGCGCATCACGCCCGATCCCGGCGTGATCGAGGTCAACGTGCATCCGGCATCGACATGGGGCGAGCTCATCGAGCAGACGACGCATCTCTACGCTGCCGCGCGCGAAACCCGGCTGACGACCGAGAAGTTCATGCTCGATGGCCGCCACACCGGCACCGGCGGCGGCAACCACTTCGTCCTCGGCGGGGCGACGCCAGCGGACTCGCCGTTCCTGCGCCGGCCCGACCTGCTCGCCAGCATGATCGGCTACTGGCACGACCACCCGGCCCTCAGCTACCTGTTCTCGGGCATGTTCGTCGGTCCGACGAGCCAGGCGCCGCGCGTCGACGAGGCGAGGGACGACTCGGTCTACGAGATCGAGATCGCGTTCGCCGAGCTGGCGCGTGTCGCCGCGAGCGACGCCGGCAGGACGCCGCCATGGCTGATCGATCGCCTGCTGCGCAACTTGCTGATCGACGTCACCGGCAACACCCACCGCGCCGAGTTCTGCATCGACAAGCTGTATTCCCCCGACGGTCCGACCGGTCGACTCGGCCTGCTCGAGATGCGCGCCTTCGAGATGCCGCCGCATGCGCGCATGAGCCTCGTCCAGCAGCTGCTGATGCGCGCGCTCGTCGCCCGCTTCTGGGCGGCGCCGTACCGGCCGGCGCGCCTCGCCCGCTGGGGCACCGGCCTGCACGACCGCTTCATGCTGCCGCACTTCATCTGGAGCGACCTCGGTGATGTCGTCGCCGAGCTGAACGCTGCGGGCTATCCGTTCGAGCTCGGCTGGTTCGCAGCGCACCGTGACTTCCGCTTCCCGCTGCTCGGCGACTTCGCCGCCAGCGGCGTCAGCGTCGAGCTGCGGATGGCGCTCGAGCCGTGGCACGTCCTCGGCGAGGAGGGTGGCCCGGGCGGCACGGCACGGTATGTCGATTCGACGCTGGAGCGGATCGAGGTCCACGTGCGCGGCCTGGTCGGCGACCGGCACCTGCTGGCCTGCAATGGCCGCCGGTTGCCGCTGCAGCCGACCGGCAGCCAAGGCGAGTACGTCGCGGGCGTGCGCTTTCGCGCCTGGACGGCGCCGTCGTCGCTTCATCCGACGATCGCCCAGCACGCGCCGCTCGTCTTCGACCTGGTCGACACCTGGATGCAGCGCTCGCTCGGCGGCTGCCAGTACCACGTCGCGCATCCGGGCGGCATCAACTACACGACGTTCCCGGTCAACGCGTACGAAGCCGAGGCCCGCCGCCTCGCGCGCTTCTTTCGCACCGGCCATACGCCGGGCACCATGCCAGTGCCCGCCGAAGCGCCGAACCCAGAATTTCCGCACACCCTCGATCTGCGCCGGCCGGCGGCGCCGTTGTAGCGTCACGTCTTTTCGGCATCGATGCTGGATCAACTGCTGGCCGGCTACACGGCGCCCGCCGGGCGCTTCGACGAGCTGCTCGCGGCCCCCGGCCAGCCGCGGCCGCACTGGGACGCTTTCGTCCGCGCGCTCGCCGAGCGAAGCGAGCGCGAGGTCAGCGACACCCTGTCGCTGACCGAGCGGCAGATCCGCGAACACGGCATCACCTACAACGTCTACGCCGATGCGCAAGGCGTGCATCGGCCGTGGCAGGTCGATCCGATCCCGCTCGTCTTGCCGGCCGACCAGTGGGCCGCGATCTCGGCCGGGATCGAGCAGCGCGCCGAGTTGCTCGACCTCGTCCTCGGCGACCTGTACGGCGCGCAGACGCTGCTCAAGAGCGGAGCGATTCCGCCCTCGGTGATCTTCGGCCACCGCGGCTTTCTCGCACCGGCCGAAGGCCTGACACCGGTCGGCGGCCGCCACCTGCTGCAGTACGCGGCCGACCTCGCCCGCTCGCCCGACGGCCGCTGGTGGGTCGTCGGCGACCGCACGCAGGCGCCTTCGGGGTCGGGCTATGCGCTCGAGAACCGGCTCGTCGTCTCGCGTGTCTTCCCGCAGATGTTCCGCGAGCTGCCGGTCCTGCACCTGGCGAGCTTCTTCGACGCACTGCGCGAGTCGCTGCTGCACTGGTCGCCACGCACGAGAGGGGAGAGCGGAGCGACGCGCATCGTCCTCCTCACGCCGGGCCCGTACAACGAGACCTACTTCGAGCACGCGCTGCTCGCGCGCTACCTCGGCTTCGCGCTCGTCGAGGGCAGCGACCTCACGGTTCGCGACGACTGCGTCTGGCTGAAGACGATCTCCGGGCTCGAGCGCGTTCACGCCATCGTGCGGCGCCAGGACGACGACTACTGCGATCCGCTCGAGCTGCGCTCCGACTCCGCGCTCGGCGTTGCCGGGCTCACCGATGTCGCGCGGCGCGGCAACGTGCTGCTCGCCAATGCGCTCGGCTCGGGCGTCCTCGAATCGGGCGCGCTGCTCGGCTACCTGCCGGCGCTCAGCCGCGAGCTGCTCGGCGAGCCGCTGCGAATGCCGCAGATCGCGACCTGGTGGCTCGGCGAGCGTGCCGCGTTCGAGGACGCGTGGCGCCGGCCCGAGCGCCTCATCGTCAAGCCGATCGAGCGTTCGCCGAACGAGCCGTCGATCGCGGTCGGCCAGCTCGCCGCCGACGCGCGCGAGGCGCTGCGCCGCCGCATCGCCGAGCGGCCGCATCACTTCGTCGCCCAGGAGTGGGTCCACGTCTCGCAAGCGCCGGTGCTCGAAGGCAAGCCCGTCGGCGCGCTCGCGGCGCGCACCGTCGGTCTGCGCGTCTTCGCGGTCGCGACGCCGAGCGGCTGGCGAGTCATGCCCGGCGGCCTGACGCGCGTCGCTCCCGATGAGGACTCGCCGGTCATCGCGATGCAGCGCGGCGGCCGCTCGAAGGACACCTGGGTTCTCGCCGAGGGACCGGTCAACGCCGAGTTCTCGCTGCTCTCGGCGACCGTCGGCGCCGCCGACCTGGTCGGCGCCGACGCGACGCTCGCATCGCGCGCGGCCGAGAACCTGTTCTGGTTCGGTCGCTACAGCGAGCGCTGCGACGCCACCGCACGGCTGTTGCGGGTCGCGATCGGCCAGCTGCTCGAAGAGGGCGACACGCGCGCCGGCGTGCCGCCGACGTGGACGTTGGCCGAGCGGCTCGGCATCGTCGAGGCCGGCGGCGGCACGGCGGGCCGCAGTGCCGCGCGGGCGCTGCGCCGTGCCGCCGGCCACTCCGAGGGCGCGCTCGCGCAGCGGCTCGAGAGCCTGTCACGGGTCGCCTTCAGCCTGCGCGACCGGATGTCGGTCGACCACTGGCGCACGCTCAACCGCCTGATCGCCGACCCGGCGCTGCAGCGCGAGCCGGCGCTGCCGACGACGCTGGTCTGGCTCGACCGCGCCGTCAGCGCGCTGATGACGCTCTCCGGCTTCGTCCTCGACGGCATGACGCGCGGCGTCGGCTGGCGCTTCGTCTCGATCGGCCGGCGCGTCGAGCGGATGGCGACGATGTGCAGCACGCTGCAAGTCGCGATCGCCGAGGGTCGCGTCCACGCGCTCGACTGGCTGCTCGAGCTCGCCGACTCGAGCGTCACCTACCGCTCGCGCTATCTCGCTGCGCCGGAGTGGCTGCCGGTGCTCGACATGCTGATGCGCGACGAGTCGAACCCGCGCTCGCTGGCGTTCCAGGCCAAGGGCCTCACGGAATTCATTGCCAAGCTCGAGGCCGCGCACGGCGAGTTCGCGTCGACCGTCCTCGCCCCGGCCCACGATGCGTTGCGGACAGTCGCGGTCAGCGAGCTGAGCCCCGAAAGCGAGGTCATCGCCGATGTCGTCGGCCAGCTGCAGCGCGCGGCCTACGCGATCTCCGACGCGATCTCGCTCAAGTTCTTTTCGCACGCGGTGCCGCGCAGCATGCTCGAGCTGGCGCCATGAGCGCCTTTGCGAACGCGGCGCCGGCGCGCTACGACGTCGAGCACGAGACGCGCTACACCTATCGGGTGCCGGTCGCGCAGTCGTGGCAGCTCGCCCATCTCACGCCGGCGAGCCTGCCGTGGCAGAAGGTGCTCGCGCACGAGCTCGCGATCGAGCCGCCGCCCGACGAGCGCCACCAGCGCTGCGACGCGTTCGGCAACGGCGTCACCCATTTCGGCGTCCATGGCCCGCATCCGCTATTGCGCGTGCGCATGACGTGCGCGGTCGAGATCGGCGACCGCCCGGATCCCGCGGCGACGCCGCGGCTCGCCTGGGAGGCCGTCGCCGCCGCGCTCGACGACGATCCGGCGCAGGACGCGCTGCGGCCGGCGCGCATGGCCGAGTCGAGCACGCTCGTGCCGTGGTCGGCCGCAGCGCGCGCCTACGCGACGTCGAGCTTCGTCGACGGGCGCGACTGGCTCGATGCCGTCAGCGATCTGATGCGCCGCATCCACCGCGAGTTCGCCTTCGATCCGGGAACGACGACGGTGACGACGTCGGTCGACGAGGTGTTCGCGCTGAGGACCGGCGTCTGCCAGGACTTCGCCCACGTGATGATCGCGTGCCTGCGCAGCCACGGCCTGCCGGCGCGCTACGTCTCGGGCTATCTGCTGACAGAGCCGCCGCCCGGCCGGCCCCGTCTGCTCGGCGCCGACGTCTCGCACGCCTGGGTGGCGGCGTATTCGCCGCGGCACGGCTGGGTCGAGTTCGACCCGACCAACGACCAGCTCGCCGACCGCCGCTACATCACGCTCGCATGCGGCGGCGACTTCGCCGATGTCGTGCCGCTGCGCGGCGTCATCCTCGGCGGCCGTGGTCAGAAGATGCAGGTCGCGGTGAGCGTCGTGCCGTGCTGATCGAAGCGCCGGTCCCCCCGCGGTGGGAGCACGTCGGAGGGCGCGTCGCGGCGCACGTTTTCAGGCTTCTGCGGGATGGCCGGCGGACCGATGCGACGCGAGACTGCGCGCATCGCCCAGGAGATCGCTGCCATGACCCAAGACCCTTCCTCCGAGCTCGCTCTCGTCGCCATCGAGGGAGCGCCGTCGAGTCGCGATCGAGCCACGAGAGAGCAGTTCGGCAACGCCGGCCCCGGCTGGTTCGATTCGAGCTGGGAGCTCCGGCGCGGTCTCGAGGTCCGCGAGGACTCGTTCGGCGACGACTGCCTGCACGGCTGGATCGAACGCTTTCTCTGCGCTCAGCGCGCCGCTGCGGGACGCACCGCTTCGCCGAGCGCAAGCACCGCCATCGCGTAGTAGCTCGACCAGTTGTAGCGCGTCAGCGCGTAGAAGTTGGTCGTGCCGGCGACATAGGTCGGCGCTGCGTCGCCGTTCTGCAACTCGACCAGCGCGAGTAGGCTGTCGACCGCGAGCGCGGCGTCGGGCAGGCGCGCGCCGCGCTCGACCATCTCTGCCGCGGTGAAGCTCGGCACGATGTCGGGCGCGAGGAGGAGGGCGCGGTCGCTCGTCTCGCTCGGCGGCTCGACCGCGAAGCGCGCCGGCAGGCCGCGTTTCCAGCCGAACTCGGCGAGGTAGTTGGCAACGCTGCCGATCACATCGGCCGCGCTCGCGTGCAGGTCGACGCGGCCGTCGCCGTCGAAGTCGACCGCGAAGCGATTGAAGCTCGAAGGCATGAACTGCGCCATGCCGATCGCACCGGCGTAGCTGCCGCGCCAGGAGAGCGGGTCGAGGCCCTCGCTCTTGCACAGGACGAACCAGTTCTCGAGCTCGTCCTGGAAGAACGCGCTGCGGTCGGGACGCCCCGCGGGAAAGTCGAACGCGAGCGTCGCGAGCGCGTCGATGATGCGAAAGTTCCCCATCTGGCGACCGTAGATCGACTCGACGCCGACGATGCCGACGACGACCTCGGGCGGCACGCCGTACACCGCCTCGGCCTCGACGAGCCATCGTTCGTTGTCGCGCCAGAACGCGACGCCGGCGCGGATCCGGATCGGCTCGACGAAGCGCGCCCGGTATGCGTTCCAGTTCTTCGCCACGCCGCTCGCCGACGGCAGGATGTAGCGCACCACCAGCGGCTGGAAGCGCGCCTGCGCGAGCGCGCCGCGCAGCCAGTCGGCGTCGAGGCCGCGTCGCTCGGCGACGGCGTCGGCGAAGCGAACGACGTCGTCGCGCGTGCCGTAGCTGATGGCATCGGGCGCATCGTCGTCGACGATCGCCGCCGCCTTGGCCGCGGCACGCTTGCGCGGCGCCGCACCGGCGCACGAGGAGAGCAGCCAGGCGGCGCTGCCGAGGACGAGCCTTCGGCGCTGGTACAGGTCCATGCGGTTCGGAGGTTGCCGGCGGGCGACCCTGTCGTCGCTGCGACTATCGAGGCGCGAGCGTGCGCAAGCGGCGCGCTTCGCTCGTGAAGTGGCGCGTCAGTGCCGGGTCGGGGCGCCTGGCTGCGGCACGCGAATAGCGTCGCGCCTCGAGCGCATCGAGCAACCGCGCGAGTGTCTCGCCGGCGCTGCCGAGCGTCCGGCGCACGCGCGCAGCGAGCGCGCGCGGCGCCTCGTGCGGCGCTGCCGCGATGCCGAGCGCGCGCAGCGCCCGCTTCATCCGCTCGAGCTGGCGCACCCATGGATCGACGCGGTGGCGGTCGAGCCAGGCCCAGACGGCGCCGGTGAGCGCAAGCCCGCTCAGCGTGCCGACCAGCAGCAGCGCGAGGTCTTCCCAACTGGGCGTCTCGAAGCCGATCTGCTTCAGCACGTCGAGCTGCTGGCCGCGCGAATAGCTCAGCACCCATTGGTTCCAGCGGTTGTTGATCGCCTCCCAGGCACCGCGCAGCTCGGCGAAGAGGCGCGGGTTCATGGCATCGAGGGTGCCGGCGACGAAGCCGGGTGGCGGTGCGAGCCGGGAGCTGCGGCCGATGCGGTCGGGCGCGACGGCGCCGGTCGGATCGGCGCGTACCCAGCCCGTTCCCGACTGCCAGAACTCGGTCCAGGCGTGGGCCGAGCTCTGGCGGACGACGTAGTAGCCGTCGACCGGCGGCAGGTCGGTTCCCTGGTAGCCGGTGACGATGCGCGCCGGCACGCCGGCGGCGCGCAGGACGACGACGAACGCCGCGGCGAAGTGCTCGCAGAAGCCTTCCTTGCGATCGAGCCAGAACTCGTCGATCGCGTTTCTGCCGTAGTCGCCCGGTGCGAGGGTGTAGCTGAAGCCACCGTTGCGGATCTGCTCGAGCAGCGCGGCGGCGAGCTGGGTCGCGCTCGCGCCGCGGTGGGCGTCGCGAAAGGCGTGCGCCCAGGTGACTGTCCGCGGGTTGAAGCCGACCGGCAGTTCGAGGCTGTCTTGCAGCTCGCCGAATCGACGCGGCGCGCCGAGGACGAAGCTCGTGCTGGCGGTCGCCTTGAAGCGCAACCGCTCGAGGATCGGCTTGTCGGCGAGCCACTGCAGATCGTCGCGCGCGGCCAGGCGATAGCCTTCGACAGGCTCGACCGAGGTCGTCGCCTCGAGCAACGGCAGCGAAGCGAGGCGAAGCGGCTCGAGCGTGACTTCGTAGCCGAGCGGCGTGCCGTTCGTCCGCAGCTCCGGCGGTCGCGACGACAGGCTCGCCGGCGCGAACGGCAGGCCGAGCTGGGTCCACTCGGCGCCGTCGAAGCGCGTCAGGACCGGGCCGCGGAAATACATCTGCGCGGGCACCGGCGCTTCGCCGGCGAAGCGGATCCGCATCGCGATCGCGTCGTCGCGGGCGACTTCGGTCATCGAGCCCATCTTCATCGTGTTAGACAGGCCCGTCCTCGAGATGCCGTCTTGCGGCACGCCCCAGAGCGGGCCGATGCGCGGGAAGAGGATGAAGAGCAGCGCCATCACCGGCGCGCCGAGCAGCGCGGTGCGCGCCGCGAGGCCGCCGGCCTGGGCCAGGCTCGGCTGACCGACCGGCATGTGCGCGAGGACGAGCGCCGTCATCAGCCCCCACACCGAAACGAGCATCGCGATCGCGACGAGCACCGACTGCGAGTAGAGGAAGTGCGTCAGGATGATGAAGAAGCCGAGGAAGAAGACGACGAAGGCGTCGCGGCGCGCGCGCAGCTCGAGCGTCTTCAGCGCCATCAGCGCGACCGCGAGGGTGACTCCGGGCTCCTTGCCGAGCAAGGTCCGGTACGACCAGAACGTCAACCCGATCGCGGCGATGAGGACGCCGACCAGCACCCATCGCCCCGGCAGCGCCGCGTTGACGAGAGCGAGCCGGCCGCGCCAGACGAGGACGAGCGCGGTCAGTGCAAGCGACCACGCCGGCAGGTGGCTGACGTGCGGCAGCACCGTCCACGCGATCACGGCGAGCAGGAACAGGGTGTCGCGCGCTTCGCGCGGCAGTCGCTTCCAGCCGGGCCAGAGCGGAATCACGCCGCGGCTTTTCGCAGCCAGCGTCGCGGCGTTCACGGCGCGCTTCCTGCGGTCATTGCCAAAGCGCGAGCGCTTCGAGGCAGCGCACGCGTTGGGCGTCGCCGTCGCTGGGCTCGATCTCGATGCCGGGCAGGCGCAGGCCATAGTCGGCGTCGGCGCGATCCGCGGCGAGCGTCCACGCCGCCAGACGAGACAGGCGCTGCTCGGGGTCGAGCCTGGCGCACGACGCCCAGTCGAGCCAGAGCTCCTGCCGCGCCGACGTGCTGGTGTCGCGGCTGACGAGCTCGGCACCGGTCTCGAGCGCTTGCGCCGCCTTCTTCCAGGCGATCAGCTTGAGCGGATCACCGCGGCGATACGCCCGCACGCCCTCGACTTCGCCGCCCTCGCTTCGCCGCGCCTGCGCAGCGCCGCTCGCGACCGGCCGCGCCGCCGGCAGCGCAGGTGCGTCCGCCTCGATCTTCGGATAGACGAGCAGCCGTGCGATCGGCCGCCACACGGTCCAGGCGCGGAACAGGCCGAGCGGGAAGCGCGTCTCCGCGCTCAGCGTCGGCACGTCGTGACGACCGCGCAGCGGCGGTACGTAGCTGACATGCGCGGTCGCCTGGCCGCCCGCGGGCACGTTGGTCCAGGCGAGCGTCGACGGCGCTGCCTCGAGCAGGCGAAGGCCGATGCCATAGCGCGCCGAGGTCGGGCTCGACATGACGACGTCGAGCACCGCCACGCTGCCCGCGAACGCCGGCCCGACCGGGCGCAGGTGCAGCGTCAGGCCGCGCAGGGTGCCGTGCGTGATGTGCATCGAGACGATGCCGCTGCCGGCGAGCAGGAAGGTGAGGATGTAGCCGAGGTTGAGCTGGTAGTTGACCGACGCGAGCAGCAGCACGATCAGCGTCAGCGCGAACATCCAGCCGGCGCGGGTCGGCAGGATGTAGATGTTGCCCTGCGTCAGCAGCTGGCTGTCGGTGCGCGGCAGCCGCGCCGTGAGCCACTTGCGAACGTGCGCGCGGACGTTCCACGGCGCCGTCAGCGTGTGGGTGTTCACGGCAGCGGAACGGCTTCGATCATCGCGCGCACCTGCTCGCTCCGGCCGCGGCCGGCGCCGGCGACCGGAACGAGCCGGTGCGCGATCGTTTGCGGCAGGACGTACTGGACGTCGTCGGGGGCGACGTAGTCGCGGCCACCGAGGAGCGCCCGTGCCCGCGCCGCGCGCAGCACGGCGACTCCCGCGCGCGGCGACAAGCCCTCGACGAACCAGGCGCCCGAGCGCGTCGCCTGGATCAGCGTCTGCAGGTAGTCGAGCAGGGCTTCCGATGCGTGCACCGTCTGCACCGCCTGCTGCGCGGCGATCAGCTCGGCCGGCGTCATCACGTGCGAGAGGCGGCCGATCGCCTCGCGCCGGTCGCCGCCGAGAAGCAACTCGCGCTCGCTCTTGCGGTCGGGGTAGCCGAGCGTGATGCACATCAGGAAGCGGTCGAGCTGCGACTCGGGCAACGGATAGGTGCCGAGCTGGTCGGTCGGGTTCTGCGTCGCGATGACGAAGAACGGCGACGGCAGCGCACGGGTCTCGCCTTCGACGGTGACCTGGTGCTCCTCCATCGCCTCGAGCAGCGCGCTTTGCGTCTTCGGTCCGGCGCGATTGATCTCGTCGGCGAGCAGGACGTGCGCGAACACCGGGCCGGCATGGAAGACGAATGCCTCCTTGGTCCGCTCGTAGATGCTGACGCCGATCAGGTCCGACGGCATCAGGTCGGCGGTGAACTGGGTGCGCGAAAACTTCAGGCCGAGCGAGACCGCGATGGCGTGCGCGAGCGTGGTCTTGCCGACGCCTGGAACGTCTTCGATCAGCAGGTGGCCGCCAGCGAGGAGGCAGGCGATGCAGTCCTCGATCTGCGCCCGTTTGCCGACGATGATCGTGCTAATCTGGTTGGCGAGTTCGATCAGCTGGGCGGCGAGTGGTCGGCTCATCGACCCGACATTACTCGATATTTCCGACTCCAACGTCCGATGAAAACGGCCTTCTACAGCCATTCCGACTGCCGCGGCCACGACATGGGTGCCGGCCACCCCGAATGCCCGGAGCGGCTCGACGCGATCGATGACCTCCTGATCGCCTCCGGGCTCGATCTCGCCATCGAGCGCCGCGAGGCGCCGAGCGTCGCCTTCGACGACCTCGCGCTCGCCCACAGCAGCGGCTTCGTCACCGAGCTGCGCGATCTCCTCGAACGCGTCGAAGCGGCCAACGGACATCGCGCGATCGACCCCGACACCATCGCCTCGCCGGGCACGCTTCGGGCAGTCATGCACGCCGCCGGCGCCGCCGTTGCGGCGACCGACGCGATCCTCGACGGCGAGGTCGGCAACGCGTTCTGCGCGGTGCGGCCGCCCGGCCACCACGCGACCCGCGACCAGGCGATGGGCTTTTGCTTCTTCAACAACGTCGCCGTCGCGGCACGCCACGCGCTCGACGTCCGCGGCCTCGAGCGGGTCGCGATCATCGACTTCGACGTCCATCACGGCAACGGCACCGAGGACATCATCGCCGGTGACGAGCGGGTGCTGATGGCGAGCATCTTCCAGCATCCGCTCTATCCATACAGCGGCGCGATGCCCAAGGGCGAGAACATGGTCAACGTGCCGGTCGCGCCGTACTCGCGCGGTCCCCAGGTGCGCGCGCTGATCGAGGAGAACTGGATGGAGCGGCTGCACGCATTCCGGCCGCAGATGGTCTTCGTCTCGGCCGGCTTCGACGCCCATCGCGACGACGAGCTCGGCCAGCTCGGTCTCGTCGAGGCCGACTACACCTGGATCACCGAGAAGATCCGGGAAGTCGCCGACCGCCACGCCAACGGCCGCATCGTCTCGTGCCTGGAGGGGGGCTACAACCTCGGCGCGCTCGCCCGCAGCGTTGTCGCGCACCTGCGCGTGCTGTTGCGATGACGAGGCCTCCGGGGTCGTTCGCCCCGCCTTCTCGCGACGCTGCATCGCCGCCCTCGGGGCGTCGCGGCGTCCGGCGGCGGTGATCCGTCCGTTCGACCAGCGCGAGCTCAGCGAGCTCGTCGCCGATCTGGCGCGGCCCGGCGTCGTCGCCGAGCTTGCCATCCTCGCCGGCTGCCTGGTCGCGTCGTGGATCGTCGTTCGCCTGATCCGTGGCAACGACCGGCCGGCCGTCTCGGTCTGGTTCGGCAACCGCATCTTCGACGGCGTCCTCTTTCCGGTGCTCGCCCTCGCGTTCGCCTACGCGGCGCGCGTCGCCCTCGCCGGAGCGGTCAAGCCGGCGGTGTTCAAGGTCGCGATTCCGATCCTGCTCTCGCTCGTCGCCATCCGCCTCAGCGCTCGCGTGCTGAGGCGCACATTCCCCGGCGTGGCGTGGGTGCGCACGGTCGAGCGCAGCATCTCGTGGCTGGCATGGATCTCCGTCGTCCTCTGGATCACCGGCATCTCGCCGCTGCTGCTCGACGCGATGGACGACATCCACTGGACGATGGGCAGCACCGAGATGACGCTGCGCAACGTCGTCGAGGGCGGCATCAGTGCCGCTGTCGTCCTCGTGCTCACGCTCTGGGTCTCGGCCGCCCTCGAGCGCAAGCTCCTGTCGAGCGGCAGCGGACACGACCTGTCGCTGCGCAAGATGGGCGCCAACATCATCCGCGCCCTGCTGCTCCTGTTCGGGCTGCTGGTGGCGCTGTCGGCGGTCGGCATCGACATCCGGGCGCTGTCGGTCGTCGGCGGCGCGATCGGCGTCGGCCTCGGCTTCGGCCTGCAGAAGATCGCCGCCAACTACATCAGCGGCTTCGTCATCCTTGCCGAACGAAGCCTCAGGATCGGCGACATGGTGAGGATCGACACCTTCGAGGGTCGCATCACCGACATCCGCACCCGCTACACCGTCATCCGCTCGCTCGGCGGCGCCGAGGCGATCGTCCCCAACGAGACGCTGATCACGACCCGGGTCGAGAACCTGTCGCTCGCCGATCCGCGCGTGCTCGTGCAGTCGGCGGTGCAGGTCGCGTACGGCAGCGACGTCCGCCGCCTCCAACCACTCCTCGAGGCGGCGGTCGCGACGGTGCCGCGCGTCATCGCCGATCCGTCGCCGTCGGTGCAGCTCGCGGCATTCGCCGCCGACGGCATCGACCTGGCGGTCAACTTCTGGATCCGCGATGCCGAGAACGGCAAGGGCAACGTCAAGTCCGAGGTCAACTTCGCGGTGCTCGCCGTCCTGAACCGCGAAGGGGTCGAGATCCCGTTCCCGCAGCGCGTCGTCCGCGCCGTCGTCGTCACCGAACCGAGCGGGGCGCCGCCTGACACGCCGGGGGGCGGCGGCTAGGCGGCGAACGCGAACTCGACCCTGCCGAGTCGCGCGAACTCGGACGATGACCTTTGCGGGCGAGTCCGGTGCTCGTCAGACATGCAGGTACTGCAGCAACCGATCGCGTCCGACTTCAGCCTTCGTCGCCGCCAGTACGGTCGTTCCCTGCTCGATGACCAGAAACGAGTCGGCGATCAGCTCGGCAAAGGCGAGGTTCTGCTCGACGACGACCAAGGCCATGCCTCGCGCCTTCGCTTCTCCGATCGACTCGGCCATGTGAACGATGCTCTCCCATTGCACGCCTTCGCTCGGCTCGTCGAGGAGCAGCAGCGGTTGCGCTTCGGCCATACCGCGGGCGAAGGACAGGATCTTCTTCTCGCCGCCGGACAGGGTGCCGGCGTGCTGGGCAAGGCGACGGGCGAGGATTGGAAAGCGAGCGAAGGAATGCGCGTACGCGTCGAGGTTGCGCTCGGGCCGCATCAGCGTCAGGTTGTCGCGTACGCTCAGGTCATCGAATACCGGCCGCTCCTGTGGGCAATAGCTGATGCCTGCAGCGCGCCGCCGCACCGGCTCGAGCTGGTGGATCGGGCGACCTTCGAGGCGAATCTCGCCGGCGCGGCAGGCAACTTCGCCGAAGATCATCTTCAGCAGCGTCGTCTTGCCGACGCCGTTGCGGCCGATCACGCACAGCACTTCGCCGGCGGCCACGCCGCCCGAAACGCCCCGGACGACATCGACGCCGCCGTAGCCGCCGGTCAAGGCTTCGAAAGCGAGCCGCGGCGCCCGGACTTCGCCGCTCACTTCTCGGCTCCGACATAGACCGCGCGCACCGCAGCGTCGGCCTGCACCTCGGCGACGCTCCCTTCGGCAAGCAAGCTGCCGTTGTGCAGCACGAAGACATGCTCGGCGAGTTCGCGAACCAGGCTCATGTCGTGTTCGATGACGACGATGGTTGCGCCGCGCCGCTCGCTCGCCCAGCGGATGATCTCGATCGCCTGCGCCGTCTCGCGGGGCGACAGGCCGGCACACGGCTCGTCGAGGAGCAGCAGGCGAGGCTCGCCGAGGAGCGCCATCGCAAGCTCGAGGATCTGCCGCTCGCCGTGCGAGAGCGCCGACGCGAGGCGCACCGGATCGGCGAGAAACGAATAGCGCGCCGCCAGCGCCTCCAGCACCGGACTGGTCCAGCGGCGCGAGCGCGGCCGCAGCAGGTCGCGCCACGACGCGCGGCCGCTCCAGAGGGCGATGGCGACGTTGTCGGCGATCGCGAGTGCCGGGAACACCGACGGAATCTGGAACTTGCGGCCGATTCCGAGCTGGATGATGCGGTGCGTCGGCATCCGGTCGAGCGCCTTGCCGTCGAAGCGCACATTGCCGCCGCGCAAAGGCAATTCGCCGGTCAGCATGTTGAACGTCGAGGTCTTGCCGGCGCCGTTCGGACCGATCACGCAGAAGATGCCCGGCCGTGCGAAGACGAGCGAAAGCCGGCTCAGGATCGCCACTTCGCCGATCTGCACATCGACGTCCTCGAGGGCCAGTCGGGCCGCGCCCGTCGCGTCGGCGCGCGGCGGTGCGGGAATCGCTGCTGGCCTGGGGTTGGCCCTTCGCCTGAAGCGACGCTCGAGCGGCGTCAGGATGCCGACCAGTCCCTGCGGAACGAGCACGACGACGACGATGAACACGAGGGCGATCGCGATCTCCCAAAAGGCGAAGCGGTCGCGCATCGAGCTCGTCGCCGCACCGATGACGATCGCACCGAGAACGGGACCGAGCAGGCGGTCGCGGCCGCCGACGGCGACCCAGACGACGAGGTCGGCAGAGAGGAGGAAGCCGCACAGCTGCGGTGTCACCAGGCCTTGCTGCGGCGCATAGATCGCGCCGCCGATGCCGGCAAGCAGGCCGCTGACACCGAAGGCGATCGCCTTCAGGCGGTTGGTGTCGAAGCCGAACATCACGACGCGCCGCTCGTTGTGCGCGAGCGCCGACCAGAGCACGCCGAGCGGCGAGCGATACAGCCACGCGACGAAAACGTACGACACCACGAGGGCGACCGCGGCGACGTCGTAGGCGGCGGTGAAGCTGTCCAGGCCGGGCAGCCCGGGGATGCCCTTCAGGCCGTTGAATCCGCCCGTCACCGACTCCCAGTTGTTGGCGAGCTGGAAGGCGAGCAGCGACAGGGCCAGCGTGATCATCGAAAAGTAGGGGCCGCTCTCGCCGCGGCGACGAAAGACCAGCGTGCCGATGAGCAAGGCCAGCAGGCCCGAGGCGATTGCCGCCAGCGGCACCAGCACGATGAGCCACGGACTTGCGTCGAAGGCGATCAGCGCCAGTCCCGAGAGATAGGCGGCGAGGCCGAAGAAGAGGCCTTGGCCGAGCGGCAGGAAGCCGGCACGACCCCAGCACAGGCCCAGGCCGAGCGCGGCGATGGCGTAGAGGTAGAGCAGGCCGAGCTGATATGCCCAGAAGTCGCCGGCCGCGAATGGCAGCAGCAGCAGCGCCAGGACGGCTGCGCTAGCCCTGAGCATGGATGCCGCGCGGCCGCAGCCAGAGAAAGACGATGGCCAGGGCGAGCACCGAGAAGTAGCCGCCGGTGCTGTCGCTGATCGCCGAGACGACGCTGTTGCTGCCGCCGATGACGGTCGAGCCCGTGAGCAGGCCGCCGACGCTGCCGAGGCCACCCACGACGAGCACGAAGAACGACATCAGGATGTGATCGAGGCCCATGAACGGCTGCACCGGCGCGAGCGGTGCGATCAGTACCCCGGCCAGACCGGCCAGGCAGGTGCCGACGACGAAGGTCATGGCGGCGTAGCGGCGCACCGGGATTCCGAGTGCACGCGCCAGGTCCGGGTTGCTGGCCATCGCCTTGATGCGCGCACCGGTCCGGCTGCGTCCGTACCAGACGACGAGGCCGCCGAGGATGGCGATGCTGACGAGGACGAGCACCAGGCGGTAGCGCGGATAGGTCGCGCCGAGCACGTCGACCGTGCCGCCGATCGGCTCGTTCAGGCTCTTGTAGCCGAGGCCGAAAAGCGCCTCGGCGCACTTGCGCAGCAACAGACTCAGCCCCCAGGTGACGACGAGAGTGTCGAACGGCCGTCGGTACAGCGGCCGGATGAGCCAGCGCTCGACCGTGTAGCCGAGCGCGCCGCAGACGACGAGTGCCAGCGGGACGGCCCAGGCATAAGGCCAGCCGTTCGACTGCACCACCCACGCGCAGTAGGCGCCGACCATGACCAGCTCGCCGTGCGCGATGTTGAGGACGCCGAGGAGGCCGAGCACGACCGCCAGGCCGAGCGCGACGATCGCCAGCGAGGCGATTCCATACAGCGCGTTCAGCGCCTGCGTGACGAGGACCGGCTCCATTGCCGGGGCGTGTCAGGTCCGCGCGCGCGCGGCGCCCCTTCGGGGACGCCGGTGCGCCACGCGGCTGCGCATCAGACCCGGCAGGCGGTACCGCTCTTGACCGCCTTGATCGTTTCGATGACCTCGAAGTCCGTGCCCTTGCACTTCGCCAGGTACATGTCCTTGTCGACGTGCCGGCCCCGCATCACTTCCCTGCCCGAGGCGCCATCGAAGGACAAGCCCTCCGACGCAGCCATCAGCTTCTTCGCGTCGTTGGCGCCGGCCTTGTCGAACAGGGCCTTGGCGAACATCAGCGCCGTGTAGCAGTCGGCGCCGATGGTCGCCAGCTGCGGCGCCTTGGCACCGTACTTGGCGATGTATTCGTCCTTGAACGTCTTGCTCGCCGGGTTGTCGGCAAAAAAGCCCATGCACGAATACAGGTTGCCGCTGTTCTCGGCACCGATCCCCTTCAGCGTGTTCTCCTCGAGGAGCAGCGAAAGCCGGGCGATGCTCTTGTCGAGACCGAAGCCGGCGAAGGTACGGTTGAAATTGACGTTGTCGGCGCCGACCAGGGTGCAGATCACCGCATCGGGCCTGGCCGACTTGATGCGCGTCACCGCCTCCTCGAACTTGTTCGGCGCGCCGAACGGCACGTACTCCTCGCCGATCACCTTGCCGCCGTGGCGGGCGACGAACTTCTTCACCTGCTCGTTCACCTTGTGCGGCCAGACATAGTCGTCGCCGATCAGGTGGAAAGTCTTCGCATTTTTCGACAGGAACGAGATTGCAGGTTCGGCCTGCTGGGGCGGCGTCTCGCCGAGACAAAACACGTCGGGCGAGCATTCGCCTCCTTCGTAAACCGGGGAATAGATGTATGCGACCTTGCCCTTGATGGTCGCCAGGTTGGCCTCGCGCGTGGCGCTGTCGTGCGAGCCGATGAAGAGGTCGACCTTGTCCTCGAGCATCAGACGCACGGCCGACTTCGCCGTCTCGGCCGGCGGGCCGCCCGCGTCCGTGGGGACGAGGCGGATCGGTCGACCCAGGATGCCGCCGGCCTGGTTGACCTTCTCGGCCGCCAGGTCGGCGCAGGCGCGTTGGGTCGGCCCGAAGAGCGATGCCGGGCCGCTCAAAGCGATGAAGAGGCCGATCTTGAATTCCTTCGCCTGCGCGAAGGCGCTGTCGGCCCAGCCGCTGCCGAGAAGGGCGGTGCCGGCGGCGGCGGTGATGATCCGGCGGCGAGCCGGAACGAAGATCTTGGTCATGGAAGCCTCCTTGGGTTGGACACGTCGGTAGGGTCAGAGCCTGGGCGCGGGCAGCTTCGGCAGCACGCGCTCGACCGCCGTGGCGATCGCGAGCAGCTTCGCGTCGTCGTTCTCGGCGCCGTCGAGCTCGAGGCCGAGCGGCAGGCCGGTCCGGGTCATCGCAGCCGGCAGGCTGATCCCCGGAATGCCGGCGACGCTGCCGGGGCTCGAGTTGCGGATGAAGGTGGCGAAGGTCGCGACGCGCTCCCCGTTCAGCGAAACCGTCTCGTCGTCGCCGATCGGCGCAGCCGGCAGCGGGGTCGAAGGGAAGACGACAGCCTCGATGCCGTGGCTGCGGAAGTGCTCGCGATACGCCCGTTGCAGCTGCGGTCTCAGCACGTCGAGCGAATGACGGTAGGCGGCGTCGGGAATGGCACCTTCGCCGTGCAGGCTTTGCAGCAGGCCGGCGACGTCGGGGCTGGCGCATTGTGCGACGAGATCGCGATAGCTCAGCGACGAGGCGTGACTGCGCAGATACGCGCCGAGATCGGTGACCGTCTCGTACAGCGCGATCGGAAAGCCGGCTTCGTTGTCGAGCCGGCCGACGTCGGCGATGTCGCCTTCGACCAGCACCGCCCCGGCGTCCTTCAGTCGGCGCAGCGCCTCTTCCATGAGGGTCGCTGTCTCTGCGTCGAGTGGCGTCCAGAAGTGGGCGCGCGGCACGCCCAGCCGCAAGCCCTTCAGCTCGACGGCCGGCGCCGCACGGCTGCCGGTGACGACGCCGTCGAGCAGCACGCAGTCGGCGACGCTGCGCGTCATCGGCCCTGGCGTGTCGCGGGTGTGCGAGATCGGCACCACGCCTTGCTGCGACCAGCGGCCGGTAGTCGGCCGGAAGCCGACGATGCCGCACAGCGCTGCCGGGACGCGCACCGAACCGCCGGTGTCGGTGCCGATGCCGCCCGGAACGATGCGCGCGCTGACGGCGACGCCGACGCCCCCGCTCGATCCTCCCGGAATGCGGCTGGGGTCGTACGGATTGCGAGCAGCGCCGAAGCCGCCATTGTTGTTGGTGATGCCGTAGGCGAGCTCGTGGAGGTTGGCCTTGCCGAAGATGATTGCGCCGGCATCGACGAGCCTTTGCACGACCGCGGCGTTGCTCTTCGGCCGATGGCCCTTGAGGGCGGGCGTGCCGCCGGTGGTCGGCATCGCGGCGGTGTCGAGGTTGTCCTTCAGGGCCAGCGGCACGCCATGCAGCGATGCCGATGCCCGGACGGCCACGCTGCGACGGCTTCGGTCGGCGGCGGCGGCCGCGTCTCGCACGGCCTCGGCATCGAAGTGGATGAATGCGTTCAGGCTGGCGGCTTTCCCGGCCTGGCCGATGAGCGCTTCAGCGTAGGCCACGGCGGTCATCTCGCCACGGCGCATCGCCGCCGCCGCCTCGGCGATCGTCAGGGTGCTCGGATCCATCGCTTCTCCTCGATCGCCGGCGCGGCTCGTCGTCATCGGAACAACCCATGTTGCGGTGCCGACGAGGGGACGGCTATCCTCAGGATTGACGAGGGCAGCCCTTCACTGGAGGCGCGATGTTTCTTTCGACGGCGCAGTCTCGAAGCCTGTCCCGGCTGATGGTGACGCTGGCCGAGCCGCACGGCGAAGCCGAAGTTCGGGAACGGATCGGTCTCGGTCTGCTCGACCTGCTCGGCGCGGATTACTACGCCTCCTACGTGTGGAACGCCGAGCGAGGCGTCTTCGGCAGTCGCGTCGCCCTCAACATGTCGGACACCAACCTCAGCAACTACGAGGCCTACTACCAGTACCACGATCCCATCACGTCGAAGATGCAGCGCCATCGCGACGCGACCCTGATCGAGCAGGAGATGGCGCAATCGGAGCTCGTCAGGACGGAGTTCTTCAACGACTTCCTGTACCGAGACGGCCTCTACTGGGGCGTCAATCTCTATGCGTGGGACGGCGACGAGAACATCGGCGACATGCGCATCTGGCGAAGCCGCAAGCGCGATCGCTTCGGCGCCGACTCGCTGGCGTTGCTCGAGCTGATCAAGCCGGCTTTCGTCGCGGCGCTGAAGCGGGCGCGTCGCGAGGCGGTGGATGGTGATTCGCATCCGCTCGGCCAGCCCGCCGGTCGCTGCGCAGGCGAGGTTTCGCTCAGCGAACGCGAACGCGCCGTCGTTCAGCTCGTCTCGCTCGGCCTTCGCGACAAGGCGGTCGCGCAGCGGCTCGGAATCGGCTTCACGACCGTACGCACGCACCTGACGCACGCCTTTCGCAAGCTCGAGGTCGATAACCGTACCCAACTTGTGGCGCGGATCGGCCGCCGTCGGTGCTAGGCGGCGAAGACGAATTCGACGCTGCCGAGTTGCGCGTACTCTGCACGGTAGCTTCCCGGTCCTGGCAGCAACGGCGCACCGGTGCACGAACCGGTGGTGACGATGTCACCGGCGGCAAGGCCGCGCACCGGGTCGGGCGGCGCGTTGGCAAGCATCACGACGGTGGCGAACGGGTCGCCGTCGAGGATCGCCTTCGCGCTGCCGCGCGCGATCTCGTCGTGCCGGCCGGCGTGCTCGCGGACGAGGACGATCGCGAGCGCGGCGAAGTCGACCGCGTCCCAGCCGGTGTGTGCGGTGCCGGCGACGAGCGCGCCGTTGTTGAAGCCGTCGGCGAGCTCGGCGAAGGCGCCGAGCCTGCGGGGGATGCGCCAGTCGACGATCTCGACCGCGACGCGCAGCGCCCGGATCGCCGCTCGCACTTCGTCGCGCGAGTACGCTCGCCGCGGCCGCGGCGGCAACCCGGCGCCGAGCTCGAAGGCGATCTCGCATTCGAGTCGCGGCGCGATGAAGTCGGTGCTGGCGAGCCGCGCCGGCGCGGCGCGTGCGTCGTGCATCCAGCGGGCCAGGAGCGCGGCACCGATCGGCTGGTCGACCGCGAGCGACTCGCGTTGCTCCGCCGTGACGGCGGCGACCTTCCAGCCGGCGATCGGGCCGAGCTCGTGAACGACGGCAGCCTGCAGCCGGTACGCCTCGGCGAGATCGCGCGGCAGTGACTCGGCGGGCCAGGCAGCGAGGGCGCGCGCTTCGAGTCGGGCGCGCGCGAGCGCCGCGCGGGCGGCTTCGAATTCGCTCTCGTTCATGGTCGGCGTTGCGATCGGCAAGAAGGGTGGCGGGTAGGGGCGCGCCGCGCGTCGATGCGAATCGTTCGGCCGACCACGCCGCCCTTATTTGAGTCGATAGCCGCAGACGCCGCAGAAGGTGTCTTCGGGAGCGACGGGCGACAGACATTGCGGGCACGTCGTCGCGGGCGGCAACGGCGCCGCCGCTGGCAGCGGCGCCGCGCTCGGCGGCTGCGCAGGCTGCGGCGGCAGCGGCGTCCACTCCGAAGGGCCAGTCGGTGCCCGCGGCGCGGCGGCATCGCCGAAGGGCAGCGCGATGTCGGCATCATGCGGCGTCTGTACGGCAGATGGCGGCAGCGTCGTCTGCTCCGCGGCTCGCAACCGGAACGGATCGCTCGTGGTCGGATCGAAAGCAGGTGGTGCGGCCACCACGGGCGGCGGGCTGTAGGCGGGTGGCACCGCCGTCGCGGCGGCAGCGGCGACCGTCGCCGCAGGCGCCGCCGCTGGTCCGGCCGCGGCGGCGTCGCGCTGCGTCGCCTGGCGAGCCTTCTCGCCGAGCTCGGCGGTGCGTCGCCGGGCGTCGTCGAAGGCCGCCCGGAGCGACTCTTCGGAGGCCGTGAGGTCGAGTCCTTCGGTGACGCGCAGGTAGACAAGCGACAGGCCGAGCAGGTAGACCTGGCCGACGAGCGAGGCCGCGACCGCCCAGAGCAACGCGCCGCCGATCGCGCCGGCCACCGCGTGGCCGCCACCGCCACCGCCGCCGCCCTGCGACATCGCCATCAGCGATTCCATGCCGAAGCCGCCGAAGCCGACGATCGAGACCGACATGCCGAGCGTCGGCACCAGCCCGGCGGCGAGGACACCGAACACGATCAGACCGACCGCGAAGCAGACGAACGCGAGCAGGACCAGCAGGAGCACGGCCTCGACGAGCCTGCTGCGCACGATCGCCAGCGTCTGCGCGAGCGCTCGCGTGATGCTCGCGCCCTGCCAGATCGCCGGCAGCGAAAGGACCATGCAGATGAAGAGCCCGACGATGGTGACGCCGATGACGACGACCGAAAGCGGGAACACACCGACGAACAGCAGCGGGCCGAGAAACGGGATCTTGCAGATCAGCATCAGCAACGCGACCGCGATGATGATCGCGACCTCGACCGCGAAGAAGGCAAGGCCGAGGACGATCAGCTTCGGGATGCACATGAGGCCGTAGACGAGCGCATCGGCGGTGCTGCGCGGCGAAATGCCGCGGGCGTGGTCCATCTGCAGCAAGCCCGCGGCATTGACGCCGGTGCCGATCGCGACGATCCAGACGATCGAGGCGAGCAGGCCGGCCAGAAAGCCGAGCCTACCGGTCATCGCCAGCAGCAGGCCGGCGACGATGACGCCGACGAACATGCAGCCGAGCATCGCGACCACGGCGCGCACGTTGCGCAGCCCCGTGACCGCCTGCAACAGGCTGGCGAACGCGTGCGCCGGCAGGCCGGTGGGCGCTTCGTCGGACAGGGTCTCGCTCGACATGACGGCTCCTCGCTCGTGGTTGGATGCGCGCGGTGTTCCGCGCGTCGTGGCTCGTTCGCTTACGGCTGCATGTTGCGCCGCCGTTCTTCCTGCTCGCGCAACTGGCGACAGATCGCCTCAACGGCATGCTCGGCCTGGCCGCACTGGCGCGATTGGCAGATCGCCTCGGCAATGGCGTTGCGGCCGGAGCAGATCTCGCGCACGCCGCGCGCCTGCGCAACCGCAGGAGCCGGCGGCGGCGCGGCCGCCGCTGCGCGGGCACGCTGCGCTTCCTCGGCACGTCGGCGCGCTGCCGCATCCTGCTCGGCGCGTTGCGCTGCCGCTGCCTTCTGGTCGCGTTGCTCGGCAACTGCCTTTGCTTCGCGATCGGCCTTCTCGCGAGCAGCTCGCTCGCGCCGCTTCTCGGCGGCAAGCCGCTTCGCTTCGACTTCGGCCGGGCTCGGGGCCGGAACCGCGTCGCCGACGTGCGGCAGCGGTGGGGCCGCAGCCGGCGGAGTGTCGAGCGGCGCCGCGGTGGCTGCCGCTGGCGGCGTCTCGGCGGCGGCCGCGCTCGTCGCCGCCGCGGCGGCCGGCGATGCCGGCGTCGCCTCGACCGTGACCGGCGGCAGTGCCGCAGACGTTGCCGGAAGTGTCGCCGCAACCGGCGGCGCGGTGACGCCGATCGCCGGCGGCGCCGGATTCGAATCGCGCATGAATGTCCACGCGAGGGCGCCGCCGACCACGAGCACGAGTGCGACGATGCCGATCACGAGCGGAGCGCGGCTGCGCGAAGGTGCGTTGTCGAACGGCAGAGTGGGACTGCCGCTCTCGCTGGCTTCCTGCTGGCGCAGCGCGATCTCGGCGTCGGCGTCGGGGATCTCGGGAACGGTACTCGGCGGCGCCGGTGGGTACGGCCTCACGGTCGCGAACGAGGGATAGGAGATCGCTGGCGGTCCGATGCCGCCGCTCGCCTCGCCGACGCCGACCGCGTCGGGCGCTGCCGCGGCGAGGCTCACGCCGCAGTTGGCGCAATAGCGCAAGCCCGGCTTGTTCTGGAATCCGCACTCGGCACAGACGCTGACCGCGGCGGCGCCGTCGCTCGTCGCGCCGCGCGACGCCGGTGCGGCGAACGCGGTGCCGCAGGCGCGGCAGAACTGTGCCTCCTCCCTGTTTTCGGTTCCGCACACCGAGCAGAGCTTGGTCATTCGGTTGGCCTCCGCGCCCCCTCCGATGGTCGATCGACGATACCGCGGTTTGTGCAGCGTCGCAATTTGGCGCGACCCGCTGCCGGCGATGGACAATGCAGAAAACCACGACACGCCGGAAGGAATTCATCGTGCTGTACGCGACCCTGAAGGCGTTCCACCTGCTCGCCGTCATCGTCTGGGTCGGTGGCATGGCGTTCACGCTCTTCTGTCTGCGGCCGGCCGCCCGCGTCCTCGAGCCGCCCGCGCGCGTCACCCTGATGCATGCGGCGATGCGGCGCTTCCTCGCCGTCGTCGCCATCGCGATCGCAGTCATCTTCGTCTGTGGCGTCGCGATGATCGCGTTGGCCTGGTCGGCATCGACGCACGCCGGGTTGCGCTTCAACATGCCGCTCGACTGGTACACCATGATCGGCGTCTTCTTCCTCATGCTGGCGGTCTTCATCCACCTCCGCAGCGTGCTGTTTCGTCACCTCGACGCCGCCGTCCGCGAGCAGCGCTGGGCCGACGGCGGGGCGGTGCTCGGCGTGATCCGCTGGGAGCTGTCGCTCAACCTCGTCCTCGGCACCATGATCACGGTCTTCGTCCGCCTCGGCGGCACCGCCTGAGGCGCTTCAGCGGGTCGCGAGGGCGGCTTCGAGCAGACGCAACGCAGCGTCGAGACGATCGCTGCCGACGCCGCCGACAGTGGCGACGACCGCGCCGGCGCGTGCGAGCGCGGCGCGCAGCAGGGCGTCGACCGGCTCGCGCACGTGCGCGCCGTCGCGCTGCAGGCCATCGGCCCGCCACGGCAGGTCGAGCGCGGTGACGAGCGTCAGGTCGACCCCGCGCTGCGCGGCGATGGCGCCGGCGTAGAGGCTCCGGTCGCCGAACACGAGATCGCTGTAGACCGCGACCATCAGCGCGGTCGTGTCGGCGACGACGATCTCGGCGCGCGCGGCGGCAGCATCGATGTGCGCCGTCTGCGCCGCTGCGATCGCGGCCTGCTCGTCGCGCCGCGGCGTGCGCCCGTGCGTGTCGCAGAATTCGCGCAGCACCTCGGCGACGATCTCGACGCGAAGCCCGCGCGCCGCGAGCGTGGCGCCGAGCTCGGCGGCGAGGGTCGTCTTGCCGGTGCTCTCGGCACCGAGCAAGGCGACGACGAACGCCTGCGCGCTCATCCGGCGGGCGGCCGCTCGTTCGCGGCCCTGACGATCCAGCTGCGCCAGCCGACCGAAGCCATGGCGACGAACACGACGTAGAGAAGCGTCGTCAGCCACAGCCCCTTGTAGGCGAAGAGGGCGGCGCCGACGACGTCGACGACGATCCAGACCGGCCAGTTCTCGACGTACTTGCGGCCGAGCAGCCACTGGCCGACGACGCTCGCTGCAGTCGGAAAGGCATCCCACCATGGCACATCGGTGTCGGTGACGCGGCGCAGGAAGAGCGCCGTCGCCGGCCAGGCGATCGCGAGGGCGACGAGCAGCGACGTGCGCCCGCGCGCGCCGAGGTTGCGGACGCGAAGGGCCTGCCCCTGCTCGTCGGTGCCGCGCAGCCATTGCCACCAACCCCACGCGGCGACGATGGCGAAGAAGACCTGCAGGCTGGCGTCGCCGTAGAGACGGCTGTTCCAGAACAGCAGCATGTAGAGCAGCGAGCTCGCGATCGCGAGCGGCCAGCCGACGACGTTGACCCGGATATTGCAGACGACCATGGCCACCGAGAGCGCGAAGGCGACCACCTCGAGCCAGGTGACCGGAGCGCCCCAGACGACGAAGGCGCTGGCGAACAGCGGCGCAGCGGCCGCGAGCACGGCGTTCAACGCCGCGCGGGTGCGAGCTGGACGAAGATCTCGTCGGGCTTGATCATGCCGAGCTCGAAGCGCGCCTTCTCCTCGACCATCTCGAGGCCTTCCTTGAGGTCGCTCACCTCGGCGGCGAGCTGTTCGTTGCGATGGCGGGCGAGCTCGTTGGCCGACTTCTGCGCGTCGAGCTTTCTCTGCAGCTCGACCATTCGCGGCACGCCGCCCTTGCCGAACCAGAGCTCGGCATGGACGAGGACCAGCAAGGCAGCGAGGCCGAGAGTGATCCAGCGCATCGTCGCCAGGTGCGGCTGCCGGGCCGGCTAGTCCTGTGGCAGCTGCCGGAAGGCGGCGCGGCCGGGATAGCTTGCGACGTCGCCGAGGTCTTCCTCGATGCGCAGCAATTGGTTGTACTTGGCGACGCGGTCCGAGCGGCTGAGCGAGCCGGTCTTGATCTGGCCGGCGTTGCTGCCGACGGCGATGTCGGCGATCGTCGCGTCCTCGGTCTCGCCCGAGCGGTGGCTGATCACCGACGTCCAGCCGGCGCGCTTGGCCATCTCGATCGCCGCGAACGTCTCGGTCAGGGTGCCGATCTGGTTGATCTTGATCAGGATCGAGTTGGCGACGTTCCTGCGGATGCCTTCCTTCAGGATCTTGGTGTTGGTGACGAAGAGATCGTCGCCGACCAGCTGGACCTTCGCGCCGAGCCTGTCGTTGAGGAGCTTCCAGCCGTCCCAGTCGCCTTCGGCCATGCCGTCCTCGATCGAGATGATCGGGTACTTGGAGGCCCAGCCGGCGAGCGTGTCGATCCAGTCGGCGGGTGCGAGCGCCAGTCCCTCGCCGTCGAGGCGGTACTGGCCTTCCTTGTAGAACTCGCTCGCCGCGCAGTCGAGGCCGAGCGCGATCTGCGTGCCGGGCGCGTAGCCGGCTTTCTCGATCGCCTCGAGGATGAGCTGGATCGCGGCCTCGTGGCTCGCCACGCTCGGCGCGAAGCCGCCCTCGTCGCCGACCGCGGTGCTCATGCCGCGTCCATCGATGATCTTCTTCAGCGCGTGAAAGACCTCGGCACCGTAACGGAGAGCCTCGCGAAAGCTCGGCGCCCCGATCGGAATGATCATCAACTCCTGCAGATCGAGGTTGTTGTTCGCATGCGCGCCGCCGTTGACGACGTTCATCATCGGCACCGGCATCTGCATCGCTGCCGAGCCGCCGAAGTAACGATAGAGCGGCAGGCCGCTTTCCTCCGCGGCAGCACGGGCGACCGCCATGCTGACGGCGAGCGTCGCGTTGGCGCCGAGGCGGCTCTTGTTCTCGCTGCCGTCGAGGTCGATCAGCGTGCGGTCGAGGAACGCCTGCTCGCTCGAGTCGAGGCCGAGCACCGCTTCGCTGATCTCGGTGTTGATGTGCTCGATCGCGCGCAGCACGCCCTTGCCGCCATAGCGCGCGGCGTCGCCGTCGCGCAGCTCGATCGCCTCGCGCGACCCGGTCGAGGCCCCCGAGGGCACCGCGGCGCGGCCCATCGTCCCCGATTCGAGCAGGACGTCGCATTCGACCGTCGGGTTGCCGCGGCTGTCGAGGATCTCGCGGCCGACGATGTCGACGATGGCACTCATTCTTGTCCTTGGGTCTTGGGTTGGCAGTGGCCGCTCAGGCCGAGAACGATCGTTCGAGCAACGGCCGCGCCTTGACGGTGCGGTCGAGCTCGGCGAGCTGCTCGAGGAGCGCGCGCATGTGCTTGAGAGGCACCGCGTTCGGGCCGTCGGAAAGCGCCACGGCGGGGTTCGGATGCGTCTCCATGAAGATGCCGGCGATGCCGACCGCGACCGCCGCGCGCGCCAGCACCGGAACGAACTCGCGCTGGCCGCCCGACGAAGTGCCCTGGCCGCCCGGCAGCTGCACCGAGTGGGTCGCGTCGAAGACGACCGGCGCTCGGGTCTCGCGCAGGATCGCGAGGCTCCTCATGTCGGAGACGAGGTTGTTGTAGCCGAAGCTGGCGCCGCGCTCGCAGGCGAGGAAGTTGTCTTCGGCAAGGCCGGCCTCGCGCGCCGCGGCGCGTGCCTTGTCGAGCACGTTCGTCATGTCGTGCGGCGCAAGGAACTGGCCCTTCTTGATGTTGACGGGCTTGCCGCTCTGGGCGACGGCGCGGATGAAGTCGGTCTGGCGGCACAGGAACGCCGGCGTCTGCAGGACGTCGATGACCGCTGCGACGGCGCCGATCTCGTCCTCGCTGTGGACGTCGGTCAGCACCGGCACGGCGAGCTCGCGCTTGACCTTGGCGAGGATCTCGAGGCCCTTGTCCATGCCGGGCCCGCGAAACGACGTGCCGCTCGAGCGGTTCGCCTTGTCGTAGCTCGACTTGAAGATGAACGGAACGCCGACCGTGGCCGCGATGTCCTTCAGCTGCCCGGCGACGTCCATCTGCAGCTGCTCCGACTCGACGACGCACGGGCCGGCGATCAGGAACAGCGGGAACTCGAGGCCGGCGTCGAAGCCGCAGAGCTTCATGGAGCCCCCACGCTCCCTGCGGTCGCTGCCCCCCGAGGGGGCGCGGCCAGGCTTGGGGCGGCCCGGCGCCCGGCCGTTCCCATCTACGCCGCCACCTTTTCGGCGCGCTCGGCCTGGTGGGCGAGGGCGGCGCGGATGAACGACTTGAAGAGCGGGTGGCCGCCCCACGGCGTCGACTTGAACTCCGGATGGAACTGGACGCCGACGAACCACGGGTGGACGTTGGTCGGCAGCTCGATCACCTCGGTGAGCTTTTCGCGCTGCGTGATCGCCGAGACGACGAGCCCGGCGTCGGTGAGGCGGTCGAGATACTTCTCGTTCGCTTCGTAGCGGTGACGGTGCCGCTCGGTCAGCACGCTGCCGTAGATCTCGTGGGCGAGCGTTCCCGCCTTGACGTCGGAGCTCTGCGCGCCGAGCCGCATCGTGCCGCCGAGGTCGGACTGCGAGCTGCGCTTCTGGATGCTGCCGTCGCGGTCCTGCCACTCCTCGATCAAGGCGATCACCGGATGGGCGGTGCCGGCGTCGAACTCGGTGCTGTTGGCGTCGGCCAGGCCCGCCTTGTGGCGGGCGTACTCGATCGTCGCGACCTGCATCCCGAGGCAGATGCCGAGGTACGGAATCTTCTTCTCGCGCGCGTACTGGACGGCGAGGATCTTGCCTTCGACGCCGCGCTTGCCGAAGCCTCCGGGGACGAGGATCGCGTCGTAGCGGCCGAGGTTGGCGACGTTGTTCGCCGTCAGGTCCTCCGAGTCGACGTACTCGATCCGGACCCGCGCGTGGTTGTGGATGCCGGCATGGCGCAGCGCCTCGTTGAGCGACTTGTACGAGTCGGAGAGGTCGACGTACTTGCCGCACATCGCGATCGTCACCTCGTGCTGCGGGTGCTCGACCTCGTCGACCAGCTTGTCCCAGCGCGCCAGGTTGGCCGGCTTGGTGTGCAGCTGGAGCTTGGCGCAGATCAGCTCGTCGAGCCCCTGCGCGTGCAGCATGCGCGGCACCTTGTAGATCGTGTCGACGTCCCAGACCGAGATGACGCCGAACTCGTGGACGTTGGCGAAGAGCGAGATCTTGGCCCGCTCCTCGTCGGGGATCGGCCGGTCGGCGCGGCAGAGCAGGGCGTCCGGCATGATGCCGATCTCGCGCAGCTTCTGGACGCTGTGCTGGGTCGGCTTGGTCTTCAGCTCGCCCGCCGCCGGGATCCATGGCACGAGCGTGAGGTGGAGGAAGGCGCAGCTGCCAGGGCCCATCTTCAGGCTCATCTGGCGCACCGCCTCGAGGAACGGCAGCGACTCGATGTCGCCGACCGTGCCGCCGACCTCGACGATCGCGACGTCAATCTCGGCGCCGGCCTCGGGGTTGGCACCGCGCCGGACGAACTCCTGGATCTCGTTGGTGACGTGCGGGATCACCTGCACGGTCTTGCCGAGATAGTCGCCGCGGCGCTCCTTTTCGAGCACGCTCTTGTAGATCTGGCCGGTGGTGAAGTTGTTCGTGCGCCGCATCTTGGTCGTGACGAAGCGCTCGTAATGGCCGAGGTCGAGGTCGGTCTCGGCGCCGTCGTCGGTGACGAACACCTCGCCGTGCTGGAACGGCGACATCGTTCCCGGATCGACGTTGAGGTACGGATCCAGCTTGATGAGAGTGACTTTGAGGCCCCGCGACTCGAGGATCGCGGCGAGGGACGCAGAAGCGATGCCCTTGCCCAGCGAGGACACCACGCCGCCGGTGACGAAGACGAACTTGGTCATTGCGCTCGGCAAGCGCATCGTGCTGCGAATGCCGTGGTGGTAAAGCGCGATTATATCGATGCACGTCACGCGGCCCGGCGCGAAGGGCGGTCGCGCCGGGCCGGGCCGGGCAGCGCTAGCGCGCCAGCGTGACGGTCATCACGGCATGGCTGAACTTGCCGCGCACCGAGAGCAGGGGAAACGCGGTGCGGTTCGCCCGCCTGCGGCGGCACGCGCGCCGCGGCGGGACGATCAGACCAGCTTTTCGCCCGGGTGCGTGATCTTCCTCATCGTCTCGTAGCGAGGCGACGGCACGCACAGCGGCGCCGCCGCCGACTGGTCGGCATCCCACTGCGGATCTTCGATCGACTCGAACGCCTGGCGGAGCTTCTCGCCCCAGCTGCTGCGGATCATTTGCAGATAGGGATTGCGCTCGTCGATGCAGACGATCTGCGACGACTCGAAGCGGTTCACCTCGTAGACGGCGAGATCGAGCGGCGGCCCGACCGAGAGATTCGACTTCAACGTCGAGTCCATCGAGACGAGCACGCACTTGGCCGCTTCGTCGAGCGGCGTCGACGGCCGCATCATGCGGTCGAGCACGGGCTTGCCGTACTTCGACTCGCCGATCTGGAAAAAGCACGTCTCGCGCGTCGCCTCGATGAAGTTGCCGGCCGAGTAGACGAGGAACAGGCGCATCGCCTCGCCGCGGATCTGGCCGCCGAAGATCATCGAAGCGTTGAAGTCGAGACCCGACTTCTTGAGCGAGTCGCCGTCCTGGTCGTAGACGCGCCGCACCGATGCGCCGAGGACGCGCGCGGCGTCGAACATGCTGGTTGCGTTCCAGATCGTGATCGGCGGGCGCTCGCCGTCGTGGAGCTCCTCGGTCTGCAGGATCTCGCGCACCTGCTGCGAGATCGACAGGTTGCCCGCCGACAGCATGACCATGAAGCGCTCGCCGGCGACCTCGTACACCATCATCTTGCGGAAGGTGCCGATCTGGTCGAGACCGGCATTGGTGCGCGAGTCGGAGAGGAAGACCAGGCCGGCGTCGAGCTTGACGGCTACGCAATAGGTCATGGGCGGTCTCGTTGCAGGGCCTTGAGGTGATACAGCGCTTCGAGCGCTTCTCTCGGCGAGAGCATATCGGGCTCGAGCGCCGCGATCGCTTCGTCGAGCGCGGAATTCGCCACGGCGTTGCCGCCGTTCGACAGCACAGCGTCGGCCTCGCCCGCAGGGGCGGCGAAGAGATCGATCTGCGGCTGGCGGGCGATGCGCTCGGCCTCGAGCCGCTCGAGCGCGGCGCGCGCCTGGCGCAGGAGCGCCGGCGGCATGCCGGCCAGGCGGGCCACCTGGACGCCGTAGCTGCGGCTCGCCGGGCCGGCCTCGATCTCGTGCAGGAAGGCGATCTCGTTCGCTTCGCCGCTCTCGACCGCGGAGACGTGGACGTTCCTGGCCAGCTCGTGCTGGCGCGGGAATTCGGTCAGCTCGAAATAGTGCGTCGCGAACAGCGTGAACGATCGGTTCTTGTCATGCAGCTGGCGGGCGATGGCGCCGGCGAGGGCGAGGCCGTCGAAGGTCGACGTGCCGCGGCCGATCTCGTCCATCAGGACGAGCGAGTGCTCGGTCGCGGCGTGGACGATCGTCGCCGCCTCGGTCATCTCGACCATGAAGGTCGACTGCGCGTTGGCGAGGTCGTCGGCGGCGCCGATGCGGGTATGGATCGCGTCGATCGGGCCGAGCCGGCACGTCGCCGCGGGAACGTACGAGCCGATCGAGGCGAGCAGGACGATCAGCGCCACCTGGCGCATGTAGGTGCTCTTGCCGCCCATGTTCGGCCCGGTGATGACGAGCATCCGGCAGTTCGCGTCGAGGCGGCAGTCGTTGGCGATGAAGGGCTTGCCGCTTTCCGCCAGACGCGCCTCGACGACCGGATGGCGGCCGCGCTCGATCTCGATCAGCGGCTCGCGCACGAAGCGCGGCCGGCACCAGTCGGCGCGGCGCGCCTGCTCGGCGAGCGCGGCGAGGGCGTCGAGCGAGGCGAGCGACCGCGCGACCGCGGCGATCGCCTCGAGGTGCGGCGCGAGCGCGTCCAGGAGCGCGTCGTAGAGCGCCTTCTCGCGCGCCAGCGCGCGCTCGCCGGCCGAGAGCGCCTTGTCCTCGAACGCCTTCAGCTCGGGCGTGATGTAGCGCTCGGCGTTTTTCATCGTCTGCCGGCGCCGGTAGTCGGCCGGAACGCGAGCCGCCTGGGCATGTCCGACCTCGATGAAGAAACCGTGGACGCGGTTGAACTGGACCCGCAGCGTCGCGATGCCGGTGCGCGCGCGCTCGCGCGCCTCGAGCTCGAGCAGGAACGCGTCGCCGCCGCGGCCGATCGCGCGCAACTCGTCGAGGTCGGCGTCGTGGCCCTCGGCGATGACACCGCCGTCGCGCAGCAGCGCCGCCGGCTCGGCGGCGATCGCCGCCAGCAGCTCGACGATCGCGGGCGGCGGCGCCAGCGCTTCGCCGAGCATGTCGAGCAGCAGCGAGCCTTCGGCGGGCAGCGCGGCGCGCACCCGGGGCAGCGCGATGACGGTCGTGCGCAAGCCGGCCAGCTCGCGCGGCCGCACCTGGCGCAACGCGATCCGGGCGCCGATCCTCTCGACATCGGCGGCATGGCGCAGCGCCTCGCGGAGCGGGTCGGCCTTGCCGGCGAGGAGCGCCGCCACCGCGTCGTGGCGATCGGTCGCGACGCGGCGTTCGCGCAGCGGCTGCGTCAGCCACTGGCGCAGGGCGCGGCTGCCCATGCCGGTGACGCAGAGGTCGATCGTCGACAGCAGCGTCGGCGCGTCGCGGCCGCGCAGCGTTCGCGTCAACTCGAGGTTGCGGTGCGTGACCGGCGGCAGGTCGATCAGCTCGCTCGTGCGCTGCACGCTCAGGCGATGGACATGCGCGAGCGCGCGCCCCTGGGTGTGCTCGGCGTAGGCGAGCAGGGCACCGGCGGCGGCGTGCGCCGCGGTGAGCTCTTCGGCGCCGAACGCGGCCAGCGAGGCGACCCGCAGCTGGCCGCAGAGGTTGCGATGGCCTAGCGTCGGGTCGAATTGCCACGGCGGCCGCCGCGTCACCGTCGTCGCGGCGTCGACGCTGCCGGCCGGCAGGTCGCCGGCAACGATCGCCTCGGCGGGCGCGATCCGCGCCAGCCAGCCGGCGAGCTCGTTCTCGCCGCACTCGGCGAGCCCGATCTCGCCGTTCGACAGCGCCGTCCACGCCAGGCCGAAGCGCTCCGACTGCCGGGCGACGGCGACCAGCACCGAGTCGCTCTTGTCGGCGAGCAGGTCGCTCTCGGTCAGCGTTCCCGGCGTGACGATGCGGACGACCTTGCGCTCGACCGGCCCCTTGGCGGCGCCGACCTCGCCAACCTGCTCGCAGATCGCGACCGACTGGCCGAGCTTGACCAGGCGGGCGAGGTAGGTGTCGACCGCATGCACCGGAACACCCGCCATCGGGATCGGCTCGCCTGCGCTCGCGCCGCGCGCCGTCAGGGTGATGTTGAGCAGGCGGTTCGCGCGTTTCGCGTCGTCGTAGAAGACCTCGTAGAAGTCGCCCATCCGGTAGAAGAGGAGCGTGTCCGGATGCTCGGCCTTGATGCGCAGGTACTGCTGCATCATGGGCGTATGGGCAGGAATCATGGTGCCACCAACACCGTACTCAGTCACGACTCTCCGGCCCAATCCTGTTTCGCCTTCGCGTCTCACAGCCCGCGGGTATTGAGGTAGACCGAATACAGCGAGGTGGTTCCGCAGATGAACATGCGGTTGCGCTTCGCTCCGCCGAAGCACAGGTTGGCGACCGTCTCGGGGATGCGCACCTTGCCCAGCAGCGCACCATCGCTCGCGTGGCAGTGAACGCCATCGCCGGCGCTGAGCCAGAGGTTTCCGTGCACGTCGACCCGCAGGCCGTCGTAGAGGCCGACCGGGCAGGTCGCAAAGACCTCGCCGCCCGAAAGCGCACCGTCGGCGCCGACGCGAAAACGTCGCACGTGATGCGGCCCGTCGGCCTGGTGCGTGGCGCCGGTGTCGACGATGTACAGCAGCGACTCGTCCGGCGAAAACGCGAGCCCGTTCGGCTGCACGAAGTCGCTCGCGACGACGCTGACGGCGCCGCTGGCCGGATCGACGCGATAGACGCGCTGCGCCCCGATCTCGCTCGGCGAGGCGTCGCCCTCGTAGTCGTTGTCGATGCCGTAGCTCGGGTCCGTGAACCAGATGCTGCCGTCGGACTTCACCACCACGTCGTTGGGCGAGTTCAGGCGCTTGCCGTCGACCTGCGATGCGAGCACCGTGCGCGAGCCATCGTGCTCGGTGCGCGAGATGCAGCGGCCGCGGTGCTCGCACGAGACGAGCCGGCCTTGCCGGTCGACCGTGTGTCCGTTGGTGTTCAGCGACGGTTGGCGGAACACCGAGACCGATCCGTCGGTCTCGTCCCAGCGCAGGATGCGGTCGTTCGGGATGTCCGACCAGACGAGGTAGCGCCCCGCGGCGAACCATGCCGGCCCTTCGGCCCAGCGGCAGCCCGTGTAGAGCTTCTCGACGTGCACGCTGAGCAGGACCAGCCGACGAAAGCGCGGGTCGATGACTTCGAAGCTGGGCGTGAGCTCGACGGCCATGGTGTTGCGCCCTCCAGAGTAGTCAGGGTCAATCCGAATGCCGCTTGCCGCGGCCGTAGACCAGCAGCATCGCGATGATCACGACACCATAGATCACGTGGCGGCCGAATTCCTCCATCTGCATCACCGAGAGGATCGACTGCAGCAAGGTGATCAGGATCACGCCGGCCACGGTGCCCATGTAGCTGCCGCGGCCGCCGAGGATCGACGTGCCGCCGAGCACCACCGCTGCGATCGCGGGCAGCAGATAGGGGTCGCCCATCGCCTGGGCGGCCTTGCTCGCGTAACCCGCCAGCAGCACGCCGCCGAACGCGGAGAGCCCGCCCGAGATCGCGAAGGCCGCCATCACGACCGTGCGCGTGCGGGCGCCCGAAAGGTAGGCGGCGCGCTCGCGGTTGCCGATCGCGTAGACCGTCCGGCCGAAGGTCGTGCGCGTCAGCAGGAAGACCGTGGCCGCGCCGATCGCGGCCCAGACCAGCAGCGCATTCGGAATGCCGAGCAGGCTGTGTCCCGTCGCGATGAAGCGCATCGCCTGCGACGACGCGTCCTGGGGTGAGAAGCCGCCGGTGTGCACGACCATCAGCCCTTGCGCGACCGCGTTCACGGCCAAGGTGACGATCATCGATGGAATGCGCAGAAAGGCCACACCACATCCGCTCACCAGCCCGAGTGCAACGCCGCAGCCGATTCCGGCCGGTATCGCCAGCGCCACGCCGAGCGGCCCCCAGCCGGTGGCCGCGGTCGCCATCATGCCGCCGACCGCGACCACCCACGGCACCGACAGATCGATCTGGCCGAGCAGGACGACGATCATCATTCCCGACGCGATGACGCCGAGGAAGGAGGCGACCTTGAGCTGCTGCAGGAGATAGTCCGGCGACAGGAAGCTGCGCGAGTAGAGACTGCCGACCAGCAACAGCACGACGATGCAGCCGAACGCCGCCGCGATGGCCGGGTCGATGCGCCGGCGCAGAGCGGCGCCGAGCGTCCTGTCCCGAATGCGTGCCTCAACCATACAGATCGAGCCGGTTTCGCACCCGCAGCAGGCGCGCGGCGCCGAGGCACACGGCTGCCGACAGCACCAGGCCCTGGAACAGGGGCTGCCACAACGGGTCGACGTTGAACACGAACAGCAGGTCGCCGATGGTGCGAAACATCAGTGCACCGAAGATGGCGCCGACCGCGCTGCCCGAGCCACCGAAAAGCGAGACGCCGCCGAGGACCACGGCCGCGATCGAGTACAGCGTGTAGGTATTGCCGTTCGCGGCCGAGGCTTCGCCCGAGTAGGTGATGCAGGTGAGGAAGATGCCGGCGACCGATGCGAGCAGGCCCGAGAGCATGTACGCCATGAACTTGGCGCGGCGGATCGGCACGCCCGACATGTAGGCCGCGACCTCGGACGAGCCGACCGCATAGGTGGCGCGGCCGATCGCCGAGCGGCGAAACGGCAACCACACGACGAGCACCAGCGAGAGCAGCAGCACGAGGCTCGCCGGCACGACCGCCATCAGCTGGCCGGTCAGCGCGTCGGCGAGCGAGGCATTGACGTCGCCGCCCGGGACCCGCCGAAGCGCCAGCGCCGCGCCGTAGTACACCGCCCCGGTGGCGATGGTCGTGACGATCGGTTGCAGCCGACCGTAGATGACGATCAGCCCGTTGATCGCGCCGCACGCCGCACCGACCAGGAGCACGCCGAGAACGCCGAGCCCGGTCATCAACGGCGTGCCGACCACGATCGCCGACGCCAGGCAATTGGCCAGCACCATCACGACGCCGACCGACAAGTCGATCCCCGAAGTCAAGACGACCAGCGTTTGTGCCATGGCCACGATCGCGAGCAGCACGCCCTTGTTGGCGGCGGTCGTCGCGACGTTGGCGTTCAGGCCGACCGGATGGTTGGCGGCATAGATCGCGAACATCGCGACGAAGCCAAGCAGTGCGAGCAAGGTGCCCCTGTGTTCGCGCAGCCGGTACGGCCAGTCGCCCTTCATGCAGCGGCCTCGATGTTCAGCGCGCTGCTGACCAGCGTACGCTCGGTGATCTCGGCGCCCACCAGTTCGCGCTTGATCGCGCCGTCGTACATCACGAGCACGCGATCGCAGCAGCCGATGAGCTCGTCGTAGTCGGTCGAATAGAACAGCAGCGCCGCGCCTTCGTCGGCCAGCTTGCGGAGCAGCTCGTAGATCTCCTGCTTCGTGCCGACGTCGATGCCGCGGGTCGGATCGTTCAGCAGGATGATGCGCGGCGCCAGCATCAGCCACTTGCCGATCACGAGCTTTTGCTGGTTGCCTCCGGAAAGAGACAATGCCGGCATGTCCGTGCCGCCGCTGCGGACCGAGAGCGTTCGCACCATCCGCTGCACCGCGTCGCGTTCCGCGGCAGAGTCGACGATGCCCCAGCGCGACACGCGGCCGAGCGCCGCGAACGAGAGGTTGTCGCGGACCGACATCGGCAGCATCAGGCCCTCGGTCTTGCGGTCTTCGGGGATCAGCGCCATGCCGATCTCTCTGCGCTTGGCGACGCCGGGGCCGGTGATGTCGACGCCGCGACCGTCGACGAGCACCTGTCCGGTCGTGCCGCGCAGCACGCCGAACAGCGCGAGCAGCAACTCGCGCTGGCCCTGGCCGTCGAGACCTCCGAGCCCGACCACTTCGCCGGCCCGCAGTTGCAGCGAGACATCCTCGAGGCGATCGCTCCAGCTCAGATGGCGCACCTCGATCAACGGCGCACTTTCCGGAGCGGACGCGAAAGGTGCGCCTCGTGCCGCAGCGGCCGGGAAGATGCTGTCGTATCTGCGGCCGATCATCAGTTCGACCACTTCGTTGTCGGTCCTCGTGCCCGCAGCGTAGCTCGCGACGCTGCGGCCGTTGCAGAACACGGTGCACTCGTCGGCCAGTTCGGCGATCTCGTGCATGCGGTGCGAGATGTAGACCAGCGCCAGCCCTTCGGTGCGAAGGCGCTTCAGGACCGCGTAGATCTTGGTCACATCGGCCGCCGTGAGTGCCGAGGTCGCTTCGTCGAGGATCAGCACGCGGGGCCGACGCGCGAGCGCCTTCGCGATCTCGACCATCTGCCGCCGCGACAACGACAAGTCTCTGACCAGCGCCAGTGGGTGAATGTCCTCGGCGCCGGCGCGTGCCAGGGCTTCTTCGGCCATGCGGCGTTGCGCCCGGTGATCGATCAGCCCGAAGCGTGTCGGCGGGTTGCTGATCGCGATGTTGTCGGCAACCGAGAGATCCGGAATGAGCGACAGCTCCTGGAAGATGCACACGATCCCGGCCGCGTTGGCCGCGGCCGGCGTTGCAAACGTGACGCGCTGGCCGTCGAGCAGCATCGTGCCCTCGTCGGGCGCGACGACGCCGGCCATGATCTTGATCAGGGTCGACTTCCCGGCCCCGTTCTCGCCGAGCACGGCGTGGATGCGGCCCGACTCGATCTCGATCCGGGCGCCCTGGAGTGCGCGCACGCCGCCATAGCGCTTCGCGATGCCCTGCATGACCAGCAGGCTCATCGGCGTACGCGCGCAATCACGCCTGTCGGCGATCGGACTCCCGCAGTCTGCCGCAAGCGTGCCTACTTGTTGGCCTCGGTCTGTCCCATGATCTCCTGGGCAGTGAAGTTGATGCCGCAAGTGGGAAACGAATTGCCGACGAAGAAATTGTCCGACAACGCGGGGTAGAAGTCCTTGCCGTCCTTGAAGTTCGGATCTTCGACCCGCGCCAGCGGCAGCTTCACCGACTGCGGCACGACCTTGCCTTCGAGCGCCGCGATGGCGGTCTTGATCGCGACGGCTACCTGCGCCGGTCCGGTTCCGCCCGAGGCGCACTTCAGCCCCTGGCCCGAGAACTTGCTGCAGAACTTGCGAAAGCCGTTCTCGGTCTCGCCACCGAAGGGCACGAAGGCATGCTTGGCGTCGATCATCGCCTGCACCACGCCGGTATCGCCGCCCTGAGCCGTGATCGCGTCGAAGTGCTTGTGCACCGCAATCGCATCGGCCGTGACCTTCTGCGCCGTCGGGTCGTCCCATTTGCCGATCACCTCGACCGTGTCCCACTTCTTGCCGCTGGCCTTCAGCACCTCTTGAATGCCTTCGTGGCGATCGCGGTCGACGGAGGTGCCGGAGACGCCACGTACTTCGAGCACCCTGCCGCCGCCGGGAACGTTCTTCACCAGCCACTCGGCCCAGTACTTGCCCAGGCCCTTCTGGTCGACGTTGACGTTGATCGCGTCCTCGGTGTCCAGCGTGTTGTCGAAGGCGACCAGCACGACGCCCGCGTCGTTGGCGCGCTTGATCACCGGTTTGAAGGCGGCGGGGTTCTGCGCGTTGACAACCACCGCGTCGTAGCCCGAGTCGATGAAGTTGTTGATCGCCGCGATCTGCGCGGCGACGTCTTCGCCGGTGGACACGACCTTGAATTCCTTCAGCTTCGCAGCGACCTCCGGCTGCGCCGCGTAGGCTTTGGCCGTCTTGATCATCTGGATGCGCCAGGTGTTGGCGACATAGCCATTGGCGAGCGCCACGCGATAGGGGCCCTTCTTCGCCGGAAACTGGAACAGCTTGGTGTTGGCGGCCCACGGAGCGAAGCACTGTGGATCGGAGTTCGGCAGCGACACCACCTTCGGTGGCGCGGCCAGTGCGGTGGTGCCGACGCAACTTCCGACGACAGCCGATGCGGACATCAGATGGCGAAGCAGACGAGATTTGCAGACCATGATTTGCCTCCAGTCAGTGGTGTCGGGCAGCCGTGTCGTCGATGGATCGGACTTCGGGCTCGGTGCTCGACCCGGCCGATCATCGCTTTCCCTGAACCGATTTACTGTATCGATCCACGAATTTCGGTCCTTGGGGACTTACCCGCCGTCTCGCAGCGTCGGTTTCGTCGGCTTGCGAGCTCGATTTCATGACTGCAGACATCGCTGCATCATCAGCGCGTGCGCCCGGTCGATCGGCGCGCGCGCCGGCGACGTCGTAGCGCCCGCTGGCCGTGCCGTGACGCTGCACGCGGCGGCGGGAGATTGCGCCGGCGCTACCTTGCACGACATCGTCGTCCTGCGCCTGCCGCTCGACGATGGACCGTCGCGGCCGCGCTGCGCTAGCCCGCCGCCCGGCCGACCGGGTCGCGGTTGACGCTCGTGTATGGCGCGAGCAGCTGGACGAGCTGGCCATAGATCTTCGGGTTGCCGGCGACGACCTCGCGTTGGTGGAGGAAGTCGGCCTCGCCGGTGAAGTTTCCGATCAGGCCGCCCGCTTCGGTGACGAGGAGCGAGCCGGCGGCGACGTCCCAGGGCGACAGGCCGGTCTCGAAGAAGCCGTCGTACCAGCCGGCGGCGACGTAGCAGAGGTCGAGCGCTGCGGCACCGGGCCGGCGCATGCCGGCACAGACTTTCATCACCGCTTCCATCATGTGCAGGTAGCGGCCGAGGTCGTCGCCTTTGCGGAACGGAAAGCCGGTGCCGATCAGCGACTCGGCGATGCGCGTGCGCTTGGAGACGCGCAGGCGCTTGTCGTTGAGAAACGCGCCTCGACCCTTGGACGCGTAGAAGAGGTCGTTCCTCGCCGGGTCGTAGACGACTGCCTGCTGGACCTGGTTGCGAAATGCGAGGCCGATCGAGACCGCGTAGGTCGGCAGGCCGTGGATGAAGTTGGTCGTGCCGTCGAGCGGGTCGATGATCCAGACGTATTCGCTGTCACGCGCGCCGCGCGCGCTGCCGGACTCCTCGGCCAGGATGCCGTGGCCGGGGTAGGCGGCGAGGAGCGTGTCGATGATCGCTGCCTCGGCGGCATGGTCGACCTCGGTGACGAAGTCGTTCGGCGCCTTGGTGTTGACCTGCAGCCGCTCGAGGTCGAGCGAGGCGCGGTTGATGATCGCCCCGGCGGCGCGCGCCGCCTTGATGGCGATGTTGAGCATCGGATGCAGCGCTTGGGACATGGGAGCAGGGCTTTCGGGCGAGGCTGCGCGGGAGGCGAAGGCCGGCCCGCGCGCGGGCGCGCTGCAAAATGAGCGAGCACGATTTTAGCCGCCATGCCTCACGACCCTACGCGCTTCGTCCTCGTCGGCCCCAGCCATGCGGGCAACGTCGGCGCCGCGGCGCGGGCGCTGAAGGTGATGGGATTCGCCGAGCTGGTGCTGGTCGCGCCGCGCTGGGCCAACGTGCAGCGGCGCGCCGAGGCGATCGCGCTCGCCAGCGGCGCAACCGATGTCCTCGCCGGCGCGCGCGTCGTCGCTACTCTCGCCGAAGCGCTCGATGGCGTCACGTACGCGTGCGCGACGGCGATGACGGCGCGCGACTTCGGCCCGCCGACGCACAGCCCGCGCGAGCTCTTCGCGACGCTGGCGGCGAGCACGCACCGCGTCGCCTTCGTGTTCGGCTCGGAGCGCTACGGTCTTGCCAACGACGACGTCTACGCCTGCAACGTCTGCCTGAGGATCCCGACCGCGGCCGGCTACGGCTCGCTCAACCTCGCCCAGGCGGTGCAGCTCATCGCCTACGACTGGCGCCAGGCGCGCGGCGGCTTCGACGCCGTGGTGCCGCCGCTCGACGCCCGGCGCGCCGACGCCGTCGCCGTGCGCGGCGTCATCGCGCATTGGCAAGAGGCACTGCAGGGACTGGGCTTTCTCGATCCGGCGGCGCCGAAGAAGCTGGTGGCGCGCTTGCACCGGCTCGCCAACCGGGCCGAGCTCAACGTGGAAGAGGTCCACATCCTGCGCGGGATCGCGCGAGCGATTTCCGAGCGCTGCCGCTAAACTGACCTGCTTCTCTGCCGGGCACCCGACCATGTTCGATCGGATTCGCGAAGACATCGCCTGCATCCGCGAGCGCGACCCTGCGGCGCGTTCCTCATGGGAGGTGCTCACCTGCTATCCCGGATTGCATGCGATCGTGCTGCATCGCCAGGCGGCATGGTGGCTTCGCCATGGCTTTCACTGGCTCGCGCGCTGGATCTCGCACCTGGCGCGTTTGTTCACCGGGATCGAGATCCACCCCGGCGCGACGATCGGTCGGCGCGTCTTCATCGACCACGGCATGGGCGTCGTCGTCGGCGAGACCGCCGAGATCGGCGACGACTGCACGATCTATCAGGGCGTCACGCTCGGCGGCACGTCGTTGACGAAAGGCGCGAAGCGCCATCCGACGCTCGGCCGCGGCGTCATCGTCGGTGCGAACTCGCAGATCCTCGGCGGCTTCACGGTCGGCGACAACGCGCGCGTCGGCTCGAGCGCGGTCATCCTGAAGCCGGTTCCCGCGGGAGCGACCGCGGTTGGCAATCCGGCGCGCATCATCCTCGCCGAAGACGCCGTGTCGCGCGAGGAGAGCGCGGCGAAGATGGGTTTTTCGGCGTACGGCGTGACGCAGGGCGACGATCCCGTCTCGCAGGCGATGAAGGGCCTGATCGACAACGCCTCCGGCCACGAGCACCAGATCGCTCTGCTCTGGCAGGCGATCGAGAAGCTCTCGTCGCGCTCGCGCGAGCTGCCGACCGAGGATTGCGTTCCCGGCGAAGCGCACACCACCGAGAGCTTCGACGCCGAGCGGCTGAACCGGCTGGTGAAGTAGCCGGGGCTTTGCTCCGGCCGCTAGGCCGGACTGCCGGCAGCGGGCTTCCTCAGCGCCGACTTCGGCCGGAACGCGACGCACACCGCGGCGTCGGTCTCGATGTAGGGGCCGCCGAGCAGGTCGATGCAGTAGGGGACGGCGCCGAAGATGCCGGGCACCGGCGGCGTCGCTGCAGGCATCCCCTCGAGCGTCTCTGCGATCGCCTTCGGCTGCCCCGGCAGGTTGATGACGAGCGCCTTGCCACGCACGACGGCGACCTGGCGCGACAGGATCGCGGTCGGCACGAACGCCAGGCTGATCCGCCGCATCTGTTCGCCAAAGCCCGGCATTTCCTTGGTTGCGATCGCGAGCGTCGCCTCCGGAGTGAGGTCGCGCGGGGCCGGGCCGGTGCCGCCGGTCGTGAGGACGAGGTCGCAGCCGACGTCGTCAACGAGCTCGCGCAGCGTCGTGCTGATCGCCGGCTGGTCGTCGGCGATCAGGCGCGTCTCCCAGTCGACCGGATTGAGGATCGCGCGCGCGAGCCAATCGCGCAGCGCCGGGATTCCCTTGTCCTCGTAGACGCCGGCCGAGGCGCGGTCGCTCACCGAGACAAGGCCGATGTGGACACGATCGCGGCCGCCCGAGCGTGCGGACTGCTCAGCCATCGCGTTCGTGCTCGCGAATGAACCTGAACAGCTCGCGATAGGCACGACCGCCGCGCTGATCGGGCGCAGTCGCTCCCTCCTTGCGGGCGTTGCGAACAAGGGCGCGCAGTTGCTGCAGGTCGGCGTTGGCATGCCCGCGGGCAAAGCGGGTCGTGGCCTCGTCGTCGGCGATGAGCTCGACGCGCCAGCGTTCGGCCTCGTGCAGCGCGAGCGAGTCGCGGGCGCGGCCGAGGCGGCGCTCGTCGATCGCGGCGCGCGCAGCGTCGACGTCTGCCGAGCGCATCAGCTTGCCGATCAGCTGCATCTGGCGGCGGCGTGCCTCGTGGCTGCGGATGCGGCGCGCGGTCCGCAGCGCGTCGAGCAGCGGCTCGTCGAGGCCGAGCGCGGCGAGGTGGTCGTCACCCAGCTCGAGCAGCGCTTCGCCGAGCGACTGGAGCTCGTGCGAGGCGATCTTGCGCCGCGTCTTGCTGGGCCGCGCGGCGGCGCCGATGTCGACTCCATCGTCGAGGCCGGGGCGGACATCGGCAGCGGGAACTTCGGCGGTCGGTAGCAAGGCGGAGACGAACGGGGCAGGGTCGTCGGTATCATAGTCGGCGATAGTCGGCGATAGTCGGCGCCTTGTGCCGTGTATGCGCTTCGTCGCCATCCGCCGCGCTCGCGCCTCGAGCCACCTCCGCCTCCGATGCCCACCACTGTCACGGCCTCTGAGCCGACTTCTGCCGCTTTTGCCTATAGGCGCGAGCAGTTTCGCGAGCTCGTCGACGCCTGCCTGAGGACGGCGAAATCGCTCGGTGCGAGCGATGCCGTCGCCGAGGTCTCTGAAGGCGTCGGTCTGTCGGTGTCGGTCCGCAAAGGCGAGACCGAGAACATCGAGCGCAACCGAGACAAGTCGATCAGCGTCACGGTCTACCTCGGCCAGCGCCGTGGCAACGCCAGCACGTCCGACTTCTCGCGGTCGGCGCTCGAGCAGACGGTGCGCGCTGCGCACGACATCGCCCGCTTCACCGCCGAGGATCCGGCTGCTGGCCTTCCCGACGAGGCCGATCTCGCCGACGGCGAGGCCGCTGGCCGCGACCTCGACCTCTTCCACCCCTGGGCGGTCGATGCGGAGCAGGCGATCGCCATCGCCGCCCGGTGCGAGGCAGCGGCGCTTGCGGTCGATCGCCGCATCACGAACTCGGAAGGCGCTGGCGTCTCGGCGCAGCAGTCGCACTTCTACACCGGCAACACGCACGGCTTCGGCGCCGGCTATGCGAGCTCGCGCCACTCGTTGTCGGTCGCGCCGATCGCGTCGCTGCCCGGTGCCGATGGCGAGGAGATGCAGCGCGACGCCTGGTACTCGTCGATGCGCTCGGCCGACGAGCTCGCATCGCCCGAGATCGTCGGTCGCTACGCCGCCGAGCGCGCCTTGTCGCGACTCGCGTCGCGCAAGATCAAGACTTGCGAGGTGCCGGTGCTGTTCGAGTCCTCGCTCGCGTCGACGCTGCTCGGCGCGTTCGTGCAGGCGACCAGCGGCGGCTCGCTCTACCGCAAGTCGTCGTTCCTGCTCGACAGCCTCGGCAGGCGCGTGCTGCCGGAGCACATCGACATCCGCGAGGATCCGCACGTCCCGCGCGGCAAGGGCAGCGCGCCGTTCGACGACGAGGGCGTCGCGACGCGGCCGGCGCAGATCGTCGACGCCGGGACGGTGCAGAGCTACTTCCTGTCGAGCTACTCGGCGAGAAAGCTCGGCATGCGGACGACCGGCCACGCCGGCGGCTCGCACAACCTGACGCTGACCTCGCGCCTGACGCTTCCCGGCGACGACCTCGAGGCGATGCTGAGGAAGCTCGGCCGCGGCCTGCTGGCGATCGAGCTGATGGGTCAGGGCGTGAACTACGTTACCGGGGATTATTCGCGCGGTGCGGCCGGCTTCTGGGTCGAGCGGGGCGCGATCGCCTTTCCGGTGCACGAGATCACCATCGCCGGCAACCTGGGCGAAATGCTCGCGGGCATCGTCGCGGTCGGCGCCGATGCCTACACGATGGGCAGCAGGACGATCGGCTCGGTCCTGATCGACCGGATGAAGATTGCCGGCGCCTGAGCCGGCGCCGCGAGCCGGGTAAATCCCGGGCGGCCCGGCGGTCGCCTCTTTTTAGAATCCGGCCCGTTCCGGTCTCACGCGCGCGTCCACAGGAGTCACTCAATGCAACGTCGTTCATTCATTCGCAATACCGGTCTCGCCGGCGTTCTGGCGGCCGGAGCCGCGCCGGCGATCGTCAATGCCCAGGCGAGCATCCGCTGGCGCTGCGCATCGAGCTTTCCGCGCTCGCTCGACACCCTCTTCGGCGGCGCCGAGGTATTCGCCAAGAAGATCGGCGAGATGTCAGGCGGCAAGTTCCAGATCACCGCGCACGCCGCCGGCGAGCTGATGCCGGCGTTCGGCGTCGTCGACGGCGTGCAGAACGCGACGGTCGAGATCGCGCACACAGCGCCCTACTACTTCTTCGGCAAGGACCCGACGTTTGCGCTCGGCTGCGCGATCCCGTTCGGCCTGAACGAGCGCCAGATGACCGCCTGGATGTACGAGGGCAACGGCCTGAAGCTGATGCGCGAGTTCTACGCCAAGTACAACATCGTCAACCTCCCGGGCGGCAACACCGGGGCACAGATGGGCGGCTGGTTCCGCAAGGAGCTCAAGACGCTCGCCGACCTCAAAGGGCTGAAGTTCCGCATCGGCGGCTTCGGCGGCAAGATCATCGAGCGCATCGGCGGCGTGCCGCAGAACATTCCGGGCGGTGAGATCTACCAGTCGCTCGAGAAGGGAACGATCGACGCCGCCGAGTGGGTCGGCCCGTACGATGACCTGAAGCTTGGCTTCAACAAGGTCGCGCAGAACTACTATTACCCCGGCTGGTGGGAGGGCGGCCCGCAGCTCGATTTCTTCATCAACACCAAGGCCTGGGAAGGGCTGTCGTCCGAGTACAAGGCGATGGTCGAGGCCGCGGCTTCGCACACCCATGTCGACATGGTCGCGAAGTACGACATCCGCAACCCGGCGGCCTTGAAGACGCTCGTCGGCTCGGGGACGAAGCTCTTCCGCTTCCCGAAGGACATGATGGATAGCGCCTTCAAGGCGGCGAGCGAGCTCTATGGCGAGCTGAGCGCAAGCAACGCCGACTGGAAGAAGATCTACGCCGACTTCTCGGCTTGGCGGCGCGACGCGAACCTCTGGTTCCGCTTCACTGAAGCGGGCTTCGACGACTTCATGCAGGCGCAGAAGCTCTAGCCCGGACGCGGTGGCGCTCCTCGCGCCGCGGCAACTAGAAAAAGCTCCGCTGTTGCGGGGCTTTTCTCTTGCGTTGCCGGAACGCCGCGGCCGGCGCCGGGCCGTCCCCGCGCGGTCCCGCTAGGGCTTCTTCGGCGCCGCGTCGAGGAGGCGCTTCATCACCTCGTCGTCGGACATCGTCGTGCCCGTCTCTGCGGCTTGGCTCCCGGACGAGGCAGGTGACGATGTCGCCGGAGCTGGCAACTTGAAACCCTCCATCGACGCTGACGGCGGCAGGCCGCTCGGCGCCGAGTCCTTCTGCATCTGCCGGAACGCCTTGTCGAGGTCGATCGTCGACGCCTTGACGATCTCGCCGGTGACGAGCCTTGGGAACGCGATGATGAGCGAAACCATCACGATCTGGATGGCGACGAAGGGCACCGCGCCCCAGTAGATCTGGCCCGTCGTGATCGGAGCGACGCGCTTTTTGGTGATCCTGTCCTCGTACTCGCTGCTCGGCGCGACGCTGCGCAGATAGAACAGCGCGAAGCCGAACGGCGGATGCATGAACGAGGTCTGCATGTTGACGGCGAGCAGGACGCCGAACCAAACGAGATCGATGCCGAGTTTGTCCGCCACCGGCGCGATCAGCGGGATGACGATGAACGAAAGCTCGAAGAAGTCGAGGAAGAAGGCGAGGAAGAAGATCAGGATGTTGACGACGATGAGAAAGCCGAGCTGGCCGCCGGGCAGGCTCGTCAGCAGATGCTCGACCCAGATCGGGCCGTCGACCGCCTGGAACGACAGGCTGAACACGGTCGAGCCGATCAGGATGAAGAGCACGAAGCTCGAGATCTTCATCGTCGTGTCCATCGCCTGGCGCAGCAGCCGCAGGTCGAGGCGGCGGCGGGCGGCTGCCATGACCAGCGCACCCGTCGCGCCCATCGCGCCGCCCTCGGTCGGCGTCGCGACGCCGAGAAAGATCGTGCCGAGGACGAGGAAGATCAGGGCGAGCGGCGGGATCAGGACGAAAGTCACGCGCTCGGCCATGCGCGACAGGAGGTTCAGCTTCAGCAGGCGGTTGGCGACGGCGAGCGCGAACGCGACGCCGACGCCGACGCACATCGAGACGACGATCAGCTCATCGGTCGGGGTGTCCGCCGCCCGCAGCTTCGCGAACAGCAGGGCCGCGGCCACCGAGAGCAACGTCACGACGCCGAGCGAGCGCAGGCCCGGGCTGCCGTCGTCCTCGCGGATCGTGCGGGCCTCCTTCGGCAGTGCCGGCGTCCAGCTCGGCCGCATCACGCTCATCGTCATCACGTAGCCGAGGTACAAGCCGGTCAGCACGAAGCCGGGGATGAATGCGCCGCGATAGAGATCGCCGACGCTGCGCCCGAGCTGGTCGGCGAGGACGATCAGCACCAGCGACGGCGGGATGATCTGCGCCAGCGTCCCGGAGGCGGCGATCGCGCCGCTCGCCAGGCGGCGGTCGTAGCCGTAGCGAAGCATGATCGGCAGCGAGATGAGCCCCATCGAGATCACCGACGCGGCGACGACCCCGGTGGTCGCGGCGAGCATCGCGCCGACCAGGATCACCGCGTAGGCGAGGCCGCCGCGGATGGGGCCGAAGAGCTGGCCGATGGTGTCGAGCAGATCCTCTGCCATTCCCGATCGTTCGAGGACCAGCCCCATGAGGGTGAAGAACGGCACCGCCAGCAGGGTCTCGTTCTGCATGATGCCGAAGATGCGCAATGGGAGGGCCTGCAGCAGCGCCTCCGGCATCAGCCCCATCTCGACGCCGACGACGCCGAAGAAGAGCCCGCAGGCACCGAGCGCGAACGCGACGGGATAGCCGAACAGCAGGAAGACGATCAGGCTCGCGAACATGATCGGCGCCATGTTCGCCCCGATGAAGTGCATCATGGCTTGGCCGCCAATGCTGCCTTCTCGCGCTCGGCCACTTCCTTCGCCAGGAGCTCGGCGAGCTCCTCTTCAGCGCTCTTCGCCTGGACCTTCTGGGTCGGGTCGGGGATGAGGCCGCGCAGGAAGGCGACCCGCTTGATCAACTCGGAGACGGCCTGGATGCCGAGGAGCAGAAAGCCAAGCGGCAGGGTCGCGAACACCGGCCAGCGGATCAAGCCGCCGGCGTTCGACGAGTACTCGTTCATCTCGTAGGCGCGGATGACGAGCGGCAGCGACAGCCGAACGACCGTGAATACCAGCGGAAAAACGAAGAAGACGAGGCCGACGATGTCGATCCAGATCTGCGTGCGCTTGGAAAAGCGCCCCGAGATGACGTCGATCTTGACGTGCTCTTGGCGCATCAGCGTGTAGCCCGCGGCGAGCAGGAATACCGCTGCGAATAGATACCACTGGATCTCGAGATACGCGTTAGAGCTGGTGTTGAAGATCTTGCGCACGGACGCGTTGATCGCGCTGATCAGGACCGCGGCGAGGACCAGCCACGCCACCCAGCGACCGACCCAGGCGGTGAAGCGATCGATCAGCTGCGACAGCCTGAGAAGAGGCGCCACGGGCTCTCCGTCGAATGGGACAAGACGTTCGCCGGGCCCATCCCCGCTGCGAAGCGCCGCCGATTCTAGGGAGCCGGTTCCGCCGGCGACTGCGTGTTTGCGCTAGGAGCGAGGGCGCGGGCAGATGCGCGGTCAGCCGCCGAGGGCTGCGCGCACGAGTTTGCCGGAGCGCGCGCCCGAGCGACAGAACGCCAGGATCGGCTTCGGCATCGACTCGAGCAAGGCCGCGAACCTGGCGATCTCTTCCGGCGTCTGCACGTTGGGTGCGACGGGCAGCCATGCATACGACAGGCCGGCGGCACGCGCCGCCGCTTCGATGCTCGCCGATGTCGGTTGCGTCGGACCGCCTTCGAAGTCGGGTCGGTTGTTGACGACGCTGCGAAAGCCGGCGGCCGCGGCCTCTGCCATGGCGGCGGGTTCGAGCTGGCCGGCGACGGCAACGTCGGCGGTCATGCGGTGGGCGGCGAGTGCCATCGTCTTCTTTCTTGGGGATCGGTGGTCAGCGGGCCAGCGCCGTCTTCACGGCCGCCGAGACCGAGGCCATGTCGGCGCGGCCCGCGAAGCGCGCCTTCGCGGCGGCCATGACCTTGCCCATCTCGGCGGCGCCTGTGGCGCCGGTCTCGGCGACGATCGTCGCGACCTCTCGTGCGATCTCGGCGGCACCGAGCCGCGCCGGCAGGTAGCTCTCGAGCACCTCGAGCTCGGCAGTCTCCTTGTCGACCAGGTCCTGGCGGCCGCCGGCGCTGAATTGCTGGATCGAATCCTTGCGCTGCTTGACGAGCCTGTCGACGATCGCAACGACCGCGGCGTCGTCGAGCTCGATGCGCTCGTCGACCTCGCGCTGCTTCATCGCGGCGAGCAGGCCGCGGATCGTGAGCAGGCGCGGCGCGTCCTTGGCGCGCATTGCGGCCTTCATCTCTTCGGTGATGCGGTCTTTGAGGGTCATCGCGACTCCGGACCCGACTCTACGCCGGCAGGATTCGAAAACGACGAAGCCCGCGCGCGGCGGGCTCCGGTGGATCGCGGCTTCTGCGCGGTCAGAAGAGCTTCTTCGGGAGCTGCATGCTGCGGACGCGCTTGAAATGGCGCTTGACCGCGGCCGCCTTCTTCCGCTTGCGCTCGGCGGTGGGCTTCTCGTAGAACTCGCGGGCACGCAGATCGGTCAACAGGCCGAGCTTTTCGATGGTGCGCTTGAAGCGGCGAAGAGCAACGTCGAACGGCTCGTTTTCCTTGACGCGAACGGTGGTCATCTAGCTGGCGGATTTTGAAGAGGACATCGATTATAGCCCGGGGCGGCAATGCACGGCCAGCGAGCGGGCGCATGCGGCAGCGCTCGCCCAGGCCCACTGGAAGTTGTAGCCGCCGAGCCAGCCGGTGACGTCGACCACCTCGCCGATGAAGTGGAGCCCGAGGACGAGGCGACTCTCGCAGTCGCGCGACTCGAGGTCGCGGGTGTCGACGCCGCCGGCCGTCACTTCGGCCTTGCGCCAGCCCTCGGTGGCGGAGGGCGAAGGCGTCCACTGCTGCAGGGCTGCCGCCAACGCGTCGAGCGTGCGGTCGCGGACGTCGGCGGCCGGACGGTCGTCGCCGAGATGGGCAGCGACCCAGGCGTCGGCAAGCCGGCGCGGCAGGGCCTCGGCGAGGACGGTGCCGACCTGGCGGCGGCCCGACTTCGCGGCGGCGAGGAGGCGCCGCAGATCGGTCTGCGGTGCGAGATCGACGACGATCGCCTCGCCCGGGCGCCAGTAGGTCGAGACCTGCAGCGCCGCGGGGCCGCTCAAGCCGCGGTGGGTGAAGAGAAGATCCTCGGCAAAGCCCGGTGTGCTCGCGTCCCTGGCGCGCGCGCGAACCGGCAGCGCCACCCCGGCCAATGCGGCGAACGGCTGCCACTCTCGGTCGTCGCAGACGAACGGCACCAGCGCCGGGCGCGGCTCGACGATCCGGTGGCCGAGCCGGCGCGCCAGCGCGTAGCCCCAGTCGCTCGCGCCGATCTTCGGGATCGAGAGCCCCCCGGTGGCGACGACGAGTCGCGTCGAGCGGAGCGCTCCGCGCGCCGTGTCGAGCTCGAATCCTGCGCCGCCGACGCGGACCGCTTCGACGCGGCACGGTTGCCAGCGCTGCACCGCCCCGGCCTCGCACTCGGCGAGCAGCATGGCGATCACCTGGGCGCTCGAGCCGTCGCAGAAGAGCTGCCCCCTGTGCTTCTCGTGCCAGGCGATGCGGTGGCGTTCGACGAGGTCGATGAAGTCACGCGGCGTGTAGCGGGCGAGCGCCGAGCGGCAGAAGTCGCGGTTCGCCGATTCGAAGTTGTCGGCGCCGACCTCGATGTTGGTGAAGTTACAGCGGCCGCCACCGGAGATGCGGATCTTCTCGGCGACCTTCTCGGCGTGGTCGAGCAGCACCACCGAGCAGCCGAGCTGGCCGGCGATCGCCGCGCAGTGCAGCCCTGCGGCGCCGGCGCCGACGATCGCGACGTCGAACTGCACGCCCGAGCCGCCGCCTCAGCCCTTCCAGACGAACGGGAACGCGAGCTGCTTGAAGAAACCGTTCGGCACGTAGTCGCCGACGACGCCGTACTGGTTCGGCCATGGCCGGTCGGCCTTGTGCGCGGTGCCGAACGCGTAGTCGATGAACGCGAAGTGGGCGGCGTAGTTCCGGTCGATCCCTTCGCTGTCCTGCGAGTGGTGCCAATGGTGGAAGTTCGGCGTCACGACGACATAGCGCAGCGGCCCGAGCCGGACGCTGACATTGGCGTGATTGAACACCGCCTGGAAGCCGACGATGACGATGTACGCGTCGATTACTTCCTTGCTGAAGCCGAGCACGTAGATCGGCGCGAGCACCAGCGTGCGGGTGATGATCAGCTCGAGGATGTGCTGGCGCGAGCCGGCGAGCCAGTCCATGCTCTTGACGCTGTGGTGCACCGCATGCAGCCGCCAGAGCATCGGCATCTCGTGGTAGGCGCGGTGGGTCCAGTACTGGACGAGATCGGCGACGAGGACGATCAGGAAGAGGGCGACGAAGAACGGCAGGTCCTGCACCCAGCCGCGAATGCCGTCCTCGGCCGCCCAGCCGAACAGCTTGTGGACGAGCAGGTTGGTCGCGAGCAGGATGAAGCCAACGATCATGTGGTTGACGAGGAAATGGTGAAAGTCAGTCTGCCATTCGGCGCGAAAGATCGGCTGCTCCTTGCGCAGCGCGAACAGCTTCTCGATGAAGACGAAGATCAACGTCGAGCCGAGCAGGTCGAGGATGAACCAGTCGAGGCCGATATAAGGCGTGTTGTCGGCGAAGTCGTTGACCGGGACCTTGTGGCCGCCGAGCGCGAGCGAGAGGCCGATCAGCACGAACGCCGCGAGCGCGAGCCAGCGCGCCCGGCTCATGACGATGTTGAACAGCGCCATCGCGCCCGACAGGACGAGCGACCAGAACAGCAGCAGCCGCATCGCGTCGACGTTGTACGTGTGGCGCAGCTCTGGTGTCGTCAGGTATTCGGGAAAGTGGAAAGCGAGGACGCCGAGGAAGCAGAGCGCCGCCAGGCAGAGCGCGATAACTCCGGAGGCCAGGCCCTTGCCGGGCTGAAGCGGCCCGTGCGATTCGCTCAGGCGGTTGAGCTTGTCGATCTGCTCTTTCATGGTCGCTGCACCTCCCTGCGCGACGGCCCGGCGGCTCGATGACGCGGATTATTGCGTCGCGTTGCTCACTCTGGCCGTTCGAGCAGCTTCACGACGGCGCGCCACTCGTCCTCGCTGACGGGAGTGATCGACAGGCGGTTGCCGCGGCGCAGCACGCGCATCGTCGCCAGCTCGGGTGCCGCCCGCATCTCGGCAAGCGAGAGCAGCCGCGTCTTCTTGCGTACCTTGACGTCGACGTGCCACCAGCGCGGTGACTCGCGCCTCGACTTCTCGTCGAAGTAGTGACTCTTGGGATCGAATTGAGTCTCGTCGACCGACGGCTTCGACGCAACCTCGGCGAGGCCGGCGATCCCGGGCTCGGGACACGACGAGTGATAGAAGAGGACGCCGTCGCCCGGAGCCATCTCCTGCTTCATGAAGTTGCGAGCCTGGAAGTTGCGCACGCCGATCCACGGCACCGTGGCACGCGGCGCTGCCGCTGCATCGTCGATCGAGCACTCGCTCGGCTCGCTCTTCATCAACCAGTAGCGCATGGCGGCCGCGTCGAGAAGGAAGAAGGTGTCCGCCGCGCCCCGTGAACCGCATTCCTGAACCCAGGCAGTTCAGGTGGGCGAGGTCAGCCAGGTTTCGGGTTCATCTGACGCGAGACGATCACACCTGCCGGGCGATGTTCCAAGCCCTTGCTCTTGCGAGCATCGGTTCAAGGAAATATAGAGTTCACGCGAACGCAACGGACGATTTCATTCTACGCTGCGCGCTCGAAAAAGCGACAGCGATTCAGAGCAGCTGACCGTCGGCGCCGAGGGCCGTGTCGACGCGACGGATCAGGCCTTCGAGATCGACTGCGGGAAGGTCGCCGCCGGCGCCGCTCGCCGCCGCATCCGTGCTCGCTCTCGCCGGCCGCTGCGCGAGCTCGAACGCGAGATTGAGTGCCGCCAGCACGGCGATCCGTTCGCGCGCCTTGACCTTGCCGCCGTCGCGGATGGCGCTCATTTCACGGTCGACGTCGGCGACGGCCTCGAGCAGCGAGCTCTCGCCGCCGTCGGGGCAGCCGAGGATGTAGCTCTGGCCGAGAATCGTGACCTCGACCTGCTTCATCCGACGCTCCTGAGCGGGCTGGCGCCATCGCCCTTGGTGGCGTCGATCGTCGCGCCCTCGAGCGCGTCGTCGCCGGTGAGCGGTTCGCGCGGGAGCCGCTGCAGGAGAACGTCGATCCGGCTCTTCGCCGCGTTCAGGCGCGAGCGAAGGTTGTCGCGTTCGTTCGTGACGGCGCCGAGCTGTGCCGCCAGCAACGCGTTCGTGCGCTGAACCTCCTCGTGTCGAAGGAGCAGGCGCTCGACGCGGTCGGCGAGGTCCTCGATCGTGGCCATGACGCTCCGGCAAGGAGAGAGGAGTCGAATTGTAGGCGTCGTCGTGCGCTCGCTCAGGCTGCTTAGAATGCGTTCCGCTGGTGCCCGTGAAGGTGTTCATGCCTTCACAGTTAAACGGGAAGCGAGCGTCGGATCGGCAACGGTCCGGCATCATCCGCGCTGCCCCCGCAACGGTACGGCGGACGACGGTGCGCTTGTCGAAGGCATCGTCAGCCGCGGCGCTCACACCACTGGAGGCTCGAGCTTCCGGGAAGGTCGCCGAGGTCGATCCGTCAGCCCGGATACCGGCCAGCAAGCGGGCAGGGCCTCGTGCCCGGCCCATGTCGCGTCGGCCGCGGGGAAGCGGTCGCACGCCTCTTGCGGGAACCTTCACCATGCCCTGCCAACCCAAGGCGCCGCGCCTGCCGCCGGCTCGCCGCGTCCGCGTCGCTATGCAAGTCGTCTGTGCGACGATGCTCGTCCTCCTCGCGTCGACGGACATCGCCATCGCCGCCAACAGCGCCCTCGATCCGGTCGTGGTCACCGGCACGCGCGAGCCCGAGACACTCGGCCGCAGCAGCAGCGACATCGTCGTCATCGATGCCGCGACGATCCGCAGCACGACGGCCGATTCGGTCGAGGATCTGATCCGCCGCGTCACCGGCATGCAGGTCGTGCGCAACGGCGGGCCCGGGCAGAGCTCGGGCTTCTTCATTCGCGGCGCCAGCACGAACGGCACGGTCGTGCTCGTCGACGGCGTCCGCGTCGGCTCGGCGACGCTCGGCCAAGCCGAATTCGAAGCCCTGAGTCTGGCCCAGGTCGAGCGCATCGAAGTCCTGCGCGGTCCGGCCTCGAGCCTGTACGGTGCCGACGCGGTCGGTGGCGTGGTGCAGATCTTCACTCGCCGCGGCGAGGGGCCGTTTCGCTGGAGCGCCGGCGCCGACGTCGGCGGCTACGACTCGGCGCGCGGCGACGTCGCCGTGAGCGGCGCGACGGGTCCATGGGATTACGCGCTCTCGCTCGGCCGCGAGAAAAGCGCCGGCGTCTCCGCGATCGCGCCGAACGACTTGTTCGGCAACTTCAATCCCGATCGCGACGGCTTCAGACGCGACTCCGGAGCGCTGCAGGCCGGCTTCACGCCGGCAGCGGGGCACCGCATCGGCGTGCATCTGCTCGAGACGCGACTGAACGCGCAGTTCGACTCGAGCGAGTTCCTGCCGCCGACCTTCGCCCCTGACCCGACGCCCGACTTTCGCAACCACCTGACGACCCGCGTCGCCTCGATCGACTATCGCGGCGCGCCCGCGCGCGACTGGACGACGACCGTGCAGGCATCCGAGGCCGTCGACGATCTGACGAGCGGCGGCACCGTGCAGAGCCGCTTCGTGACGCGCCGAGAGCAGGGCACCTGGCAGAACGCGTTCACCCTCGCTTCGCAGCAGCAGCTGATGGTTGCGCTCGAGCACCAGGTGGAGCGGGCGACGGCCGACGTGTTCGCGAGCGAGCAGGTGCGCCGCAACAACGCCGGCGTGCTCGGCTATTCGGGCACCTTCGGCGCCGGCTCGTTGCAGGCTGACCTTCGCCATGACGACAACTCCATCTACGGCGCGAACACGACCGGGCGCATCGGCGGCACTCTCGAGGTGGCGCGCGGCGTGAAGCTGCGCGCGCTCGCGGGGACGACGTTTCGCGCGCCGACGTTCAACGATCTCGCCTTCCCCGGTTTCGGCGTGCCGACGGTGCGGCCCGAGCGCGGCAAGAGCGTCGAGGCGGGCGCATCGTGGCAGGGCGATGATGCGAGCGTGAGCGCGACCGTCTATCGCAACAACGTCCGCGACCTGATCGGCTTCGAGCCCGACCGCACGCTGTGCCCGCCGGATCCGGCGTACGACTTCGGCTGCGCCGCCAACGTCAGCCGGGCACGCCTGCAGGGCGCGACGCTCGCCGCGACGGCGCGCTGGCGCGGCCTCGACTTTCGCGCCAACGTCGACTTCCTCGACGCGACCGACGCCGACACCGGTATCCGCCTGCCGCGCCGCGCCGCGCACCAAGAGAGCCTCGGCGCCGACTATGCCAGCGGCGCCTGGCGGTTCGGCGCAGCAGCGCTCTTCGTCGGCTCGCGGCCCGACAACGGCATCGTCCTCGGCGGCTACGGCGTCGTCGATCTCCGGGTCGCGTGGCAGCCGCAGCAGGCGTGGCGCCTCGAGGCCAAGCTGAACAACGCGTTCGATCGCAAGATCGAACCGGTGCGCGACTACCGGGGTCTCGGCCGTCAGGCCTGGTTCGGCGTTCGCTACGACTCGGTCGGCCTCTGAACGATGCGGGCAAGTCGCGCCCTCGTCGTCGCAGTCGGCGCTGCGGCGCTCGCCTGCGGCTTCGGCGTCCTTGCCGGTTCCTCGGGCTTCGGCCTGGCGAGTGACGACATCATGTGGGCGATCCGCGTCCCGCGCGTTCTCGCCGGCTTCGGCGCCGGTGCGGCGCTGGCGCTCGCCGGTGCGCTGATGCAGCTCATGACGCGCGACGCGCTCGCCGATCCCTACGTGCTCGGCGTCGCCGGCGGCGCGTCGGTCGGCGCGCTCGGCGCGATGCTGCTCGCCGGCGCCGGTGGCGCCCACCTCTCGGAGTGGGGTGTCGCCGCAGGCGCGGCAACCGGCGCAGCGGCGTCGTCGGCGCTGCTCTTCGGGCTGCTCTGGCGCCGCCTCGCGAGCACCGCGCTCAGCGCCGGCAGCGAAGGGTCGACCGCGCTCCTGCTCGTCGGCGTCATGATCGGCGCTGGCTGCTCGGCGATCGTCTCGCTGATCCTGACTCTGGCCGACGAGGGCCAGCTGCGCGGCATGGTGTTCTGGCTGCTCGGTGATCTCAACGGCGCTTCGCATTGGGAGATCGTCTGGATCGCGCTCGCGGTCGCTCTCCTCGTCGTCTGGCCGCGCGCCCGCGAGCTCGACTGGCTCGCCCGCGGCGATGCGTGGGCGGCGACGCTCGGCGTCGACGTCGGCCGGCGGCGGCGCGCGGTCCTGCTCGCGGCGGCGCTCGCGACCGGCGCCGCGGTCGCGACCGCGGGGGCGATCGGCTTCGTCGGCCTCGTCGTTCCGCATGTCCTCAGGCGGCTCGGGCTGCGCGCCGCGCCACTGCTGCTGCCGGCGAGCGCGATCGCCGGTGGCGCGTTCGTCGTCGCGGTCGACGCCGTCGCGCGGACCATCGTCGCCCCGTTGCAGCTGCCGGTCGGCATCCTCGCGGCGGCGATCGGCGTGCCGACCTTCGTCGTCATGCTGCTGCAGCGGCCGGCGCACGCACGATGAGCGCGGCGCTGCTCGAAGCGGAAGCGCTTGCCCTGCGTGCCGGCGGCACGGCACGCGGGCGGATGTTGTTCGATCGTCTCGACCTTCGCGTCGGCAGCGGCGAGCGCTGGGTCGTGATCGGTCCGAACGGCGCCGGCAAGTCGTCGCTGCTCGCCGCGCTCGCCGGCATCTTTCCCCTCGGCGCCGGCTCGGTGCGGGTCGACGGCGTCGAGCTCGCGGCCTGGCATCCGGCAGCGCTCGCCGATCGACGGGCGTGGAGTCCGCAGTTCTGGTCCGATCCGTTCCCTGCGACCGTCCGCGAGACCGCGGCACTCGCGCGCCGGCGCGACGCCGGCATTCGATCGCTGCTCGACGCGGGCGTCGACGCCGACGTCGAGCGTGTCCTCGAGCGGCTCCTTCTCACGCCGCTCGCCGCCAATGACGTGCAGTCGCTTTCGGGCGGCGAGCGCCAGCGCGTCGCGATCGCGACCGCACTGCTGCAAGAGGCGCCGCTGCTTCTCCTCGACGAGCCGGCGTCGCATCTCGACCTGGCGCACCAACGGTTGCTCGTCGACGTCCTGCTCGCGCACGCGGCCTCAGGCGGCGCGGTCGTCGCCAGCCTGCACGACCTCAATCTGGCGTGGGACCTGGCGAGCCACATCGTCCTGCTCGACGGCACCGGCCATGCTCTCGCTGGGACGCGCGACGACATCCTCGTCGCCGCGCGCCTCAGCGCGGTGTTCGGCGTTGCCATCCACGCGCTCGCCGTGAACGGCAGCGCGAGGTTCGTTGTCGCCGCGACGTCTGCGGGCGAAGAGCGCGGACCATGAGGTGCGCACTCCCCGCTCTGTTCGCGCGCCTGCAGCGCGCGATCGTCGCTGCAATGGCTGCCGGCGCGACGCTGGCCGCGCCACTCGCCGTCGCTGCGATCACCGTCGTCGACGACGCCGGCCGCAGGGTTGTCCTCGATCGGCCGCCCGAACGCGTCGTGACCCTCGCACCGAGCCTCACCGAGCTCGTCTTTGCCGCCGGCGCCGGTTCGACCCTGGTCGGCGTCTCGGCGCTGAGCGACTACCCGCCCGCGGCGCGCGGCATCGCCCGCATCGGTGACGCCGGCCGGGTCGACGTCGAGCGCGTGCTCGAGCTCAAGCCCGATCTCGTCCTCGTCTGGCAACGCGGCAACCTCAGTCGCGAGCTCGAGCAGCTTGCGCGCGCCGGCATCCAGCTGTTCCAGCTCGAGCCGCAGCGTCTCGACGACGTCGCGCGTGCGATCGAGCGCCTCGGCACGCTGCTCGGCCACGAGCGCGAGGCGCGCCGCAATGCCGAGTCGGTGCGGGCCGCCCTCGCGCAACTGCGCGCAGGCCATGCCGGCGCGGCGCCGGTGACGGTCTTCTATCAGGTCTGGCAGCAGCCGCTGATGACCGTCAACCGGCAGCAGATCGTCAACGACATCCTCGGCGTCTGCGGCGGCCGCAACGTCTTCGCCGATCTCGCCCCGTTGGTGCCGATCGTTTCGACCGAGGCCGTTGTCGCCGCCGATCCGGAGGCGATCCTGACGGCGAGCGAGCAGACAGGTTCCGCGGCGTGGCGGCGCGATCCGGCGAACCCGGGCTTCGCGCTCTGGCGGCCGCAGCCGCGGATGACCGCGGTCCGCCACGGCTGGCTCTACGCCCTCGACGGCGACGCAATCAGCCGTCAGGGGCCGCGCATCGTCGACGGCGCCGTAGCGGTCTGCGCGGTGCTCGACGAAGTGCGGCGCGAGCGAGCCGCGCGCTGAAACGCGCTCAGGCCGGGCGGGCGCCCGAGCGCTGCTTGAATTGCGGCGGCGCCGAATCGCACCAGCGGGCGACGCGGCACACCTCGCACAGCGGCCGCCGTGCCTGGCAGACGTAGCGCCCATGCAGGATCAGCCAGTGATGGGCGTTGTGCAGGAATTGCTCGGGAATCCGCTCGAGCAGGCCGAGCTCGACCTCGAGCGGCGTGCTGCCGGCAGCGAGGCCGGTCCGGTTGGCGACGCGAAAGACGTGCGTGTCGACGGCGAGCGTCGGATCGCCGAAGGCGTTGTTGAGGACCACGTTCGCGGTCTTGCGGCCGACTCCCTGAAGCGCCTCGAGCGCGTCGCGCGTCCTCGGCACTTCGCCGCCGTGCTGGTCGACGAGGATCCGGCAGGTCGCGAGGACGCTCTTGGTCTTCATGCGGAAAAAGCCCACCGGCTTGATCATCGCCTCGATCGTCTCGGCCCCGAGCGCGAGCATCCTGGCCGGCGTCGGGCCGGCCGCGAACAAGGCCTTGGTGACCTGGTTGACACGCTTGTCGGTCGTCTGCGCCGACAGCAGCACGGCAATGAGCAGCTCGAAGACGCTGCTGTAGTCGAGCTCGCTGGCCGGCTCCGGGTTGGCGTCGCGCAGCGTCTCGAAGAAGGGAGCGACGTCGGCGTCCTTCACCCGCGTTCGCTCCGGGTCGTCTCCGGGCCGCGACGCCAAGTCACCGTGCCTGTCCTCGCGCTGCACGAGCCCGCGCGATTGCCGCCGCGACGGTCGCGCTGCGCGTCGGCTCGCTGGTCACGCCGGGCGCCGACGCCGTCTCGGTCGCGAGCCGGCCGGCGTGGCGCGCGTAGCGTCGACGCGCATCGGTCGCGCGCGTTGCGTCCCATGCCGCCCAGCCGGTTCGTCCGAAGCTGGCGTCGACGAGCGAGATGCAGTCGACCGGGCAGACCGGGATGCAGAGCTCGCAGCCGGTGCAGCTCGCGTCGATGACGACATGCATGCGCTTGGCAGCGCCGAGGATCGCATCGACTGGGCACGCCTTCAGGCAGAGCGCGCAGCCGATGCATTGCGCCTCGTCGATGACCGCGAGCGCACGCGGCACCTCGCGACCGCAGCCGGGGTCGAGCGGCAGCGCCGGGCGGCCGGTCAGGTTTGCCAGGCGAGCGACGCCTGCAGCGCCGCCGGGAGGGCAGCGGTTGATCGCGGCGCCTTCGCTCGCGATCGCTTCGGCGTAGCTGCGGCAGTCGGCGTAGCCGCAGCGGCGGCACTGCGTCTGCGGCAGCGCGTCGAGCACCGCATCGGCGAGCGCTTGCGCGCCCATGGTCGGTCAGGCGCCCACTGTCCGGCGCTTGCCGTTGCTCTTGCGCGCTGCTCGGCGCGGCGCCGCCGGCGCCTGGTGCGAAGCGATGAACTCGCGCACCTTCGGATAGACCTTCTCGCGCCAGCGCCGGCCCGAGAAGATGCCGTAGTGGCCGGCACCGATCGCGTCGTAGTGAAAGCGGCGGTCCGCAGGGATGCCGGTGCACAAGTCGTGCGCCGCCCGCGTCTGGCCGGCGCCGGAGATGTCGTCAAGCTCGCCCTCGATCGTGAGCAGCGCCGTCGTCTCGATGTCCTCGGGCCGCACCGGCTTGCCGTCGACGACCCAGGTGCCGTTGACGAGGGCGAAGTCCTGGAACACGGTCTTGATCGTGTCGAGGTAGTACTCGGCGGGCATGTCGAGCACCGCGTTGTATTCGTCATAGAAGCCGCGATGGAACTCGGCGTTGTCGCCGTCGCCGCGGACGAGGTCGAGGAAATAGTCATAGTGCGACTTCAGGTGCCGGTCCGGGTTCATCGCGATGAAGCCGGCGTGCTGCAGGAAGCCCGGGTAGACGCGCCGCCCGGCGCCCGGGTAGTTGACCGGCACGCGGTGGATCACGTTGTTCTCGAACCAGGAGATGCTCTTGTTGGTGGCCAGGTTGTTGACCGCCGTCGGGCTCTTGCGGGCATCGATGGGGCCGCCCATCATGGTCATCGTGCGCGGCGTCGGCTCGCCCGCGCTCGCCAGCAGCGATACCGCCGCCAGTACCGGGACGGTCGGCTGGCAGACCGAGATCACGTTCACCTCGGGGCCGATGAAGCGGATGAATTCCTGCACGTAGGCGACGTAGTCGTCGAGGCGGAACGGGCCCTTCTCCTCGGCGACCATGCGCGCGTCGGCCCAGTCGGTGATGAAGACCTTGTGACCCTTCAGCAGCTCGCGAACCGTCTCGCGCAGCAGCGTCGCGTGATGGCCCGAGAGCGGCGCCACGATGAGCACGGTCGGCTGCGTCTTGAGGTTGCGCAGCGTCGACAGATCGTCGGTGAAGCGCTTGAAGCGCAGCAGGCGGCAAAAGGGCTTCTCGATCGCGACCCGCTCGTCGACTGCGACATGGACGCCGTCGACCTCGATCGCGCGGATGTCGAACTGCGGCTTCTCGTAGTCCTTCGACAGCCGGTGCATCAGGTCAAGGCCAGCGGAGACCCGGTGCGCGTGCGGCACGTGCGCGAACAGCGACAGCGGATGGCTGTAGAGCTTCGACGACGCGCTCGCGAACTCCGAGAACGGGCTCATCAGCGCGCGCTGCGCTTCGTACCACTCGTAAAGAATCATGCTTGGGCCTTCTCCGTGACTTCGGTGATTGCGGCAACGACGGTGTCGAGATTGCGTTCGTTGAGCGCGGCCACGCAGATGCGGCCGGAATCGACGCCGTAGACGCCGAACTCGCTGCGCAGCCGCTGCATCTGCGCCTTCGTCAGGCCCGAGTAGCTGAACATGCCGCGCTGGCGGGTGATGAAGTCGGTGTCGATGGCGGCGCCCGCGGCGACGAGCCGGCGCTGCAGCTCGACGCGCATGTGCTTGATCCGCTCGCGCATGCCGGCGAGCTCGTCTTCCCAGAGGGCGCGCAGCGCCGGCGTCGTGAGCACGGTCGTGATCGCCGCCGCGCCGTGAGTCGGCGGGTTCGAGTAGTTGGTGCGGATGACGCGCTTGAGCTGGCTGAGCACGCGCGCCGCTGCTTCCCTCGTCGGGCAGACGACCGAGAGCGCGCCGGCGCGCTCGCCGTAGAGCGAGAAGCTCTTCGAATAGCTGGTGGCGACGAAGAAGTCGAGGCCGGCCTCGAGGCAGAGCTGCACCGCGTGGCCGTCTTCGCTGATGCCGTCGCCAAAGCCCTGATAGGCCATGTCGAGGAAGGGGACGAGGCCGCGCGCGGCGAGCAGATCGACGACGTGCTGCCACTGACCCGGCGTGAGATCACAGCCGGTCGGGTTGTGGCAGCAGGCGTGGAGGACGACGATCGTTCCGGGCGCGGCGCTGCCGAGCGCGGCGTGCATCGCCTCGAAGTCGACGCCGTGGCTCGCCGGGTCGTAGTAGGGATACGTGCTGACCTCGAAGCCGGCGCCTTCGAACAGCGCGCGGTGGTTCTCCCAGCTCGGCTCGCTGATGAGGACGCGCGCGGCCGGGTTCATGCGCTGCAGCAGATCGGCTCCGATCTTCAGCCCGCCGGTGCCGCCGACGGCCTGGACGGTCGCGATCCGGCCGTCGCGTCGCGCCGGCGCGTCGACGCCGAAAACGAGCGCCTGGGTGGCCGCGTCGTAGGCGGCGATGCCGTCGATCGGCAAATAGCCGCGCGCCTGCCGCGCGTCCATCATCTTCTCTTCGGCAGCGCGGACGCAGCGCAGGAGCGGCAGCTTGCCGTTCTCGTCGTAGTAGACGCCGACGCCGAGATTCACCCTGGCCGGATTCGGATCGGCGGCGAATTGCTCATTGAGACCCAGGATCGGGTCGCGGGGCGCCATCTCGACGGCGTCGAAGAGCGAAGACATGAAAGGAGTCCTTGTGGAGCCGTTGGAAACCGCGTCGGCGCCGCCATCTGCCGACATCCCCGGCGCATGGCAGCTCGTTCTGCCCGGACCGCGCCGTTGCGGTACGCTGATGGGTTCGCTGCGACGCGGACCAACCCCCTCATTTTAGCCGCCATGACCCCGATGACCGAAGCCGCCCGCGCCGACGCGGCCCCTGCCGACTCCGACGGTGAGTTCGTCACCTACCCGGGCTCGCCGTTCCAGCTGTTCCGGCCGTATCCGCCGGCGGGCGATCAGCCGGAGGCGATCGCCGGGCTGATCGAAGGCATTCGCGACGGGCTCGCGTTCCAGACGCTACTCGGCGTCACCGGCTCCGGCAAGACCTTCACGATGGCCAACGTCATCGCCGAGATCGGCCGGCCGGCGATCGTCTTCGCACCCAACAAGACGCTCGCGGCGCAGCTCTACAGCGAATTCCGTGAGTTCTTCCCGAAGAACGCGGTCGAGTACTTCGTCAGCTACTACGACTACTACCAGCCCGAGGCCTACGTTCCCCAGCGCGACCTGTTCATCGAGAAGGACTCGGCGATCAACGAGCACATCGAGCAGATGCGACTCTCGGCGACGAAGAGCGTGCTCGAGCGGCGCGACGTGATCATCGTCGCCTCGGTGAGTGCGATCTACGGCATCGGCGCGCCGGAGGACTACACCGAGATGCGGATGATCATGCGCACCGGCGACAAGCTCGGCCAGCGCGACGCGATCGCGCACCTGATCCGGATGCAGTACTCGCGCAACGAGACCGACTTCTCGCGCGGCACGTTCCGGGTGCGGGGCGACACGATCGACGTCTTCCCGGCCGAGCACAGCGAGCTCGCCGTCCGGCTCGAGCTCTTCGACGACGAGCTCGAGTCGCTGACCTTGTTCGATCCGCTGACCGGGCGCATCCGGCAGAAGATTCCGCGCTTCGTCATCTATCCGGCCAGCCACTACG
>DASXLD010000130.1:0-15605 GCA_036496385.1 Caldimonas sp. | reverse complement strand
CCAACGTCGTGCTCAACGCCTCGGGATCGATCTCGACCAACGCGGCCAGCACCATCACCACCAGCGGCGGCGCCCCCGCCGCCGGCGCCAGCATCCAGGGCACCGATGCCGGCAACGTCACGATCACCGGCTCGACCGTGTCGATGCCGCTGGCTGCAGCGGGCGCCCTGATGACCGCCAACGGCGGTGCCTCGCTCGGCCTGGCCAACGCCCGCGGGGGCAACGCCGGCACGATCGCCGTGACCGCAAGCGCCGGAGCGATCAATTTCACCAACGGCAATCTCAGCGCCGTCGGCGGCAATGCGGTCGCCGGTGTCGCCACAGGGGGTGCGGCGAAGAATATCTCGCTGAGCGCCACCGGCAATGTGACCACCAACACGATCACACTCGGCTCGGGTGCGGCATTCGGCACTGCCGCTCCCGGCGGCACCGCGGCCACGCTGTCGGTGTCGGGTGCTAATGTCTCGCTCGGTGCGATCACCGCCACTGGAGGCCTCGACGGCAACGGCAGCGCCGTGACGATCAACGCCGGCGGCACGCTCACCACGGGAGGCATCACCGACAACGGCGGCGGAGGCACCGCCGGCACCGCCGGCGGCAACGCCGGCACGGTGTCGCTGACTTCGAACGGGGCGATCTCCACCGGAGCGCTGACGGCCAGCGGCGGTTCCGGGGGCGCTGGCACCGCCGCCGGCGGCAACGCCGGCACGATCTCCGTGACCAACTCCTCGACCACGAGCGGCACACTCACCACCGGCGCGCTGTCGGCACAAACCGGCGCCGCGACGGGTGCCACCATCAGCGGCGCACGCGGCAGCATCAGCGTGACGAACCATGCGCCGACCCTGCTGCAAGTCGGCGCCATCGGTACCTGGGGTACTGCAGGCGCGGCGGGCGGCGACGTGTCGCTCGTCTCCGCAGGCAATGTCACGTCCGGCGTCATTTCGACTTTCGGCGGGACGCTCAATGCGGGTACGGCGTCTGCGGGCCGCGCGGGCGGCTCGGTGATCATCGACGGTATCGACCGGAGCATTCCCAGCATCACGACCTTCGGTGGCGCGGCGGTGGTTTCGGGCTTCGGCGGCAGCGCCGGCGGCAACGTCGTGATGACCGGAAGCGACGGCACGGCCGGCACGGCGGGTCTGCTCAGCGTGCCGTCGGGGATCACGACCTTCAGCGGCGCAGCGTTGGGCACCGGCGCAGGCGCCGCAGCGGGTAGCGTTCGCCTCGAAGGAACGACCGTGAGCACTGGCGGGATCTCGGCGATGGGCATCGGCAACGGCGCCGGTGGCACCGTTGCCGCGACGGCATCGAGCGGCGCGCTGTCCGTCACCGGCACGATCAACACTTTCGGTAGTGCCGGGAATGCCGGCAGCCCCGGCGGCGCCGGCGCGAACGTGACGTTGCAGGGGCAGAGCGTCACGACGGCCGCGATCGATGCCTTCGGTGGAGCCGGCAATGGCGCCGACCAGGCGGGCGCCGCCGCGGGCGCGGTCTCCGCGCTCGCAAGCGGCGGCAATCTCTCGGTCGGTGCGATCTACGCCTATGGCGGAAACGGCGGGTCAGGCAACGCGAGCGGCGGCAACGGCGGCGCGATCACGCTCGATGCACCGGGCGCGGGCCACACCATCACGATCGGCGGCATCACGCTGATGTCGAGCGGCGGCAGCAGCACCGGCACCGGCACCGCCGGCGCCGGCGCGACCGTCAGCGTGAAGAATGCCGCGTTGCTCGGCACGACCCCAATCCAGATCCTTGCGACTGGCGGCAACGGCGGCGGTGACATCCACTTCTACGGCACGCTCGATTCGAGCGGCGCGGCGAGCGCGCTCACGACCTCGAGCAATGGCGTCACGACGTTCGACGGCGCGATCGGCGCCTCTTCGCGGCTCGCCTCGCTGACCGCGAACGGCGGCGGCACGACGGTCGTCAACGGCGGCTCGGTCTTGAGCACCGGCACCCAGGTCTTCAGCAACGCGGTGACGCTGGGCGCCGATACCGCCTTCGATGCCGGAGCGTCGGCGCTCGCTTTCAGCAGCACGATCGACGGCGCGCACAACCTCAACGCCAGCACGACCGGCGTCCTCACCTTCAGCGGTGCGATCGGGGCAGTGACGCCGCTGACCAGGCTCGTCGGAACCGCGCAGACGCTGACGATTGCCGATGCCACGATCAACGGCGGTGTCGGCGGCGCGATCAGCCTCACCGGTACGCGCAACATCGTCGGCACCGGATCACTGACGTCGAACGGCGCGCCGATCACGCTCGCCGGCAACGCCACCGGAACCGCGACCGGCACTTTCATCGGTGTCGCGCTGACCGGTGCGACGCTCGACGCCGGAGGTGGAAGCATCAGCGTGACGGGGACCGGCGGCACGGTCGGCGCGGGCGACCACGGCATCGTGGTCACGAACAGCAGCCTGAAGACGACCGGCGGCGGCACGATCAATGTCGTCGGCGCGGGTCGCGGCACGAGCGGGATCGGCGTCTCGATCGGCAATGCCGGTGCGACGCAATCGATCTCGAGCGTCGACGGCAACATCCAGATCACCGGCACCGGCGCGGCGACCGCACTCGACGTCGCCTACTCGGGCTACGCCGAGAGCTCCCTGCAGGCGAGCGGTCTGGGCAACGTCGCGCTGACGGCCCTCGGCAGCGGCGATGCGAACGGTCTTTCGATCGGCACGACCGGCAGCGCGTTCGACTACTACGGCCCGGCGCTGAACCGTTGGCAACTCTCGACCGCGAGCAATCTCGTCTTCAGCGGCCTTGGCGTCACGAAGACGACCGGCGGCGACGGGACCTTGACCCTGAGTGCAGCCAAGGGGATTTCGTTCACCGGCATCGCCGGCATCAACGCCAGCAGCGGCAAGCTGGACCTGATCTTCGACGCCGACCGCAACTCGGCCCAGAACGGCTATGTCAGCCTGGCCAGCGGGACCTTCAACAGCAACGGCGGCAACATCCTCATCAGCGGCGGCACGGATCCGACGACCGGATACGCGTGGGGCGATTCGGCGAGCGCCATCGGCATCAAGCTGAACGGCACGACGCTCAACGCCGGCGGCGGCAACCTCACCCTGCGCGGCCACGGCTGGTCGAATCCCGCAGGCAGCCACGGCATCTACACGCAGAGCGGCACGACGATCACGACCACGGGCACCGGCGCCATCACGCTGAGCGGTGTCGGCGGCGATCTCGTCACGGGTGCGCAGTCGACGGGCGTGCTCCTCAACCAAGTCACCCACGTGCTCGGTCAGGACGGCGACATCAGGATCACCGGTACCGGCGGCAACAACACCGGTGGCAGCTTCGGTGTCTACCTGGACAACTTCCAGAACGGCACCTACGGAGGCACGTCGGTCATTTCCTCCGGAACAGGCCGGATCTTCCTGCTCGGCACAGGCGGCAACACGACGTCGGCCGGCGGAAACAACGGCTACGTAATGAACTTCAACTCGCTGGTCCAGAGCGCCTACGGCGACATCACGATCAGCGGCACCGCCGGCTCGAGCAGCGGCTCGAACAACAACGGAATCAGCTGGGACGCCAGCGGCACGATTCAGTCGACGGGCATCGGGCCGAACGCGGCCAAGATCAGCGTGACCGGTACCGGCGGCGGCGGCGCGAACAACAACTGGGGCATCTTCATCAATTCCAACAAGGTCATCGCCGGCCTGAATTCATTCGCCACGGCCTGCTCGGTGACGGCCTGCAACGGGCCGACGATCACCTCGATCGATGGAGACATCTCGATTCGCGGCGTCGGCGGCGCAGGCGCGGGCTCCGGAAGCAACGGCATCAACTTCGCCAATTTCTACGGCGCGGCCGGCGCCACGCCAGTGCAAATCACCGGCCTTGGAGCCGCTGCCGTCAGCGTGACCGGCCTTGGCGGAAGCGGCACTACCGGCGGCAGCGGCCTGCAACTGGTCAGCGGCGGCGGCGGCGGCTTCAACTTCCAGACCGCCGGCTCGGGCAACCTCACGGTCACGGGAGTGGGGGGCTCCGGCGGCAACGGCATTGCCGGCGATGCGGCGAGCATCCTCCAGACCACCGGCACGGGCAACCTCACGCTCCTAGTCGACAGCATGGTCCTGGGCGCGGCGAACACGATCAGCAGCGCCACCGCCTTGACGATCCGGCCCTTCACCAACGGCACCAGCGTCGGCGTCGGCAGCGCGGCCGGCGGCTCGCTTGCCTTGAGCGATGCCGAGCTCGGCCAGCTGAGCTGGGGCAGCACCAGCCTGCTCACGATCGGCGGGGCGAGCGCCGGCGCGACGACGGTCAACACGCCGCACGTATTCGCCAACCCGATCGCCATCGTCTCCGGCGCCGGCGCCGACATCACTCTTGCGGCGGCGCTGACGAGCAGCAGCGGCGAGACGACCCCGACCATCACGCTCGCCGCCGGACGCAACTTCGTCAACACCATCGCAGGCGCAGCGATCGACCCGGGCGCCGGCGTCTGGCGCCTCTACTCGAGCGACCCCGCGGCCGACACACGCGGCGGACTCGCTCCCGACTTCAAGCAGTACGCCGCGACCTACGGCGCGACGCCGGTGCAAGGCAGCGGCAACGGCGCGCTGTATCGCATCGCGCCGGGCCTCACCCCGGGATTGACCGGTGCAACCGGCAAGGTCTACGACGGCAATGCGATGGCGAGCCTGGCGCCCGCCAACTACACGGTTACCGGAGCGATCGATGGCGACAGCGTCGTCGTCGGCAACGGCAGCGCTGTCTACGACACACGCGACGTCGGCAACGGCAAGCTCGTCACCGCGTCGGGCATCGCCGTGACGAGCGCGAGCAACGGTGCGATTCCGGTCTACGGCTATGCACTCGCCAGTCCCAGCGCCGCGGCCTCGATCGGCACGATCACACCGGCTCTGCTGACGCTGAGCGCGAGCGCCGACACCAAGGTCTACGACGGCAACACGAGTTCGGCCGCCGCGCCTGTCGTCGTTTCCGGGCTTGCCGCCGGCGACACCGTCACGTCGATGACGCAGGTGTTCGACAGCCGGAACACAGGATCGCGAACGCTCACGGTGACCGGCTACACGGTCAACGACGGTAATGGCGGCGCCAACTACAGCATCAGCGGCCAGACCGCAGCGGGAGCGATCACGCCGGCACCGCTGCTCATCCAGGCCGACGACAAGACACGGCTGCAAGGGCAGCCGCAGGCGACGCTGACGGCGTCGTTCAGCGGCTTCGTCGCGGGTGAGACGCCCGCCGACCTCGCCGGCACCTTGCTCCTCGGCAGCGCCGCCGGGCCGAGCTCGGCGCCGGGCAGCTACGCGATCGTGGTGAGCGGCTTGTCGTCGTCGAACTACGCCATCCGCTACCTCGACGGCCTCTACGACGTGCTCGCGCCGCTGCCGCCCGCGATCGCGACGACCGGCGCGCTCGGCCAGCGCGACCTGCGCCTCATGGCACCGACGATCGGTGGCGTCCGCTGCGTCCAGGAAGCGATCGAGATGCCGACCCTGGTTCGCCGGAGCGAGCTGCCGTTGCTGACCGAGCCCCGCTGTGCGCCCACCGGCGCTCGCAAGGAGAAGCGCTGACGCGCGCCGCGCCCGGTTGCCAGGGGTCGGCGTGGCGCCGACTCCAACGACTCGTCGCTGCCGCGCTGCTCGCGTTTGCCGCCATCGCCGGCGCGCCGGCCGACGCCCAGCCCGCCGCGCAGACGCCACGCTTCGAGATCCTTCGCTTCGCCGTCGAAGGCAACACCGTGCTCGCGGCCAACACCGTCGACGACGCGCTCACACCGTACGCGGGAAGCGCCCGCTCGTTCGCCGACGTCCAGGCCGCGGTCGAGGCGCTGCAGCAGGTGTACGTCCGCGCCGGCTTCGGCGCCGTGCAGGTTGTGCTCCCCGAGCAGCAGCTGGCCGATGGCGTCGTCCACCTCACCGTCGTCGAGCCGCGGCTGCGAGGCGTGACGATCGAAGGCAACGAGCACTTCGACGAAGCGTCGATCCGACGCAGCCTGCTGGCACTGCAAACCGGCCTGACGCCGAACACCGACGCGCTCGCCGCGCAGATCAGGCTTGCCAACGAGAACCCGGCGCGCCGCCTCAGCGTCGACCTGAAGCGCGACGACAGCGGCGGCATCGAGGCGACCGTGACCGTGCACGACGAGAAGCCCTGGAAGATCGGGCTCGCGGTCGACAACACCGGCACACCCTCGACCGGGCGCTTGCGCACAGGTGTGTTCTTCCAGCACGCGAACGTCGCCGACCGTGACCACGTCCTGACGACGCAATACATCACGTCGCCCGACCGCATCGACGACGTTGCGATCGCCGCCATCAACTACCGCGTCCCGCTGGTGCAGCTCGGCGATACCGTCGACCTCTTCGCGATCCACGCCGACGTCGACTCGGGCGTCGTCAACGAGTTGTTCAACGTGCGCGGTCGTGGCGCAGCCGTCGGCATTCGCTACCAGATGAACTTGAAGCCGACGGCATCGCTGCGACATCGCCTGATCGCCGGCGTCGAGCGGCGGGTTTTCGACAACCAGGTCGGTACCATCGACGGCAGCCCGGACCTGGTCGCCGACGTCACTGCGCGCCCAGCGAACGTCGGCTATGCGGCGAGCTGGAGCGGCGAGCACGGCGAGATCGAAGGGGGCGCGACGCTCGTCCGCAATCTTCCCGCCGGCGCGCACGGCCACGACGCCGACTTCGCGGCCGCGCGCACTGGCGCCCGCGCCGGCTATTCGCTGCTGAGGTGGTCGCTCGGCGCGACGCACGCTCTGCCCGGCGAATGGCAACTGCGGCTCTCGGCTGACGGCCAGGCCACGCGCGACGCACTCATCTCCGGCGAGCAGTTCGGCATCGGCGGCCAGGACTCGGTGCGCGGCTTCTACGAGCGCGAGATCCTCAACGACAAAGGTGCGCGCGCCAGCGTCGAGCTGCGCAGCCCCGACTTCGGCAATCAGCTTCGGGCGCCTGGAGTCGGCCTGCAGGCGCTGCTGTTCTACGACGTCGGCCGCGTCACCCGCAACCAGCCACTGCCCGGCGAAGTCAGCAAGGCGATCATCGCCAGCGCCGGAGTCGGCGTCAGGATCTCGATTGCACCCTCGGCCAGTGCGCGGCTCGACCTCGCGCACGTCCTTCGCGGCGCCGGCGTGCGCCCGCACGGCGACGAAAGCGCGCACTTCAGCATCGGCATCGCCTACTGAGGTCAGTCGTGGCCGTGGTGGCCATGGTCGTCGTGCTTGTCCCAGCCGCGATGGTGACCATGGTCGGGATGCTCGTGCACCCAGCGCTCGCGTACCCATTCTTCGCGCACGAAGTACACCGGCTGGCCGCAGGCGTGATAGTGGGCGCAATAGCGGCGCCAGTTCTGCCGGTGTGCCGGCGGCACGTACAGGTACACCGGTTGCTGCTGGACGACGACTCGCGGCGGGGCGACGATCACGGGCTCCGCGTGCCAGAGCGCCGGCGCCGGGACGTCGCCGACGGTGACGCGCCCATAGATGCCCGGCTGGTTGATGCCGATCGACACGCTGGTCTGTGCCGAAGCGCTGCCGACCGCGGCGGTGGCGAGCACGAGGGCGAAAATGGTCTTCATGGATCGCTCCTGGAAGAAAGATCAGACGGTAACGCGCGACCGGCCGCGGCCAGCGACGGCGACACCACGGAGAGTGCGAACTTTGCCCTGGGTTACACGGCGGCGTGACGTTCTCTTGAGCGCGTCGGGGCAGCGATGGACGTGAGCCTTCCGGCAAGGCGCGGCCGCGTTGCGCTCTATCTCGACCTGATCCGCTGGGACCGGCCCGCAGGAACGCTGCTGCTGCTATGGCCGACGCTGGCGGCACTCTGGATCGCAGCGGACGGCTTCCCCGGCTGGCATCTGCTCGTCGTCTTCGTCCTCGGCACGTTCCTGATGCGCAGCGCCGGCTGCGCTGCCAACGACGTCGCCGACCGCGAGTTCGATCGCCACGTCAAGCGCACGGCCGCCCGCCCGGTGACCGCCGGCGCGATCGGCGTCCCCGAGGCGCTTGCCGTCGCTGCCGCGCTCGCCATCGCCGCTTTCGCGCTCGCGTCGACGACCAATCTCGCGACGGTCGCGTGGAGCGTCGTTGCGCTCGCCATCGCGCTCGTCTATCCGTTCAGCAAGCGCGTCTTCGCGATGCCGCAGGCGGTGCTCGGCATCGCCTTCAGCTTCGGCATCCCGATGGCGTTCGCAGCGGTGCGCGGCGACGACGCCTGGTCGCTGGCCGGTGCTGCGCGGGCCGTCCCTCCGCTCGCCTGGTGGCTGCTCCTCGGCAATCTGTTCTGGGTGCTCGCCTACGACACCGAGTACGCGATGGTCGATCGCGACGACGACCTGCGGATCGGCATCAAGACCTCGGCGATCACGCTCGGCCGGTTCGACGTCGCGGCGATCCTGGCGGCGTATGCGGCGTACCTTTGCATCTGGGCCGAAGTCGGCGTCCGTCTCGGCTATCGCTGGCCGTATTTCGTTGGCCTAGCCGTCGCAGCGGCGATCGCCTGCTGGCACTACACGTTGATCCGTGGTCGCACGCGCGAGGGATGCTTTCGCGCGTTCCGGCTCAACCACTGGCTCGGCTTCGCGACCTTCATTGGCGTCGTCACGCAGCTCGCGCTGCGCTGACGACGCCGTCGGTATCGCTCAACCGCGGCGGCGCGGCAGCGAACGCAGCGTGTCGGCGAGCGCCTCGACCGCGAGGTCGATATGCGCGCTCTCGACGATGAGCGGCGGCGCGAAGCGCACCACCGTGCCATGGGTGTCCTTGCTCAGGACGCCGCGCTCGAGCAGACCCTCGCAGACCTGGCGTGCGCTCGCCGCGGCGGGGTCGATCTCGACGCCGATCAGCAGGCCCTTGCCGCGGACCTCGGCGATCGCGGAATCGTCGATGGCGCGCAACTTGGCGATCAGCTCGTCGCCGCGGATACGGGCGCGCTCGGAGAGGCGGTCGCGCACGAGCAGATCGAGCGCGGCCTCGCCGACCGCGGCGGCCAGCGGATTGCCGCCGAACGTGCTGCCATGGTCGCCGGGCGTGAACTGCGCCATCACTTCCTCGCTGGCGAGGAACGCGCTCACCGGCAGCAGCCCGCCGCCGAGCGCCTTGCCGAGGACGAGACCATCGGGTCGGATGCCTTCGTGGTCGCAGGCGAGCAGCGCCCCGGTGCGGCCGAGGCCGGTCTGCACCTCGTCGCAGATCAGCAGGATGCCCCGACGCGTGCAGATCTCGCGAGCACGCTTCAGGTAGCCGGCGGGCGGGACGATGATTCCAGCTTCGCCCTGGATCGGCTCGACGAGGAACGCAGCGGTATTCGGTGTGATCGCTGCCTCGAGCGCATCGGCATCGCCGAACGGGACGCTGACGAATCCCGGTGCGAAGGGACCGAAGCCGTCGCGATACTGCGCTTCGCTCGAGAAGCCAATGATCGTCGTCGTCCGCCCGGCGAAGTTGCCGGCGGCGACGATGATCTCGGCGCGGCCTTCGGCAACGCCCTTGACCTTGTACGCCCACTTGCGCGCGGCCTTGACAGCGGTCTCGACCGCCTCAGCGCCGGTGTTCATCGGCAGCGCCTTGGCCATGCCCGTGGTCGTGCAGACCGCGCGCAGGAACGGCCCCAGCCGGTCAGTGTGGAACGCGCGGCTCGTGACGGCGAGACGCTCGGCCTGCTCGACGAGCACGCGGACGAGCGCAGGGTGGCCGTGGCCGAAGCTCACCGCCGAGTACGCCGACATCATGTCGAGATGACGGCGGCCTTCGCTGTCGAACAGCCAGACGCCGGCGCCGCGCTGCAGAGTCACCGGCAAGGGGTGGTAGTTGGCGGCGCCATAGCGGCGCTCGAGCGCGGCAGGCGTCGCCGCATCGGCCGTGGCCGCGGGCGTGGCGGCGCTGGGCCGCAGGACGGTGCTGGTATTCATGACTCGCTCCATGGAACCAGCAGTGTGCCGAGGTTCGGACGAAATGTGCTTGCCGATTGTTGCGCATTGATCGCCAACCATGCAATATTCGTGCGTCAATGTCGCCTGATTCACTCATGACTGCTCGACTCGACGCAATCGACCGCAAGATTCTGGCAGTCGTCCAGGCCGATGGCAGGATCTCGAATGTCGACCTCGCGGCACGCATCCATCTCTCGGCGCCGCAGTGCTTCCGGCGGCTCCGCTCGCTCGAGGAGCGCGGCGTCATTCGTGGCTATCGCGCCGAGGTCGACCCGGAAGCGATCGGCTATGCCGTCACCGCGTACGTCAGCGTCAGCATCGGCGGCGACGACTTCGGCCGCGTGCGCGAGATCGAGGCCGAGATCCGCGCTTTTCCACAAATCCTCGAGTGCTACAGCGTCTCGGGCGAGGACGACTACCTGCTCAAGGTCGTGGCCCACGACCTGAAAAGCCTCAGCACCTTCCTCACCGATCGATTGATGCAGGTCCCCGGTATCGACGATGTGCGCTCGATGATTTGCCTAGAAGAAATCAAGCGAACGTCGCCGCTGCCCGTCGACGTCTGAATTACGGATAGAGACCGCGCTCTTCCCTGGCGATCAGGATCCGTTCGCACGCGACTGCGAAGGTCGCGGTGCGCAGGCTGATCTTGTGGCGGTCGGCGGTGTCCCAGATCTTCTTCAGCGCATCGACCATGATCTTGTCGAGGCGGACGTTGATCTCGTCCTCGCTCCAGAAGAACGACGAGAAGTCCTGTACCCACTCGAAGTAGCTGACCGTGACGCCGCCGGCGTTGCAGATCACATCGGGGACGACGAGGATGTTGCGATCGCCGAGCACGTCGTCGGCTTCGGGCAGGGTCGGCCCGTTCGCGCCTTCGAGGACGAGCTTGGCCTTGATCCGCTTGGCTCGCGCCGGCGTGATCTGCCCCTCGAGCGCGGCCGGGATCAGGATGTCGCAGTCGACGTCCCAGAACGCCTCGTTGTCGGTACGGTCGCCGCCTTTCACGTTGGCGATGCCGGCATCGTGCGTGATCGCCGGCATCGTCGTCGCCATGTCGAAGCCGCGCGGGTTGACGAGCGTGCCGGTGTGATCCTGCATCGCGACGATCTTGGCACCGGCGCCGACGAAGAGCTCGGCCGCCGAGGCGCCGACGTTGCCCATGCCCTGCACCGCGACCCGTGCACCGTCGATCGGCAGGCTGATCCTGCGCGCCGCCTCGCGACCGGTGACGAAGACACCGCGGCCGGTCGCCTTGACCCGGCCGAGCGAGCCGCCGAGGTGCAACGGCTTGCCGGTGACGACGCCGGTCGCCGTCGTGCCGGTGTTCATCGAGTAGGTGTCCATCATCCACGCCATCACTTGCGCGTTGGTGTTCACGTCGGGCGCCGGGATGTCGCGCTGCGGGCCGATGATGATGCCGATCTCGCTCGTGTAGCGACGGGTGATGCGTTCGAGCTCCTTGAGCGAGAGCGTCTTCGGATCGCAGCGGATGCCGCCCTTGGCACCGCCGTAGGGCAGGTTGACCGCCGCACACTTGACCGTCATCCACGCCGCGAGCGCCATCACTTCCTCGAGCGTCACGTCGGGGTGATAGCGGACGCCGCCCTTGCCCGGGCCGCGCGACAGGTTGTGCTGGACGCGATAGCCCTCGAAATGGTCGACGGTGCCATCGTCCATCTCGATCGGCACGTCGACGATGAGGGCGCGCTTCGGGCGCTTGAGCGTCTCGGACCAGCGCGCGAGCGGCCCGAGGTAAGGCAGGACGCGATCGACCTGCGCCAGATACGTGTGCCACGGGCTGGTGGCGGTCGGAGTCAGGTAAGAGAGGTAGCTCATGACGGCGGCAGCAGAGTGGATCGGGGGGCGACCGTGGGCTTGCCGAGCGCCTCGGACTTGGCTCGCGCGGCGAGCACTGCAGCGACGATGGCCTCGCGCACTGCTCGCGTTTCGAGGACGGCAATTGCAGCTTCGGTCGTGCCGCCCGGGGAGGTGACGTGGCGACGCAGCTCGGCCGGCGCCTCCGGCGAGACGGCGGCCAGCGCCGCCGAGCCGGCGAGCGTCTGCTCGGCGAGGCGGCGCGCGACCGGTGGCGGCAGCCCCATTTGCTTGCCGGCCTCGAGCAACGCCTCGAGCACGAGGAAGACGTAGGCCGGCCCCGACCCCGAGAGCGCTGTCACGGCATCGAGCTGGGCCTCGGCGCCGAGCCAGAGCAGCTCGCCGGTCGGTCCGAGGAGCGCGATCGCGTCGGCACGATCGTCGTCGGTCACGGCCGGCCGGGCGTAGAGGCCGGCGATGCCCTGGCCGATCAACGCCGGCGTGTTCGGCATTGCCCGCACGACGCGCTCGCTGCCGGTCGCGGCGACGATCGCGTCGCTGCGGACGCCGGCCATCACGCTGACGTGCAGAGCGCCGGCGACTTTGCCCTCGCAGGGCTTGGCCGCAGCCTCGAACGCCTGCGGCTTGACAGCCCAGACGACGATCTCGGCGGCTTCGATCGCCGGCCCGGCCTCCGACCGAGCGGTCGCGCCGTAGCGGCCGACGAGGCGGCGGCGGGTGGTTTCGTTGGGCTCGACGACGACGATCGAGCGGCCCGGGCGGCCGGCCTTGACGAGGCCGCCCACGAGCGCCTGCGCCATGTTGCCGCCACCGATGAAGACGATGTTGCGCACGGCGCAGTGTAAGCATGCCGCGGGGTGACAATTGTGAGACGTCGTCAACACCCGCCATGCGCCTCCAGGGATCCTGCCATTGCGGCGCTGTCCGCTTCAGCGTCGATGCGATGAGCCCGGTGCCGTTCCTGCACTGCCATTGCACGATCTGCCGCAAGACCGCGGGCAGCGGCGGCTATGCCATCAACCTCGGCGCCCGGGCCGCAACGCTGAAGGTCCGCGGCGAGCGCCACCTCGGCCGCTACCACGCGCTGATGCGCGAGGCGGGCAAGCGCACCCGCCGGTCGAAGGCCGAGCGGCGCTTCTGCACGCACTGCGGCAGCCCGCTATGGCTCTGGGATCCAGGCTGGCCCGAGCTCGTCCATCCGCATGCCTCGGCGATCGATACGCCGCTGCCGAAGCCGCCGGAGGTCGTCGAAGCGGCGCTCGACTTCGCCGCGCCGTGGGTCGACGTGGCGCGCGACAAGCGACACGTCCACGTTCGCCGCTGGCCCGACGAATCGCTCGAGGAGTGGCACCGGCGCCACCGCCTCTGGAGTCCCTGACGCCCTCGCGTGCTCCGCGCGCGGCACCGATCAGGGCTGCGCGGGACGGCTGCCGAAGATCGCGGTGCCGACCCGGACCATCGTCGAGCCTTCGAGGATCGCGGCCTCGAGGTCGTCGCTCATGCCGGCGGAAAGGGTGTCGAGGTCGAGACCCTCGCCACGCAGCGCCTCGAAGCAGCCGTGCAGCAGGCGATGCGGCTGTCGTTGCGCCGCGATGCCGACCGCAGGCGCCGGGATCGCCATCAGGCCGCGCAGCCGCAAGCGCGGCAGCGCCGCGACGGCATGCGCGAGCGGCGCGAGATCGGCCGACGAGACGCCGCTCTTTGACGCCTCGCCACTGACGTTGACCTGCAGGCAGATCGAGAGCGGCGGCAGCGCCGCCGGCCGCTGTGCGCTCAGCCGCTCGGCAAGCTGCAGCCGGTCGATCGAATGGACCCAGTCGAAGCCCTCGGCGACGACGCGCGTCTTGTTGCTCTGCAGGGGCCCGATCAGGTGCCACTCCGGTCGTGGCAGGAGCGTGCGCAGCACAGCGATCTTCGCCACCGCCTCCTGGACGTAGTTCTCGCCGAAGCGTCGCTGCCCGGCGGCGTGCGCCGCGGCGACGTCGGCGGCGCCGAAGGTCTTGCTCACCGCAAGCAACGTGACGCTTTGCACGGGGCGTCCGGCGGCCGCACAGGCGCTTGCAATGCGCGCGTTCACCTGGGCGATCTTGTCTGCGATCATTGCAGGCGAGCGCCTCTCGGGCGCGCGGGGTTCGCTTCCTTGCTGCGCCATCCGGCACTCACTTCCCTCTGAGCCATGGATATCACCCAACTGCTGGCGTTCTCGGTCAAGAACAAGGCCTCCGACTTGCACCTGTCGTCGGGCCTGCCGCCGATGATCCGCGTCCACGGCGACGTCCGCCGCATCAACGTCGACCCGCTCGAGCACAAGCAAGTGCACGACATGGTGTACGACATCATGAACGACTCGCAGCGCAAGGCCTACGAGGAAACGCTCGAGTGCGACTTCTCGTTCGAGATCCAGGGCCTGGCGCGCTTTCGGGTCAACGCCTTCAACCAGAACCGCGGCGCCGGCGCGGTGTTCCGGACGATTCCGTCGAAGATCCTGACCCTCGAGCAGCTCAACTGCCCGGCGGTCTTCGCCGAGCTGTCGCTCAAGCCGCGCGGCATGGTGCTGTGCACCGGCCCGACCGGCTCGGGCAAGTCGACGACGCTCGCGGCGATGGTCAACCACCTGAACGAGAACGAGTTCGGCCACATCCTGACGGTCGAAGACCCGATCGAGTTCGTCCACGACTCGAAGAAGTGCCTGATCAACCAGCGCGAAGTCGGGCCGCACACGCTGTCGTTCGCCAACGCGCTGCGCTCCGCGCTGCGCGAGGACCCGGACTGCATCCTGGTCGGCGAGATGCGCGACCTCGAGACGATCCGCCTGGCCTTGACGGCAGCGGAGACCGGCCACCTCGTGTTCGGCACGCTGCACACGTCGAGCGCCGCCAAGACCGTCGACCGCATCGTCGACGTCTTCCCCGCGGCCGAGAAGGAAATGGTCCGCTCGATGCTCTCCGAGTCGCTGATCGGCGTGATCTCGCAGACGCTCTGCAAGACCAAGGACGGCGCCGGCCGTGTCGCCGCGCATGAGATCATGCTCGGCACGGCCGCGATCCGGAACCTGATCCGCGAGAACAAGGTTGCCCAGATGTACTCGTCGATCCAGACCGGCAACAGCATCGGCATGCAGACGCTCGACCAGAATCTCGCCGATCTCGTCCGCCGCAACATCGTGTCGCCCGCGGAAGCGCGCGGCAAGGCGAAGTTCCCCGAAAACTTCCCCGGCTAACCGCAAGGCTCGACATGGAACGCGACCAGGCATCCAAGTTCGTCAACGACCTGCTGCGGCTGATGGTGTCGCGCAGCGGCTCGGACCTCTTCCTCACCGCCGACTTCCCGCCGGCGATCAAGGTCGACGGCAAGGTCACCAAGGTCTCGCCGCAGCCGCTCACCGGCCAGCACACGCTGGCGCTGACGCGCTCGATCATGAACGACAAGCAGGCGGCCGAGTTCGAGCGCACCAAGGAGTGCAACTTCGCCGTGGCGCCGCAGGGGATCGGCCGCTTCCGCGTCAACGCCTTCGTCCAGCAGGGCAACGTCGGCCTCGTGATGCGAACCATCCCGCAGGTCCTGCCGACGATCGACAGCATGAACCTGCCGCACATCCTGAAGGACGTCGCGATGACCAAGCGCGGGCTGGTCATCTTCGTCGGCGCCACCGGCTCGGGCAAGAGCACGTCGCTCGCCGCGATGGTCGACCACCGCAACGAGAACTCGTTCGGCCACATCATCACGATCGAGGACCCGGTCGAGTTCGTGCATCCGCACAAGAACTGCATCGTCACCCAGCGCGAGGTCGGGATCGACACCGACGGCTGGGGGATCGCCCTGAAGAACACGCTGCG
>DASXLD010000129.1:0-28114 GCA_036496385.1 Caldimonas sp. | reverse complement strand
TCGAACTCGTCGGTCGGCAGCATGACGTCGAACGCCTCGTTGACTGCGGCGACGGTCGCATCGCCGGCGACGCGCTGGCTGCCGTCGGCAAGGGTGTAGATGCTCGACTCGCCGTCCTGCTCGTCGAACTCGTCCTCGATCTCGCCGACGATCTCCTCGAGCACATCCTCCAGCGTCAGCAGGCCTGCGGTATGGCCGAATTCGTCGATGACGATCGCGATATGGTTGCGGTTGGTGCGGAAGTCGCGCAAGAGCTCGTTCAAGCCCTTCGACTCGGGAACGAAGAACGCCGGCCGCAGCAGCGTTCGCAGATTGAGGCTCGGCGAACGCTGCAGCTTCAGCAGGTCCTTCGCCATGAGGACGCCGACGATGTTGTCGCGCCGTCCCTCGAACACCGGGAAGCGCGAGTGGCCGGTGTGGATGATGACGCGCAGCATTTCCTCGTACGGCGCATCGAGGTCGAGCAGGTCCATGTGGCGGCTCGCCACCATGATGTCGCCGGCGGTCATGTCGGCCATGCGGATGACGCCCTCGAGCATCATCCGCGACTCGGGCTCGATCAGCTCCTTGTTCTCGGCGTCGGCAAGCGACTCCATCAGCTGGTCGCGCGAGTCCGGACCGGGCGCGACCAGGTCGAGGAGCTTCTTCAGCAACGGGCGCTTTTCCGCCGGGGCGGTGGCCTTGTCGGCGCCTCGCGTGGCGCGGGCGGCGGGAAGATCGGACATGGGAGGAAGAACGCGGCCGAGGGAAGCAGCCGGACAGCAGGAGCGGAAGCTTACCGCATGGCACCTGCCGGGCCCGCCCCCAGCTCTGGCCTTGAATTACGCGCCTTTCGCCCCGATGTGGCACGCTCGCGTCCGCTGCCGCCCCGCAGCCGCCGCGACTCCCAACAAGGTGCACCGCCCATGAGCCTGATCCCCGCCACCATCCTGACCGGCTTCCTCGGCTCGGGCAAGACGACGCTCCTGAAGCGTGTGCTCACAGAGGCGCACGGCCAAAAGATCGCGGTGATCGAGAACGAGTTCGGCGAGGAGAACATCGACAACGAGATCCTCGTCCAGGACGCCCGGGAGCAGATCATCCAGCTCAACAACGGCTGCGTCTGCTGCACGATCCGCGAGGACCTGCGGACCACCCTCGCCGACCTCGCCGAGAAGAAGAGGAAGGGCGAGCTCGATTTCGAGCGCGTCGTGATCGAGACGACCGGCCTTGCCGATCCCGGCCCGGTGGCACAGACCTTCTTCATGGACGACGAGATCGCCGAGACCTATCTTCTCGACTCGATCCTGACCCTGGTCGACGCCAAGCACGGCGACCAGCAGCTCGACAGCCGCCAGGAAGCGCGCCGCCAGATCGGATTCGCCGACCAGATCTTCATCAGCAAGACCGACCTCGTCGACGACGAGACCGTCGCGGCGCTGATCCATCGCGTCAAGCACATGAACCCGCGCGCGCCGCAGACAAGGGTCAACTTCGGTGACGTGCCGCTGAAGGACGTCTTCGACCTGAAGGGCTTCAACCTCAACGCCAAGCTCGACATCGACCCCGATTTCCTGAAGGCCGATGAGCACGAGCATCACGAACACGAACACGATCACGATCACGATCACGATCACGATCACGACCACGAGCACGGCGAGCACTGCGACCACCCGCACCATCACGCCCACGACGATGACGTCAAGTCGTTCGTGTTTCGCGCCGACAAGGCGTTCGACGCCGGCAAGCTCGAGGATTTCCTTGGCGCGATCGTTCAGGTCTACGGCCCGAAGATGCTGCGCTACAAGGGCGTGCTGCACATGAAGGGCGCCGACCGCAAGGTCATCTTCCAGGGCGTGCACCAGCTGATGGGCAGCGATCTCGGGCCGAAATGGGCGCCCGGCGAGAAGAAGGCCAGCAAGATGGTCTTCATCGGCATCGACCTGCCGAAAGACATCCTGAAACAAGGTCTCGAGCAGTGCCTGGTCTGAGTTCCGACCGCCGCGACAAGAGGCCCTGATCGAGCCTCCGGGCACACCGGAGGCGTGACTACAATCCGCGGCGGTCAAAAACGGCCCCGCCTTCGCAACGCGTCTCGCGTGCGAGGCTCGCGATGCCGTTGCGAGGAGAACCCGTGAAAAAACCTGCCGTCAAGAAGACCGCGAAGAAGCCCGTCGCGAAGACCTCGCGTACACGGCCGACGGCGAAGCCTGCGCCGCGCCGCCCTGCACCTGCCAAGGGCAAGGGCAAGGCCACCGTGGCGAAGAAAAAGCCGGCGCTGAAGAAGCCGGCCGCGAAGAAGCCGGTCGCGACCAAGAAGGCCGCGCCGCGCAAGGCGTTGGTCCGCAAGGCAGCACCGACCAAGAAGGCCGCGCCGGCAAGGAGTGGCCGCGCCCCTGCTCCAGTGGCGAAAAAGAAGCCGGCGCCGACGAAGTCGCCGGCGACGAGATTGCCGACGCCAGCGCCAAAACCGGCGCCGAGCGGGAAGTCGCAAGCCGCGAAAGCGCCGGCGCCGTCGTCAGCCGCCGCGCCGGGCAGGAGCGTGGCACCCGCGGCGACCGCGGGCGCGCCCGTTGCCACTGCGCCGAATGGTTTTGTTCCGCGCAAACCCGGGCGGGGCACACCGAAGTATTTCGTCGCTCCGGTGCAAGCGCCGTTGCCGCCACCGACGTCACGATTCGCCGACCGGTTCGCGCCGCCGCGGCCGCCGACCCGAGAGATGAACAAGCAAGAGCACGACACGCCCAAGCAAGCGCACAAGGCAGATCCGAAGCTGGCAAATGCGTGGAAGGCGAAGCCCGGCCGCGACCTCACCGACGACGAGTTGCTTGCAATGCCCGAATCGGAGTACATGAACGAGAAGCAGCTCGAGTTCTTCCGCATGAAGCTGCAGGCGCTGAAGGACGATCTCCTGAGCAATGCGGGCGAGACGACCGAGCACCTGCGCGAAGACACTTCGATCGTCCCCGATCCCGCCGACCGGGCGACGATCGAGGAGGAGCATGCCCTCGAGTTGCGAACTCGGGACCGCGAGAGGAAGCTGCTGAAGAAGATCTCGCAGTCGCTCGCCCGCATCGACTCGGGTGAGTACGGTTTCTGTGACGAAACCGGCGAACCCATCGGCCTCGGCCGGTTGATCGCCCGGCCCACCGCTACACTGTCGCTCGAAGCGCAGCAGCGGCGCGAGCTGAAACAGAAGATGTTCGGCGACTAGGCCGCGGCCCCCGGGCAGCGACGCCTGGCGCTGGGGGCCGGCCACGAGCCGGAATCGGCCGCTCCGCTGAGGACTTGCTCTCGATGGCGGAACCCAAAGACACGACGAGCTTCTTTCGCAAGGTGGTCAAGTTCGTGGCCAACCCTGGCACGGAATGGACCGACCTCGACGCCCAAAACGACGAGTCGCGCGAGGCCGACTACGCCAAGGGCGAGCTGAAGGCGATGATCGAACGCAAGCGCCGCAACGATTTCGTGCGCAAGCGCGAGTTCGACATGCTGCGCAAGGTCCGCCGCGAAGGCCTCTCGGGCGAGCAGCTCGCCGCACTCGGCGGCTCGTCGCGCATGGACGACTCCGAGCCGCGCACTGCCGAGACGCCGGCACGCCAGGACGCCGGCGTCAAGGCGAAGATCGACGAGATCGAGCAGCAGATGGTCGGCGACGGCTACTCGAACACGCAGCGTCGCGCTCCCGAGTTCTACAACGCGCCGACGCAGCCGGCTCCGCTCGACGTTGCCAAGCTGCGGCCGGCGGCGAACCCGTCGCAGCTCGGGGGGCGCGTCTCCGACTTCGTTCCGGCGCCGGCACAGGCGGCGAAGCCTGCGCCCGCAACGCCGACGCCTGCGGCCGCGCCCGCAGCCCAGCCGGTGCAGCGTGCGCCGGCCGTCGCGCCGATCCGGCTCGAGATGCCGCAGGCCGAGGAGTTCAGCAAGGCGTTCGCGGTCGCGAGCAGCGAGGTCACGCACGACCCCGAGCTCGACGAAGCCGTGATCGCCTTCGCCAACGCCGACTTCGAGCAATGCGAGCAGGCGCTCTCGGGCCTCACCGGACTCGGCGGAACGCGCTCGCAGCACGCCGAGACCTGGCTCGTCCTGTTCGACCTCTACCGCGCCACCGGGCAGCAGCACAAGTTCGAGAGCCTTGCGCTCGACTATGCGCAGCAGTTCGGCTGGTCGGCGCCGCAATGGTTCTCCTTGCCCAAGATGGTCGCCGAGGCAGCGAGCGAGGAGCGGCCGAGCAGCGCGCGCATCGAAGGCCAGGTCGGCTGGGTCTGCCCGCACTACCTCGACGCCGAGGCGGTCGCGCGACTGTCGTCGCTTGCCCTGCAGATGCCGCTGCCGTGGGTGTTCGACTGGGGCGCGCTGCAGACGATGGATGCGGAGGCAGCGGGACGGCTCTCCGAACTCTTCCGCAGCTGGATGCCGCAGGACGTCGACATGCGTTGGCTATCGGGCGAGCGCCTCTTCGCGGTGCTGCAGGAAGCGGCGCCGACGGGCGTGCGCGACGTCGACCCGGCGTACTGGCAGCTGCGCCTCGACGCGCTGCGCATGAGCAACCGCCCCGACCACTTCGACGAAGCGGCGATCGACTACTGCGTGACCTACGAGGTCTCGCCGCCGTCCTGGGAAGCGGCGCGCTGCGTCGTCCGCATCGCCGGCTCCAACCAGGGAACGACGCAGCCGCCGCTGTCGGTCGTGAGCGACGTCTCGACCAGCTTCCAAGAATCGCAGATCACCGACGCGGCGCAGCTCGTCGAGGTCGGTACCGTCGAGCTCTCGGGCCAGCTGATCGGCGACATCAGCAACACGCTGAAGAAGATGGACAACGAGCTCGGCACGGCCAAGATCGTCAACGTCTCGTGCGCGCGGCTGATCCGGGTCGACTTCATCGCCGCCGGCGACCTGCTGAACTGGGTGCTGGCGCGGCGCAGCGAGAACCGCACCGTGAGCTTCGTCGAGGCGCATCGAATGGTGGCGCTCTTCTTCGGCGCCATGGGCATCAACGAGCACGCCACGGTCAAGGTCAGAACCGTCTGACCGCGTCCGGGCAGCCGCCCGATCGCCTTGACTTCGCCCCGGGCGTCACAATGTGCGCCCGATGGACTCGTATCACGGCACCACGATCGTCAGCGTGCGCCGCGGCAGCCAGGTCGCGCTCGGCGGCGATGGCCAGGTGACGATCGGCAACGTCGTCGCCAAGGCGACCGCGCGCAAGGTCCGACGCCTGTACCACGAGAAGGTCCTCGCCGGGTTCGCCGGCGCGACCGCCGACGCGTTCACCCTGTTCGAGCGCTTCGAGGCCAAGCTCGAGAAGCACCAGGGCCATCTCGTCCGCGCGGCGATAGAGCTGACCAAGGACTGGCGCACCGACCGCGTTCTGCGCCGCCTCGAAGCGATGCTCGCGGTCGCCGACCGCGAGACCTCTCTCATCGTCACCGGCAACGGCGACGTCCTCGAGCCGGAGTACGGAATCGTCGCGATCGGCTCGGGGGGTTCATTCGCGAGCGCGGCTGCGCGAGCGCTCGTGCAACACACCGAGCTCGCGCCCAAGGAGATCGTCAAACGCTCGCTCGAGATCGCCGCCGACCTGTGCATCTACACCAACCAGAACCACACGATCGAGACGCTGGACTGATGGACCGCAAATCCAGCATGACGCCGCGGGAGATCGTTTCCGAGCTCGACCGTCACATCGTCGGCCAGTCGGGTGCCAAGCGCGCGGTCGCGATCGCGCTGCGCAACCGCTGGCGGCGCCAGCAGGTCGACGAGGCGATGCGCGGCGAGATCACGCCGAAGAACATCCTCATGATCGGCCCGACCGGCGTCGGCAAGACCGAGATCGCGCGCCGCCTGGCGCGCCTCGCCGATGCGCCCTTCATCAAGGTCGAGGCGACCAAGTTCACCGAGGTCGGCTATGTCGGCAAGGACGTCGACTCGATCGTCCGCGATCTCGTCGACATGGCCGTCAAGCAGGAACGCGAGGCGGCGATGAAGCGACAGCGCGCGCGCGCCGAGGACGCCGCCGAGGAGCGCATCCTCGAGGTCATCGTGCCGGGCGCGCGCAGTGAGTTCGGCCTCGCGCCGTCGCCGTCGGCCGACAACACCGCGCGCCAGGTGATGAGGAAGCGCCTGCGCGAGGGGCTGCTCGCCGACCGCGAGATCGAGATCGAGGTCGCCGAGGCCAAGCCCTCGCTCGAGATCATGGGCCCGGCCGGCATGGAAGACATGGCCGAGCAGCTGCGCGGCATGTTCGCCAACCTCGGCGGCACGAAGAAGAAGGCGCGCAAGATGAAGATCTCGGAGGCGCAGCAGCTGATCCTCGACGAGGAGGCCGCCAAGCTCGTCAACGACGACGACGTGAAGGCGATCGCGCTCGCCAACGCCGAGCAGAACGGCATCGTCTTCATCGACGAAATCGACAAGGTCGCATCGCGCTCGGAGACGGGAGGGCCCGACGTCTCGCGCCAGGGCGTGCAGCGCGACCTGCTGCCGCTGGTCGAGGGAACGACGGTCAACACGAAGTACGGCATGGTCAAGACCGACCATATCCTGTTCATCGCCTCGGGAGCGTTTCACCTCAGCAAGCCGAGCGACCTGATTCCCGAGCTGCAGGGGCGCTTTCCGATCCGGGTCGAGCTCGGCCCGCTCTCGGTCGATGACTTCGAGGCGATCCTGACCCAGACGCACGCGAGCCTGGTCAAGCAGTACACGCTGCTGCTCGCGACCGAAGGCGTCAAGCTCGAGCTCGCCGCCGACGCGATCCGGCGCATTGCGCAGATCGCGTTCGACGTCAACGCGCGCACCGAGAACATCGGCGCGCGGCGGCTGTCGACGGTGATGGAGCGGCTGCTCGACGAGGTCAGCTTCGACGCGCCGAACCGCTCCGGCCAGACCGTGCGCCTCGACGCCGCGGCGGTCGACGGCAAGCTCGCCGACCTGGCGCAGAACGAAGACCTCTCGCGCTACATCCTCTAGCAGCGCTGCCGGACGCGCCGGGCTACTTCGCGCCGCCCCACGCGGCCAGGGCGAGCCGGACTGACCGAATGACGCCGGGCGCCGCCGCCGGCTCCCTACAGCGCCCGCTTCGACTGCAACTGCAGCAGGCCGTCGAAGATCAGCGTCTCGACCATTTCGAACGGCAGGTCGCTGATCGATGCGAGCTTGACGGCGGCGCCGCCGCTCATGATCAGCGCCGGCGTGATTCCGGTCCGCTCGAGGAGCTTGCGGTGCATGCGCTCGATCGCTCCGGCAATGGCGTCGGAGCCGCCGCTCATCAGCGCATCGCTGGTATTGGTCGGAAAGTCGACTGCCTCGCCGGTCGGCGCTTTCAGACCCGCAGTTCCCATCTCGAGGGCGCGCAGCATCAGGCCGAACCCGGGCAGGATCAGGCCGCCGAGAAAGCGCCCCCCGGTATCGAGCGCATCGACAGTGACTGCCGTGCCGACCATGACGACGAGGGCCGGACGGGCCGGACCGCGGGCGAGAACGCGATGGCGTGCACCGATGAGAGCAACCCAGCGGTCGACGCCCAGCCGCACCGGATGGTCGTAGCCGTTGGTGACGCCGCACGCGGCGGCGCTGCTCACGACCCAGCGCGGCTCGACGTCCCACTCCTCGAGCTGCTCTTCGGTGCGGCGGCGGACGCCCTCGCCCGCGACGACGCTGCCGAGCATGCTCGACGGCACCTCGAGATCGCGCCACGCGCCTTCGGCGAGGCTGTCGATCGCTTCGAGGAACACGGCGCCGTGCGCCAGCATCGTCGAGCCTGGGGCGCCCGTTTCGTAGAGCGCCCACTTGAGGCGGGTATTGCCGATGTCGACGGCGAGGAAGGTCACGGCGGCCCGGCGCCTCAAACCATCTTGCCGCTGGCCGGCTGCACGTCGCAGCCCTTGATCCGCCAGGCGCCGTCGCCTTGGCGCTCGAGGCGATACGTCGCCAGCCAGAGTGCACCGTCGGCGTCGGTGAGATGGACGCCCTGGACGATCTCGGCGCCGATCCGCAGCGGGACGAGGAAGGTCACGCTGGCAGCGCGGTAGACGACCGGATAGCCGGAACGGACCATCGCCAGGAAGCGCTCCGGCGTACCGAACATCGCGCGGATCGCGGGCGCCGCATACGAGAACGCACGCTCGGCGTCGTCGCTGGCGAACGCGTCGAGCTGGGCGGCGACGACGGCGCGGACGGCACGGGCGTCGCCGGCGGCGACCGGCTGCGCGACCGCCGGCGCGCTGGCGCAGACCGCAGCGACGGCGAGGCAGAAGGCGGCGAGCGAGCGGACCATGGGCACCTCGGAGGCGGCGCGGGCCCGCCATCATGCACCGGCGGCGCCCGGTGTGCCTTCAGGCGCGAAAAGGACTGTAAAGCGGCGGTCGGGGCGTCATCGGAGGGTCCGGGCCGCTGGTTGAAAGAGGGTGGCAGGCCCGCGCCTTGCCTCTTCTCTTCTCGGAGGACACCATGACCATTCGCACCCTCATCGCCGTAGCCGCGTGCAGCGCGGCCCTTTCGGCCTGCGTCGTCGCCCCGGTCGGGCAGCCCTATGGCTACGCGCCCGGGGGAGAGGTCGTCGCCGACGTCGCACCGCCCGCGCCGTACTACGAACCTGTTCCGGTCGCGCCGTACGCGGGGGCCATCTGGATCGGCGGCTACTGGGGCTGGAGCGGCGGTCGCCATACCTGGGTCGGCGGCCACTATGAGCACGGCCGGCCGGGCTACACGTGGCAAGCGCATCGCTGGGAACACGGCAACGACGGTCGCTGGCGCCTCCACGAAGGCCACTGGGCGCGCTCCTGATCGCGCCGCCGCGACCGCCGCCGACTTCGGGGTCGTCCGCGGCCGCTTGCCCGGCCCGCCCGGGGTGGGCGCTACACTGAGGATCGACCTCCGTCGGTCGGCATTGGCGCCGACTTCCTCCGCTAGCGTTTCGGGCCCACCTTGGCGAAGCAGACCAACGCGCGACTCGCCGACTTCCAGTACGCCGGCGTCGCGCGAGCCACGGCGAAGGAGCAGCCGGCACGCCGTGGCGGCTTCGATCTCCGCCGCTTCGACCCCGCCGCCAAGCCGTTCTCGCTCGGCACCAAGGCGCGCGACAAAGCTGGCATCGAGACCCTCGCGGTCGAGGTCGACAAGCTGCAGGACCTGTTCTACGCCGACCGCCGCTTCAAGCTCCTCGTCGTCCTGCAGGGCACCGACACGAGCGGCAAGGACGGCACGATCCGCAGCGTCTTCGCGCTGACGAGTGCGCTCGGCGTGCGAGCAATCGGCTGGAAGGCGCCGAACGAGGAGGAGCGCGCCCACGACTACCTCTGGCGCATCCACCGCCAGGTCCCGGCGGCGGGCGAGATCGTCATCTTCAACCGCAGCCACTACGAAGACGTGCTGGTCCCCGTGGTCAAGGGCTGGATCACCGCCGCCGAGACCCAGCAGCGCTTCGCCCAGATCAACGATTTCGAGCGGATGCTGTGCGAGACCGGAACCGTCATCCTCAAGTTCTTCCTTCACGTCTCGAAGGAGGAGCAGCGGCTGCGCCTTCAGGCGCGGCTCGACGACCCGACCAAGCACTGGAAGTTCGCGCTCGGCGATCTCGACGAGCGCAAGCGCTGGGACGAATACCAGGCTGCGTACAGCGCGATGATCGCGGCGACCGGGACGACCCGCGCGCGGTGGACGGTCGTCCCCGCCGATTCGAAGACGCATCGCAACCTCATGATCGCGACCGCCGTCGTCGATCGGTTGCGCGCGCTCAAGCTGCGCTATCCGCCGGACGATCCGGCGCTCGCCAACATCAGGGTCCCCTGAGCGGATCCGGGGCCGAGCCATGACCGACCTTTCCGCCGACTACAAGGCGCTCGCCGCCTACCGGCCGCAGCACAAGGTGCGCTTCGTCACCGCCGCCAGCCTGTTCGACGGGCACGACGCGGCGATCAACATCATGCGGCGCATCCTGCAGGGCATGGGTGCGGAGGTCATTCATCTCGGCCACGACCGCTCGGTCGACGAGGTCGTCACGGCGGCGCTGCAGGAAGACGTCCAGGGCATCGCCATCAGCTCGTATCAGGGCGGCCATGTCGAGTACTTCAAATACATGGTCGATCTGCTGAAGGCGCGCGGCGGCGACAACATCCGCGTCTTCGGCGGCGGCGGCGGCGTCATCGTCGCGAGCGAGATCGCCGAGCTGCAGGCGTACGGCGTCGAGCGGATCTACAGCCCCGAAGACGGCCAGCGCATGGGCCTCGCGGGAATGATCGGCGAGATGATGATGCGTTGCGACGTCGACCTCGCGGCCGCGGCACCGACCTCGCTGGCGGCGATCCGCGGTCCCGAGGAGCCGGCGCGGCGGGCGCTCGCCCGCCTCGTCACCGCGCTCGAGAGCGGCGCTGCGTCGGCAGCACTGCGCGACGAGCTGCGCGCGGCCGCGAAGCGGACCCAAACGCCGGTCGTCGGCATCACCGGCACCGGCGGCGCCGGCAAGTCGAGCCTCACCGACGAGCTGATCCGGCGCCTGCGCCTCGACCAGGCCGACCGACTGCAGATCGCGGTGATCAGCATCGATCCGTCGCGCCGCAAGACCGGCGGCGCGCTGCTCGGCGACCGCATCCGCATGAACGCGATCGGGCCTTGGAGCGACGGCCCGCGCGTCTTCATGAGGTCGCTGGCGACGCGTGACTTCGGCAGCGAGATCAGCGCCGCGCTGCCCGACGTGCTCGCGGCCGTCAAGGCAGCCGGCTTCGACCTCGTGATCGTCGAGACGTCCGGGATCGGCCAGGGCGACGCCGCGATCGTTCCCCTCGTCGACGTTCCGGTCTACGTCATGACACCCGAGTTCGGCGCCGCGAGCCAGCTCGAGAAGATCGACATGCTCGACTTCGCCGAATTCGTCGTCATCAACAAGTTCGACCGCAAGGGCGCGGCCGATGCCCTGCGCGACGTCGCCAAGCAGGTGCAGCGCAACCGCGCCGCGTTCGGCAAGCGACCCGAGCAGATGCCGGTTTTCGGAACCATGGCAAGCCGCTTCAACGACGACGGCGTCAGCGCGCTCTACCACGCGATGCTGCCGCGCCTAGCCGCGCTCGGCCTCGCGCTCGGGCCAGGCAAGCTGCCGAAGGTGGAGACTCGCCACAGCACGCATCAGGTGCCGATCGTTCCCGGCGCGCGCACGCGCTACCTCGCCGACATCGCCGACGCGGTGCGCGCGTACAAGCGCTCAGCGCTCGCTGCCGCGCGCCTCGCGCGCGAGATCCACCAGCTGCGCGAGAGCGGACGGATGCTGGCCGAGGCCAATCCGGACAAGAGCAATGCGGTCGTCGCCGTGCAGGCGCTCGCCGACGAGCGCGAGGCCGGGCTCGACCCGCGAGCGCGGCGCCTCCTGGCGATGTGGCCCGCGATGCAGAAGGCGTATGGCGGCGACGAGTACGTCGTCAGGATCCGCGACCGGGAGATCCGCACCTCGCTCGTCCACACCACGCTCTCGGGCAGCAAGATCAGGAAGGTCGCGCTGCCGCAGTACGAGGACCACGGCGAGATCCTCAAGTGGCTGCTGCTCGACAACGTTCCCGGCTCGTTCCCCTACACCGCCGGAACGTTCGCGTTCAAGCGCGAGAACGAGGACCCGACCCGGATGTTCGCCGGCGAGGGCAACGCGTTCCGCACCAACCGCCGCTTCAAGCTGCTCTCGGCCGGCATGCCCGCCAAGCGCCTGTCGACCGCGTTCGACTCGGTCACGCTTTACGGCAACGACCCGGCGCGCCGGCCCGACATCTACGGCAAGGTCGGCAACTCGGGCGTCTCGATCGCGACGCTCGACGACATGAAGGTGCTCTATTCGGGCTTCGACCTCACCGACCCGGGCACCTCGGTGAGCATGACGATCAACGGACCGGCGCCGACGATCCTCGCGATGTTCATCAACACCGCGATCGACCAGAAGCTCGACAAGTTCGTCGCCGACAACGGCCGCCAGCCGACGGTCGACGAGACGCAGAAGATCATCGCCTGGGTGAAGGAGAACGTGCGCGGCACCGTGCAGGCCGATATCCTGAAAGAGGACCAGGGCCAGAACACCTGCATCTTCTCGACCGAGTTCTCGCTCAAGGTGATGGGCGACATCGCCGAGTACTTCGTCCGCCACCGCGTCCGCAACTTCTATTCGGTGAGCATCTCCGGGTATCACATTGCCGAGGCCGGCGCGAACCCGATCAGCCAGCTCGCCTTCACGCTCTCGAACGGCTTCACCTTCGTCGAGGCGTACCTTGCGCGCGGCATGACGGTCGACGACTTCGCGCCCAACCTCTCGTTCTTCTTCTCGAACGGGATGGACCCCGAGTACACCGTCATGGGCCGCGTCGCACGGCGCATCTGGGCGGTCGCGATGCGCGACCGCTACGGCGCCAACGAGCGCAGCCAGAAGCTGAAATACCACGTCCAGACGAGCGGCCGCTCGCTGCACGCGCAGGAGGTCCAGTTCAACGACATCCGGACGACGCTGCAGGCGCTGATCGCGATCTATGACAACTGCAACTCGCTGCACACGAACGCGTTCGACGAGGCGATCACGACGCCGACCGAGGACTCGGTGCGACGCGCGATGGCGATCCAGCTGATCATCAACCGCGAGTGGGGGCTGGCGAAGAACGAGAACCCGAGCCAGGGCGCTTTCATCATCGACGAGCTCACGGAACTGGTCGAGGAGGCGGTGCTGGCGGAGTTCGAGCGGATCAGCGAGCGCGGCGGCGTCCTCGGCGCGATGGAGACTGGCTACCAGCGCGGCAGGATCCAGGAGGAAAGCCTCCACTACGAGATGCTCAAGCACACCGGCGAATACCCGATCGTCGGCGTCAACACCTTCCGCAACCCGCACGGCGACCCGGTGCCGCAGCAGATCGCGCTGCAACGCTCGACGGAGGAGGAAAAGGAGGGCCAGCTCGCGCGCCTCGCCGACTTCCACGCCCGCCATGCCCACGAGGCGCCGGTGATCCTGAAGCGCCTGCAAGACACGGTGATCGCCAACGGCAACGTGTTCGAGGTGCTGATCGATGCGGTGCGCGTCTGCTCGCTCGGGCAGATCACCGATGCGCTGTTCGAGGTCGGCGGGCAGTACCGGAGAAACATGTGAGGCGCCTCTCGCCGTGACCCATGGCCCCCTCGCCGGGCTGCGCGTCCTCGAGTTCGAAGCGATCGGCCCCGGGCCCTTCGCCGGGATGATGCTCGCCGACATGGGTGCCGACGTGCTGCTCGTCGACCGCCCTGGAGATGCGGACCTGGGCTTCGGCCGCGAGCGCCGCTTCGACGTCATGCTGCGCGGCCGGCGCTCGATCGTCCTCGACCTGAAGAGCGCGTCGGGCGTGGCCGCGGCGCTCAGCCTGTGCGAGAAGGCCGATGCCCTGATCGAGGGCTTCCGTCCCGGCGTCATGGAGCGCCTCGGCCTCGGTCCCGATGCCGTGCTCGCCCGCAATCCGCGCCTCGTCTACGGTCGCATGACCGGCTGGGGACAGAGCGGCCCGCTTGCCGATCGCGCCGGCCACGACATCGACTACATCGCCCTCGCCGGCGTGCTGCACGCGATCGGGCGCAAAGGCGAAGCGCCGCTGCCGCCGCTCAATCTCGTCGGCGACTTCGGCGGCGGCGGCATGCTGCTCGCCTTCGGCATCGCCTGCGGCGTCATCGAAGCTCGCGCCAGCGGCCGTGGCCAGGTGGTCGACGCGGCGATGATCGACGGCGCCGCGATCCTGGCGACGATGTTCTCCGGCCTGATCGCAGCCGGGCACTGGCGCGACGAGCGCGGCGTCAACGTGCTCGACTCCGGGGCGCCGTGGTACGACAGCTACGAAACGCGCGATGGCCGGCACATGGCCGTCGGCGCGATCGAGGCCAAGTTCTACGCCGAGCTGCTCGAGCGGCTCGGCCTCGACGCATCGCTGCGGTCGACGCAGCACGACCGCAGCACGTGGCCGGCATTGCGGGCGACGCTGGCCGCACGTTTTCGCGAGCGAACGCGCGCGGAGTGGGTCGCCGTGTTCGCGGGCTCCGACGCGTGCGTGGCGCCGGTGCTGAGCTTCGCCGAGTCGCGCGCACACCCGCAGGTTGCAGCGCGTGCCGGCGCCCTCGAGCTCGGCGGCATCGCCCAGCCCGCGCCCGCGCCGCGCTTCGCGCGAACACCGGGCGCGGCGACGCGGCCGCCGCCCGAGCGCGGCAGCGGTGGCACCGAAGCTTTGCGCGACTGGGGCTTCGACGTCAGCGCGATCGAGACGTTGCAAGCATCCGGCGCGCGCTAGCCGACGCCGCCTCGCGCGCAGGACTCGCCGACGCGCATCGGGCGCTCGCGCCGATCACGCGGCGCTTGCCGGCTCGAGCGACCAGAGCCCTGCCGATTCCGCGGCGCGGCCTTCGGCGCGCAGCTTCAGCAGATGCGCCGTCAGCGAGCGCAGCGCCACCGGATGCATTCGCTCCGGAACGTCGGCGTAGACGTCGGCGAGGAGGCGGTCGAGCGGGGCCGGGCCGAGCTCGCCGAGCGCCGCGACGACCTTGGACTCGCGCTTCAGCCGGTGTGCGATCACGTGCTCGATCGCGGCGCGCGGCTCGGCCATGAGGAAGCCGTGGCCGGGCGCGAGCCAGTCGAGCTCGAGCGGCAGCAGCGCACGCAGCGACGCCAGGTACGCGGCCATGTCGCCGTCGGGCGGGTTGATGACGACCGTCGATGCCTGCATCAGATGGTCGCCGGTAAAGAGCGTTCGCTCCTCCTCGAGCAGGTAGCAGAGATGGTTGCTCGCGTGGCCAGGGGTATGGACGACGGCGAGATGCGTCGACTCGCCGATCGCGATGCGCTCGCCGCCGTGCAGGGTGATGTCGGCGGCAAAGCCAGCGTCCTGCCATTCGCTGTGCGTCGGCGCGAGACCGAGCACGATCGCGCCGGTTCGCGCCTTCAGCGCCGATGCCGCGGGCGAGTGGTCCTTGTGCGTGTGGGTGACGAAGATGCGATCGATCGGCCCCGGCGCGGCAGCGACGATCGCATCGACGTGCGCATCGATCGCCGGCCCCGGGTCGATCACCGCCCAGCGCTCGACGTCGCTGCCGCCGATCAGATAGGTGTTCGTTCCCGGGCCGGTCATGACGCTGCCGTTGTCGGCACTGACGCGGATGACGCGCTCGGACAGACGGACCGGACGGTCAGGGACGATGTCGTACGACTCTGCGCCGTGCCCCGCCGGATCGATGCGACCGAGTTCGGCCCACGCGGGCTCGTCGGGCATCACCGGGCGGATCCCCTCGCGCCCGTTGCCGACGCGCGGCATGACGAGTGCGACCTGGCGCGGCGCCATCGCCCACGCCATCGCCTCGGCGACGGTCGCGAAGCGGCCAACCGTCTCGAGCGTCTTCTGCGTCGGCGTCAGCAGGCGCAGCGACGCGCTGCGGGCGAGCGCATCCTGCGGCGAGATCCAGAGCTGTTCGACGAGCTCGGTGCCGTCGTGCGCCGCGGTCTGCGCCGGCGGCGCGACGGCCATGAAGAAGCGCGTGTCGAAGCGCTTCGGCCGGCCGAGCGGCGTCAGCCAATGGCTGAGGTAGACGAGCCGATCGACGGCGAGACGCAGGCGCTCGGCGCCGCAGAAGTCGAAGATGCTGCGCTCGCAGCGGTGCAGAGCCAGCCGCCACGGCGACAGCCGTGCGGCGTCGCTGCCGTCGAGATCGACCAGCGCATCGCCATCGCCGCGGGCGAACAGCAGGCCCGATTCCTCGAAGCACTCGCGGATCGCCGCAACCCAGTAGTCGAGGCCGCCGCTCGCGAGGCCGAGCCGGCGGCTCGCCTGATCGTCCGTGAGGCCGTCGCAGGCGCTGTGAGCCAGTGCAGCGCCGGGCTCGACGATGCCGCCAGGAAACACCCAGGCGCCACTGTTGTGATCGCCGCGCTCGGCGCGTCGCGACAGCAGCACTTCGACGCCCTTCTGTCCCTGGCGGAGAACGACGATCGTCGCCGCCGGTCGCGGCGGCCGGTCGGCAGCGGCAGCGGGCGCGCGGAAGGCGGAGGCGGCAGCGGGCGCGGAGGACATCGGCAGGGACGAAAGCTGCGATCGACTAGTTTGACACGCGAGGTCGGGGGGCGTCGGATCGTTCCGACACGGCCTGGCTCGCGCCCCCGACACGAGGTCAGCAGCTCAGCCTATCGGCCCGGCGACGACGCTCGCCGAAGATGGCGCTCGTCATCCCAAGGCCGCGCCGCGGCGCCAACCAGGAGTCCAGACATGCTTCACTATGCCGTTGTGTTCTTCGTGATCGCGTTGATCGCGGCGCTGTTCGGTTTCGGCGGCATCGCTGCCGGCGCTGCCGGCATCGCCAAGATCCTGTTCATCGTCTTCATCATCCTCGCCGTCGCCACCTTCCTCTTCGGCCGCAATCGCGGCGCCTAGCGGAGGAGGATCCGAAAGAGGGCCTTGCCCCGCGGCGACGCGGGCAGGGCCTCTTTTCGCTTTCGAGTCGATTGCGGCCGGCGTCCACCGACGCGTCAGCGTGGCAGCGACGATCCTTCGATCTGCGCACGGAGCGCGACCGCCGCGGCTGGCGCGCGTTCCTTGGCGCCACTGATGAAGAACAGGAAGACGTCGCGCGGCGCGCTCGCGGCCAGCGGCGGCGTGACCCGGGCGACGCCATCGGGCTCGGCGCCCGCGCTCCAGGTTCGCGCCCGCTCGGTCCAGGCGGCGATCGCCGGCGGTGGATATCCCGTCGCGCACGACGCTTCGCAGCGCATCAGCCGCGCATAGACGAAGTCAGCGCTCGAGTCGGCAAACGACGGATAGTCGTCGGTGTCGGCGAAGACCGTCTCGACGCCGTGACGCCGTGTCAGCTCGACGTACTCCGCCGAGCGAAAGCTCGGATGGCGGACCTCGATCGCGTGGCGGAGCCGAAGCGCCCCGAGCCGGTCGGGCAAGAGCCGCAGGAAACCCTCGACGTCGGCGGCGTCGAACGTCTTGGTCGGCGCGAGCTGCCAGACGATCGGGCCGAGCTTCGGTCCGAGCTCGGCGGGCCCGCTAGCGAAGAAGCGCTCGATGGCTTCGCCGGCCTCGGCGAGGACGCGACGGTTGGTCGCGTAGCGCGTTGCCTTGACCGAGAAGACGAAGTCGTCTGGCGTCGCGTCGCGCCACCTGGCGAAGCTCGCGGCACTCTGGTTGCGATAGAAGGTCGCGTTGATCTCGATCGCCGTGACGCGCGCACTCAGGTACGCGAGCTCCTGAGCATGAGCGAGCCCCGGCGGATAGAAATCGTCGCGCCAGGGCTCGTAGACCCAGCCGCCGACGCCGACACGGATGCGACCGGGCGATGTCGTCGACACTGGCAGGCGTCAGACGCGATGCAAGCTGCTGCCGTCGACGCGGATGCGGTCGCCGACGTGCAGGTTGCCGATCTGGCTGCGCTCGAAGACGCGGGTGTGGCCGTCGTCGAGGCGGACGTGGATGCGATAGCCGACCACGGTCTTGTGAATGTTGCGCTCGACGTTGTTGCCGGCGACCGCACCGCCGGCCGCACCGAGCCCCGTCATCGCGGCGCGCCCGAGCCCGCTGCCGAACTGGTTGCCGATGACCGCACCCGCGACGCCGCCGATGACGGCTCCTGCGCCGGTGCCCTTCGGCCGCTCCTGGATCGGCTCAATGCTTTCGATCGACCCCAGCCTGCCGACTGGTGTCGCCTGCTGCTGCGCGACTCGCGTGTCGCGCGCAGCGGGCGGGGATGGGTAACGGTCATCGACGTTGGCCGCGGGCACTGGCATCGGAGCCGCAGCATAGCCGCTCGGTTGCGCTGGTGCGGCCGGCACCGCAGCCACGAGCGGCGGCGGCGCAACCGCAGCAGCCGGCGCCAGCGCAGCGGTCGGCACCGGCGTTCCGGGGCGCGCAGCGTCCGCCGGCGCGGTCGTCGTGGGCGCGGTCTGCGCCGTCGCCGCACCGGCGGCCTGCGGCTGGTCGCGCGGACTGCACGCGGTCAGCGTCAGCGCCGAGAACATGGCCGCTGCGCCAACCGCAGCGATGCAGCGCGACAACGCGCGCGAGGAAAGAGGGGTGGCTTCGGTCGTCATCATGGAACTCCTTGAACACGCTCTCGAACGGTGGAGAGCGGCGGTCCGTCGAAGGTTCCCACATCACGAATGGCCGTTGTGACCGCTGGTTGCGCTCAGTCGCGTGGGCGACAAGATCGCCCTGTTGTCGGACGACGCCGACCGGCCCGCTGCCATCACCGCGTCATGAAACTCCGCGATGCTCTTTCCGTGTCGCGGTAGGCGGCTTCCTACCGGAAGTCGATGCCGTCGCCGATGGCGGCGGCGCGGAAACGCGGCAGAGTGATCGCGGGGTGGAGCAAAGCACGATGACAAACGATGCGCAGTGGGTCGAGGACGTGAAGCGGTGGTTCCTGACCGGTGTTCGCTCCCCCGCGCCGGAGCTCGACGACGGCGACGACGACATCGCACTCGGCTATGAAGCCGCGCATCCGGCGCTGCAGGCGCGCCACTGGCCGGACGACCTCACCACGGATCGATGAAGCGGCCGTTGCCCGGCTCGGGCACCTTGGCCGCGTCGAGCGTCGCCACCAGCCAGCGCCGGCTCTCGGCGGGGTCGATGACGGCGTCGATCTCGAGCGTCGCCGCCATCTGGATCGCCTTGCCCTTCTCGTATTGCTCGGCGACGAGGCGCGCGCGCACTGCGTCTCGCTCGGTCCCCTCGGGCACCGCGGCGAGCTCCTTGCGGTAGCCGAGCTCGACCGCGCCCTCGAGCCCCATCGCGCCGAACTCGCCGCTCGGCCAGGCGACGGTCGCCATCGGCGCGTGCATGCCGCCCGCTGCCATCGCCATCGCGCCGAGGCCGTAGGCCTTGCGCAAGACGATCGCAGCGACCGGAACGCGCAGCTGCGCGCCGACGACGAACATCCGGCTGACGTGACGCACCTGGCCTCGGGTCTCGATCTCGGGGCCGACCATGAACCCGGGGGTATCGATCAGCGAGACGATCGGCAGCCCGTGGGCGTCGCACAGCTGCAGGAAGCGCGCCGCCTTGTCGGCCGCGTCGGCGTCGATCGCGCCGCCGAGATGGATCGGGTTATTGGCGATCACGCCGACCGGCCGGCCGCCGATGCGCGCGAGCACCGTGACGATGCCGAGGCCAAAGCCGGCGCGCAGCTCGAGCGTGGAGGCGGGATCGAAGAGCGCGCTGATCACCGCGCGGATGTCGTACGAGCGCAACCGGTTTTCCGGCAGCAGCTCGCGAAGCGCGTCCGCATCGGTGTCCGCGGTCGCATCGGTGCGCCCCTGGAAGAACGCGAGATAGCGGCGCGCGACGGCGACGCCTTCGGCCTCGTCGTCGACGACGACGTCGATCACGCCAGCGCGCGACTGGACGTCGCTCGGGCCGATCTCCTCGGGGCGAAACACGCCGAGGCCGCCGCCTTCGACCATCGCCGGGCCGCCCATGCCGATCGAGCTTGCGCGCGTCGCGATGACGACGTCGCAGCAGCCGAGCAAGGCGGCGTTGCCGGCGAAGCAGCGGCCGGCAACGATGCCGATCAGCGGCACGCGGCCGCTCAAGCGCGCGAAGCTGGCGAAGGTCGTGACATGGAGGCCGGCAACGATCGGCACGTCGACGTCGCCGGGCCGCCCGCCGCCGCCTTCGGCGAACAGCACCACCGGCAGCCGGTTCTTGCGCGCGATGGCGAGCAGGCGATCGGTCTTCTGGTGGTTGCGCATACCCTGCGTGCCGGCGAGCACGGTCGCGTCGTACGCCATCACGACGGTGCGCGCGTGCTCGGCACCGAAGATGGCTCCGTTGACGGTGCCGATGCCGGTGACCATGCCGTCGGCCGGCGTGTTGCGCAGCAAATCGTCCAGCTCGCGCCGGCGCCGCTGGGCGGCGAACGCGAGGCCGCCGTATTCGACGAAGCTGCCCGGGTCGCAGAGATCGGCGATGTTCGCGCGCGCCGTTCGCATGCCGAGCGCGTGTCGCCGGGCGATGGCGTCGGGACGGCTCTCGTCCTGCAGCAAGGCCTCGCGCGAGCGAAGCTCGACCAGGTCCGCACGAATCGTCTCGCTGGGCGCGGCGCCGCTCAACTTCGCCGTCGCCGGCGCCGGCCCCGCCTGCAGGCGCAGCGTCGCGATCTCGTCCCCTGCCGCGACGACGTCGCCGACGCTGCAGCGCACCGACTCGACGACACCGTCGCCGGCAGCACGCACTTCGTGCTCCATCTTCATCGACTCGACGACCGCGACCAGCTCGCCCGCGGCAACGCGGCCGCCGTTGTTCACCGCCAGCACGACGATGCTGCCGGCGAGCGGAGAAACGATCCGCAGCGGGGCCAAGGCGGTCCTGCTCACGCCGGCCGGATCGCGCCGGGATAGCGCGTGATCGTCAGACCGTCGAGGTCGATCCCGGCGGCGCGACCCGAGACGACGTCGGCGATGACGCGCGCGGTGCCGGCCGCCATCGTCCAGCCGAGCGTGCCGTGGCCGGTGGCGAGGAACAGGTTCGCGATCGGAGTCGGGCCGACGATCGGCGTGCCGTCGGGAGTCATCGGCCTGAGGCCGCACCAGAATTCGGCGCCTGCGAGGTCACCACCGGCCGGGAACAGGTCGTCGAGGACGTGCGCGAGCGTGTCCTTGCGCGCAGCGTGCAGGCGCAAGGTGTAGCCGGCAAGCTCGGCAGTGCCGCCGACGCGGATGCGATCTCCGAGGCGAGTGACTGCGACTTTGTGCGTCTCGTCCATCACGGTCGATTCGGGAGCGCCGTCGCGGTCGCGGATCGGCACCGTGATCGAGTACCCCTTGACCGGATAGACCGGGATGCGGATGCCGATCGGAGAAAGCAGGAGCGGCGAGTGGCTGCCGAGGGCGACGACGTAGGCATCGGCAGACAAGGTCTCGGTCGCGGTCGCGACCCCGGCGATGCGCTCGCCGGCCCGCGCGATCGCGCGGACCGGTGTCGCGAAACGGAAGTCGACGCCGCGCTCGGCGGCGAGTGCGGCCAGCCGGGTCGTGAACTTGTAGCAGTCGCCGGTCTCGTCGCCGGGCAACAGGAGGCCGCCGACGAACTTCTCGCGCACCCGCGCGAGCGCAGGCTCGTGGCGGATGCAGCCGTTGCCGTCGAGGAGCTCGAAGACGACTCCGCTACGGCGCAGGACGGCAATGTCGCCGGCGCTGCCATCGAACTGCTTCTGGGTGCGAAAGAGTTGCAGCGTCCCCTGCATGCGCTCGTCGTAGGCGATTCCGGTGGCCGCGCGCAGGGCCCGCAGGCAGTCGCGGCTGTACTCGGCGAGCCGCACCATCCGCGCCTTGTTGATCGCATAGCGTGCCGCGGTGCAGTTGCACAGCATCGCCAGGCACCAGCGGACCATCACCGGATCGAGGTGGCGGATGACCAGCGGCCGGTGGTGCATCGCCAGCCATTTGATCGCCTTCAAGGGCACGCCCGGACCGGCCCAGGGAGCCGAATAGCCCGGCGAGACCTCGCCGGCGTTGGCAAAGCTCGTCTCCAGGCCAGGACCGTCCCGGCGATCGACGACGACGACCTCGTGCCCGGCGCCGGCGAGCTCGTAAGCGATCGTCACGCCGACGACTCCAGCGCCGAGGACGAGGACCTTCACGCGGCGGCCCGGCGTTGTCGGCCCTGGATCGTCACGCGACGAGACCTCCGCGGATTGTGTTTCTCGAGGCGGTGCGCTGCGTCATGCGGGTGCGGCATCATTCGGCGGTGCGGGCGATTTTGCACGCACGAACCGGAGCAGACTCCCATGGTCCACGTCATGGCTTCGATCGCCGTCCAGCCCGAGCAGGCGCAGGCGGCGCGGACGCTGCTCGCCGGCCTCGCCGCCGAGTCGCGGCGCGAGCCGGGCTGCCTCGCCTACGAGCTCTTCCAGCGCCCCGACCTGCCGCACATGTTCCGCACCGTCGAGCAGTGGCAGGCAGTCGCCGACGTCGATGCGCACATGCGCACGCCGCACGTCGCGCGGGCGATCGCCGCCGGGCAGACGATGTTTGCGGCGCCGCCGGAGATCGTCACCTACGCGAGGGTCGACGCCCCGTGAGCCTCGTGCCCCCGTTCGTCGCGCCGGCGCTGTTCGACGATGCCGCGGCCGCGCTCGCCCGCGTCCGCCAGATCTACGACGCCAGCGTCAACCACTTGCGCGGCTCGCTGCAGACGTACGTCAGCGGCGGGGCAGCGGCGGGGCACGTGCGCGCGTGCTATCCGTTCGTGCGCATCCACACCGACACCGTCGCGCGCGCCGATTCGCGGCTCAGCTACGGCTTCGTCGCCGGCCCCGGCACCTACGAGACGACGCTGACGCGACCCGACCTGTTCGTGAGCTACTACCTCGAGCAGTTCCGGCTCCTGCTGCAGAACCACGGCGTCTCGCTCGAGGTCGGCACCAGCGTGCAGCCGATCCCGGTCCACTTCTCGTTCGCCGAGCACGACCACATCGAGGGCAGCCTGAGCGCCGGGCAGCGGCTGCTGCTGCGCGACGTGTTCGACCTCCCCGATCTCGGCGCGATGGACGACGGCATCGCCAATGGCACGTATGTCCCTCGCGCCGGCGAGGCGCGGCCGCTGGCCCTCTTCACCGCGCCGCGCGTCGACTACTCGCTGCATCGGCTGCGTCACTACACGGGCACCGACCCCGAGCACTTCCAGAATTTCGTCCTCTTCACCAACTACCAGTTCTATATCGACGAGTTCGTCCGCCTCGGGCATGAGGCGATGGCCGGCGCGGCGGCCAGCGGAGCCTACGATGCCTTCGTCGAGCCGGGCAACGTGATCGAGCGCAGGAGCGGCCAGCCGCCGCGGCCCGGTGATGAGCTCGGCGCCGCACCGCCGCGGTTGCCGCAGATGCCCGCCTATCACCTCGTTCGCGCCGACGGCAGCGGCATCACCATGGTCAACATCGGCGTCGGCCCGGCCAACGCGAAGACGATCACCGACCACATCGCCGTGCTGCGCCCGCACGCGTGGGTGATGCTGGGGCACTGCGCGGGCCTGCGCAACACGCAGCAGCTCGGCGACTACGTCCTCGCCCACGGCTATGTGCGCGAGGACCACGTCCTCGACGAGGACCTGCCGCTCTGGGTGCCGATCCCGGCGCTCGCCGAGGTCCAGGTCGCGCTCGAGGAGGCGGTGGCCGAGGTGACGCAGCTGAAGGGCTACGAGCTGAAGCGGATCATGCGCACCGGCACCGTCGCCAGCACCGACAACCGCAACTGGGAGCTGCTGCCGTCGCGCAACGCGCTCAGCACGCCCGAGCGACGCTTCAGCCAGAGCCGCGCGATCGCGCTCGACATGGAGAGCGCGACGATCGCCGCCAACGGCTTTCGCTTTCGCGTTCCCTACGGCACGCTGCTGTGCGTCAGCGACAAGCCGCTCCACGGCGAGATCAAGCTGCCGGGGATGGCGAACCACTTCTACCGCGAGCGCGTCGACCAGCACCTGCGGATCGGCGTACGCGCGATCGAGCTCCTGCGCCGGGCCGGAGTGGACCAGTTGCACAGCCGGAAGCTGCGCAGCTTCGCCGAGGTCGCGTTCCAGTAGCGCGTCTTCTCCGTTGCCCCCGGTCCGCAGCCCGGGCGCTGCGAGCGGTGGCGCGGCTGCGCGTTCAGATCATCGAGAGCGGCGTCTTCCGCCTCGGCGGCGGGAACGCGCGGTCGAGGGCCGTCTTCTCGTCGGCGTCGAGGATGATTGCACTGGCGGCGAAGTTCTCGCGCAGATGCGCCTCGTTCGCCGCCTTCGGAATCGCCATGACGCCGGGTTGCGTGATCAGCCAGGCGAGCGCCAGCTGCGCCGCGGTGACGCCGCGCCGCTTCGCGACCGCAGCAAGCGCCGCGCTGCGTACCAGCGCGCCCTGGTCGATCGGCGAATACGCCATCGTCGCGATGTCCCGGCCCTGCAGCCAAGGCACGAGCGCGAAGGCGGCGCCGCGGGCGCTCAACGAGTAGTAGACCTGGTTGGTCGCGCACCGATCGCCGCCCGGCACGCGCACCAGCGCCTCCATGTCGGCGACGTCGAAGTTGCTGACGCCCCAGTGGCGGATCCGGCCGCGGACGCGCAGGCCCTCGAAGGCTTCGACCGTCTCGACGAGCGGCACCTCGCCGCGCCAGTGCAGCAGGTAGCCGTCGAGATGATCGAGCTGCAGGCGCGACAGGCTGCGCTCGCAGGCGCCGACCGTGGCACCCGCGCTTGCGTTGTGCGGGTAGACCTTGCTGATGACGAACAGTTGCTCGCGCTCGACGGCGCCGGCGCGCAACGCGCCTGCGATGGCCTCGCCGACGATCTCCTCGGCGCCGCCGTCGCCGTACATCTCGGCGGTGTCGATGACGCGCCAGCCGATGTCGAGAGCCGCGCGGACCGCGCCGATTTCGCGCTTCCGGTGCGCCGCCGACTCGCCCATCCGCCAAGTGCCGAGGCCGAGCGAAGGCAACTGCAGGCCGCCGGGGAATGTCAGCATGGAGGTTGCGCGGGATTCGGGAGCAAGATGCGATCATCCTATGACGACCGCGACCCGATGACGACGATGTTCACCGTCGGCCGCAGCGACCTGCGGCGCACGGCGTGGCGCGACGCGGCGGCGCAGCCGCTCGCGCGCGGTCGCGCGCGGCTGCGCATCGGCCCGTTCGCGCTGACGTCGAACAACGTCACTTATGGCGCGTTCGGCGAGGCGATGCAGTACTGGAACTTCTTTCCGACCGGCGATCCGGGTACCGGCTGCATCCCGGTCTGGGGCTTCGCGACCGTGAGCGAATCGCTGGTCGACGGTGTCGATGTCGGCGAGCGCTTCTACGGCTACTGGCCGATGGCCGACCAGGTGGATGTCGAGCCGGTGCGCGTCATCAGCGAAGGCTTCGTCGACGGCGCGGCGCACCGCAAGGATCTGCCCGAGGTCTACAACCGCTACCTGCGCTGCAGCAGAGACCCGGCGTACCGGGTCGAGCACGAGGCCCTGATTGCGCTGCTGCGGCCGCTCTTCATCACCTCGTTCCTGATCGACGACTTCCTCGCCGACAACGCATTCTTCGGCGCCGACACGGTGCTCGTTTCGAGCGCGTCGAGCAAGACTGCCTACGGCCTTGGCTTCTGTCTCGAAGGTCGGCGCGGCTCGCCGGGCACGCCTGCGAGCGTTGGGTTGACGTCGCCAGCGAATGTCGCGTTCACGCGAGGACTCGGCTGCTACGACCGGGTGGTCCGCTACGACGAGCTCTCGATCCTGCCGACGGCGGCGCGCGCCGTCTACGTCGACATGAGCGGCGACGCCGCGCTGCGCGCGGCGATTCACGAACGCTGGGGCGAGGCGCTCGCCTACAGCTGCTCGGTGGGCGGCACGCACTGGGAGGCACTCGGCGGCGGCAAGGGCCTGCCCGGGCCGCGTCCCGTCTTCTTCTTCGCGCCGGCCCAGATCAAGAAGCGCGTCGCCGAGTGGGGCGCAGTCGGCCTGCAGGAGCGACTCGCGTCGGCGTGGGCGGCATTCGTCGCGCGCGTCGGCGATGCGGAGCGACCGTGGCTGCGCGTCGTCGCGGGCGAGGGCCGTGACGCCATCGCGCGCACCTACGTCGCTCTCCTCGACGGCCGCGTCTCGGCCGACGAAGGCAGGGTGCTGGCGCTGTGAGATCGCGCCGCGCGGCCGCCCTGCGCGCTCAACCGCGGCGCGTGGCTGCCGATATCGCAACAGGAGCAGCGCGTCCGGAGGTGCGATGACGAGCTCGACGCCGAATTCCGAGGGGTTGGTCCGGCCGCTCCGGGATCTCGCGGCGTGGACGAGCCACTTTCGCCGCGCGGAGATTCCGGTGCTGCGCGAGACGATCGACGCCCTCGAGGCGCTACGCGCCAACGAGGACCTCACCGACGCGAACAGCATCGGCGAGATGATCGGCGGCGACCCGCTGATGACGTTGAAAGTCCTCGTTCATGTCGGCGAGCGCCGCGGCCGCACGGTCGTCACCGGTCCCGAGACTGTGATCTCGGCACTGGTGATGATGGGCATCCCGCCGTTCTTCCGCGCCTTCGCCGCGCCGGAGGCGATCGAGGACCGCCTCGCATGGTCGCCAGCCGCGCTCGCCGGCGTGCAGCGCGTGCTCCAGCGTGCGCATCGCGGCGCGCGCTTCGCGCTGGCGTTCGCGATCCATCGCGCCGATCCCCACGCAGCGTCGATCCACGCTGCGGCGCTGCTGCACGAGTTCGCGGAGCTGCTGCTGTGGTGCCACGCTCCGGTCCTTGCGCTGCGGGTGCGCGAGCTGCAGGACGCCGATCCGGCGTTGCGGTCGAACGTGGCCCAGAAGAGCATCCTGAACGTCGAGCTCGGTGAACTGCAGATGGCGCTCGCCGTCGCGTGGCGACTGCCGGTGCTCCTCGCCGACAAGGGTCGGGATGCGTCTGCCGGCAGCCCCGGCGTGCGCACGGTCGCGCTTGCCTCGCGCCTCGCGCGTCACGTCGCGCAGGGCTGGGACAATCCAGCGGTACCGGATGACGTTGCCGAGATCGCCGAGTTCCTCAATCTCTCGGGCGGAGCCGCGCTCGATCTGCTGACGGGTGTTGACATCCGCTAGCGCGGCTCAGGCGCGGCGATTGCGCCGGCCGCGCGCAGCACGTCGTCGATCACGGCTGGGTGGTACACCATCGCGACGTGCGGCGTCCCTTCGAGGTGGCGGTTGTCCGCACCCGGCAGCGTCGCGCCGCGGGTCGGAAAGACGATGTTGTCGCAGTGACTCCAGAAGCACACGACCTGCGTGCGCGAAGTCGTCGCATCGCGTCGTCCGAGCTCGCCCAGCCAGGCGCTGCCGTGCCGCATCTGGGCGACGTTGCGGCCGCGGCCTCGCATTGCGAGGCGAGTGCCACCATGCGGTGTGGCAATCGTCACCAGACGGTGCACCCGGGCATCGGCGTTCGCGTCGAGCCAGGCGCGCACTGCGAGGCCGCCCATGCTGTGGGCGACGATGATCGGGGCTTGCTCAGTTGCGTGCTCCAGGGCGGCCATGGCCGTCCCGATCGCGCGGCAGTAGTCGTCGATCGAGCCGAAGACGGGCTCGAGAGTGACGGCCGAGAACGGGATCCCGAACGCGCGCATCCGTCGCAGCCAAGGGTTCCAGAGACCACGATTGCAGAAGAAGCCGTGGACGAGGACGACGCCGATCCGGCCGCGCGCATTCGAGGGCAGATGATCAGGCTCGCTGGCGCTGCGAAACGGCTGTCGCCAGAGGAAGACACGTGGCGCGACGAGCACCTCGACCGCCCACGCCCGCAGCAGCTGGCCGGCCCGCGGGCGCTCGGGATCGTCAGGAGCGTACGAGCGGCGGAGCAGCCAAAACTCGGATGCCAGTACGCCCCCGTAGGCGCCCACCACGAAGACGACGAAAGCAAAGCCGAGCCACGCACGATCGGCGCGCGCTGCCATCGCGAATGCGGCGATCGCGCTGCACACCAGAGTGAGCACGATCAGTTGCTGGATGCGCGCGAGCATGTTGGGCGCGAGCAAGAAAAAAGGCCTCCGTCACGGGACGGAGGCCTTTCAAGAAATAGTAGCCTGACGATGTCCTACTTTCACACGGGAACCCGCAATATCATCGGCGCAGAGGCGTTTCACTGTCCTGTTCGGGATGGGAAGGAGTGGGACCACCTCGCTATGGTCGTCAAGCATAACCGTCGCCCGCTGCACTCCGGCAGCTGGGCCAATTCGCAGAGTCGGCCGCAAACGCGGCAAATCAGATTCTCGATCGCGCCCTTCGTTCGAAGAACGGTCCAAACGCGCTCGACTCGCCCTGACGACATCGCGTCGTCAAAGTTATAGGGTCAAGCCGCACGAGCAATTAGTACTGGTTAGCTCAACCGGTTACCCGGCTTCCACACCCAGCCTATCAACGTCCTGGTCTAGGACGACTCTTCAGGGGGCTCAAGGCCCCGGCAAGACTCATCTTGAGACGAGTTTCCCGCTTAGATGCTTTCAGCGGTTATCTCTTCCGCACATAGCTACTCGGCGATGCCACTGGCGTGACAACCGATACACCAGGGGTGCGTCCACTCCGGTCCTCTCGTACTAGGAGCAGGCTCTCTCAATCTTGCAGCGCCCACGGAAGATAGGGACCAAACTGTCTCACGACGTTTTAAACCCAGCTCACGTACCTCTTTAAATGGCGAACAGCCATACCCTT
>DASXLD010000128.1:0-3728 GCA_036496385.1 Caldimonas sp. | reverse complement strand
ATCGTCTTCTCGACGACGGCGGCCGGCGGCGTGATGCCGAGATCCTTCCACGTCTCGTGCGCGTGCGTCGCCGGCAGGCTGGCGATGTAGGTTTCGACCAGCGGCTTGATCGACTCGACGGTGAAGCTGCCGACGAACACGAACGTGAAGTTGCCGGCGTCGGCGAAGCGCGCCTTGTAGAACGCCAGCGCCTTGTCGAGGCTCCAGCGATCGACGCTGGCCGGCGTCTCGGGCTGGCGGCGCGGGTGATTGCCGCTGAGCGCCGCGTCCACCGTCTGCTCGAAGACGACGTCGGGGCTCGCCTGCTGATTGGCAAGCAGCGTGCGCGCTTGGGCAGCCATGCCCGCGAATGCCGCCGGATCGGCGCGCGGCTGCGTGAAGCGCAGGTAGAGTAGCTGGAAGAGCGCCTCGAGGTCCTGTGGCGTGCTGCCGCCGCCCATCCCCTGATCGATCTCGTCGATGAACGGCTGCACGACGACCGCTTTGCCGTTCAGCAGCTTGTCGAGCGTGACGGCGTTGAGCTGGCCGGCCCCGCCGGCGGTAATCACGGTGTCGGCGGCGCGCGCCGACGGAAAGTCGGCATCGCTCGCCAGCGACGTGCCGCCGGGCGCGAAGGCGCGAAACAGGATCTGGTCCTCTTTCAGCCGGGTCGGCTTCAAGACGACGGTGGCGCCGTTCGAGAGCGTCCACTCGGTCACGCCGGCGTTGCCGCGCTCGACCGTCTTGACGATCGATCCGGCCTTGGGCGGCGCCTCCATCAGCGTCTGTCCGGCCGCCGTGTCGATGTACGCCTCCAGTTTCTTGGTCGTCGCGGCCGCGACGGCCGCCTGCAGCTGCGCCTCGGTCGGCAGCGGCACGCCGGCCGCGTCGGGCGCCGACACGACCACCAGCCGGTTGCGTTCGGGGAACCAGTCGTTGGTGAGGGCGTTCATCTCGGCGAGCGTGATCGCCGGCACGAAGCGCCGGTGGAAGGCGAGCTCCTGCCAGATGGTCGGCAGCGCCTCGTCCTCGAGGAAGTTGCGCGTGTACTCGTCGGCGCGGCTCGCCGATTCGCGGTCCGGGCTCTCCGTGACGACGCGGTCGTAGCCGAGCATCATCGCCTGCTTGGCGCGCTCCAGCTCGCTGGCGGTAAAACCAAAGCTGGCGACGCGCTGCACTTCGGCGACGAGCGCTTCGAGTCCCCTGGCGACGCCGCCGTTGGCGACGAGCGCCTGCAGCAGCGCTTCGTCGCGCGTGCGGATGGTCGGAAAGAGCGAGCGATCCGCGGCGGCGCGCAGGAACGGCGGATCCGCCGTCTGGCCGAGCTCGTCGAGCCGTGAGCCCAGCATCGCCGCGAAGAGCTGGTCGAGCATGATGTCGCGGTAGCCGCCGACCGATCCCTGATTGCGCGCCGGCCGCAGGTCGGAGAGCTGCACGACGGTCGACGTGGTTTCCTTGTCGGTGACGAACGCGTAGCGGGTGCCGGCCCGATCGGTCACGTCGTAGGTCGGCCGCTTCCGTTCCGGCGACGGCGCGGTCAGCGCCGAGAAGTGATCGCGGATCATCTTCACGGTCGCGTCGCGGTCCACGTCGCCGACGACCATGACCGCCATCAGGTCGGGCCGGTACCAGTCGTGGTAGTAGCGCACCAGCGCCTCGCGCGTGGCCTTCTCGATCACCGCCGGATCGCCGATCGGCGGCCGATCCGCGTAGCGCGTCCCCTCGAGCTGGACGCGGCGGATCTTGTCGCCCGTCCGCTCGCCGGCGCCGAGATGCATGCATGCGCCATTCCGACAAAACGATGCCGCGCTGCCGATCGATCGCGCTCTGATCGAAGGTCGCGGCGTGCGTCCAATCCTCGAGGATGAGCAGCGCGCGATCGAGCGCGCCGGGCGAATCGGTCGGCACGCGCAGCGTGTATTGCGTGTCGTCGTAGCTCGTCGCCGCGTTCGCGTCGGCGCCGATGCTCAGGCCGAGATCGCCGAGGAAGTCGTTGATCGCATTCCCGGGAAAGTGCGTCGTCCCCTCGAATTCCATGTGCTCGACGAAGTGCGCCAGCCCGCGCTGGTCGTCGTCTTCGAGCACTGACCCGGCCTTGACCACCAGCCGCAGCTCGGCGCGGTGGGCCGGCTTGGGGTTGGGCCTGACGTAATAGCGCAGCCCGTTGGGCAGCGCGCCGGCGACCGCCTCGGGATCGACCGGCATCTGCTGCGTGAGCGTGTACGCCGCGACCGAGGCGGCGGACGTCTCGCGTCCGGGCGGCTGCGCCTGCGCGGCGGCGAATCTCGCCCACGACAGAGCGAGCAGGATGAACACGGCGAAGCGGACGCGGGTGCGCATACCCCGATCCTAGCCTTATCCGAGGGGCTGTGCCCCTCGGACTCCCCTGCAGCGTCGCTCGCTCGCCGCGTCGCCGCTCGCTCCGCTCCGCTGACTCGCTCGCTGCCGCTCGTTCGCGCAGCCGGTCTCGTCAGCGCGCCTCGTGAGAGTCTGTACAGACCTCCGCTAGACTGGGCGGCGCATGAGCCGCGCTTCTTTTCTGCTCGCCCTGTTGATATTGACAGTCGCGGTCGTTCTGCCCGCCGCCGCGCAGCCGGCCCGCACGCCGGTCGTGCTCGACACTGACATCGGCACCGACATCGACGATGCGTGGGCGCTCGGCTACCTGCTGAAGAGCCCGTCCCTCGAGCTCGTCGGGGTGACGATCAGCGACGGCGATACGGCGGCGCGGGCGCGCCTGGCCTGCAAGCTGCTCGCGCGGCTCGGCCGTACCGACGTGCCGGTCGCGGTCGGCCGCCGCACGCCCGCGATTCCGGCGGATCGCATCGACTACCAGTTCGCCTGGGCCGAAGACTTTCGCGACTACGTGCCCGTCGCGACGCCGGCGGTCGAGTTGCTCGCCGATCTCATCCGCCGGCATCCGCAGGCGATCACGCTGGTGGCGGTCGGGCCGCTGCACAACGTCGGCGATCTCGTGCGCCTGCACCCCGACGTCGTGCCGCTCGTCAAGCGCGTCGTGTTGATGGGCGGATCGATTGGCGCCAACGCGTTCAGCGCGGCGGCCGTGGCCGAGTGGAACGTCAAGCTGGCAATTCCCGAGGCGCAGGCGGTCTACGCGGCGGCGTGGCCGGTGACGATCGTGCCGCTCGACGCGACGAGCTACATCCGCCTCGAGGACAGCGAGCGCGAGACGCTGCGCAAGGCGGCGACGCCGCTGACGACCACGCTCGAGACGCTGCTGCGGCTGTGGACCGACCGTCCGTCGAGCCGGATGACGCTGCACGACCAGCTCGCGCTCGCCGAAGCGCAGGAGCCGGGCCGGTTCTTCAACCGCTGCGAGGCGATGCCGATCCGCGTCGACGGCGACGGCTACACGCGCGTCGATCGCGCCGCCGGGCATCCGGTGACGGTGTGCCTCGAGCCGAAGCGCGACGCCTTCATGCAGCACTTCATCGCGCAGCTCTCAGCGAAGTGAGCCGTGTCAACCCGTGAAGGGGTCGAACAGCGAGATACCTGTGCGCGCAACGTCCTTGATGTTACGCGTCGCAAACGTGAGGTCGTGCACCTTCGCTGTGGCGGCGAGCAGTCCGTCGATCACCGGAAGCGGGTCAGGGACGGTCAGCCGTCCCCATTCTTCGGCAATCGACAGCGTCACGGGGAGGATGCGATCGCCGTGGTCCTCAATCAGTTGCCGCAGCCAGCGCTCGAGCGCGTGCGCAACGATGTCATCACGGCGCCGGAGGCCTTCC
>DASXLD010000127.1:0-80489 GCA_036496385.1 Caldimonas sp. | reverse complement strand
AGCTGGATCAGGTAGCCCGACGCAAACCGCGCCGCCAGGCCGAGGTGGCGCAGCAGCTGCACCAGCAACCACGCACTGTCGCGACACGAGCCGCTCGCGTTCTGCAGCGTCAGCTCGGGCGTCTGCACGCCGTGCTCCATGCGGATCAGGTAGGCGATGTCTTGCTGCATGCCGCGGTTGAGATCGAACAGGAACGTGCTCGTCGGTCGCTCGGCCCGGTCGACGCGCGCGAGGTATTCGGCAAAGAGCGGCGTCGCCGGGATCTTGCGCAGGTACGGGGCGAGCTCGACGAGCAGCTCGGGCTCGTACTTGAACGGAAACTTCTCGGCGCTCGGCTCGAGAAAGAAGTCGAACGGGTTGAAGACCGCCATCTCGGCGACGAGGTCGACCTCGACCCGAAAGAAGGTCGTCGGGTCGGGGAAGACGAGCCGCGCCAGATAGTTGGCCTGCGGATCCTGCTGCCAGTTGATGAAATGCTTCGCCGGCTCGACCTTCATCGAGTAGGCGAGGATGCGGGTGCGCGAATGCGGTGCCGGCCGCAGGCGAACGACCTGCGGCCCGAGGTGCACGGCCCGGTCGTAGCGGTAGTGCGTGACGTGGTGGAGGGCGACGTGGATCGACATCGGGGATCGTCGGCTTGCGCGACGCTCAGGGCGCCACCGGCACCAGGAAGTCGCGGCTGATGCCGGCGCCGAGCGCGTTGACGCGTTCGAGGAACTGCGTCAGGTACGCGTGCAGGCCGGTGGCGAGGATCTCGTCGATGCGGCCGTATTGCAGGTCGGCGTCGAGCCGGCCGGCGAGGCGCAGCGTGTCTTTCGACTGCTCGTTGGCGACGTGCTTCAGGTTCGATACCACCTCGTGCATGCAGGCCGCCAGCGAACGCGGCATGTCGGGGCGGAGGATCAAGAGCTCGGCGACACGCTCGGGACGGATGACGTTGCGGTAGACCTTGCGGTAGACCTCGAAGCCGGACACCGAGCGCAGCACCGCAGACCAGTGATAGAAGTCGAATTCGACGTCCTTGCCGCCGCTTTCCTGGCTCTGCGTCTGGCTTTGCAAGCCGTCGCCGCCCTGGCTCTGGCTCTGACTCTGGCTCTGGCTTTGGTCCTGGGCCGGCGTCGCGGCCAGGCCTTGGCGCATGCGCGCGCCGATCGCCCCCGGCCCGTTGCCGAACCGGTCGTGCTCGACCGAATGGAACTTGACGTCGAGCAGGCGCGCCGTGTTGTCGGCGCGCTCGAGGAAGCTGCCGATGCGAAGGAAGTGGAACGCCTCGTCCTGCAGCATCGTGCCGACCGTCACGCCGCGCGACAGGTGCGAGCGGAACTTGACCCACTCGAACGCCTCGCCCGGGCTGTTCTGAAAGGCGTCGTCGGCGATCATGCGCTGGAACTCGAGCCAGGTCTGGTTCTGCGTCTCCCAGACCTCGGTCGTCAGCGTGCCGCGCACGGCGCGCGCGTTCTCGCGCGCCGCCATCAGGCAGCTGCGGATCGACGAGCCGTTGGCCGCCTCGTTGACCATGTAGTCGATGACGGACCGCGGCGTCACTTCGCGGTTGCGCCTGGCGAAGTCGCCGCTGATCTCGTTGATGCTGAGCAGGCCGCGCCAGCCGCGCTCGGCCGCCGCCTCCGACTGCGGCAGCAGCGACATCTGGTAGTTGACGTCGAGCATGCGCGCGGTGTTCTCGGCCCGCTCCATGTAGCGCGCCATCCAGAACAGGTGATCAGCGGTTCGCGACAGCATTTCACGCCTCGAGGATCCAGGTGTCCTTGGTGCCGCCGCCCTGCGAGGAGTTGACGACGAGCGAGCCTTCCTTGAGCGCGACGCGCGTCAGCCCGCCCGGCACCATCTGCACGGTCTTGCCCGACAGCACGAACGGGCGCAGGTCGATGTGGCGCGGCGCGATACCGCTGTCGACGAAGGTGGGGCAGGTCGAGAGCGCCAGCGTCGGCTGGGCGATGTAGCGTTTCGGGTCGGCCTTGAGCGCGCCGCGGAACGCCTCGATCTCCGCGGTCGTCGACGCCGGGCCGACGAGCATGCCGTAGCCCCCGGCACCGTGGACCTCCTTGACGACGAGCTCGCCGAGATGGTCGAGGACGTAGCCAAGGTCGGCGTCGTTGCGACAGACGTAGGTCGGGACGTTCTGCAGGATCGGCCGCTCGCCGAGGTAGAACTCGATCATCTTCGGCACGAACGGATAGATCGACTTGTCGTCGGCGACGCCGGTGCCGATCGCGTTCGACAGCGTCACGTTGCCGGCGCGGTAGGCCGAGAGGAGACCGGCGCAGCCGAGCGTCGAGTCGGCGCGAAACGCCAGCGGGTCGAGGAAGTCGTCGTCGACGCGACGGTAGATGACGTCGACGCGCTTCGGGCCCTGGGTGGTCCGCATGTAGACGAAGTTGTCGCGGACGTAGAGGTCCTGCCCCTCGACGAGCTCGATCCCCATCTGCTGGGCGAGGAACGCGTGCTCGAAATACGCGCTGTTGTACATCCCGGGCGTCAGCACGACGACGGTCGGATCGTTGACCGCCGCCGGCGCGACCGAGCGCAGGGTCTCGAGCAGCAGGTCGGGATAGTGCGCGACCGGGGCGACGCGGTGGCGGTTGAACAGCTCTGGAAACAGCCGCATCATCATCTTGCGGTTCTCGAGCATGTACGAGACGCCGCTCGGCACCCGCAGGTTGTCCTCGAGGACGTAGTAGCTGCCGCTGCCGTCGGCATTGGCGGCGCGGACGATGTCGATGCCGGCGAGGTGCGAATAGACGCTGCCCGCGACCTCGACGCCCCGCATCTCGGCACGGTATTGCGCGTTGCCGAGCACCTGGTCGGCCGGGACGACGCCCGCCTTCAGGATCTCCTGGCCGTGATAGACGTCGTGGAGAAAGCGGTTCAGCGCCGTGACGCGCTGGCGCAGGCCGCGCTCCATCTCGCGCCACTCGTGCGCAGGAATGACGCGCGGGATGAGGTCGAACGGAATCAGCCGCTCGGTGCCGCCGTTGCCGCCGCCGTCGTCCTTGGCGCCGTAGACCGCGAACGTGATGCCGACGCGACGAAAGATCACCTCGGCCTCGTCGCGCCGCGTCCGCATGACCTGCGGCGGCTGCTCCTTCAACCAACGGTCGTAGCCGCCGTAGTGCTCGCGCACCGCGCCGCCGCCATCCTGCATCTCGTCGAAGCCGGGCTTCATGCTGCCTCCGCCAGCGAGGGTAGCAAAGTCCGCGCCATCGACTGTCGGCGCTGCCTCATCGAGACTCGCCGTCGAGCCGGTGGTGCCAGTAGCGCCGCGCCGTCTCGCGTTCGCAACTGCCGTCTTCCGGTCCCCCGGCGCGCCACTGCCAGGCACCGCACGCCGGGCTCGCGACGACCTCGATGCCGCGCTCGCGGTAGCGCGCGAGGACTTCGGCCGCCGGGTGGCCGAATCGGTTGCGATAGCCGGCCTGGAAGACGGCGATGCGCGGCCGCACGGCGTCGAGGAAGGCCGCACTCGACGACGTCTTGCTGCCGTGATGCGGCACGACGAGGACGTCGCTCGCCAGCGGCGCACCCTGGACGACGAGCGCCGATTCCTGCTCGCGCTCGATGTCGCCGGTGAGCAGCACGCTGCGACCGCCGCCCGAGACGCGCAGCACGCACGACATCGCGTTCGGCCGCGCGCCGCGGTCGTAGTCCGCCGGCGCCGGATGAAGGACGGCGAAGTCGACGCCGTCCCACTGCCAGCGCTGGCCGGCGACGCAGCGCTGCACGCCGCGCACGCCGGCAAGCAGCGGATGACCGTCCTCGAGCGAGCTCGACACGGCATCGATCTCGAGCGCGGCGAGCAACGAGCGGGCGCCGCCGACGTGGTCGCTGTCACGGTGGCTCAGCATCAGCAGGTCGAGCCGGTGCTCGCCGCGCGCACGCAAGAGCGGCAAAAGAACGCGCTGGCCGGCGTCGCTCTCGCGCGAATACACCGGGCCGCTGTCGAACAGCATCGCGTGGCCGCGCGTTCGCACCAGCACCGCGGTGCCCTGTCCGATATCGGCAGCGACGAGGTCGAAGCTGCCGGGCACCGGTCGCGCGGTCGGCGGCACGAGCAGCGCGAGCGCGAGCGGGATGGCGAGGAGGCGCGCTCGCCACGGCAGCGGCAGGACGACCAGCAGCGCGGCGAGCAAGCCGGCGACTTGCGCCCATGGCGGCGCGACCGCGACCACCCAGACCGCGCCCGGTACCGCTGCCAGCCAGCCGAGCAGCGCGCTCTGCAGCTGCACCAGCCAGGCGCTGACCGTCCAGAGCGGGGCCAGCGCGATGCCGGCGAGCGCGAGCGGCGTGATGACGAGCGTGACGAGCGGAATCGCGACCAGGTTGGCCAAGACGCCGACCAGCGAGACCTGCTGGAAGATCACCAGCGTGAGCGGCGTCAGGCCGAGCGTTGCGATGAGCTGGGTCCGCAATCCCGAACGCGTCGCCGCCGCGAGGCGCCCCGGCCATCCGCGCCAGCCCGCCACGGCCGGCGCGTCGTCGCCACGACGCTCCGTCGCCGGCGACGACGACATCAACAGCGCGACCGCCATGAACGACAGCCAGAAGCCCGCCTGCATCAGCGCCCACGGGTCGAGCAGGGTGACGACGGAGGCTGCCGTCAGGAGGACGAACGACCATGGCCAGCGCAGGCCGAGCGACTGCGCGACCGTCACCGTCGCGAGCATCCACACCGTGCGCTGCGCCGGAACGCCCCAGCCGGCGAAGACCGCATACGCCGTCGCCGCCGCGAAGCCGCCCCAGCGCGCCGCGCTCGCCGCCGGCATCAGATGCACCGCGCGCGAGCTGCGTCGCCACGCTGCAGCGACGAGAAGCCCCGCGAGCCAGGCGAACATCGTCACGTGCAGACCGCTGATCGACATCAGGTGGGCGACGCCGGTGTTGCGAAACACGTCCCAGTCATCGCGTTCGATCGCGCCCTGGTCGCCGACGGCGAGCGCGGCCAGCACGCCGGCGGCACGGCGATCGTCGACCCGCGCATAGATCGCGTCGCGGACGCGTTGGCGGATCCGCTCGACCGGAAACCCGGCACTGCCGTCGAGCAGCGTCGCCGGCGCGTCGCGAACATAGCCGGTCGCGCGCACACCTTGCTCGAGCAGCGCGAGCTCGTAGTCGAAGCCATGCGGATTGAGATTGCCGTGCGGGCGCCGCAGGCGGACCGTGAGTCGCCAGCGCTGGCCGGCACGCAAGTCCTGGCGCGGCTGCACGACGGCGGCGTCCTCGTGCCAGCCCGCGTACCAGCCGAGCGCGAGCACGCGCGGAACGCCGGCAGGAGCACCGCCATCGTCGACGACGAAGCGAAAGCGCAGGCCGCTCGGCCCCTGCTGGGGCAGACTCGCGACGACGCCGGTGACGAGGAGATCCTTGCCCTCTAGCGAGCTCGGCAAGGTGTCGGCGAGCCGCAGCGACGCTTGCCAGCCCGAGACCGCGAATCCCGCCGCGAGCGCGGCGGCGACGGCGGTGGTGACCAGGAACGTACGCCGCAGCAGCAACGCCAGCACGATCGCGAGGAGCGCGAACGCCGCAATCGCGGCGTAACCATCGACCGGCAGCAGCGTGCGTTCCTGCAACTGCAGCGCGACGCCGGCAAGCCAGGCCAGTGGCAGCGCCAGCAGACGCCCGCGGCCGATGCCAGGTGCCACCATCGCGGGAGTGTAGGATTTGCCTTCTTCGCCCCCCAAAAGCCATGTCCTCGATCTACGACCGTCTCACCGACCTCGACATCTCGCTGCCGGCGCTGGCCATTCCCGCGGGAGCGTATGTCCCGTTCGTCCGCAGCGGCAACCTCGTCTTCCTTTCCGGCCATATCGCCAAGAGGGATGGCAAGGTCTGGGTCGGCCAGCTCGGCCGCGACATGACGACGTCGACCGGCAAGAAGGCGGCGCGGGCAGTCGCGATCGACCTGCTCGGCACGCTCCACGCCGCGGTCGGCGACCTCGACAGGGTCGAGCGGATCGTGCGCATCACGAGCCTGGTCAACAGCGCGCCGGATTTCGTCGAGCACCACCTCGTGACCAACGGCTGTTCGGAGCTGTTCGGCGAAGTCTTCGCCGACAAGGGCGCGCACGCACGCAGCGCTTACGGCGTCGCCCAGTTGCCGTTGGGCGCCTGCGTCGAGATCGAGCTGATCGCCCAGGTCGCCGAATGATGTCGCGCGGTCGCGGCGGCGCGCGGGCGGCGCCGCTGTTCGCGCTCGTCGCCGTCGCGGCGTTCTGCGCGGTCGCCGCGGCGCTCGTTTCGCAGCATGCATTCGCGATGGAGCCGTGCCCGTGGTGCATCCTGCAGCGCCTCCTCTTCCTCGCGATCGGTGTCTGCGCCCTGCTCGGGCTCGTCTGGCGCCGCGTCGTCGGCAGCCGCGTCGCCGCCGGCCTCGCGCTCCTGCTCGCCGCTGGCGGCATCGCCGCCGCGTTCTGGCAACAGCTCGTCGCCGCGAAATCGGCATCGTGCAACCTCACGCTCGCCGAGCGGATCGTCGGCGCGACTCAGCTCGACCAGATGCTGCCGAGCGTATTCGAGGCGCGGGCGAGCTGCGCCGACGCGGCGGTCTCGCTGCTCGGAGTTCCCTATGCGTACTGGTCGGCGGCGGCATTCGCCGTCTGCGCCGTCGCCCTGCTGCGCATCGTGCGCCTGAGCGCCTGACGAGCGGCGCACACGGCGCCGCCCGTGATCACTGCCCGTCGGCGGCGACGAGGCGCGTCGCAGTCGGGATCGCGTGCTGGCGACGGCCCTTGCGCGCGCGGCGACCGGCGTAGTCTTCGAGCGCCGCGCCGCGCAGGACTTCCTCGCGTGCCTTGCCGCCGCGGCCGCTGCCCTCGACCCGCAGAACAGCAGCGAACACCGCGACGCTGACGAGCGCGTCCTTGGCATCGAGATCGATCAGCGTCAGGCCGCGGCCGCCGTTGCCCTGCAGCTTCAGCTGATCGACGCCGAAGACGAGGAGGCGGCCCGTGAGCGTCAGGCAGGCGACGCGCGCTCCCTCGACAGCGCCGACGATCGCCGGCGGCAACGGCTTCTCGTCGCCTTCGAGGACGACGAAGGCCTTGCCGCCGCGCTGCCGCGAGACGAGATCGGCCGCGCGGGCGAGCAAGCCGAAGCCGCCGGTATTGGCGAGCAGCAGCACCTCCGGGCCGGCGCCGGCGAAGTAGTGCGCCGGCTGCGTTCCCGTCTCGAGCTCGATCAGCGACGTCACCGGGGCGCCGTCGCCGCGGCCGCTCGGCAGGTTTGCGACCGCGGCCGAATAGACGCGGCCGTCGCTGCCGAAGACGAGCAGCGTTGCCGTGCTGCGGCACGCGAACGTGCCGTAGAGCGCGTCGCCGGCCTTGAACGCGAGCTGGGCCGGATCGACCTCGTGGCCCTTGAGCGCCCGCACCCAGCCTTTCAGACTGACAACGACGGTGACCGCCTCGTCGACGACGCGCACCTCGGCGACGGCACGCTTCTGCGCTTCGATCAACGTGCGCCGCTCGTCGCCATGAGCCTTGGCGTCGGCCTCGATCTCGCGGATGACGGTGCGCTTGAGGGCGGCCGGGCTGGCGAGGATCTCGCCCAGCCTGGCCGACTCGGCCCGCAGCTCCTTCAGCTCCTGCTCGATCCGGATCGCCTCGAGGCGGGCCAGCTGGCGCAGGCGAATGTCGAGGATGTCGTCGGCCTGCCGCTCGCTCAGCCCGAACCGCTCGATCAACGCCGCCTTCGGCTCGTCGGCGGCGCGGATGATCGCGATCACGGCGTCGATCTCGAGCAGGACGAGCTGGCGGCCCTCGAGGATGTGGACGCGGTCGGCGACCTTGCCGAGGCGGTGCCGCGAGCGCCGCTCGACGGTCGCGGTGCGGAAGCGGTTCCACTCGCGCAGCAACAGGGCGAGGCTCTTCTGGGTCGGCCTGCCGTCGGCGCCGACCATCGTCAGGTTGATCGGTGCCGAGCTCTCGAGGCTGGTGTGGGCGAGCAGAGCGGTGACGAGGTCAGCCTGCGCCACGGTGCGCGACTTCGGCTCGAAGACGATGCGCACCGCGGCCTCCTTGCTCGACTCGTCGCGCACCGCATCGAGCACGGCGAGCAGGCTCGCCTTCAATTGCAGCTGCTCGGCGGCCAGCGTCTTCTTGCCGGCGCGCAGCTTCGGATTGGTCAGCTCCTCGATCTCCTCGAGCACCTTCTGGGCGCTGGTTCCCGGCGGCAGCTCGGTGACGACGAGCTGCCACTGGCCACGGGCGAGGTCCTCGATCGTCCAGCGCGCCCGAACTTTCAGCGAGCCGCGACCGGTTGCGTAGGCGGCGCGAATGTCTTCGGGCGCGCTGATGATCTGGCCGCCACCGGGGTAGTCGGGGCCGGGCAGCAGCCGGGCGAGCTCGTCGTCGTCGAGCCGGTCGTTCTTCAGCAGCGCGATCGCCGCGGCGGCGACCTCGCGCAGGTTGTGGCTCGGGATCTCGGTCGCGAGGCCGACGGCGATGCCGCTCGCGCCGTTCAGCAGCACGAACGGCAGGCGCGCCGGCAGCAGGCGCGGCTCCTCGGTCGAGCCGTCGTAGTTCGGCACGAAGTCGACCGTGCCCTCGTCGATCTCGTCGAGCAGCAGGCGCGCGATCGGTGCCAGGCGGGCTTCCGTGTAGCGCATCGCGGCGGCGCCGTCGCCGTCGCGCGAACCGAAGTTGCCCTGGCCGTCGATCAACGGATAGCGCAACGAAAAGTCCTGCGCCATCCGCACCAGGGCGTCGTACGCGGCCTGGTCGCTGTGCGGATGGAAGCGCCCGAGCACGTCGCCGACGACGCGCGCGCTCTTGACCGCCTTCGGGCCGCCGCCGCCGGCGAAGACGAGCCCCATCCGCGCCATCGCATAGAGGATCCGGCGCTGGACCGGCTTCTGGCCATCGGCGACGTCGGGCAGCGCGCGCCCCTTGACGACCGAGAGCGCGTATTCGAGGTACGCGCGTTCGGCGTACTCGGCGAGCGCGACGGCATCGCCGTCGGGCTCGCGGGTGAAGAGATCGAGTGTGTCCATGCCGGTCCAGGGAGGCGCGACGGCCGGCGATCGTGCGCCGTCGCATGATCGATGTCAGCGGGGGAAGCGTTCGCGCAGCTTCAGCTTCCAGAACTTGCCGGTCGACGTGCGCGGCACGCCGTCGATCACTTCATAGCGGTCGGGGAGCTGCCACTTGGCGAAGCCGTGCCCGAGCAGGTGACGGCCGAGCTCGCCGGCGACATTCGCCGCGGCGATCGCCGCGCCGTGCTTCCAGACGATGCACGCCAACGGCCGCTCGCTCCACTTCTCGTCGGGGATCGCGATCACTGCCGCCTCGGCGATCGCCGGATGCGCCATCAGCGAATTCTCGAGATCGACCGACGAGATCCATTCGCCGCCCGACTTGATGAGGTCCTTGGTTCGGTCGGTGATGCGAACGAAGGCGAGCTCGTCGACCGCAGCAACGTCGCCGGTGCGCAGCCAGCCGTCGCCGGTGAACTTGTCGTCGCTGACCGGAACCTCGTGGTACGAGCCGGTGATGAACGGGCCCCTCACCTGGATCTCGCCCATCGACTTGCCGTCCCACGGCGCGTCCTTGCCGTCGTCGCCGCGGATGCGCAGGTCGACGAGCGGCACCGCGACGCCGGCCATCGCGGCGCGCCGGAAGCGCTCGTCCTGGCCGAACGCCGCGAACTCGCGGCGCAGATACGACGTCGTCGCGAGCGGCGACGTCTCGGTCATTCCCCAGCCCTGGACGATCCAGATGTCGTGCTTGGCGAAGGCGCGGATCAGCGCTTCCGGCACCGCCGCGCCGCCGACCAGCGAGCGCATCCCGCTCGGCAGCTTCCAGCGCCCGGGCTGCTCGACGAGCGAGCGGTCGTAGGCCTGGATCAGCCCCATCCAGATCGTCGGCACGCCGAGCGCGAGCGTCGGCGGCTCGACCTGCATCAGGTCGAGCAGATCGTCGGGATGCAGGTGCGGCCCGGGGAAGACGAGGCGAATGCCGAGCATCACCGCCGCGTAGGGCACGCCCCAGCTGTTGGCATGGAACATCGGCGTCACCGGCAGCACCGCGTCGGTCGCGCGCAGGCCCCAGAGATCGCTGAGGCAGCCGACCAGCGTGTGCAGGACGGTCGAGCGGTGCGAGTAGGCGACGCCCTTCGGCCGACCGGTCGTCCCCGACGTGTAGCACATCGCGATCGGATCGTTCTCGTCGTGCTCGACATAGGCGAAGCCTTCGCCGTCGGCATCGGCAAGGAGCGCCTCGTAGTCGAGCCAGCTCTCGGTGGGGTCGACGGCGGCGCCCGAGAACGGAAAGACGATCACCTTCTCGAACGCATGCTTGTCGGCGAACTGGCGGTAAAGCGGCAGCAGGATGTCGTCGACGACGAGGAAGCGGTCGTCGGCGTCGTGCGCGATCCAGCCGATCTCGTCCGGCGCGAGGCGCAGGTTCAAGGTGTGCATCACCCCGCCCGCCGCCGGGATGCCGAAGTAGCACTCGAGATGGGCGTGGTGGTTCCAGCACAACGTCGCGACGCGCTCGCCCTTCTTCAGGCCGAGTGCCTGCAGCGCCGCCGCGAGCTTCCTCGTTCGCCGGTGGTACTCGCCGTAGGTGTGCTTGCGCAGCGACTTGTCGGGCATGCGCGAGACGATCTCGCTGCCGGCAAAGAGCGCACCGGCGCGATCGAGCAGGTGATTGAGCGAGAGCGGCACGTCCATCATCGTCGAGCGCATGGCGAATCTCCTTTCATCCGCTTGCCGGGGTTCGCGCCGGGTCGGTGCTGCGGCTCTCGCGCGCTTCGGCGAGCGCTTCGTATTCGTCCTTCAGCATCGACAGCACGACGAGCGAGTCGAAGCCGGCGCCGTTGCGGACGCTCTCGCGCAGCCGCCCTTCCTCGACGAATCCTTCGCTGCGGTAGAGCGCGAGCGCGCGCGCGTTGGCGCTGCGGACATCGAGCCAGAAGCGATGCGCGCCGAGGTCGCGGAACGCCATCTGCGCGAGGAGGCGGACGCAGACGCGGCCGTAGCCCTGGCCCTTCGGCTGGAGGACGATCCGCTTCAGCTCGACCGACGCGTTCGGATTGCGGCAGCCCTGCAGGATGACGAACCCGGCCGACGGATAGTCCACCCCGGCCTCGACGATGAAATGGCGGAAGTCGGGGAAGCGCACCGCGCCCTCGTGCTGGACGCGCTCCCAAGGAGTGATGTACGGCCGGTTCGCCGCGTCGTTCTCGACCGAGGCGACGAACTCGAGGTCGGAGAGCATCGTCGGCCGCAAGCGCAGCGGAACCGCAGCGCGCGCAGCGGTGCTCACACGTCGACCTCGACGGCGTCGGCGCGCAGCTCCATCAGCTCGCGGCGCGCCTGTGCCTCGCCCTTGCCCATGAGCTTGGTGAGCGAGGCCGCGGTCGCCGCGAACCCGGCGCTGGCGAAGCCGATCGGCAGCAGCCTTCGGGTCTCCGGGTTGAGCGTCGTGTCCCAGAGCTGCTCGGCGTTCATCTCGCCGAGACCCTTGAAGCGGCTGACGCTCCAGCTGCCCTCGCGCGCGCCTTCCTTCTTCAGCCGGTCGAGCGTCGCCCGCAGCTCGTCCTCGTCGAGCGCGTAGATCTTCGCGGCCGGCTTCTTGCCGCGCGCCGGCGCGTCGACGCGAAAGAGCGGCGGCTTGGCGACAAAGACATGGCCGCGCTCGATCAGCTTCGGAAAGTGGCGAAAGAAAAGCGTCAGCAGCAGCACCTGGATGTGCGAGCCGTCGACGTCGGCATCCGAGAGGATGCAGACCTTGCCGTAGCGCAGGCCCGAGAAGTCGGGCTCGTCGTCGGCGCCGTGCGGATCGACTCCGACCGCGACCGCGATGTCGTGGATCTCGTTGTTGGCGAACAGGCGGTCGCGCTCGACCTCCCACGAGTTGAGCACCTTGCCGCGCAGCGGCAGGATCGCCTGCGTCTCCTTGTCGCGTCCCATCTTGGCGCTGCCGCCGGCGGAGTCGCCCTCGACCAGGAAGAGCTCGTTGGCCGCCAGGTCGCGGCTCTCGCAGTCGGTGAGCTTGCCCGGCAGCACCGCGACTCCCGAGCCGCGGCGCTTCTCGACCTTGAGGCTCGCACGCTGGCGCGTCTGCGCCTGGCGAATGACGAGCTCGGCGAGCTTCCTGCCGTGCTCGACGTGCTGGCCGAGCCAGAGCTCGAACGCCGGCCGGACGCAGCCCGAGACCAGGCGCAGCGCCTCGCGGCTGTTGAGGCGCTCCTTGATCTGGCCCTGGAACTGCGGGTCGAGCACCTTCGCAGAGAGGACGAAACTGGCGCGCGAGAAGACGTCCTCGGGCATCACCTTGACGCCCTTGGGCAGCAGCGAGTGCATGTCGATGAACCCTTTGACGGCCTGGAACAGGCCGTCCTTCAACCCGGACTCATGGGTGCCACCGGCGACCGTCGGGATCAGGTTGACGTAGCTCTCGCGCACCGCGTTGCCGTCTTCGGTGAAGGCGACGCACCACGCGGCGCCCTCGCCTTCGGCGACGTCCTCGCTCTCGCGCCCGTCGGCGTGGTGCGCGCCTTCGAAGAGCGGGATCACCGGATCGGCCGCAATCGTCTGCATCAGGTAGTCGGCGAGACCGCCGGCGAACAGCCACTCGCTCCGTTCGGCCTCGCCGCGGCCGCCCTTGTCGACCGCGAGCGAGACCTTCACGCCCGGCAGCAGCACGGCCTTGCTGCGCAGCAGATGCGTCAACTCGGCGCGCGGCAGCTCCGCACTCTCGAAGTAGCGCGGGTCGGGCCAGACGCGGACGCGGGTCCCGCTCCTGCGCTCGCCCGCAGTCGCCTTGCGGGTTGCCAGCGCCTCGACGACGGCGCCGGCCGCGAACGCGATCGTCGCGACCTGGCCGCCACGCCACACCGTGACCTCGAGCCGCTTCGCGAGCGCATTGGTGACGCTGACGCCGACGCCGTGCAGGCCGCCCGAGAAGCTGTACGCCGCGTTGCCGCCCTTGTCGAACTTGCCGCCGGCGTGCAGCCGCGTGAAGACGATCTCGACCACGCTGACGCGCTCTTCCGGGTGCAGGCCGACCGGGATGCCGCGGCCGTCATCGTCGACGCTGACCGAGCCGTCGGCGTGCAGCGTGACATCGATCGCGGTCGCCACCCCGGCGAGCGCCTCGTCGGCCGCGTTGTCGATCACTTCCTGGACGACATGGAGCGGGCTTTCGGTGCGGGTGTACATCCCCGGCCGCTGCTTGACCGGCTCGAGTCCCTTGAGGACGCGGATCGACTCCTCGCCGTAGCTGCCGGCCTTGGTGCTGGTCCTGGATGCCATGCGAAGGATTCTAGGCAGCGACACCGCCGCGGCCCTGCGCGAGCGAGACGGTGTCGAGCGGCGGGCCGCGGCCCCTGCAACAATCGCCCAATGGACACCCGCGTTCTCGGCCGCTCCGGCCTCCAAGTCTCTCGCATCTGCCTCGGCGGCAACGTGTTCGGCTGGACGGTCGACGAGCCGACGTCGTTTCGCCTCCTCGACGGCTGGGTCGACGCCGGCATGAACTTCGTCGACACCGCCGACGTCTATTCGCGCTGGGTGCCGGGCCATGCCGGCGGCGAGTCGGAATCGATCATCGGCAAGTGGCTGAAGGCGAGCGGCAAGCGCAGCCGCATCGTCCTCGCCACCAAGGTCGGCAAGCCCATGGCCGACAACGACAAGGGCCTGTCGCGGGCCTACATCCGGCGCGCCGTCGAGGCGTCGCTGCGGCGGCTTCAGACCGACGTCATCGACCTCTACCAGTCGCACGACGACGACACCTCGGTGCCGCTCGAAGAGACGCTCTCGACCTACGCCGAGCTGATTCGCGAAGGCAAGGTGCGCGCGATCGGCGCCTCGAATTACGGCGCCGATCGGCTGGCGCTCGCGCTCGATACCAGCGAGCGCCTCGGCCTGCCGCGCTACGAGTCGCTGCAGCCGCTCTACAACCTGGTCGAGCGCGCCGCCTACGAGGACGCGCTCGAGCCGCTGTGCGTCGAGCGCGGCCTCGGCGTCATCAACTTCTTCGCCCTGGCGATGGGATTTCTGACCGGCAAATACCGCAGCACTGCCGACCTCGGCAAGAGCGTGCGCGGCAGCGGGGTCGTGAAGTACCTGAACGAGCGCGGCCTCGCCGTGCTCGGCGCGCTCGACGCCGTCGCCGGAACGATCGGCGCGACGCCGACGCAAGTCGCGCTGGCGTGGCAGATCGCGCGGCCGAGCATCACCGCGCCGATCGCGAGCGCGAGCAACGAGAGGCAGCTCGCCGAGCTCGTCGCTGCGGCGCGGCTGCAGCTCGATGCACCGTCGATTGCGACGATCGACCGGGTCAGCCGCACGAGCGCAGCGTGAGCACGCCGGGCAAGACGCTGTCGTTGCCGCAGGTGCTCGTCTGCGGTGCGGTGATCGTCACCATGTCGATGGGCATCCGGCACGGCTTCGGCCTCTGGCTGCAGCCGATCACCGCCGAGCGCGGCTGGAACCGCGAGACCTTCGCATTCGCGCTCGCGGTCCAGAACCTCGCCTGGGGCCTGGTCGGCCCGTTCGCGGGCGCGCTCGCCGACCGCTGGGGCGCGTTTCGCGTCCTCGTCGTCGGCAGCGTTCTCTACGCCGGCGGCCTCGTCGTCATGGGCCTGGCGGCAAGCGGCGTCGCGTTCCTCGGCGGCGCCGGCGTCATGCTCGGCATGGCCCAGGCCGGAACGACCTACGCGATCGTCTACGGCGTGATCGGCCGCAACGTCGCGCCCGAGCGGCGCAGCTGGGCGATGGGGATCACTGCCGCGGCGGGATCATTCGGCCAGTTCCTGATGGTGCCGGTCGAAGGCGGCCTGATCGGCAGCGTCGGCTGGCAGAACGCGCTCTTCGTCTGCGCCGCGCTCGCGCTCGTCATCGTTCCGCTTGCGTTCGGGCTGCGCGAGCCGAAGCGCGCGCCGTCGACGACGCAGCAGCAAAGCATCGGCGCCGCAACGCGCGAGGCTTTCGGCGACCGCAGCTTCCAGCTCTTGACCGCGGGCTACTTCGTCTGCGGCTTCCAGGTCGTCTTCATCGGCGTCCACATGCCGAGCTACCTGAAGGACCACGGCCTGCAGCCGCACGTCGCGACGACCGCGCTGGCGCTGATCGGCCTCTTCAACGTCTTCGGCACCTACCTTGCGGGCGTGCTCGGCGGCAGCTTGCCGAAGAAGTACCTGCTGTCGACGATCTACACGCTGCGCTCGCTCGCCATCGTCGCCTTCGTCGTCGCGCCGCTGACGCCGTCGAGCGTCTACCTGTTCGCCGCGACGATCGGCTTCCTGTGGCTTTCGACGGTGCCGCTGACGAACGGCATCGTCGCCGAGATCTTCGGTGTCCGCTATCTGTCGATGCTCGGCGGCTTCGTCTTCCTCAGCCACCAGGTCGGCAGCTTCCTCGGTGTCTGGCTCGGCGGCCGGCTCTACGACGCGACCGGCAGCTACGACGTCGTCTGGTGGATCGCGGTGGCGCTCGGCATCTTCGCGGCGCTCGTCAACCTGCCGATCCGCGAGCGGGCGATTCTGCGCCCGGCCGCGGCATGAAGCCGGTTCGGATCGCTGCATGGTCGGCCGCCGCCGTCGCTCTCGCCGCGGTGTTCGCCGCCTACCAGCGGCCCGACCTCGCCGTCGATCTCGCCAATCGGCTCTGGGCGTGCTTTTGAGGTGAGATCGAAGCTGCGCACGGCCGGTGGCGGCAACCGGTGAGCACGCCTTCGCTCTGGATCGTGCGCTGGGCGCACCTCATCGCCGCGGGCGGCACGGTCCTCGACGTCGCCGCCGGCGCCGGTCGGCACGCGCGGTGGCTCGCTGCACGCGGACATCGGGTCACCGCAGTGGACCGCGATGCCGAGGCGATGGCGGCCCTCGCCGGCCACGCGGAGGTGGTCACGGCAGACATCGAAGGCGCGCCGTGGCCATTCGCCGGCCGCACGTTCGACGCCGTCGTCGTCGCGAACTATCTCTGGCGGCCGCTGCTGCCGGCGCTCACCGCCGCGCTCGCTCCTGGCGGCGTGCTCCTCTACGAGACCTTCGCGGCCGGCAACGAGACCGTCGGCCGGCCGGAGCGCCCCGACTTTCTGCTCGGCCATGGTGAACTTCTGACCGCCGCCGCAGGTCTGCGCATCGTGGCCTACGAGGACGGCTTTCTGAGCGATCCGGACCGCTTCGTCCAGCGCCTGGCCGCCGTGCGTGCACGCGCCAGCGACTCTGCCGAGCGCCACCCGCTGGCAGCGGGAGAAGGCGACGACGCCCGCTAGAATCGATGGATTCAGGACCCTGCGAATGAAGACCATCACCGGCAGCATCGTCGCGCTCGTCACGCCGATGCACGACGACGGCCGCATCGACTTCGAGGCGCTGCGGCGCCTGATCGACTGGCACGTCAGCGAAGGCACGCAGTGCATCGCCGTCGTCGGCACGACGGGCGAATCGCCGACCGTCAGCGTCGAGGAGCACTGCGAGGTCATTCGCGTCGCGGTCGAGCACGCGCACGGCCGCATTCCCGTGATGGCGGGCGCGGGCGGCAATTCGACGGCCGAAGCGATCGAGCTCTCGCGCTTCGCGCTCAAGGTCGGCGCCGACTGCACGCTCTCCGTCGTGCCCTACTACAACAAGCCGTCGCAGGAAGGCATCTATCGCCACTTCAAGGCCATCGCCGAGGCGGTCGATCTGCCGATGGTCGTCTACAACGTGCCGTCGCGCACGGTGGCCGACATGCAAGCCGAGACGGCACTGCGCCTGGCCCAGGTTCCCGGCATCGTCGGGATCAAGGAAGCGACCGGCGACATCGCTCGCGGCAGCATGATCCTGCGCCGGGCGCCGCCCGGCTTCGCGGTCTATTCCGGCAACGACGACTCCGCCGTCGCGCTGATGCTGCTCGGCGGCCACGGCAGCGTCAGCGTCACCGCCAACGTCGCGCCGCGCGCGATCCAGACGCTCTGCACGGCGGCGCTCGCCGGCAACGCACGCGATGCTGCGCGCTTGCAGCTGCAGCTGCTTGGCCTGCATCAGGCGCTGTTCGTCGAGCCCAGCCCGGCGCCCACCAAGTGGGCGCTCTCGCGGCTCGGTCGCTGTGGCGCTGCCGTGCGCCTGCCGATCACCCCGCTCAGCGAACCGGGGCAGGCCGTGGTCGCCGAGGCGATGCGCGAGGCAGGCCTCGAATGAGCCGCTCGCAGCCGAGCTGAACGAACACGAACTGCTCCGCCGGCCGCCACGGCGCGCGCGCAGCGACATCGATGGAGACTTTCCCAGTGACCCTTCCCCAATCGCCGCGCCTCCTCACCGCCTTGGCGTGCCTGGCCGTTCTCGCCGCGTGCTCGTCGGTCGATAACTTCCTGGCCGGAGATAAGGTCGACTACCGCTCCTCGTCGGCGACACGCACGACGGGTCTCGAGGTGCCGCCTGATCTGACCCAACTCAACAAGGAGTCGCGCTACCAGCAGCCGAACGGCGCCATCAGCGCGTCGACCTTCCAGGCGCAGGCACCGACGGCGCCCGCGCCCGCCGCCGTTGCCGTCGTGGCACCGCAGTCGGTCGGCGAGTTCAAGGTCGAGCGCCTCGGCAACGAGCGCTGGCTCAGCACGTCGCTGTCGCCCGAGCAGGTCTACCCGCAAGTGCGCGCGTTCTGGAAGGACAACGGCTTCAACCTGATCCAGGATCGCGCCGAGGCCGGCGTCCTGGAAACCGACTGGGCCGAGAACCGCGCCAAGCTGCCGAACGACGCCATCCGCAACACGATCGGCAAGCTGATCGACTCCGCCTACTCGACCGGCGAGCTCGACAAGTTCACCACCCGCATCGAGCGCACCGCCAAAGGCAGCGACATCTTCATCACCCACCGTGGCATGGCCGAGGTCTACGTCGGCGAGCGCAAGGACGCGACCGTGTGGCAGCCGCGCCCGGCCGATCCGCAGCTCGAGGCGACCTTCCTGTCGCGCCTGATGGTCAAGCTGGGCGAGAAGGAAGAGGTTGCAAAGGCGACCGTCGCCGCGGCATCGGTCGCGGCCAGCGGCCCGGCGCGCGCCCGATTCGTCGCCGGCGCGGCGTCGCCGACGCTGCAACTCGACGACAGCTTCGACCGCGCCTGGCGTCGCGTCGGCATCGCGCTCGACCGCAGCGGCTTCACCGTCGAGGACCGCGACCGCGGCCAGGGGCTGTACTTCGTTCGCTACGTCGATCCCGCGTACGCAGGCCGCGAGGAGCCGAACTTCTTCTCCCGCATGTTCAGCTTCGGCAAGAAGAAGGGCGACGACACGGGCCTCGCCAAGTACCGCGTCAAGGTGAGCACGGAGGGGACCACGACGACGGTTGCCGTCCTCGACTCGCAGGGCAAGCCCGAGACGAGCGACAACGGCAAGCGGATCGCCAACCTCCTGCTCGAAGACCTGCGCTAGTGACGGGGCCGATCCGGCCAGCGGCGATTCAGGCGTGATCCGCTTCTGCAGCCTGGGCAGCGGCAGCACCGGCAACGCGACCGTCGTCGAGGCGACGGGCGGCATCACGACGACCCGCCTGCTCATCGACGCCGGCTTCTCGCTGCGCGAGCTCGAGCTGCGGCTCGGCCGCGCCGGGCTCGCGCCAACCGATCTCGACGCGGTCTTCGTCACCCACGAGCACAGCGACCACATCGGCTGCGCGCTGGCGTTCGCCGAGCGCTACGGCCTCGCGGTCTGGATGAGTCGCGGCACCTGGCGTGCGATCGGCGAGGCGACGGCGCCGGTGCGCCTGGGCTTCGTCCGCGACGGCGAGACGATCGCGCTCGGTGATCTCGAGCTGCGCCCCTTCACCGTCGCCCACGACGCCGCCGAGCCGCTGCAGCTGCGCTGCAGCGACGGCAATGCGTGCCTGGGCGTCCTCACCGATCTCGGCTCGATCACCGAGCACATGCTCGACGGCATCCGCGGCGCCGACGCCCTGCTGCTCGAGTGCAACCACGACGAGGCGATGCTTGCCGGCTCGCGCTATCCGCCGTCGCTGAAGGCGCGGATCGGGGGCCGCTACGGCCATCTCAGCAATGCGCTCGCGGTCGAGCTGCTCGCGAGCGGCATCGCGCCGCGCTTGCGCCGTCTCGTCGGAGCGCATCTCAGTCGCGAAAACAACCGGCCCGAGATCGTTCGCGGCGCCCTCGCAACGTGCTGGGGCAGCCGGCCGGAGGATGTCGTCATCGCCGACCCGCTGCTCGGCTGCGACTGGTTGCAGGTCGGCTGAGCGAACGCGACCGCGCGGCAATGAAAAGAGCCGCCCGGAGGCGGCTCTTTCGGCTCTCTCGACCCGCTGCTTACTTCGAGGCAGCGCTCATGGCCGCGGAAGCCGCCATGTTCGCCGCCGCGGCGGAATCCATCGCCGCGGAGGCAGCGGTCATCGCCGAGCTCATCGCCGACGAGGCGGCGTCGGTCGCGGACGTCGTTGCCGGGGCCGTCATCGCCGGCGGAGGCGTCGTCGTGGTGGTCGTCGTCTCTTCCTTCTTGCTGCAGGCAGCAAAGGAAACGGCGGCGGCCAGGGTCACCATCAGCAGTGCGGTTTTCATGTTTCTCCTCGATTATTAAGTTCGACAATCACCGGTCATTGTGGGAACCCTCTTGTCGAAGAGCCCCATCGTCCGCAGGAAAGGAAAGCGCGAGCATTTCCAATGCCTAGCCGGCGATTATAGGCGGCGTTAAGGGCTTTCCCTAGAGGCCCAGGGTCGTGACCGGGAACGCCTCGGCCGAGCGTTGCAAAAGCGCGTCAATCGTTTCTTGGCATTCGGTCATGTCGACCGCTCGATTCGACACCGTCCCGCGATAGCGCACCCGATCCAGCAGCCGCACGCAAGTGACGCCGGGCGCGAGCAGGATCGTCGGCACCTGCTCGGTCTCGAGCTCCGGGTCGCTGCGGCAGCGAACGACGTGCGCCCACTGGCGCCGCCACTCGACGAACCTCGACTGGCGACGCGCGATCTCCTCGAAGCTGTCGGCGAACACCGTGAGGCTTCGGCGCGAATCGACCCAGGCAACGAGCGAGTCGACGACGGCGCGGTCGTTGAGCGGCCAGTCGGCAAAGTTCGGATCGACGATCACGATCTCGTTCGCGCCGTCCTGCGCAGCGAGCGCGAACGAGGCGCGGATCGCACCGGTGAACTCGGAACGCGAAGCGATCGGAAGGATGTTGTCGCCACTCATGTCGATTCCTCGCTGTCGAAGCGTGCCGCAGGCCGCACGCACCAGCCCGCGCGCAGCCACTCTGCCAGCAATGCGCGCGCCGAGGCGCCCGCTTGTGCGACGCTTTTCGCGTCCAGGCGACGCTCGTCGGCGAGCCGGCGCAGCAGCGTCGCGTCCGGTCCCGAGGCGCGGACGGCCTCGCCGTTGACGAAGACGAAGCGATCGTCGTAGAGCATCCTCGTGCGGCGATCGAGCGCGATGCCCCGAGCCCCGTGGCGTGCCGGGCCGGCGTCGAACCATGTCCCCGGCTTCGGCTCGCTCAAGACCTCGCCGATCGCACGCTCACGAGCGAGGTCATCGGCGAGCAGGCGATCGAGCGCTTCGCCGGCGAAGCGCTGCAACGCGACCGGGATCCGGGCCGGATGCCGGCAAGCCGTTGCTCCGGAGTCGCCGTAGCGGCGCGAGGCCGCACCGTCGGCCGCCGACGCTTCCTCGCGCGCGGCGTCGACGACGCGCTCGAGCACGTCGGCGGCGAGCGCGACGGCGGCAGGAGCGCGAAAGCCGATCGACGCCGTGATGCAGTCACCGACGGCGACGCCGTCATGCCCCCAGCCGGGCGGCAGGTAGAGCATGTCACCGGGCTCGAGCAGCCATTGGTCGCTCGCGGCAAAGCCGGCGAGCATCTTCAACGGCACGTCGCTGCGCCAGCGCGCATCGTGCGTCGGCCCGATCCGCCATCGCCGGCGGCCGGCGGTCTGCAGCAGGAAGACGTCGTACGAATCGACATGCGGGCCGACGCCGCCGCCGTCGGCCGCCCACGAGCACATCACGTCATCGAGCCGGGCATCGGGAAGGAAGCGGAATCGCCGCAGCAAGCGGTGCGCAGCGTCGTCGTGGAGGTCGACGCCTTGGACGAGAAGCGTCCAGTTGCGAGCGCCGTCCCGCGGCAACGAGCGACTCGCGATCGGGCCGCGCTGCAACGCCCAGCGCCTGCCGGTTCGCGCGATCAGCCGCGATTCGACGCCGTCCTGCGCGGCCAGCTCGAACAGCCGCGCGCGGTCGACCTGTGCGAGCGCGCCCGGCGCGGCGTTGCGGATGAGAAGCGGCTTCTTCTGCCAGTGGCGGCGCAGGAACGCAGCGGCCGACAAGCCGCCGAGAAGGGTCAGCGGCCGGTCCGGATCCATACCCCATTGTGCGATGATCGATCGATGGAGATCGTCGCTCCCTGCGTCGTCAGCCTGACGTGGCGGCTCGCCGATGCGCAAGGCGTCGAGATCGACGAGCTGCGCGAGCCGGTCGAATTCTTCTTCGGCGGCGACGACCTGCTCGAGAAGGTCGAGGACGCGCTCGCCGGCCACGAGCCCGGCTTCGAAACGACGCTGCACCTCGAGCCCGAGCACGCCTTCGGCGAGTACGACGCCGGGCTCGTCTTCTTCGAGTCGCGCGACATCTTTCCCGAAGGCGTCGTCGACGCCGGCATGCAGTTCGAAGGGCCGCCGCCGGGCGCGGCGACGCCCGACATGCCGAAGGACGCGATCTACACCGTCACCGAGGTCTACCCGGACCACGTCGTCCTCGACGGCAACCATCCCCTCGCCGGCATCGCCCTCAGGCTGTCGCTCGTCGTGCGCGACGTGCGCGAGGCGAGCGAAGCGGAGATCGAGGTTGGCTCGGTCGGCAACAGCGGGCTCGGCGTCCTCGCCGCGGCGGTTCCCGGACCGCACCTGCACTGAAGCCGGCACGACGCGCCACCGCGGTCGACCGCGGCGCCGCTATTCCGCAGCCGACGCGCTCGTGGTCCCGGCCGGTGCGACTTCCGGCGTCTGCACCGGACCCTTGCCGCTGAAGCGATCGAGCGCCAGGTAGATCACTGGCGTGATGTAGAGCGTGATCGCCTGCGAGAAGACGAGCCCGCCCGCGACCGCGAGGCCGAGCGGCTGGCGCAGCTCCGCGCCGGCGCCGAGGCCGAGCGCGATCGGCACCGCGCCCATCAGCGCGGCGAGCGTCGTCATCATGATCGGCCGGAAGCGCAGGATGCAGGCCTCGCGGATCGCGGCCGCCGGCGCCATGCCGTCGTTGCGCTGCGCATCGAGCGCGAAGTCGATCATCATGATCGCGTTCTTCTTGACGATGCCGATCAGGAGCAGGATGCCGATCGTCGCGATCAGCGTCAGGTCGAGCCCGAACAGGCGCAGCGTCAGCAGCGCGCCGACCGCAGCCGACGGCAGCCCGGCGAGGATCGTCAGCGGATGGACGTAGCTCTCGTAGAGCACGCCGAGCAGAACGTAGATGACGAGCAGCGCCGAGACGATCAGGATCGCCTGGCTGCCCTGCGAGCTCTTGAACACCGCGGCGTCGCCACCGTAGCTGGTGATGATCGACGCCGGCATGTGGAGCTGATCGCGGTATTGCTCCAGCTTCGCCGTCGCATCGCCGAGCGCCGTGCCCGGTGCCAGATTGAACGAGACGGTGACGGCCTGCAGCTGGCCGACGTGGTTGATCGCGGTCGGGCCGACCGAGCGCTCGACGGTCGCGAAGCTCGACAAGGGGACCAGCGAGCCGGAGTTCGAGCGGACGTAGATGTTGTTGAACGCGCTCTCGTCCTGCTTGGCACCGGGAGCGACCTCCATGATCACCTGGTAGCTGTCGACCGGGGTGTAGATCGTCGACACCTGGCGTTCGCCGAACGCGCTGTAGAGCTCGGTGCGGATGCTGTCGATCGAGACACCGAGGGTGTTGGCACGGTCGCGGTCGATCTTCAGCGACGCCTGCAGGCCCTTCAGCTGCGAGTCGCTCGTGACGTCACGGAAACGCGGGTCGTTGCGCATCAGCTCCTGCAAGCGCAGCGACCAGTCGTTCAGCTCGCCCGTCTGCACGCTCTGCAGGATGTACTGGTATTGCGCCTTGCTCGGCCGGCCGCCGAGCTGCAGGTTCTGGATCGGCTGCATATAGGCAGCGATGCCGGGGACTTCGCGCAGCTTCATGCGCAGTCCCTCGACGACCGCCTTCATCGGCTGGCGCTGGTCGCGTGGCTTGAGGTTGATGAAGAGCCGGCCGCTGTTCTGCGAGCCGAAGCCGCCGTTGAAGGAGTTGACCGTCTGCACGTTCGGATCGGCGCGCACGATGTCGGCGATCCGGTTCTGCAGCTGCACCATCTTGTCGAACGAGGTGTCCTCGGCCGCCTCGGTGGAGATCCGCAGCTGGCCGATGTCCTCCTCGGGGAAGAACCCCTTCGGGATCGTCACGAACAGCCACGCGGTGGCGACGAACGTGAGCAGCGCGACGATGAGCACGATCGCGCGATGGCGCAGCGCCACGTCGAGCGAACGGGTGTAGGCGGCGAGCACGGTGTTGAAGCCGCGCTCGAAGGCGCGGATGACAGCGTTCGCCGCCGGCGCCTTCGGATGCCCGCCCGCCGATGCGGTCGACGAAGGCAGCACTCCCGCGCCTCGTTCAACGCCGGCCGGCTGGGCGTGCGCCTCGCTCTTCAGGAAACGGCTGGCGAGCATCGGCACCAGCGTCAGCGAAACGAACGCCGAGGCGACGATCGCCAGCGAGACGATCACCGCGAACTCGTGGAACAGCAGGCCGATCACGCCGGGCATGAAGAAGATCGGGATGAACACCGCGACCAGCGAGCTCGAAATCGAGATGATCGTGAAGCCGACCTCGCGCGAGCCGCGCAGCGCCGCCTGGAATGCCGGCTCGCCGCGCTCGACGTGGCGCATGATGTTCTCGAGCATGACGATCGCGTCGTCGACGACCAGGCCGACGGCGAGCGTCAGGCCGAGCAGCGAGATGTTGTCGATCGTGTAGCCGAACGCCCACAGCAGCGAGACTGCGCCGACCAGCGAGACCGGCAGCGACAGGGTCGGGATCGCGGTCGCGACGAACCGGCGCAGGAACAGGAAGATGACGAGGACGACGAGCCCGATCGTTCCCAGCATCGTCAGCGTCACGTCGTGCAGCGCGGTGCGGATCGAGACCGAGCGATCGTTGACCGCAGACAGACGCACCGACGCCGGCAGCTGCGACTGGAACGACGCCAGCTTGGCGCGCACGGAATCGACGACCTTGACGGTGTTGGCGTCGGGCTGGCGCAGGATCGCGAGCGAGATCGACGTCTCGCCGTTGAACGATGCCGCCGTCTTCACCGTCTCGTAGCTGTCTTCGACGGTCGCGACTTCCTTCAGCCGTACGGTATTGCCGCCCTTGTTGCTGACGATCAGCTCGGCAAACTCGGCCGCGTTGCGGAGCTGCCGGTTGGCCTGCAGCGTCAGCGTCTGAGCCGGTCCCTCGAGCGTGCCGACCGGAGTATTCGCGTTGGCGGCGGAGAGCGCCTTGGTCAGCTCGTCGAGGCTGATGTTGCGCGCCGCGAGCGCGTCGGGCTGGACGCGCACGCGCACGGCGAAGCGCTTCTGGCCGTAGATGTTGACCTGGGCGACGCCATCGAGCGTCGACAGCGTCGGCGAGATCAGGTGCTCGGCGAAGTCGTTGAGGTCGGAGAGGCTGAGCGAAGGCGATGTCATCGCCAGGAACAGCACCGGCGCGTCGGCGGGATTGACCTTGCGGTACGACGGCGGCACCGTCATTTCGATCGGCAGCTGGCGCTGCGCCCGCAGCAGCGCCGCCTGCACGTCGACCGCGGCGGCGTCGATGTCGCGGCCCTGGTCGAATTCGAGCGTCACCGAGGTCGCGCCGAGCGTATTGGTCGAGCTGATGACCGCCAGCCCCGGGATCGTCTGGAACTGCTTCTCGAGCTGGAGCGCGACCGAGGTCGCCATCGATTCCGGGCTCGCTCCCGGCAGCGCCGCGAAGACGTTGATGACCGGCGTGTTGTAGCTCGGCAGGGCAGCGACCGGGATCTTGTTGAACGCGATCGCGCCGGCGACGACGATGGCCGCGTTGAGCAGCACCGTCAGCACCGGCCGGCGGATGAACAGCTCGGACAGATTCATCGCCGCAGTCCGTCGCGACGCGCTCAGGCTGCGGTCGCGCGCACGCCAACGGCACCGGATGCGCCCGCAGGAACCGCCAGAACGCCGGAGGACGCCGGCGAAGCGGCGCGCCCCTTGGCCGGGCCGAGGTCGCCGGCGGGACGCTCGATCACCGGCGATCCCGGGCGCAGGTTCTGCCGCCCTTCCAGGACGATCCGCTCGCCGGGCTTGACGCCGCTGACGGCGGCATCCTCGCCGCTCGCATAGACGACCTCGACCGGGCGCGCCGCGACCCTGGCGCCGGCGTCGACGACGTAGACGATCCTGCCGCGCGGGCTCTGGATGATCGCCGCCTGCGGGATCACGCTCGCGCCCTTCAGCGTCTGCACCGCGAGCCGGATCGTGACGAAGGCACCGGGCCAGAGGCGCTCGCCCGGATTGGCGAATTCCGCCTTGGCGCGCACCGTCCCGGAAGCCGCGTCGACGACGTTGTCGACAAACTGGAGCTTCCCCTTGAGCGCGCCGTCGCTGTCGGGCAGCAGCGCGGTCACGGTGCCGCCGCCGCCGCGCAACGTCGCCAGCGCGTCCGAGAGGTTGCGCTGCGGCAGGCTGAAGGCGACGCTGATCGGATCGAGCTGCGTGATCGTGACGAGAGCATTGCCGGTGGGTTGGACCAGGCTGCCGGCAAAGACGTTGATCGCGCCGGCGCGACCCGACGTCGGCGCGACGATGCGCGTGTACGACAGGCCGACCTTCGCCGCGGTGATCGCGGCGCGGTCGGCGGCGACGACGGCGCGCTGCGACTCGACCAGCATCTGGTTGGTGTCGACGGCACCCTGCGAGATGAAGTTCTGCTTGAAGAGGTCCTGGCTGCGGGCGAGCTGGCGATCGGCGTCGGCGAGCCCGGCCAGGTCCTTGGCGAGCTGCGCCTCGGCCTTGGCGATGTTGACCTCGTCGTTGCGGGCGTCGAGCGTGAAGAGCGCGTCGCCGGCGCGGACGAACTGCCCTTCCTTGATGTGCGCCTTGGTGATGACGCTCGCGATCTGCGGCCGGACGTCGACGCTGTTGAGCGAGGTGACCGTGCCGGTCGCCTCGAGCATGACGTCGACGTTGCGCGTCTGGACAAGCACCGTGGTCACGCTGACGGCAGGCCCGCTCGCCGCCGCGGCCATCGCTGGACTCGCGCCATCGGCGGTCGCGGCGCCGCCGTGGTTCTCGCCGCGCGTGAGCACGATCGCACCGCCAGCGATCGCGACCGCGGCGACGACGACCCCGACCAGGACGCGTTGATTCATGCGCCCGCGATTGTGATGCCTGCAGGCATCGCCCGAGGATCAGTCGACCGCCGGTGGCGTGACCGTCTGCTCGCCATCGAAGCGCAGAGGCGGCACCCGGCTCGCCGCCCACGCCGCCAGCAGGCAAAGCGCAGACGCGGCGGCGAAAGCGAAGCGGAAGGCGTGCCCGATGCGCGGGTCGGCGACCGCGCCCGGCGCAGCAAGCACCGGCGCCGCGCCGATCACGCCGAAGATGAGCGCGCCGAACGCCGAGGCGCCGACCGACGAGCCGAGCGTGCGCGCGAGCGAGACGGTCGACGCGGCAGCGCCCAGTCGCGCAGGGCCGGCCGCCGTCTGGGTGACGATCTGCATCACCGACATCACCGTGCCGAAGCCGAGCCCGGTCACGATCTCGAGGCCGATCAGAAACGGCCGCGCCGACGGCAGCCAGGCCAGGCCGGCGAGCGCGACCGCGGCGACGGCGAGGCCGACGCTCGGGATCCTCGTCGGCCGCCCGGTCCAGACGATGATCCGCCCCGTCAGCGCGGCGCCGCCGACGATTCCGGCGGTCAGCGGCAGCAACAGCATGCCCGACTGCGCCGCATTCGAGCCGAGGGCGAGCTGGAGGTAGATCGGCAGGTAGAAGATCATCGAGAACATCGCCGAGGCGAACGCGACGACCGTGAGCACGGCGTAGCGAACCGCGGGCAGCGCGAGCAGCTCGAACGGCAGGAACGGCTGCCTGGCGCGACGCTCGACGCGGACGAGCGCGATCGCCGAGACGACCGCCACGACGACCAGCGCGATGCTCGTCGCCGAGGCCCAGGCGAAGTGATGGCCGGCCGACGACAGCCAGAACAGCGCGGTCGACGCGGTGAGCGCGAAGAGAGCGATGCCGCGCGTGTCCGGCATGCCCCGACCCGGGTGCGGGCGATCGTCGGCGAGCAACGAACGCAGCCGCCAGAGCGCGACCGCGCATAGCGGCAGGTTGACGAAGAAGAGCCACCGCCAGCTCGCATGATGGACGACGAGGCCGCCGATCACCGGGCCGCCGACGCTCGCGAGGGTGAAGATGATCGCGAAGTAGGCCTGGTTCCTGGCCCGCCGCCGTGGCGCGACGACTTCGCCGATCAGCGCCTGCGAGAGCGTCATCAGGCCGCCGCCGCCGAGCCCCTGCAGCACCCGCGCCGCGACCAGGGCCGGCAACGTCGGCGCGATGCCGCACACGAGCGAGCCGGTTGCGAAGACGACGATCGCGATCGAGAGCAGCTTCCTGCGACCGTAGCGATCGCCGAGGCGGCCGTAGAGCGGCACCATGATCACCGACGCGAGCAGGTAGCCGACGGCGAGCCATGAGGTGTCGCGCAGGCTGCCGAGCTCGCGGCTGATCACCGGTGTCGCCGTCGCGAGCAGCGTCTGGTCGACCGCGGCGAGAAACATCGGCACCATGACGGCGACGAAGAGCCGCCGGAAGCGCGCGCGATCGAAGTCCGGCGCGGGCACCGGCGCGCTGCCGGCATCGGCCGGCAACGCCGCGGGCCTGCGGCCTTCGAGAGGCGCGTCCATCGGCGGCGCGCTTCAGGCGCGCCCGGTCGAGCCGAAGCCGCCGGCGCCGCGCTCGCTCGCGTCGAACGACGCGACGACGCGAAACTGTGCCTGGACGACCGGAACGACGACGAGCTGCGCGATGCGCTCGAACGGCTCGATCGTGAACGCCGCCTGGCCGCGGTTCCAGCAGCTCACCATCAGCGGGCCCTGGTAGTCGGAGTCGATCAGGCCGACGAGGTTGCCGAGGACGATGCCGTGTTTGTGGCCGAGCCCCGAGCGCGGCAGGATCATCGCCGCGTGGCCGCGATCGCCGATGTGGATCGCGATCCCGGTCGGCACCAGCTCGGCGGCGCCCGGCGCGAGCACGATCGCCGAATCGATGCAGGCGCGCAGGTCGAGGCCGGCGCTGCCCGCGGTCGCGTACGCCGGCAGGCGATCGGCGATGCGCTGATCGAGGATGCGGACGTCGACGCGCGTCATGGCGCTGGCGTCGCGACGGCCTTGGCCCCCGCCGCGCGCGGCGCAGCGGCGATGCGGGTCGCGATCTCGGCGACGAGCTGGCGCGCAAGCACGAGCTTGGAGGCGCGTGGCAACTCGCGCGCGCCGCTGGCGTCGATCAGCGTCAGCGCGTTGTCGTCGCGGCCGAACGTCGCCGGGCCGAGGTTGGCGACGATCAGCGGCACGTTCTTGCGCTTGCGCTTCGCGCTCGCGTTGGCGATCAGGTTGCCGCTCTCGGCGGCGAAACCGACGCACAACGGCGGCTTCGCCAGCGCGGCGACGCTGCCGAGGATGTCGGGGTTCTCGACCAGATCGAAGCTCGGCGCGCCGCCGCCCTCGACCTTCTTGATCTTGTCGCCGGCGATGGTGGCGACGCGCCAGTCGGCAACCGCTGCGGTGGCGACGAAGACGTCGCTTCGCGCCACCTCGGCCATCACCGCCGCGTGCATCTCGAGCGCGGTCGTGACGTCGATGCGCTTCACGCGCCGGGGCGTCTCGAGGGCGACCGGGCCGGCGACGAGCGTCACCTCGGCGCCCGCCTCGGCGGCGGCGCGCGCGATCGCGAATCCCATCTTGCCGCTCGAGCGATTGGTGAGGCCGCGCACCGGGTCGATCGGCTCGAACGTCGGCCCCGCGGTGACGAGGACGCGCCGGCCGACGAGCCGCTTCGGCGCGAAGAACGCGATCAGCTCGGCGAGCAGCTCGGCCGGCTCGAGCATGCGGCCGTCGCCGATCTCGCCGCACGCCTGGTCGCCGCTGCCGGGCCCGAGCACGGTCGCACCGTCGGCGGCGAGCTGGGCGAAGTTGCGCTGCGTCGCCGGATGCGCCCACATCTCGCGGTTCATCGCCGGCGCGACGAGGAGCGGGCAGCGCTCGATCGGTCGCGCCAGGCAGAGTAACGACAGCAGCTCGTCGGCGCGGCCGTGCAACAGCTTGGCGACGAAGTCGGCGCTCGCCGGTGCGACGAGGACGGCGTCGGCCTCGCGGGTGAGGTTGATGTGGGCCATGTTGTTGGCCTCGCGGGCATCCCACTGGCTCGTGTACACGGTCCGGTTCGAGAGCGCCTGCAGCGTGACGGCGGTGATGAATTGCTCGGCCGCCTCGGTCATCACGACCTGGACCGTCGCACCCGCGTTGACGAGCTCGCGCGTCAGCTCGGCCGCCTTGTAGCAGGCGATTCCGCCCGAGAGGCCGAGGACGATGTGGCGACCGGCGAGCTCGCCGGCGGCAGCGGGTTCGGGGACTTGCATCGCGGCCTCAGCTCCCGTGCGACGCGACGAGCGGGTCCAGCAATGACTTCGCCTCGGCGCCCTCCCGGTGAAGGACGGTACGACGCCATGGCGCCGACGGACGGGAGGCTCGATTGCTGGCCATCGCTGCATTCTGGGCGATCCCGAGGTAAGGTGCCGGGCCGGGAGTCCGACTCCCTCCACTCGCGCGGATTCTCCGATGGCCGACTCCAAGACTCCCCGATTCGTTCAGACCTGGCTCGCCGACGCCGATGGCGAACGGAGCGCAGCGCGCGCCGCGCTGCTCGGCAGCCCGGCAAGCATCTCGCCCAAGTTCTTCTACGACCGGCTCGGCTCGCATCTCTTCCAGGCGATCACCGAGCTCGACGAGTACTACCCGACGCGCACCGAGGCGGCGATCTTCGCCGACCACGGTGCGGCGATGGCGGAGGCGATCGGCTCGGGCAAGGCACTGATCGACCTCGGCGCCGGCAACTGCGCCAAGGCGGCGCGCTTGTTTCCGCTGCTCGAGCCGAGCCGCTACATCGCCGTCGACATCTCGGTCGAGTTCCTGCGCGATGCGCTGCGCAAGCTCCAGCGCGAGCAGCCGCACATCGCCATGGCCGGGCTCGGCCAGGACTTCTCGACGGCACTCGACATTCCCGTCGATCTCGTCGGCGACGCCGCCCCGGTGTTCTTCTATCCGGGGTCGAGCATCGGCAACTTCGACGGCGACGAGGCGCTCGCGTTCCTGCGCCGCGTGCGCGCGCACGCCGGCGGCGGCGGCCTCCTGATCGGCGTCGACCTCGTCAAGCCGACGCCGGTCCTCGAGGCCGCGTACGACGACGGCCTCGGCGTCACGGCGGCCTTCAACCGCAACGCGCTCAACCATCTCAATCGCCTGATCGGCAGCGATTTCGCGCCCCGGCAGTGGCGCCACATCGCCTTTTTCGACGAGGCGAAGTCGCGCATCGAGATGCATCTCGAGGCAAGCGAGCCGCTCGCGGTTGCCTGGGCCGGCGGCGGCCGACGCTTCGCCGCCGGCGAACGGATCCACACCGAGAACTCGTGCAAGCACACCGTCGAGGGCTTTCGCGCCATGCTGCTCGCGGCCGGCTTCGATGCGCCACGACACTGGACCGACCGCCAGGGCTGGTTCGCCGTCTTCTGGGCCTCTGCTGGGCTCTAGTGCTCGGCGACGAAGCGCACGACGCGGTCGCGCGACGCCCGCCACGCCGCCGCGTTGCCGCCGACGTGGACGCCTTGCCCCGGGTTGACGCCGTTCGGCACGTCCTTGCGCAGGCGTACCGGCGCGTCGGAGTCGAAGCCATGCGACGCCCCGGGATAGACGACGATCTGCGGCCGCGGCTCGACGTTGGCGCGAGCGAGCGCGACACACGGCGCTGCCGGCGTCCAGTCGTCCGCCTGGCCGACCAGCAGCAAGAGCGGCGCCGCCGGCTCGTAGCCGCGCCGCAGATCGGCCTCGCAGCCGGGATAGAAGGCGATCGCGAACGCCGGCTTGGTCATCTCCTGGACGACGTCGCGATGGCGCAGGTTGGTGGCGGCAAGCACCGTGCTGCCGCCGTTGGACCAGCCGATCAGGCCGATCCGCTTGGGGTCGACATCGGCGCGCTGGGCCAGATAGTCGATCGCGCCGAGCGCGTCGAGACGACGGTTCGCCTGCGTCACGCGGCGCTTGCCGGTGCGCTGCGTGCAGAGCTCCTTCTCGTAGCGCGGCGTCAGCGAATCGACGATCAGCACATGCAGGCCGAGGCCGTTGAAGAGCTCGACGTACTCGTGCATCCGCTTCGTCAGGGCGCCGTGGCGATCGTACGGGCCGCCGCAGCCATGGAACATCGCGATCGCGGGCGCCGGCGTCGGTGTCGGTGATGCGGTCGACGCCGGCGGCGTCGGCGGCGTCGGCGCCGCAAAGAAGTAGCCGATCAGGACGACCGGCGCGCTGCCCGGGCCGTCGAGGCTCGGGAACGAAACCCGCTCTTGGGCCGAGGCGGCAACGGTCCAGGCCGCGAGCAGGCAGGCGGCCACTGCGCGCCACGCGCTCATGCCGGCGGGCTCGCCGCTGCCGGCTCGATCGCAGGCGGCCCCGGATGGACGCGCGCCATGGTGAATGCGTCGACGAAGATGCCGTCGCGGAGGACGTAGCCGCGGTGTCGCCCTTCGATCTCGAAGCCGAAGCGCCGGTACAACGCGATCGCGCGTTCGTTGTCGACGTAGACGCTGAGCTCGAGCCGGAGCAGCCCGATCCAGCGGTCGGCGACGTCGCAGATCGCCTGCATCAGCGCGCTGCCGACGCCTTGCCCCTGCGCGTCGGCGCGGACCGACATGCCGAGCGTCATCGCGTGGCGGCGCCGCGGGCTCGCTCCCGCCGGATGCATGCCGCACGAGCCGACCAGCTCGCCGCCGCGCTCGGCGACGAGAAGCAGGTCGGCCTTGCCCGGTGCCAGGCCGTCGGCGAGACGGGCGCGATGCGCTTCCTCGCTCGCGTACGGCATCTGCATCAGGCCGGAATAGACGGCCGGGTCGTCCATCATCGCGGCGATGGCCGCGGCGTCGGCGACGCGAGCGCGGCGGACGGTGATGGTCATGCGCCGGCTCCGCGAAGGTTGCGGTAGTGGAGGAAGATCTCGTCGCCCTCCACCTCGCTCGCGACGAGCTGCAGGCGGCGCAGGTCGCTGCGGTCGAAGCCGACGCCGTCGGCGAGGCTCGGCGCCGGGCCGCCGACGACCATCGGGCAGAGCGTCACGTGCATCTCGTCGAGTGCATCGGCGGCGAGAAACTGGAACAGCAAATCGCCGCCGGCTTCGACGAGCAGCCGCTCGACGCCACGCGCAGCGAGCCGGTCGAGGATCCACCGGACTGGCGCGTCGCCCTCGCCCGGCCATGCCTCGACCTCGGCGGGGAAGTCGCGAGGAACCGCTGCCGCGCGGGTGATGAAGAGCGGGCGGATCGCCGGCTCGCGCAGGAAGTCGCCGCCGAGCGGGACGTCGAGCGAGCGCGTGACGACGACGTTCCACGGCCGCGTCGTCAGCCGCGCGCGGTCGGCATCGTCGGGAAGCGCCGGATGCGGCCAGTTGCGAAACGTGGCGCCGCCGACGAGCACGGCATCGGCCGTGGTGCGCAGCCGGCTCATGCGCGCGTGGTCGCGCGCACTGCCGAAGAACGTGAAGCGGCGCTCACGCGTGTTGATGCGGCCATCGAGCGACACTGCGGTGTTGCTGACGACCTGCACTCTAGGGCCTCGTCTGGAAGTCTCGCGGCGATGCCGGGCCGGACCTAGGGCTTCGCGCTGCCGGCGTCACCGCGCCCGCGCGTGATCTCCACGCCAGCCCATTCGAGGCCCTGCACCGGCGGCCGCTTCCTGACGCTAATCGTGACGTGGTCGATCAGCGCGTTCTTGAGCGCGACCTCGGCGAGCGTCTCGGCAACGCGCTCGATGAGCAGGAACTCGTGCCCTTGCACCGCATCGATGAGATCGCCGGCGAGCCGGTAGTCGACCGTGCGCTCGAGATCGTCGGCGAGGGCGGCGTCGCGAAGCGACGGGCAGTAGAGCCGGACCTCGACGCGCAACGACTGCGGCGTCGCCCGCTCGGCGTCGGTGCAGCCGACCCGACACGGCACCTCGAGGCCTTCGAGGAAGAGCATGTCCATCAGACCCGCTCCTCGACCCAGCCGCGCACCGACGCGAGCGCTTCGGGCAGCCGCGATGGATCGCTGCCGCCGGCCATCGCCATGTCGGCCTTGCCGCCGCCCTTGCCGCCGACCTGTCCGGCGACGAAGTTCGCAACCTCGCCGGCCTTGACGCGTGCCGTGCTGTCGGCGGTGACGCCGGCGGCGATCTGCACCTTGGTGCCGTCGACCGCGGCGAGGACGATGACCGCGGTCTTCAGCTTGTCCTTGAGCTTGTCGAGCGTGTCGCGCAGCGTCTTCGCGTCGACGCCGTCGAGGCGCGCGGCGAGCACCTTCAATCCCTTGACGTCGACGGCGCGCTGCGCGAGGTCGTCGCCCTGCGACGAGGCAAGCCTTCCTTTCAACGCGGCGAGCTCCTTCTCGAGCGAGCGCACGTGCTCGAGCACCTGGCCGACGCGCGCCGGCACCTCGTCGAGCGCGCTGCGCAGCTCGCCGGCGATCCGGCCGAGCGTCGTTTCGAGCGACTGCAAATAGGCGAGCGCGTTGTCGCCGGTCACCGCCTCGACGCGGCGCACGCCGGCGGCGACGCCGCTCTCCGAGACGATCTTGAACAAGCCGATGTCGCCGGTTCGCGCGACGTGCGTGCCGCCGCAAAGCTCGCGGCTCGAGCCGATGTCGAGGACGCGCACCTCGTCGCCGTACTTCTCGCCGAACAGCATCATCGCGCCGAGCTTGGTGGCTTCGTCGATCGGCATCACGCGCGCGCTGGTCGCGTGGTTGGCGAGGATCTCGGCGTTGACGATCTGCTCGACGCGCCGGATCTGCTCGTCGCTCAGCGGCGCGTTGTGGGCGAAGTCGAAGCGCGTCTTCTCGGCGTCGACCAGCGAGCCCTTCTGCTGCACGTGCTCGCCGAGCACCTCGCGCAGCGCCTTGTGCATCAGGTGCGTCGCGCTGTGGTTGCGCATCGTCCTGGCGCGCCGCTCGGCGTCGACCCTGGCCTGGACGACGTCGCCGACCGCAATCGACCCCTCGACGACACGACCCTGATGGCCGGGCACCGCAGCCTGTACCTTGATCGTGTCCTCGACGACCATCCGTGCGGTCGCGTTGCGCAGCTCGCCGGCGTCGCCGACCTGGCCGCCGCTCTCGGCGTAGAACGGCGTCTGGTCGAGAACGACGACGGCGACATCGCCGGCACGCGCCGCCTCGACCGCCGTGCCGTCGACATAGACCGCGGTGACGCGGGCAGCGTCGCGGCTCAGCGTCTCGTAGCCGTGGAAGGTGGTCGCGCCGCCGCGGTAGTCGAGGCCCTGTGCCATGCGGAACTTGGCCGACGCGCGCGCGCGCTCGCGCTGCTCGCCGAGCAACGCCTCGAAACGCGCGGTGTCGACGCCGACACCGCGCTCGCGGCAGACGTCGGCGGTGAGGTCGACCGGGAAGCCGTAGGTGTCGTGCAGCTTGAAGGCGATGTCTCCCGAAAGCGCATCGCCCGGCTTGAGTGCGCCCAGCGTTGACTCGAGGATCTCCATGCCGTTGGCGATCGTCTGGAAGAAGCGCTCCTCCTCCTGCTGAAGTACAGCCGTGATTCGCTGTTCCTGCTGGCGCAACTCAGGATAAGCATCGCCCATCTCGGCGCCTACGGCCCTGACTAGCCGGTAGAAGAACGGTCGTCGCGCACCGAGCTTGTAGCCGTGGCGGATCGCTCGCCGGGTGATCCGGCGCAAGACGTAGCCGCGCCCTTCGTTCCCGGGGACGATGCCATCACCAACCGTGAAAGTACAGGCGCGGATGTGATCGGCGATCACCTTCAACGACGGGCTTACGTTCGAGGCGTCGTTGATGATCGACAGCGACGCGTCGTCTTTGACAACCGCAAACAACTCGAGGCGAACAGCCTTGAGGAGATCGATAAAAAGATCGATCTCGTAGTTCGAATGCACGTGCTGCAGCACCGCGCTCAGCCGCTCGAGCCCCATGCCGGTATCGACGCTCGGCTTCGGCAGCTTGTGCATCACGACCGCGCCAGTCTTTTCGTCGACCTGGCGGTTGAATTGCATGAAGACGTTGTTCCAGATCTCGATGTAGCGGTCGCCGTCCTCTTCCGGCGATCCGGGCGGGCCGCCGGCGATCCCCGGGCCGTGGTCGTAGAAGATCTCGCTGCACGGGCCGCAGGGGCCGGTGTCGCCCATCATCCAGAAGTTGTCGGACGCAAAGCGTGCGCCCTTGTTGTCGCCGATGCGGACGATCCGCTCGGCGGGCAGGCCGATGTCGTTCCGCCAGATGTCGTAGGCCTCGTCGTCCTCGGCATACACCGTTGCCCAGAGCTTTTCGGCCGGCAGCTTGTAGACGTCGGTCAGCAGCTCCCAGGCGAACTTCAGCGCGTCCTTCTTGAAGTAATCGCCGAACGAGAAGTTGCCGAGCATCTCGAAGAAGGTCAGGTGACGCGCCGTATAGCCGACGTTCTCGAGGTCGTTGTGCTTGCCGCCGGCGCGGATGCACTTCTGCGACGACGCCGCGCGCACGTAAGGCCGCTTGTCGAAGCCGAGGAAGACGTCCTTGAACTGGTTCATGCCGGCGTTGGTGAAGAGCAGCGTCGGGTCGTCGCCCGGAACGACCGGGCTCGACGCAACGATGGTGTGGCCCTTCGACGCGAAGAAGCTCAGGAACGTCGAACGGATGTCGGCGGCTTTCACGGTCGGCTTTCAGCGGCAGCGTGGTCGCGCGGCGGCTGCCGGCGAAAGGCGGAAGGATATCGGCATGGCTGCGCGATTGTCCGGCACATCGTTGCCACGCCGCGCGCAGCACCGAACGCAGGTCAGCGGTCGTCGTTGGCGGCGGCTCGGCGCCGGCCGGCGCCGTCGCGCGTCGTCGCCGGCCCGTCGGGAGCCACCGCCGGCGCCGCCGCGGCGAGCGACAGGGCACGGCGCAGCAGGAGCTCGGCGTCGTTGCCATCGCCCGGAGAGTGGGCGATGCCAAGGGCCACGGCGACCGAGCGCTCGATCGCGCCGACCATGAACGGCGCCAGCAGCGCCGCGACCAGCTTCAGGGCAACGCGCTCGCCGTCGGCCGGGGTGAGGATGGAGCCGAGCAGGATCGCGTAGGCGTCGTCATCGATCGCGGCGACGACGTCGCTCGCGCGGACACCGGCCCGCAGGCGGACCGCGATCTTGCGCCGCAAGACGTCGGCATCGCCCGCCTCGGCGCCACCGTGGGCCGGCCGCAAGCCCTCGATGCGAAACGCGAGCAGCGCCATCGGCGACGGCTCACGCTCGCGCAACGCGAGCAGCTGGCTGAGATGCTCGACGAGCTGCTGGCGGTGCGGCAAGCCGGTCGCCGGGTCGACGGAGTGCCCGCCTTGGCGGCCGTCGAGGCGGCGGCGGCGGCGCTCGACCGCGAAGCGAAGCCGGCGCCAGCCCGCCGCACCAGCGAGCTCGACGCGGCCGACCACGTCGTCGGCGCCGTGGTGCAGCCAAGCGGGCGCGTGCGCGGCATCGGGATCGGCAAGAACGACGACGAGCGCGACGCGGTCGGCCACCGCCGTGATCTTGGCCGCCGACGCAGGCACAGCGTCGCCGTCGACGAGAACGAGATCGAAGCGATCGCCGTCTGCCAGTCGCTCGGCGGCGTCGGCCCAGCCGGAGCTCGCTTCGACGGCGAACCCGGGCGGAGCAAGCGCGGAGGCAGCGACGGCGAGGACGCGAAGCGGCGGGCCGTTCACCGGAGCGTCCGATCCTCGATCGACAACATCCGCCGATTCTAGGAAGGCGACCCCGCGGTGTGCCGTCGCTGAGGCGGCCTTCGTCACGGAAACGCGGGCTGTTGACGCGCCGCGATCACCGGCCGCGGGTCCGCTCCTCGCGCGTGGGAATGGCATTTGCCAAGGTTGTCGGTCGCAGGGGTGTCACGCAAGCTCGGCAGCATCTCCTCCATCGAGGGGATGCCCTGAACCCCTGTGATCCGCAAGACTCGCGCCGGCGCACGCGCTAGCTGCGGCCAAGAACGACGGGAGTGCTCATGGCCATCCACTTTCTCGGCCAGGTTTGGCGGGTCACGGGGTTCGCACAAGCTGGCGGCGGTCAGCGACGCAGCGGCGACTGGGGCGTCGAGCGGCGCGAGCCGTCGCAGTGGAATCCGATCTCGGCCATCGCCCCGGCCGCGTTGCCGACACCGAACGATCCGCGTCCCGCCGACCCCGTCTGGGCCGAGACCCAGCCCTTCTGGCACGACTGAGGCGTCGACCCGTCAGCGCGCGGCGTCGCCGAGCACGGGCACTGCGGCACCGCCGCCAAGCGCGACGGACCGCTCGGTGCCGACCACGACGACGCCCGTGTTGTCGATGCGGTCGAGCATGGCATCGAGCAGCTTCGACTTCTCGGCCAACCGTGCCGCGTACACACGGACGCGCTCCTCGGCGAGCAATAGCCGTTGCTGGCGACGCTTCAGCAGGGAGATGTCGACGTGCGCGAAGCAGGCGAAGCCGTCGGGTCGGCGCTGCTCGACGACGCGCACCCAACGATCGCCGGGCAACGGGAGCTCGTAGGGCGCGCCGGCGAAGCAGAGGTTTTGCTCGAGCAGCGCGAGCCCGGACTCGAAGCGCGATCGCTCCGCAGGATCGGCACCGCGCCAGGCGGTGAGGTAGACGTCGACGAAGTCGCCTTGCGTTGCGCGCGCCTTGTCGGCCAGGCGGTACATCGCGACGAACGCCTCGTTGACCCAGCCGATCCGCCCCTCGGGGCCGGTCAGCATGATGCCTTCGCCGACGTGCTCGAAGAGATCGAGGCCGCTCGCCAGCCCGATCATGCCGGGGCCGTCGATCTCGTCCTTGACCGCGACCGGGACGACGTTCGTCGCCCGCGTCCAGAGGCAGATCCGGCCCGCCGGCCCGGCCTCTTCGGCGACCTGCAGCCAGAAACCGCGGTGGCTGAAGGCCTGCGGCGCCTGCTCTTCGGACGGCCGCGCGACGCCTTCGTCGACATAGCGCTCGAGCAAGCCCAACTCCTCCGGCTCGAGCCGCACCTTGTAGAAGCGGCGCAGATTGGCACGGTAGGGCTCACCCTCGTGGATGAAGCCGACCTGCTCCGGGAAAAAGCGCAGATAGGCGTCGTTCCAGAACGCGGTGCGGTCGTCGGCATCGAAGGCACAGACGGCGACGTTCAGACGGTCGAGGGCCGCGGCGATCGCCTGAGCCGCGGCGCCGAAACGATCGCGGTGCGCGACGCTCGCCTCGCGAATGTCATGAGCCGGCTGTCGCGTCGACAGCGCCGCAAAGAGGTGGTGCGTCGCCGAGTCGGTGCCGAATCCCTCGGTGAGGACGCCGACGGCGCCACTGCTGTCGTCCCAGCCCGCGGCGCAGGCCACCGACCGCGCCGGCGAGCTCTGTGGCAGTGGCGCGTGGCGGCGCTGGCCGACGGCGATCGCTTGGCGTTCCACGGCCGGTCAGAACACCTGTGGGCGCGCGCTGCGCGCGACGGACCATATCGAGGAGAGCATCGTCACCTCCGCAGCCTCCGAGGCTTTGCACCGTCATGCGCATCTTCCATGCCACCCTGCGGCGGCAGCCCTGATGCTTCGCGGGCGCGAGACTTGTTCGCTTGTGACGAAATCGAGGGATTGCCGCGTCGCAAAGCGCCAGCCTTGCAACCAGTTGCTACTGCCGCGCGGTTGCCGCGTCGGCGACTTTCTGAACGGGCGGGATGCGCTGAAGCAGCTTCTACGTCCTCAGAGTTCAGTTGAACGCGACGGTGACGTGCGCGTAGGTCCCATCACGCTCGATCGAGACCGAGACCGCAGGCGCCGCGCTCGATCTCGCCAGGGCGACATCGACGGGCACGACCACGTTCGCGCTCGCCGTCGCCCGCGCCGCCGCGGCAGAAACCGGGACGACGAACACGAGCAGAGACATGACGAACGAGGCTCGCATCGCAAGCAGTCGCGGCACTGCAGGCCGTGCAGGATGGACCTCGAGATTGAACGACGTCGTCTCGAGAACTCCAATCCCAGGAACGCGGGGCTCGGGTCCGCGGAGTGTCGCACCGCGTCCGCGCCGTTCATTCGGGTCGATGGCGAGCCGCCGGCGGCCCCGTCCTCACCGAATCGGACGTCGCCGCCGTTCCGCTTCGACGCAGTTCAACGCTGCGGTGACCAGTGGCTCGATGGCTGAATCCGGAAACGGCGCGACGCTGCTGACATTGATCTCGCACAGCACGTAGCGCTCGTCGGCCTCGCCCGCCGGCTCGCCGTGCAGGAAATCGCAGTCCCACAGCAGCGGCAGTTGCTCGCGGCGGATGCCGAGCGTGCGTTCCAGCTCCGGCACCCATTCGGTCTCCAAACGCTGCTTCAAGCCTTGCAGATGCGCAAGATCGGGCGGGTGGTAGAGACGCTGGCTCGGCGTCGGCGCCTCTCCCGACCCGTCTCCGGCCAGAGGGGGATGAAGCGCGTTCACCGCTTGCAACCCGAAGCCCGCCACGCGGTCCTGCACGAGGTAGCAACGGACCATGCCTTCGCTCAATCGCGGCTGCCATGCCTGGTCGACCATGTGGCCGCCCTCATCGAAATACGGCGCCATGAGGGCGACGAACTCGTTGAAGCTCACCATGACTTCGGCGCTGTCGCGCGGGGCGTGCTTGGCGAGGACGCGACTTCGGGTCCCGAAGGCCGCTTCGCCAGGCGTGCGCTGGACACGCCAGACGCCGATGCCGCTGTGACCGCGCCATTGCTTCAGGACCCGAATCGCGCCTCCGGCGAGCCGGTCGCCGAGCTCGGCTCGCAGTTGCTCCAGGGTGTCGAGTCGACGGACGTCGCTGCCCCAACCCATCTCGCGTGTGTCGAAGAGCACGTCCTTCGTGCCCAGCTTCATGATGACATCGGGATGCGTGCTGACGAACACGCCGGCATCCGCGACCTCGCGGAGCACGGCGTCGAGCGGAGCGCGCGAATGCCCGGCGTCGATCGGATTCACCCAGACCAGCGCTCCGTCGAGCCCCAGCAACTGGTCGCGCAGCTCGTTCGCCTGCGCCAGGTTGTAGACCGCCGGGTGCGCGTCCACGCCGCGTGCCGCAAAGGCGGCGAAAACGGCGGCGAAGCGGTTGTTCTCGCGCGTCGCCAGGCGACGGACCTCGCTGTCGCCCGGATAGACGATGGCGATCTGCACTGGACGAGTAGTCATCACCTCCTCATTTGATCGTTGCGCTGGGATGTCTCCACCTTTCATGTCTTGTACTCTACATCAATGTATGATGTCGTACATGACTGCTGGATCCGCGACGAGCTGGCTGCTTCTCGTCATCTCGCTGCCCACATCAAGCGCGACCGGGCGCATGCGCATCTGGCGCGCCCTCAAAGCCCTCGGTTGCGTCGCTCTCCGTGACGGCGCCTACCTGCTGCCTTCCGGCCCAGGGCGCGCCGAAGCGCTGCGCGAGCTCGGCGACGAATGCATGCGCGAGGGCGGAAGCGGGTGGCTCATGACGGTCGCCCCCGACACGCCCGACGACGACATCGCCTACCGACAGCTGTTCGACCGCTCGGAGCAGTACGCCGAGCTGCGCAAGAGCTGGAAAAGCGAGAACCGTGGCCTTCGATCCCTGTCGATGACCGAGCTCACGCGGCTGAAGCGACGCCTGGAGAAGGAGTTCGAGGCGCTGCGATCAAGCGACTTCTTCCCTTCGGAGGCGAGCGTCGAGGCGGAAGCCGCATGGATCGACTTCAGCAAGCGCATCGACGCCGTCCTGTCACCCCACGAGCCGCACAAGATCGCCGGGCAGGTCCCGAGGCTCGATGCCGGCAAGTACCGCGGACGGACCTGGGCGACGCGGCGCCGTCTCTGGGTCGACCGGGTGGCGAGCGCCTGGCTGATCCGCCGCTTCATCGACCCCGACGCCAAGTTCCGCTGGCTCGCCAAGCCCTCCGATTGTCCCAAGAGCGCACTCGGCTTCGATTTCGACGGCGCGACCTTCACCCACGTCGGCGATCGAGTCACCTTCGAAACGCTGTTGGCGAGCTTCGGCCTCGACGGCGATGCCGCCCTCGCCCGCCTCGGCACGATCGTTCACGCCCTCGACGTCGGCGGCGAGCCGGTTTCCGAGGCGACCGGCTTCGACGCGGTCATGGCCGGAGCCCGCGAGCGGATCACCGACGACGACGATCTCCTCGCCGAGATGAGCAACGTGCTCGATTCGCTCTACGCCCACTTTGAGCGCGAGGCGCAGCGCAGCGCAGCGAAAGGCAACGCCCGATGACCCCGGTTTCGCGCGAGCCGGATGCGGCCCCGAAGGCGCCGTCCTACTCGCTCTGGCAGCTCGTGCGCTACATGCTTCATCCGCTGATGACGCACGCCTGAACCACCGGAAGGATTCACCATGGACTTCACGCCACGCCCTCTCGCCTTTTCGTCGGCGGCGCTCAAGGGACTCTCCGAACGCCTGCTCGCCAGTCACCACGCGAACAACTACGGCGGCGCAGTCAAGCGCCTCAACGCGATCCGCGGCCAACTTCGAGCGCTCGACTTCGCCAGCGCACCGGGGTTCCAGCTCAACGGCCTCAAGCGCGAGGAGCTGATCGCCACGAACTCGATGCTGCTGCACGAGCTGTACTTCGACTCCCTCGGCGGCGATCGCAAGACCATGGTGCCGGCCATGGCCTTGGCGCTGGAGGCCAACTTCGGCAGCGTCGATCGGTGGCGCGCCGAGTTCGTCGCCATGGGCAAGGCGCTCGGGGGAGGCTCGGGCTGGGTGTTGCTGACCTTCCTTCCGCGCGACGGGAGCCTGGTCAATCAATGGGCCGCCGATCACACCGACGCTGTGGCCGGCGGCATTGCGATCCTGGCGCTCGACATGTACGAGCACGCATATCACCTGGACTACGGCGCGGCGGCGGCCGCATACGTCGATGCCTTCATGGCCAACATCGACTGGGCGCAGGTCTATGAGCGCTATCAGGCTGCTGTCCACGGCGCCAGCGAGCTATTCGCGGCGAGCCAGGACGACTTGGCCGGGGCCGAAGTGCTCGACGTCCGGCGCGCCGGCATGTTCGACAAAGCCGAGACCCTCATCCCCGGTGCGAAGTGGCGTGACCCGGCAGCGCTCGATGCCTGGGCGCGCGACTTGCCGGCCGACAAGGAGATCGTGGTCTATTGCGTCTATGGCCATGAGGTCGGGCGAGCGACGGCGTTGCGCTTGCGTGGCCAGGGGCTCAAGGCGCGCTTTTTGCGCGGCGGAATCGACGGCTGGCAAGCGGCCGGCCGGCCGGTCGATCCGAAGGGGACCGCGTCGTGAACGCACGAGGAGACCGCGATGCGACTTGCCCTGTGTGTTGCGCTCTGGTGCCTGTCGGCAAGCGCCATGGCTGAAACGATCAGCTTCGATGCGGATGCCGTCGGCCAGCCGCCGACGGGCTGGAAATGCGGCGCCACCGGCCGGGGCACTTCCAAGTGGACGGTCGAGACCGACCCGGGCGCGCCAGGCGGCAAGGTGCTGCGCCAGTCCGGATCAGCGACCTTTCCGTGGTGCGTCAGAAGCACTACGACGCTGACCGACGGGTGGGTCGAGGCGAGGTTCAAGCCGCTCTCCGGCAGGGAAGACCAGGCCGGCGGCGTCGTCTGGCGCTGGAAGGACGGCGACAACTACTACGTCGCTCGCGCCAACGCGCTCGAGAACAACGTGTCGCTCTACTACACGGCGCGCGGTATCCGCAAGACCCTCAAGTACGTCGACGCGCCGGTGCCGGCGGGCCAGTGGCACACGCTGCGGGTCGAGTTCGCCGGCACGAAGATCGCCGTCTCGCTCGACGGCAGACGCTACATCGATTTCAGCGACGATCACATCACCGGCGCCGGCAGCGTCGGCGTGTGGACCAAGGCCGACAGCGTGACGGCCTTCAGCGAGTTCGCCTATCAGGCGGCTCGTCCGTGAGCACCCTCGCCGACGATCGTTCCTGAATCGTCGCGTCAACAAGAGCATCACGCGGAAGCAGGGACCGGGCCGCAAGGCGCTTCTTTTCAACCCTCCAAGGACTTCCCATGTTCCGCTCATCCTCTATCGCATTGGCGTTGTTCGCCTCCGTGATCATCCCGGCCGCTCGGGCCGCTGATCTACCCCTCGACACCGCAGCGATCGAGTCGATCACCGGCATCACCGGGACGATGAACAAGGCCGAGAACGTCTTCAAGGTCAGCAAGCCCCGCACCGACATCAAGCCCAGCGTCGACCGCTGGACGTTGCCGCCCTTCATGGGGATCACGTCGTACGCGGCGTTCATGCCGACGGCGGCCGGAACGATGGTGATGGGCGACACCGTCCTGCTGGAGGATGAGGTGAACCCGGCGATGAGCGCGGCACTCGATGCCGGGCTGGAAGTCACTGCTCTGCACAACCACTTCTTCTTCGACCAGCCCAAGATCTACTTCATGCACATCGGCGGCGTGGGCGACACGGCACGGCTGGCCCGTGGCGTCAAGGCGGTCTATGACCGGATCGCCGAGGTCCGATCCGGCCAGACCAGGCCCGCCAGTGCGTTTCCCGGCGATATCGAGGCCACGAGCAGCATCTCCGCCGCGCCCATCGAAGAGGTCTTCGGGACGAAGTCGCAGAGCAGCAACGGCATGGTGAAAGTCGTGATCGGCCGCAAGACGACGATGCACGGCGTCGAGATCGGCAACGAGATGGGCATCAACACGTGGGCCGCGTTTGCCGGCAGCGACCAGCAGGCCGTCGTGGATGGCGATTTCGCGATGCTCGAGAGCGAGTTGCAGACCGTCCTGAAAACGATGCGCGCGAGCGGCATCAACATCGTTGCCATCCACCAGCACATGACGCAGGAGACGCCGCGGATCATGTTCCTGCACTACTGGGGCAAGGGCAAGGCGGTCGACTTGGCAAGGGCTGTCAAGAAAGCGTTGGACACGCAGAAACTGTGAGACGGTTCTCGTCAATTGGCAAAAAACTCCGCGCAGGTAGGGGCGTGCTCACGCCGAACAGGAGCGCCGCTCCCAACGCGGCACCGACGTTCCGATCTACTCGCACGTCCTCGTTCCTGACATCGGCTCCCGGGCCAGGAACCGCCCGTTTCTTCTCGGTTCGTCGTCGCCGCAGCGATACGCGACTTTGCCGTTCACCATCACGCAGTCAACGCCCACGGCCTGCGCCTTCGGTCGCTCGAAGGTGGCGGTATCGCTGATCGTCGCCGCATCGAACACGACGATGTCGGCGTAGGCGCCGACACGGATCTCGCCGCGGCCCGCGAGCCGGAACCGGTGCGCCGACAAACCGGTCATCTTGTGCACGGCGGTCTCGAGCGGGAACAAGCCGAGCTCGCGGCTGTAGTGCCCGAGGACGCGTGGGAAGGTTCCCCACAGACGCGGATGCGGGTGCTGGTCGTGCGGCAGACCGTCGGAGCCGATCATGGTCGCCGGATACTGCAGGACGCGTTGGACATCGTCCTCGCGCATCTGGAAGTAGCAAGCGCCGCCAGGCTGCAGACGCTCGCACGCTTCCTTCTGACCGCAGTGCCATTCGTGGGCGATGTCGGCGAGCGTGCGCGCCGCCATTTCCGGGTGCGGCGTCGACCAGGTGATGAGAATGTCGATGACGCCATCGACCATTTCGCTGCGCAGCACCGTCGAGCCGGCGATGTACGGGTAGCAGTCCAGGCCGATCGCCTGGTCCCGGCGCGCGGCATCGATGTGGGCCAGCGTTTGCGCCGTGCGCCCCCAGTTGCTCGGCCCGGCGCACTTGTGGTGCGAGACGACCAGCGGCACGTTGCCGCGCCGGGCGGTGGCGAAGGCCTCGTCGAGCGAATCCAGGACCTTGTCCATTTCCTGACGGATGTGCGTCGTGTAGACACCGCCGGCCGCGCCGGTGATGCCGGCCAGCAGCGCCAGCTCGTCGATGTCGGCTGCCGCGCCGGTGGCATAGAAGACGCCCGAGCTCAGGCCGGCGGCACCGGCCGCGAGCCCCTCGCGCAGCAGCTCGCACATCCGCTCCTGCTCGGCCGGAGTCGCCGCGCGATAGGGATCGTTCATGGTCGCGACCCGCAAGGTCGAATGGCCGACCAGCGCGGCGACGTTGACTGCCGGTCGCGCTGCGTCGACGGCCGCGACGTAGGCGGCCATCGTCGGATAGACGTACTTATCGGCTCCACCCAGCAGGTTCAACGGTGGCGGCACGTTGGCGTGAACCAGCGGCGCCAGGCTGATGCCGCAGTTGCCGACCACGACGGTGGTGACGCCCTGGCTGATCTTCGGCAGCATGTGCGGCGCCGAGAGGACGATCTGGTCGTCGTGGGTATGGACGTCGATGAATCCCGGCGCGACGATCCTGCCGCCGGCGTCGACGACGACGGCGCCCTTCGGCGCCAGATTCGCGCCGACGGCGACGATGCGCTCGCCCTCGATGCGCACATCGGCGGCGAAGCGCGGCGCGCCGCTGCCGTCGATGACGGTGCCGCCGCGCAGCAGCCAGTTGGGTGAATCCGCGCCGGTTCCGGATGGCATCTCACAACTCCTTGGTCTCGGTCGCGGTCACGCCGAGGGCATGACCGGATGCGGCTCGCTCTCGGAGCCGCGTTCCTTCAGGACCTGGCGCACGCGCTTGAGCTTTCTGAAGGAAGCCGGCCCGCGGCGCAGGCCGACGCCCACCATCAGGATCTCGAGATAGGTCAGTTGCGCCAGATAGGCTTCAGTGCCGACGCGCATGGCGCGGTCGACCGGAACCACCACCGGCAGCACCACGTCGGCCATCGTCGCGAGCGGCGTTCGCGGCTGGGTGATCGCGACCACCAGCGCGCCCTGCTCGCGGGCCACCGCCACCGCCTGCAGGAGGCTCCTCATCCGGCCGACGTACGAGATCGCGAGGACGACGTCGCGCCGGCTCATCGTCGCCGCCGAGATCAGCTGCAGATGCGCGTCGAAGTACGCGCCGCCATTCATGCCGAGGCGAGCGAAGCGTGCCTGGGCGTCGCTGGCCATGAACATCGAGACGTTGCCGACGCCGTAGCAGTCGACGCGGCGCGCCCGGGCGATGCGCGTCGCGGCGCGCTCGAGGTCTTCGGGAACGACGTGGCGCTCGAGGTTGGACAGGGCGCTGACCGCGTCCTGCAGGACCTTGTGCGTGACCGCCTGCATGTCGTCGCCGCTCCTGACCGCGCGGTGCAGCGTCGACTTGCCGACCGCCAGCGTGTGCGCCAGGCGCAGCTTGAACTCGCGCAGGCCGGAATAGCCGAGCGCGCGGCAAAAGCGGGTGATCGTCGGCGGGCTCACGCCGGCCCGCTGCGCCAGCGCATCGACGTTGGCGCGCAGGGCGAACTCCGGGTCGTCGAGCATGGCCGCGGCGACCTGCCGCTGCGCTTGCGAGAGCGAGGCCGAGCTTTCGCGCATGGCGACCAGCAGGTCGCTCACCGGTGGGCGCGCAGGGGAGCGAGGAGAGCGCACGATGCTGCGGGCCCGGCGGCGATCAGAAGTAGGTGCGGATCGCGCCGGTGACGCGATAGGCGTCGTCGACCGTGAACAGGACGCGCCACTTGTCGAAGGTCGTGCACGGATGCGAAATGCCGCAGCCGATCAGGTCGCCCACCCGCGGCGGGTCGGCCTCGTCCGCGCCCCAGCGCAGGTAGGCGTGCTGGTCGTTCATGGCCGCGATCGTCCAGCCCGCCGGCACCGCTCGCGGCGGCGCGTCCGGCCCGGCGCGAAAGCGCTTGCGAGGGATCGGCATCTCGATGTCGTACGAGGCGTCGCGCTTGCCCATGGTCAGGATCGCCAGCCCCGGCTCGGGGCACGATTGCACCCGCGACCACACTTCGAGCGCCGGCTGCAGGCCCGGGCGCGTCTGCCACTCGCCGCCGCTGCGCGCCTTGACGCCGGCGAGCAGGCGCTCGTAGTTGCCGGAATCGTGCGTCACGTAGCAGCCGCTGCGCAGGATGGTCAGGACGGGCTTGGACAGGCGCACCGGCAGCTCGCGCGCGACGATGTCGAAGGCGGCCGAGCCGCCGGCGGTCAGGATGATGGCTGGCCCGGCGAACAGACCCTCGCGATCGCAGGCGACCGCCAGCGCCTTCAGGCGCTGCATCAGGGCGCCGACCGTGAGCGCGTCCTGCGCTGCATCGCCGCTGATCTGCAGCCCTTCGTAGCACTCGAGCCCCGAGAGCGCGACGAAGCGGCTCGCCGCGACCTGGCGCGCCAAGGCCAGCGCCGCCTCGTGGGTGCGAGCGCCGGTGCGTCCGCCCGGCACGCCGAGCTCGAGCAGCGCGCCGAGCTTGCGGGGCGGCGGGAGGGTGGCCGCGACGGCTTCGATCGCCGCGAGCTGCGCGAGCGAATCGACCAGGAAATGGAACTCGAGATCCGGGTGTCGGCGCAGGAGGTCGATCACGGTTGCCACTTCGAGCGCACCGAGCAGCTGGTTCGCCATCAGGACGCGGCGCACGCCGAAGCGCGCGCAGATGCAGAGCTGCTGCACGTTGGCCACCGTCATGCCCCAGGCGCCGGCGGCGAGCTGCTGGGCGAAGATCTGCGGCGCCATCGTCGTCTTGCCGTGCGGTGCCAGCAGGACGCCGGTCGCGGCCGTGAAGTCGCGCATCCAGACGTGGTTGTGAGCCAGCGCCGAATCGCGAATCACCGCCAGCGGCATCGTCAGGTCGCCGCCGAGCAGGCTCCAGCCCTGCGTGCCGATGGCCGAGATCGGCAGCGGTGCGGCGCCGAGCGGATAGCCCTTGGTCGTCGGGTCGAGGACTTCGGCAAGGATCGGGCTGAGGTCGATGGCGTTCATGGCGTTGCTCCGCCGATGGGGAATATGTCGTCGCGCAGGCACGCCTTGAAGCGGCCCGTCGCCACTTCGCGCAACGGCGGAACCGACCTTGCGCAGGCGTCGTACGCGTAGGGACAGCGCGTCCGAAAGACGCAGCCCGAAGGCGGATCGAGCGGGCTTGGGATGTCGCCCTGCAGCAGCCGGCGCGCGCGCCGCGCCTCGGGGTCGGGCCGCGGCGAGGCCTCGAGCAAGGCCTCGGTATAGGGATGCTGCGGCGCCCGGACCAGCTCGCCGGCGGGTGCGATCTCCATGATCTTGCCGAGATAGAGGACGACGATGCGATCGCACAGGTACTCGACGACGTCGAGGTCGTGCGAGATGAACAGCATCGTCAAGCCGAAGCGCTCGCGCAGGTCCGAGAGCAGGTTGAGGACCTGCGCCTGGATCGAGACGTCGAGCGCCGACACCGGCTCGTCGGCGACGATGAAGCGCGGCTCGACCGCGAGCGCGCGGGCGATGCCGATGCGCTGGCGCTGCCCGCCCGAGAATTCGTGCGGATAGCGGCGGGCGTGCTCGGGCGCGAGCCCGACCAGCGCCAGCAGCTCGGCGATCCGTGGCGCGCGCGCCGGTCCCGGGTGCAGCCCGTGCGTGGCGAGCGCCTCGGCGAGCGTGTCGCCGACGCGCCGGCGCGGATTCAGGCTCGCATACGGGTCCTGGAAGATGATCTGCAGGCGCCGCCGATAAGGCCGCATCGCCCGCGCCGACAAGGGCACGAGATCGACGCCTTCGAAGCGGATCGCACCGGCGCTCGGCTCGATCAGCTTCAGCACCGAACGACCGATCGTGCTTTTCCCGGATCCCGATTCGCCGACCAGGCCGAGGACCTCGCCGGGCGCGATGTCGAAGCTGACATCGTCGACCGCGCGAACTCGCTGGTCGTGCCGGCCGAAGTATTTCTTCAGGCCTTGGACGCTCAGCATCGGCTCGCTCAAGGGTTTCTCACAATGCGCTCCAGCGCAGGCAGCGCGAGCGCCGACCGGCGGCGATGTCGGCCAGCGGCGGCATCGCCATCGCGCATTCGGCAACAGCCAGGGCGCAGCGCGGCGCGAAGGCGCAACCCGGCAACGGGTCGAGCGGGCTCGCCACCTGGCCGGCGATCGCATTCAGGCGTCGCCTTGGCCCACGCACGGCGCTGTCGAGGGCACGGCGCGGCAGGCAGGCGAGCAGGCCTTGCGTGTACGGATGGCGCGGCGCCCGGAACAGGGCTCGCACGTCGCCCTCCTCGACCACCCTGCCGGCATACATGACGACGACGCGGTCGGCGATCTCGGCGACGACGCCGAGATTGTGGGTGATGAACAGGACCGCCATGCCGATGTCGCGCCGCAGCTTGTCGAGCAGCGCCAGGATCTGCGCCTGGATGGTGACATCGAGGGCGGTCGTCGGCTCGTCGGCGATCAGCAGCAAGGGGTTGCAGGCGAGAGCGATCGCGATCATCACCCGTTGCCGCATGCCGCCCGAGAGCTGATGCGGATACTCGCCGAGGCGCTGCTTCGCGGCCGGGATCTCGACCAGCTCGAGCATTTCGAGCGCGCGCCGCCGCGCCGCGGCCGGTGCCAGCCCCAAGTGCAGGACCGCCGCCTCGGCGATCTGATCGCCGACGCTGAACACCGGGTTGAGGCTGGTCATCGGCTCCTGGAAGATCATCGCGATGTCGCGGCCGCGGAGCTTGCGCAGCGCCCGGGCCGGCATCCGGGCGAGATCGACGACCGGGCCGGCGCGCGTTCGAAACAGGATCTCGCCGCCGGCGACGCGACCGGGCGGATCGGCGATCAGCCCCATGATCGACAAGCTCGTCACCGACTTGCCCGAGCCGGATTCGCCGACCACCGCCAGCGTCTCGCCGGCGTCGAGCGTGAACGAAACATCCTCGACCGCCCGCACCAGACCGGCCTCGGTCGCGAACTGCGTATGCAGATGGCTGACCCGGAGCAGCGGACCGGGCGCGGTACTCACAAGGCCTTCCGCAGCTTGGGGTCGAGCAGGTCGCGAAAGCCGTCGCCCACCATCTGCAGCGAAAGCGCGGACAGGATGATCGCGATGCCGGGAAAGACGACCAGCCAGATCGCCTGATGCGCGAACTGCTGGCCGCTCGAGATCATCGAGCCCCAGGTCGGCAGCACCGGCGGCACGCCGACGCCGAGGAACGACAGCCCCGCTTCGGCGAGCACCGCGTAGGCGAAGATGAACGTCGCCTGGACCAGGATCGGCGAAGCGATGTTCTGCAGGATGTGGATGAAGAGGATCCGCCAGGTCGAGATGCCGAGCGCGCGCGCGGCTTCGATGAACAGCAGTTCGCGCACGACCAGCGTCGAAGCGCGAACGACGCGGGCGACGCGCGGCGTGTAGACGATCGCCAGCGCCAGGATGACGTTCGTCATCGACGCGCCCAGCACCGCGACCAGGGCGATGGCGAGCAGGATGTCGGGAAACGACATCATCGCGTCGACGAGGCGCATCACCGGCCCGTCGAGGCGGCGGAAGAACCCCGCCGCCAACCCCAGCAGGACGCCGCAGACCATCGAGATCACGACCACCAGCGCGCCGATCAGGAGCGAGTAGCGCGCACCGAAGATGACGCGCGAGAAGACGTCGCGGCCGAGCTCGTCGGTGCCGAACCAGTGCGCGGCGCGCGGGCTTTGCAGCCGGTCCAGGATCTTCAACGCCATCGGATCGTAGGGCGTGAGCCAGGGCGCGAACAGCGCCAGCAGCGCGACGGCGGCGAGGATGACCGCGCCCGCGAGCACGAGCCGGCGCCGGAACAGCTTGGCGAACAGCGCGGTGTTCATCGCTTCAATAGGTGACGCGCGGATCGACGACCAGGTAGAGCAGGTCGATCGCCAGGTTGATCAGCACATAGAGCCCGGCGATCACCAGCAAGGCGCCCTGGATGACCGGATAGTCGCGCCGAAGCACCGCCGACACGACCAGGTTGCCGATCCCGGGCAGGCCGAACACGGTCTCGGTGACGATCGCGCCGCCGATGAGCAGCGCGAAGGTGAGGCCGAGCACGGTGAGCACCGGAATCAGGGCGTTGCGCAAGGCGTGGTGCAGGATCACGCGCGCCTCGGAGGCACCCTTGGCGCGCGCCGTGCGGATGTGGTCTTCGCCCAGCACGTCGAGCATGCTCGCGCGCGTGAAGCGCAGGATCAGCGCGGAGTTGACGACGCCGAGGACGATCGCCGGCAACACCAGGTGATGGAGACGATCGGCGAGTGGCACGCCCGGATCGCCGTAGCCCGCGACCGGAAACCAGCCGAGGGCGACGGCGAAGATCTGCATCAGGATCAGGCCGAACCAGAAGCTCGGGATGCTGGCGCCGAGCATCGCGAATCCGGAGAACACCTGGTCGATCGCGCGGCCGCGCCAGACCGCGGAGACGATGCCGCAGGGAACGCCGATCAAAGTCGCGATGGCGATCGAAAAGAGCGTCAGGAAGAGCGTCGGCTCGGCCCGCTCCCAGAGCGCCTGCGTGACCGGGCGCTGCAGGAAGATCGACTGGCCGAGGTTGCCGCGCGCGAGCTCCTTCAGCCAGTAGGCAAACTGCACCGGCAAGGGCTTGTCGAGCCCGTACGAGGCGCGCAATTGCGCGATGTCGGCGGCGGTCGCCTGCTCGCCCAGCATCACCGCCGCAGGGTCGCCGGGAGCGAGGCGGGTGATGAAGAACACCAGCGTCGCGACCAGGAGCATCACGACCGCCATGCCGGCGAAGCGCGATGCGAGATAGCGGGTCATGCCGTGGCTTGGCGACGCGGTCTCCCTGGCACCGGCGCGCCGGATTCCAAGGCGACGTGCCGCCCTTGCCTCTTACTTCTGCAGGCCCGTGTTCCAGAAGAAGGGCCACGGCATCGCCACATAGCCCTCCAGCTTGCTCGAGCGCGCCGTCACGCTGTTGAAATTGCCGACCCGGATGTAGGGCACCTCGGTGTAGACGACCGACTGGATGTTGCCCCACAGCGCGCCGCGCTTCTTCGGATCGGATTCGGCGTTGAACGCGGCCAGCGCCGCGTCCTTGGCCGGCGAGCTCCACCAGCCCGGCGCGCCGTCGCCGAGCTGCGGCGGAGTCAGCGTCGGCTCGGGCAGGACGGCCGAGTGGGTGATGTAGATGTCCCACAGCGCGGGGTCGTTGCGGCGCTGGATCAGGGTCGACCAGTCGACCACCTGCATGTCGGTCTTGAACCCGGCGGCCTTCAGGTTCTCGGCCATCACCAGCGCGATCCGGTAGTGGAAGTCGTACTGCTGGCTGGTGAGGATCTTGATCGGCGTGCCGTCGTACTTGGCGGCGGCGACGAGCGCCGCCGCCTTCTTCGCGTCGCCCTTGCCGTAGTGCTCGGTCCCGGCCATCGAATAGAACGGCGTGTTCTTGGCGTAATGGTTGGCCTCGGCGCTGTAGAACTTCGGGTCGCCGAAGCCCGCGCCAAGCATGTCGGCGTCGTTCAGGCTCGCCTGCACCGCCTGGCGCAACGTGACGTTGGCAAGCGGGCCCTGCTTGGTGTTGAGCACGAGATACGGAAAGCCGAAGGGCGCAGTCAGGACCGGCTTCACGTTGGCCGCGGCCTCGAGCCGCGCATACGACTCGACCGGCAACAGATCGGCGAAGTGGTACTGCCCCGACAGCGATCCTTCGACGCGCGTGTTGGCGTTGGGCACGGGGATGAAGCGCAGCTCGTCGAGCAGGGCTTCACGCTTGCCGGCATAGCCGCTCGCCGGCTCGCTGCGGGCGCTGTAGCCATCGAATCGCACCAGCTGAACGTACTGGTCGGGTTTGCGCTCCTTGAACATGTAGGGGCCGGTGCCGACGAACTGGGTCAGCGGCGTGGCGATCGACTCCTTGGCCATGATCGCGGCGAAGCCGTTGGGCAGCGCCAGGTGTGCCAGCAGCGGCGCGTACGGCCGGTTGAGGGTGATGACGATCGCGTTCGGCCCCTTGGCCTCGACGCTCTTGATTTCCTTGGCGACCGCCTTGCCGCGCGGCGCGGTGTCCATCCAGCGCTTGAGCGAGGCGAGGACGTCGTCCGAGGTCATCTCGCGGCCGTTGTGGAACTTGACGCCCTTGCGCAACGCAATCGTGTAGACGAGGCCGCCGTTCGAGATCGCCGGCAAGCTCTCGGCGAGCATCGGTGCCACGTTCCAGTTGGCATCGAACGTGTACAGCAGCTCGTACACGTGCAACATGATCGTGCCGACCAGGTCGGCGGTCGATGCCATCGGGTCGAGCGTCTGCGGCTCGCCGATCATCGCGATGTTGGCGGCTCCTCCCCGGGGCGGAGCGGCGGGCGTCCCGGTGCTGGCAAGAGCGATCGCCGCGGCGACGGCGATCGGCGCGATGGCGCGACAGGCACGCAAGGCGTGGCCGAACGGCGCGAATTCCTGGGTGATGCGAGGCATGGGCTCTCCTTGGCGACGCGTGCGCCGGACGCCCGGCGCTGGTCGCGACAGCATCTGCTGCTGCCGCTCGGTGTAATTTAATTACACTCGCGAGCAGTCTACGCTGCCGGGATGCGGCGTCAATGCGGCAGATCCCGGTTGACTTCGGCCGCATCGTCCGTGAGCCGACCGGGGTGGAGCAGGCGCCAGGAGCCACGGCGCCGAAGCCCGGCGGCGTGTAAATTACTTTCACCCAGCCCAGGCGCTCGCCCGTCTGCCTAGTAATTCGTCGCCACGTGAGCAAACGAGCGGCACCGGCCCAACTCCGGGTCGATCGGTGAGATCTGAGAAGATACTTGACAAGTAAACTACTCCCCTCTAAAGTGGAGACATGCTTTAGTCCTAAAGCATTCGAGCCAGCGATTCCCCCTTGGCGACTGCGAAAGGAGCTCCCCTTGAACACACCGACTCTCACGATCGTCCTCATCCACGGCGGCTTCGTCGACGGCTCCGGCTGGGAGGGCGTCTACAAGATCCTGAAGAAGGACGGCTACAACGTCGCCGTCGTCCAGAACCCGACGACGTCGCTTGCCGACGACGTGGCCTTCACCAAGCGGGTCATTGCCGCACAGCCGGGCAAGAGTCTCCTCGTCGGACATTCGTACGGCGGTGTCGTCATCACTGAGGCGGGGACCGATCCGAAGGTGGCGGGACTCGTCTACGTGGCTGCATTTGCTCCGGACAAGGGCGAATCCGTCGCCTCCCTCATCAAGAACCCGCCGCCCGGCGCGCCGGTGCCTCCCATCCTTCCTCCGCAAGAGGGCTTTCTGCTGCTCGATCAGGCCCAGTTCGCCGCATCATTTGCGGCCGACGTGGGCGAGGCCAAGGCCAGTTTCATGGCCGCATCCCAGGTTCCGTGGGGTGTCGATGCCCTCGCTGGTGAAGTGACGGTGCCGGCGTGGAAGTCCAAGCCCAGCTGGTACCTGGTGGCCTCCGACGACAAGATGATCCCGCCGCCAGCGCAGCGGCAGATGTCGCAGCGGGCGGGGTCGGTCGTCAGTGAAGTGCCGGGCAGCCACGCGATCTATGTTTCTCAGCCGCAGGCGGTCGCCTCGCTCATCGAAAACGCGGCCGTGTCGCTCTCCAAGTAGGTCAAAGCGGGGGCCTCCTGCTCCGAAGCTGAGGCCCCCGAGTCGCGTTGACCCAATGGAGTCGCGCCGTTGCCGCGTGCTAGGCCCGACGCTTCTTCTTCGGTGCCGGAATTTCAAGGCCATGAAGACCATCAAGAAACAGGCTCCGGACCACTGGCGCTATCGCGATGTGATTGAGACGCCCGTCGGGCTTGAGCCACGTGAACATCCAGTTCAGCATGCCGAACAACAGCATCGCCAGCGGCTTGTCCAAGGCGGATCTCTTCACGTCCGGCCGCAGTACCGCGATGGCGTTTGCGAACGTTTGGACGACGTAGCGCTCCTTGTTCAGAATCTTGTTGCGGTCGACGTCTTCCAAGAACCTGACGTCTTCGGTCAGGACGCGATGCGAGTTCTGCGCTTGCGAATATTCGACCAGGAAACGCTCGATGAGGACCGATAGACGCTCCGAGGGTGCCACGGACGCGTCGCCATGGACGGAGTCACACAGTTGCACCAGCCGCGAAACGTGTCCATCGGCGATGCTGACGAGCAATTCGCTCTTGTCTCGGTAGTAGTGATAGAGCGTGGCTTTCGAAAGCCCGCAAGCTTCGGCCACCTCATTCATGGTCGTGCCATGAAAACCGCGCTGAGCAAATAGCTCTGCGCCGGAGTCACGGTGACCGACACCAAGCGGATCGAGGCGAACGGAGCGTTGAACTCCGCCGGCATGTGCCAGGTGTCGCGCACGCGCGCGCCTTACCTGGACATCGAGGTTGACGTCCCGGACAACTGGACCGGGCGGCTTCTTCATCAGGGCGGTGGTGGCTTCGATGGTTCGATCCCGTCGGCCTTTACCCTGGCGCCAGACGGGAGCATTTCAGCAGTAAGCGTGGCCATCACCCAGCAGGGTGCGATCTATGCCGCGTCCAACGGCGGCAACCGAAGGGCGGTGCCGGCACAAGCCGCCCCGGCAGTGTGGGCAAGCGGCACCGCCGACGGTCAGGCCTCGGGCGACGACTACTCCTACCGTGCGCTCGGCACGACGATCGTGTTCGCGAAGGCGCTCGCTCAATCGTTCTACGCTTCCGCGCCGAAGTACACCTACTTCAACGGCTGCTCCGAAGGCGGACGCGAAGCCTACGAAGTGGCCCAGCGATGGCCCGACCAATACGACGGCATCGTCCAGGGTTGCGAGACCATGGACATGACCGCGCTGGTGTCTGGCCTGTTCAATGTCTCGAGCAAGGGCGGCACCCCGGGCGGCCCCAGTCCGGCGCAGTACGCAGCTGCCTACGCGAGCGCGGTCGCGGCGTGCGACGCCGACGACGGCGTGGTCGACGGCTACCTGGAGAACCCCGGTGGCTGCAACCTCGATCCGGCCACGCTGCAGTGCGGGCTCCCCGGAGCGAATCCGGACCCGACGCTCTGCCTGTCCGCAGCGCAAGCCGCGACCTTGAAGGGTGCGCTCTCGGACGTCGTCCTCGCCACGGGCGCAGTCGCCTATTCCAAATACAACTGGACCAACTTCAACGGGCTCAGCGCGCCCGCGGGAGGGGGTTTGGGTGGAGGCTTTGCGCTGCTCGCCACCAACGACGCGAGCTGGCTCACGCCGGCGAGGCAGGCGGCCTTCGATCTGGACACTGACTACTACGTGATCGGCAACGGACTGCAACGCCGCGGGACCGACCACGACAAGCAGGCGATCGCGGCGTACGTCGCCTCCGGGAAAAAGCTGCTGTCCTGGAACGATTCTGCAGACCCGCTCGTCTCTGCCAATGACCACGCGCGCAATCACGCGACGATGGTGCAGCTTGCGTCGCAACTCGGTCTGGCGGACCCGCGCACGAACACGAGGCTTTTCCTGGTGCCGGCCAACACCCACGGCGCCGGCGGCGCCTTCAACCAGGTCGACTGGCTGACCGCGATCATCAACTGGGTGGAGAGCGGCACGGCGCCTGCGCAGCTGACCTATACGTTCACTGTCGGCACCACCCAGAGAAGCCTTCCCGTGTGCGAGTCCCCGAAATATCCACGCTACAACGGAACGGGCGACGTCAACGCGGCTGCCAACTTCACCTGCACCTAGTTTCAGACGAGAGAGGCGCAGGCTCAGCACGGGCGCTCCGCGACCCGCAGCACGATCGGCCGCGCGCCGCGTGCGACCGATCGACTTGACACCATCCTCTTGCCATCGACCATGAAAACCCTTGCCCGAATCGCAACCCTCCTTGTCGGGTGCACCAGCACGCTTGCCGCGGCCGATATCAACGTCGGCGTGACCCTTTCGGCGACCGGGCCGGCCGCCTCTCTCGGGATTCCTGAAAAGAACACGATCGCCCTGTTGCCCAGGATGATCGGCGGCCAGCAGGTGAACTACCTGGTCCTCGACGACGGTTCAGACACCACGTCCGCGGTGGCCAACGCGCGCAAGCTCGTCACCGAAGCAAGGTGGACGTCTTGCTGGGTTCGACCACGACGCCCAACTCGCTCGCGATGATCGACGTCGCTGCCGAATGGCGCACGCCGATGATTTCCATGGCTGCGGGGGCGGCGATCGTCGAACCCGTCGACGCAAAGCGGCGCTGGGTCTTCAAGACACCGCAAAACGACATCATGATGTCGCTCGCCATCGCCACCCACATGGCGAATTCCGGCGTCAAGACCGTCGGCTTCATCGGATTCAACGATGCCTATGGCGAGGGCTGGCTCCGGGAGTTCTCCAAGGTCGCCTCGATCAAGGGGCTGACCTTGGTGGCGACCGAGCGTTATTCGCGCACCGATACCTCGGTCACGGGACAGGTGCTCAAGGTCATGGCCGCAAAGCCCGATGCCGTGCTGATCGTCGGGTCGGGGACGCCGGCGGTGCTGCCGCAGCGAACGCTGAGGGAGCGGGGCTACGGCGGAAAGTACTACCAGACGCACGGAGTGGCGAACAACGATTTCTTGCGAGTCGGGGGCAAGGATGTCGAGGGCACGTACCTTCCCACCGGGCCGGTTCTGGTCGCAGCGCAGTTGCCGAGCGGGAATCCGGGCAAGGCCGGCGCCATGAGCTACGTGGCGAAGTACGAGGCTGCCAACGGCAGCGGGTCGGTCTCGGCATTCGGTTCCTACGCCTGGGACGCCGGGCGACTGCTGAGCGTCGCTGCGACGGAGGCGCTGAAGAAGGCGCAGCCCGGGACGCCGGAATTTCGTGCTGCATTGAGAGACGCCCTCGAAGCAGCGCGCGAAGTCAAGGGCGCGAACGGGATCTTCAACATGTCGCCGACCGATCATCTCGGCCTCGACCAGCGCGCTCGCGTCATGGTCAGGATCGAGAACGGCGGCTGGAAATATCAGCCTTAGTCATCCTCCTCCCGCTTGCCTTCGCCGGGATCTTCAGCGGCCTAGCCTTTGCGCCGCATTGGGATCTGCAGGTTCGTCGGACGGTTCTGCTCGGTGTCAAAGCCCCGGCCGTCAATGTTTCTTGCGCCCCAGAAGAGATAGTCCCCCTGCACGTAGACAAGGTCGTACTCCATGAAGTTACGGCCCTCGGCCAGGCCGAACGGCACGAACGTCTTGCCAAAGACGCTCTGCCCTTGCCCCACCCGCCACGGCGCGAAGCCGGCAGACGCCACCTTGTTGAGAACGTCGGCAAATCCGGCCACCATCGGCGTCACCTCGTAGGCCTCGTCTGCGACGAAGTTCGCCTGCTGCGCACCAGCGGCAATCGGGTGCTCGCCGACCCACTTGATGTGTCCGCGTAGATAGAGGCGGGCAACCGCCACCTTGCCGTAGGGGTCGGCCCAGTTGTTGATCGTGAGCTCGAATCGGTCGTCCGCCAGGTACTTGAACTCGCGGCTGAGATAGAACGGTTTGAGAGTTCCATCCGGGTTCTTGCTCGCGCTGGGACGTACCTCCGGCGCCAAGCTCATCCAGTCTCCGATGAGGGCGCGCCTTGTTGCTTCCAGGGTCATGATCGAAGACTCCTTGGTTGGGCTTGCGCTTCCGGTCGTGCTGCAAGCCGTCATTGCGAACACCGTCGCAGACATGAGGATCGACACGCCCATGTTGCGGGCGAAGGAAGACAGAGCAGCCATCGAACTACCTCCGCCCGAGGACGAGTGCGGCCGCGGGTTCAAGAAAGAGGAATGACGCTTCGATTGACGCGACACCGAGATGCCTCCGGTTGCTTCGAGCTCGAGAACCTGCGGTCACTGCGGAAATCGACCGCCAAACATCGGCAGGCCACTCAAGGATTCCGCCTTGGTTGCCTCGTCCTGCAGAACATCCCAATGCTCGGCGAGCTTGCCGTCTTCGAAGCGAACGACATCGGCGGCGATCCAAGCCGCGGGACGCCCGTGGCCTGAGAAGCGGCCGTGGGCGATCACGTAGGCACCTTCGGCGAGGATCAGGTGATTTTCGTAGCGAAGCGTGGCGGGAAGGCTGCGAACCAGATCGAACAAGCCATCGCGGCCTGGCGGTATATGGGCGCTGTGCTGGATGTAGCGGTTCGACCAGAAACGCTCCGCGGCAAGGTATTGACGCTTGTTGAACAGCATGTCGAATGCTTCGAGTACCAGCGTCTTGTTCTCTTCCGGCGAGGTCGTGCTCATGTTGTCTTTCACTGAGGACAGAGCGCATGCGTGAGCATGAAAGGCGAGCGCGTCCCTCGAGCAAGCGCTTTCTACTAGGCGGATGCCGTCTTCGCCGCCTCGATGATCACCTTCAGCACTTCAGCCGGCTGCGACAGCATCGGCACGTGGCTGGAGTCGAGCTCGTACGTCTTCGCGCCCATTCGCTTGGCGACGAAACGTTCCAGCTCGGGGTGCACCGTGCGGTCCTTCTTGGCCACGATGTACCAGCTCGGCTTCGACCTCCACGCGGTACCTTCCACCTTCTGCGTGAACAGGTCCGCGACCGGCACGGCGTGGGTCGCCCAAACGATCTTCTGCTCCTTCTCTGGCAAATCGCCCGCGAAGGCAGCGGTTCCCGACGGTCGCATCCACACGCGACCGTCAGCCACTTCGACATGAGAGAAGACGTCGGTGGCCGGGAATTGCGCCTGCTGGCTCTGCGATGTCTCCTCCGCGTCCGGAGCAAGCGCGGCGATGTAGACCAAGCCGACGACCCGTTGATCCACTCCGGCCGCGGTGATGAGGGTTCCTCCGTACGAGTGGCCGACCAGTATCACCGGACTGCTGACCCGTCGCACCGTTCGCAGGAGGCAGTCGACGTCGCCCCGCAGGCTGTCCAGGCCGTGCTGGCTGCACAGCACCTCGTGCCCTTCCGCCTGAAGCGCGGGAATCACCTTGTGGAAACACGATCCATCGGCCCAAAGGCCGTGCGCGAAGACGATGCTCGGCTTGGTACTGTTCATCTGTCTGACTCCGTTTCGGTTTCGGCCGCCTGCGCCGAGGCACGCTCAGTCTTGGTCGGTACGGTTGCACGGATGTGGCAGTACGAGGAGTTGGATGGCAGGCGCAATGCTTGCGATCGTTTCTGTTGCGGCTGCAACATTCGATGACGGAGGCGCCGCCCGGCGCGAAAGGCTAGCTGTGCAGCGCCCGCGCCATGCTCGTGGCGAGCTCGCGCGCGGATAGCGGCTTTCTTACGACGACATCCGCCTCCACGGTATCGATGCTCGGGTAACCGCTCATCAACACCACTGGAATCGCGTCGCGGACGACACGCATCTCGCGGATGAGCGTGGTGCCGGAAAGACCGGGCATGCGCTCGTCCGTAAGCACCGCATCGAAGCGCTGCGGCTCTGCCCGGAAGGCAGCGAGCGCAGCGGCACTGGACGTGAACCCGACCGGCGCATAGCCAAGCTGCTCAAGCGTTTCGGTCGCGAGGCGCACGAGCGGTTCCTCGTCATCGACCACCAGCACCCGCTGCCCCGAGCCGCGCTGCAGCGGTCGCCTTTTCACGGGGGCCGTCGTCGGTGCCTCGCCGTGTCGCGGCAGGTACACCGTGAAGGTGCTCCCTGTGCCGGGCTCGGTGGCGACGTCGATTGCGCCGCCGACATTGACCGCGATGCCGTGCACCAGCGATAGCCCCAGCCCGCTGCCGACACCGGTCCGCTTGGTGGTGAAGAACGGATCGAACATGTGCTCGGCAACGGTAGGAGGAATGCCGGTGCCGGTATCGCTCACGCGCAGGACGATGTACTCGGCCGGCGCAATGGTGCCGATCGAGGCTTGACGCTCCGAGACGATCTGCTCGACCTCCAGCTGCACGCGCAGCACGCCACCATGAGGCATGGCCTGCACCGCGTTGTTGGCAAGATTCGTGACCAACTGGTGGACCTGGGTCGAGTCGCCGAGCATCGCGGCCCGCCCGGCCCGCAGACGAGAATCGACGGTCACCTCCTTGGGAAGCGTGGCGGCGACCTGATCGAGCGCCTCTTGCACGACTTCCTGGACGTGGACAGCAACGCGTTCGGCGGCGCCGCCGTGGCTGAATGCGAGGATGCGGTCGACCATCCGACGGCCGCGCTCGCCCGCGGCCACGATGCTGTCGACGGCATGGCGCAATCGGCTGCCCTTCTTCGCAGCGCCGACGGCGATCTCGCCGTAGCCGAGGATGGCGTGAAGGATATTGTTGAAGTCGTGCGCGATGCCGCCGGCCAGCGTGCCCATCGCCTCGAGCCGCTGCGCGCGGCGCAGCTTCTGCTCGAGCTTGCGCAACTCCTCTTCGGCAGCCTTTCGTTCCGTCACGTCGAACGTGAAGCCGATCGAGCGCACGGGTCTGCCGTCGTGAGGGCCTAGAAACGTGCGCCCCTTCTGGTTCAACCAGCGCACCTTGCCGTCGGGGTGCACGACGCGGTACTCGAAGTCGAACTCGCCCGAGGCGAGGGCATGCGCCATCGCGGACTTGACGTTGTCCCAGTCGCCAGGATGAATCCTCCGGCGCCAGCCGGCGAAGGTGCCGTCATAGGTGCCCGGTGCCAGACCAAACAGCGCCTCCAACTCTGGTGACCACTTCTGGCTCCACGGAGCCGCGTCATCCCTCCATTCCCAAGGCACCGCTCGCGCCGCCATCTGCGCTACCTCGAGCATCTCCTGCCGGCTGCGCGATTCCTGCTCGATGCGCTTGCGCTCGGTCACGTCGGTCATGGACCCGGCCATGCGCACCGGTTTGCCGTCATCGTCCCGGAACAGCTTCCCTTGCGATCGCACCCATCGGCTCTCGCCGCTCGGCAAACGGATGAGGTAGTCGATCTCGTAGCGTCCCTCCGGATCGGCGAAGCTGCCGCGAAGCGCGCCCTCCAGCCGATCACGCTCGCCGGGAAGAAAATTCTGCTTGTCAACGAATTCGGCGCGATTTGCGAAGGGTGTGTCCGCCGCAAAGCCGAGCATCACTTTCATGCGCGCCGACAGGAACATCTCGTCTGTCGCAATATTCCATTCGAAATGGCCAGCCTCGGAGGCGTCCATCGCGCGCGCGTATCGCGCCTCGGAGACGGCGAGAGCCTCGGCAGAGAGCTTGCGCTCGGTGATGTCGGCGATCGATCCGGTCAAGCGGACGGCGGCGCTGCTGGCGTCGCGGAATACTTTGCCCTGCGTGCGCACCCACCGCACGCTCCCGGGCCGGGGTGTCACTCGATACTCGCGCTCGTGAATCCCGGCATCGACGGAAGCTGCGACCCGTTCCTCCATGACCGTCCGATCTTCTGGATGCATCGGCACGAGGGCCATGATCTCCTGCCACGTCGCGGGCAGCGGCCCGCCGGGAAGGGCCAGCATCTCTCGCGCGCGGTCGGAAACGAACATCTCCTGCGTGACGAGGTTGCAGTCCCAATGCCCGACATCCGAGCCCTCGATCGCGCGCGCATAGCGATCCTCGGACAGGCGCAGTGCATCCTCGGCCCGCTTGCGTTCCGTGACGTCGGTGGCGGAGCCGGTCCAGCGAACCACCTTGCCGTTCTCCCGAAAACACATTCCATACATCGCGTGCCAGCGCATTTCGCCCGCCACCATCATGCGCACCTCCATCGCCAGGCGCGAACCCGAGCCCGCGAAAAGCTCTCTCACCCCCTGCCTCCACTTGTCGCGATCCTCGGGAAAATAGCTGGTTCGATAGTGGAAGTCCTCGCGGCCGGCGAAGGTGGTGCCGGGCGGAAACCCGACCATTTCGATGAAACGGGGTGACGTGTAGTACTCGTCCTTTTCGACGTCCCAGTCCCAGAAGCCCGCGTTTGCGGAGAGCATGGCGCGCGCGTAGCGCTCTTCGGACAGACGCAGCGCCTCCTCGGCGCGCTTGCGCTCGGCGATGTCGACGGATGAGGCCGCGAAGCGGGCAGACCCTCCCGTCCCGCCGCGACGTGCAAAGGTTGCCTCCAGCGCCGCACCGACTTCGTGCAGCGCTGCGACCGTGTGGCGCCAGGCGAGCAGCGAACGGTTCAGCGGGCAGACCTCTCAAGTGCGACGTGGCATCGCGGTTTCCATCGTGCCTGGGATGCCGAAGCTCAGGCAAGGAAATGTGGCAATTGCCATAAATCGGTGCCACGGAAACCTGCGCAGCATACAGTCGCGATCATTGGTGTGGAGGCGAGCCAAGTGAGCGCAGTGCACGTGCTCGCAGTCGACGATGATCCGTCAGCGCGGCAGCTGATCGCGGACTATCTCGGCTACAACGACATCCGCGTCACGGCCCTCGAAAGCGGCAAGCAGATCCGCGAGGTCATGGCGCGCGAGGCGATCGACCTCCTGGTCCTCGATCTGCGCCTGCCGGGCGAAGACGGCATGGAAATCGCGCGCAAGCTTCGCGAAGACGTCGCCGGCTTGCCGATCATCATGCTCACCGGCCGCCGGGACGAGGCGGACCGCGTCATGGGTCTCGAGCTCGGCGCCGATGACTACCTGACCAAACCCTTCTCGCCCCGCGAGCTGCTGGCGCGGATCCGCGCGCTGCTGCGCCGCAGCCGCCAGCAGCAGACCGTGGCCGAAGGTCTGCAGAAGATCCGCGCGTACCACTTCGCCGGTTGGGAGCTGAACGTGCGATTGCGCCGGCTGACGTCGCCCAAGGGCGAAGCCGTGGTGCTCACCAATGCCGAATTCAACCTGCTCGCCGCGTTTCTCGCCGCGCCGCAGCGCGTGCTTTCCCGCGATCAGCTCATCGGCCGCTCGCGCCTGCACAACGACGAGGTCTACGACCGATCCATCGACAGCCAGATCGCTCGGTTGCGCAAGAAGATCGAGGCAAGCGGTGAGAACGTCCGGCTCATCCATACCGAGCGCGGCGCCGGCTACATCTTCACTGCGGATGTGGAGACGATTCGCTAAAAAGAGCCGTCACCGAGCAGTTGCGCCAGTGGCGGTGAGCCACCGCTTGCGAACACGCATACGCTGTCACATCGGCTACGGGAATATCCGAGCTTCCCGACGCAATGGAATACCGATCGTCGAGATCGGAGTATCGAAACGCGGCCTTGTCGACTCCTACATTGGCTTTCCCGCCGCATCGCACGGCGGAGCCCGAATCACGACAGGAGACCGACATGAAGATGAAGGCAACTCTGGCCGTTGCCGCCGGCCTCGCGCTCGCCTCGGCCGGCGCCGCTGCCACCGATCTCGTCATCGCGACCGTCAACAACCCCCACATGATCGAGATGCAGAAGCTGACACCGTTCTTCGAGAAGGCCTACCCCGACATCAAGCTCAAATGGGTGACGCTCGAGGAAGGCGTGCTGCGCCAGCGCGTCACCACCGACATCGCCACCAAAGGCGGCCAGTTCGATGTCATGACGATCGGCATGTACGAGACGCCGATCTGGGCCAAGAAGGGCTGGCTCAACGAGATCAAGCCCGACGCGAAGTACGACGTCGACGACCTGCTGCCGGCGATGCGCAACGGCCTGTCGGTCGACGGCAAGCTCTACGCCGCGCCGTTCTACGGCGAGAGCTCGATGCTGATGTACCGCAAGGACCTGGCCGACAAGGCCGGCGTCACCTTCGCCGAGCGCCCGACGTGGGCCCAGGTGAAGGACGCCGCCGCCAAGATGAATGACCCGAAGGCCGGCGTCTACGGCATTTGCCTGCGCGGCAAACCGGGCTGGGGCGACAACATGGCGTTCATCACGACCATGGTCAACAGCTACGGCGGCCAATGGTTCGACATGGGCTGGAAGCCGCAGCTCGAGACCAAACCGTGGCACGACGCGATCACCGACTACGTCGACCTGCTGAAGAAGTACGGCCCGCCCGGGTCGAGCGCGAACAGCTTCAACGAGATCCTCGCGCTCTACAACGAGGGCAAGTGCGCGATGTGGATCGACGCGACGATCGCCGCCTCGCTGATCACCGATCCGAAGCAGAGCAAGGTCGCCGACAAGGTCGCGTTCGCGCAGGGCCCGTACAGCGCCACGCAGAAGGGCGCGAACTGGCTCTGGGCCTGGGCGCTGGCGATCCCGGCCGGGACGAAGAACGCCGACGCGGCGCAGAAGTTCATCAATTGGGCGACGTCGAAGGACTACATCGCCCTCGTCGCCAAGGAGAAGGGCTGGGGCTCGATTCCGACCGGGACGCGCAAGTCGACCTACGCGAACCCCGAGTTCCTCAAGGCGGCGAAGTTCGCCGACGCCGAGAAGAAGGCGATCGACAGCGCCAACCCGAACGACAGCACCTTGCCGAAGAGCCCGTATGTCGGCGTCCAGTTCGCGGCGATTCCGGAATTCCAGGCGATCGGCATCGCCGTCGGCCAGCAGATGAGTGCGGCGCTGGCCGGCAAGGAGACGGTCGACCAGGCGCTGAAGGCGTCGCAGACGGCGGCCGAGCGCGAGATGAAGAAGGGCGGCTACTACAAGTGACCTCGCGTCGATGAAGCGCGCGGCCGCGGCCGGCTGCGCGTGAATCGTCGCGAAGGGTCCTCGCCATGAACCGACTCCTGCCCAGGGCGCTGATGGCGCCGGCGGTGCTCACGCTCTTCCTCTGGATGATCGTGCCGCTGGCGATGACGCTGTATTTCTCGACGGTTCACTACAACCTGATGCAGCCGGGCGAGAAGACCTTCCTCGGCCTCGAGAATTTCTCGTACTTCGTCACCGACCCCGATTTCGGCCCGTCGATCGTCAACACCCTGGTGCTGCTCGCTTCGGTGATCGCGATCACCGTCGTGCTCGGAGTCGGCCTGGCGTTGCTCGTCAACGAACCGTTCCCCGGCCAGGGGATCGTCCGCGTCCTCCTGATCTCGCCCTTCTTCGTCATGCCCACGGCCAATGCGCTGCTGTGGAAGCACATGATGATGAATCCGATCTACGGCGTCCTGGCGCAGGTCTGGGTCTTCTTCGGCGCGACCCCGGTCGACTGGCTCACCGACCACGCGCTGCTGTCGGTCATCCTGATCGTCGCCTGGCAGTGGCTGCCGTTCGCCTGCCTGATCTTCATCACCTCGCTGCAGTCGCTCGACCGCGACCAGATGGAAGCGGCCGGCATGGACGGCGCCAATCCGCTGCAGAAGTTCTGGTTCCTGACCTTGCCCCACCTCGGCCGGCCGATCGCCGTCGTGATCATGATCGAGATGATCTACCTGCTCAGCGTCTTCGCCGAGATCTTCACGACCACCGCCGGCGGCCCTGGCAACGAGAGCACCAACCTCGCGTTCCTGATCTTCAAGCAGGCGCTGATGAACTTCGACGTCGGCGTCGCCTCGGCGGGCGCGCTGTTCGCGGTCGTGTTGGCGAATATCGTCGCGGTGTTCCTGATCCGCATGATCGGCAAGAACCTCGACTGATCCGGGAGCCGCATGAAACACTGGGCCCTGCTCCTTCGCACGCTGTCCGCGTGGGTGGTCACCCTGCTCGTCGTCTTCCCCCTGATCTGGCTCGTGCTGACCTCGTTCAAGACCGAGCAGCAGGCGATCGCCGTACCGCCGCAGCTCTTCTTCACGCCGACGCTGGAGAGCTACGTCGAGGTCAACACGCGCAGCGACTACCTGCACCACGCCGCCAACTCGATCATCACGAGCCTGGCCTCGACGCTTCTCGGCCTGGCGATCGCGGCGCCGGCCGCGTACTCGATGGCGTTCTTCCGGACCCGGCGCACGCGCGACATCCTGATGTGGATGCTGTCGACGAAGATGATGCCGGCGGTCGGCGCGCTCGTTCCGATCTACGTGATCGCCCAGACCGCGGGCCTGCTCGACTCCCTGACGGCGCTGATCATCGTCTTCACCCTGTCGAACCTGCCGATCATGGTCTGGATGCTCTACTCGGGCTTCAAGGACATCCCGCCCGACATCCTCGAGGCGGCGCGCATGGACGGCGCCGGCGTCTGGGGCGAGTTCGCCCAGGTCATCCGGCCCCTGGCGATGGGCACGCTCGCCTCGACCGGGCTGCTCTGCCTGGTGCTGAGCTGGAACGAGGCGTTCTGGGCTCTCAACCTCAGCTCGGCCAAGGCCGGAACGCTGGCGACGCTGATCGCCTCGTATTCGAGCCCGGAAGGGCTCTTCTGGGCCAAGCTCTCGGCAGCGTCGCTGATGGCGATCGCGCCGATCGTCGTCGTCGGCTGGTTCAGCCAGAAGCAGCTGGTCCAGGGCCTGACCTTCGGCGCCGTCAAGTAGCAAGGAAGCAGCATGTCGTTCCTCGAACTGCACGCCGTCGAAAAGCACTTCGGCGCGCTGAAGGCGATCAAGGGGATCGACCTCGCGGTCGAGAGAGGCGAGTTCGTCGTCTTCGTCGGCCCGTCGGGCTGCGGCAAGTCGACGCTCCTGCGGATGATCGCCGGGTTGACCGAGATCGACGCCGGCAGCCTTCGCCTCGACGGCCGGGACATCACCAGGCTCGCCTCGAGCAAGCGCGACCTGGCGATGGTGTTCCAGAGCTATGCGCTCTATCCGCACATGAGCGTCGCCGACAACATGTCGTTCGCGCTGCGCCTGGCCAACGTCGACAAGGCGGTGATCCGTGAGAAGGTGACCCGCGCCGCCGAGATCCTCAACCTGACCCAGTACCTGCAGCGAACGCCGAAGGAGCTCTCGGGCGGCCAGCGCCAGCGGGTCGCGATCGGCCGCGCGATCGTTCGCGCCCCCAAGGTCTTCCTGTTCGACGAGCCCCTCTCGAACCTCGACGCCGCGCTGCGCGGCCAGACCCGGGTCGAGATCGCCAAGCTGCATCGCGAGCTCGGCGCGACGACGATCTACGTGACGCACGACCAGGTCGAGGCGATGACGCTCGCCGATCGCGTCGTCGTCCTGCGCGATGGCGCGATCGAGCAGGTCGGCTCGCCGCTCGAGCTCTACGACCATCCGGCCAACCAGTTCGTCGCCCAGTTCATCGGCACGCCGCAGATGAACATCGTCGACAGCGCCGCCTTGCCGGCGCTGCGTGCGGCGGCCGGTGTCGGCGAGAGCGTCGACGGCTTCATCGGCGTTCGGCCCGAAAACGTTCTTGTTCGCGCGGCAGGCGGCGGCCGTCTCGTTGGCCGCGTCGAGCTCGTCGAATCGCTCGGCGCCGACACCCTGATCTACGCCAACGTCGGCGACGGCAACGGGACAGGGCGGGCGGTACAGATGGTGGCGCGGCAGAACGAACGCAGCGCGCTGCAGCCGGGCGACGCCGTCGGTCTCGACATCGTGCCCGCGTCGTTCCATCTCTTCGATCGCCAGGGGCAGCTCGTTCCGGCCCGAGCGAACTAGGTGGACGATGGGCGGCGCGTCAGCGGCCGACTCCGGCCTGACTCTTCTTCATCTCGGCCTCGGCTCGTTCCACCGCGCCCACCAGGCGGTCTATCTGCATCACCTGCGCGAGACGGGCGACCGTTCGTGGTCGATCGTTGCCGGCAACATCCGCGCCGACCTGGAAGAGACCGCTGCCGCGCTGGCGGCGCAGCACGGCGCCTATACCCTCGAGACGGTGAGCCCGGGCGGTGAGCGACGCTACGAACGGATCACGTCGATCCGCGAAGTCGTTCCCTACGAGCCGACGCTGGCGCGGCTGATCGAGGTCGGCGCGGCCGCGTCGACACGGATCGTCTCGTTCACCGTCACCGAGGCCGGCTACTATCTCGACGCGGCGAGCCGGCTCGACCTGTCGCACGCCGACCTGCGAGCCGATCTCGAGGGCCGGGCCTGCGCGACGATCTACGGCGCCGTCGCGGCGATTCTGGGCGAGCGGATGCGCCGCGGCGGCGGCGCGGTCACGCTGCTCAACTGCGACAACCTGCGCAGCAACGGCGCCCGCTTTCGCGCCGGCCTGCTCGACTTCCTCGCCCGCCGCGAGGACACCGCATTGGCGGCGTGGGTCGCGGCGAACACGAGCTGCCCATGCGCGATGGTCGACCGCATCACGCCGCGGCCGGGCGCCGACGTCGCTCAGCGGGTCAAGGCGGCAACCGGTGTCGACGACGCCGCGCCGGTGATGGCAGAGAGCTTCATCCAATGGGTCGTCGAAGAAACGTTCATCGCCGGCCGGCCGGCATGGGAGCGCGTCGGCGTCGAGATGGTCGATTCGGTCCATGCCCATGAAGAAGCGAAGATCCGCGTCCTCAACGCCAGCCACAGCTGCGTTGCCTGGGCCGGGACGCTGCGCGGCCTCTCGTTCATCCATGAAGACATGGCGGTGCCGGCGATCCGCCGGATGGCGTGGGAGTACGTGACCGACGACGTGATCCCCTGCCTCGATTCGCCCGAGCATCCGGCGCCGATCGACCTCGCCGCCTATCGCGACGTCGTGCTCGAGCGTTTCGGCAACGCGTTCGTGCGCGATAGCAATCAGCGCGTCGCAATGGACGGCTTCTCGAAGATTCCGGGCTTCATCGTTCCGACCCTGCGCGAATGCATCGCCGCAGGCCGGTCGATCGCCAGCACCGCGATGCTGCCGTCGCTCTTCTTTTCCCTTCTCCGCCGTTGGCACCAAGGCGAGCTCGCCTACGTCTACCAGGACGGCGTGATGGATGCAGCGGGCGCGCACGCGTTCTTCACGGCCGCCGATCCGTTGCTCGCCTTCTGCCAGGACACCTTGCTGTGGAACGACCTGGCAGGCAACGAGACGCTCGTCGTCGCGATGCGCCTGGCGCACGAGCGGGTCGAGGCCTTCGTCCACGGCTGAGTCGGCGACTGCCATGCAACGTCTTTCGTCGCGGCACGCGCTCCTGACCGGCGCCGGCGGCGGCATCGGTCTGGCAGTCACCGAGGCTTTTCTGGCCGAAGGCGCGCGCTGCACCGCTGTCGACCTGGCGCCGCAGCCCAGCGCCGGCCTGGCCGCGCTGCTCGCGCGCCATCCGGGTCGACTGGCCTACGCTGTCGCCGACGTCACCGAAGTCGACTCGCTCGGCGCGCTCGTCGACGGCGCCGCGGCACGCTTCGGCACGGTCGACATCCTGTTCAACAACGCGGCGGTGTTCGACATGGCGCCGCTGCTCGAGTCCGACGCGGCGATGTACGCGCGCCTCTTCGACGTCAACGTCAAGGGAATGTTCTTCGTCATGCAGGCGATGCTCTCGCGCCTCGTCGCCGCCGGGCGCCCGGGCAGCGTCGTCAATCTCGCGTCGCAGGCGGGACGGCGAGGCGAGGCGCTGGTCGCCCACTACTGCGCGAGCAAGGCGGCAGTGATCAGCTACACCCAGAGCGCGGCGCTCGCGATGGCGCCGCACCGCATTCGCGTCAACGCGATCGCGCCCGGCGTCATCGACACGCCGATGTGGCAGGGTGTCGACGCCCTGTTCGCGCGCTACGAAGGCCTCGCCCCGGGGGCAAAGAAGATCGCGGTCGGCAAGGCCGTTCCGCTCGGCTACATGGGAGCGCCGGCCGACGTTGCCGGCGCCGCGGTCTTCCTGGCCAGCGACGAGTCGTCCTACATTACGGCGCAGACTCTCAACGTCGACGGCGGCAACGTCATGAGCTAAAGAAATGGGACCCGATGGCGCCTCGCTTCGTTCGCTGCCCCCCGAGGGGGCGCGGCCGGCCTTGGGGCGGCCCGGCGGCCGGCCGTTGTTCCTTTGCGAAGAGCGATGACCGCAGCGCGAGACCGCAACCTGCCGCGCCAGCGCCAGCCCGAGCTGGAGCACGACTACGCTCGTTCGCCGGCGCTCGGCTACGAGGCGCCGAGCGAAGCCGGCCTGGTGCGCTGCCTCGCCCACGGCTTTCCGACTCCGCTGGCGCGCTGGCACTTCCACGACGAGTACGAGCTGCACCTGATCACGTCGACCTCGGGCAAGGCCTTTGTCGGCGACTGGATCGGCCCCTTCCAGCCCGGCCATCTCGTGCTGTGCGGGCCACGCCTGCCGCACAACTGGATCTCCTTCGGCCTGCCCGAAGGCGGCGTCGCCGAGCGTGACCTCGTCATCCAGTTCCGCCACGAGCCGATCGAGCAGGCGGCCGTGCTCGTCCCCGAGCTTGCCGAGGCGATGCCGCTGCTCGAGCGCTCGCGCCACGGCATCGAGTTCTTCGGAATCTCGGAGCGCGCCCACGAGCACTGGCGGAGCGTCAAGCAGTCGCGCGGCCTGCGCCGGCTCGCCGCCTTCTGCGATTTCCTCGGCGACCTGGCGCGCTGCACGGACTACCGCTTGCTCTCCAACGTGCGGATGCAGGGCGAGGACGACGACGCCGGCCTCGAGCAGATCAACGCGATCGTCGATCGCATCACCGGCGATCTGGCGGGGCCGCTCGTCGCGAGCGAGGTCGCCGCGGAGCTCGGCATGAGCGAGAGCCGTTTCTCGCGCTTCTTCCGGCGCGCCACCGGCAACACCTTCACCGACTTCGTCAATCGGGTGCGCGTCAATCGCGCCTGCCAGCTGCTGATGGAAACCGAACGCCAGGTCACGCGCATCTGCTACGAAGTGGGCTTCAACAACGTCGCCAACTTCAATCGGCGCTTCCGCGAGATCAAGGGGATGACGCCGTCGGAATTTCGCCACCAGGCAGAGCACCGCTTCGGTCGTGGCGTCTGAGACGCGACGACGGCGCCATGTACCTCGGCATCGATCTCGGCACGCCCGAGCTGAAGCTGGTCGTTCTCGCCGACAGCCACCGCATCGTCGCCACCGCCAGCGAGCCGCTCGCGAGCTCGCGGCCGCGGCCGCTGTGGTCCGAGCAGGATCCTGCTTCATGGTGGAGCGCGCTCGACGTGGCGATGCTCCGCCTGCACGCGTCGCATCCAGGGGCGCTGGCGGGCGTGCGCGCGATCGCCCCGGCCGGCCAGATGCACGGCGCAGTCCTGCTCGAAGCGTCGGCGCTCGCTGTCCACGACTGAGGTGGACATGGCGACGGTGCTGGTGTGCGGCGAGGCGTTGATGGATGTGTTCGCGCTCGGCGACACGCCGACCGGCATGGCGCTCGAGGCGCGCATCGGCGGCTCGCCGCTCAATGTCGCGATCGGGCTGGCACGGCTCGGCCGCCCGGTCGCCTTCTTCGGCGCGATCTCGCGCAGCTCCTTGGGCGAACGGTTGCTGCGTGCCTTGCGGGAAGAGCGCGTCGACACGTCGACGGTCGAGCGAGTCGACGCGCCGACGACGCTCGGCCTCGTGGGTCTCGATGCGCAGGGCGTTCCGAGCTACTCGTTCTACGGCGAAGGCGGAGCAGACCGACAGCTGGGCGCCGACGCCTTGCGGTTGGTGACCGCAACCCCGGCCGCGATCCACGTCGGGTCATTCGCGACCGTGGTCGAGCCGGTGGCTTCGACGCTGCGCGCCCTCGTCGAGCGCGAGCACGGGCGGGTGTTGATCTCCTTCGACCCGAACGTGCGCCTCAACGTCGATCCCGAGCACGTCCACTGGCGGGACGCCCTGAACTGGATGCTGCCTCGCGCGCACGTCCTGAAGATCAGCGAGCAGGATCTCGACCTCCTGTTCCCGAAGCTGCCTGCGAGCGCCTTCATCGAGCAGGCGTTGAGCTCCGGAGTCCGGCTCGTGGTCATCACCTGCGGCGCCTGCGGCGCCATTGCAGGGACTCGCTCTGCGCGGGTGACCGTGCCGGCCGTGGACGTTTCCATCGTTGACACGGTCGGTGCAGGCGATGCCTTCCAGGCCGCACTGCTCTGTTGGCTCGCCGAAAACGACTTCATGTCCGTCGAAGCCTTGGCCGCGATTCCGGAGCGTGGCCTCCGCGACGCGCTGAGCTTTGCCTGCACCGCGGCGAGCCTCGCTTGCTCCCGGCGAGGCGCCGACCTCCCGAATCGCCAGGAGCTCGCCGCAATGCTCGCGCTCTAGGGCTCAAAGGGGCTCACTGCGCGCGCGGCAACATGATCACGTTCGAATGGATCATCGCGCTGCTGCTGGGCGCTGCACTGCTGGCAGCGCTGGCACACAAGGTGGGCGCGCCCTATCCGACCTTCCTTGCGCTCGGCGGCACCGCGCTGGCATTTGCGCCAGCAAGCCCGAGCTGGACCCTTGACCCGCGCCTCGCCCTGACGCTTTTCGTAGCGCCGGTTCTGGTCGACGCTGCCTACGACACTTCTCTGCGCGATCTGCGGGCGAACTGGCGGCCGGTCGCCGGGCTGGTGGTCGCCGCCGTCGGCACGACCGTCCTGGCAGTCGCGCTCGCGGCGCGCTGGCTCGTGCCCGATATGCCGTGGCCGGTGGCCATCGCACTCGGCGCGATCGTCGCCCCGCCCGATGCAGCCGCGGCGAACGCGGTGATGCGGCAAGTGAAGCTCCCGCACAGGCTGCTGAAAATTCTCGAAGGCGAAAGCCTGCTCAACGACGCAAGTGCGCTTCTCGTCTACCGGCTGGCGATCATGTACCTGATCGTCGGGCACCTCGGGTTCGCCAACTACGCTCCCGTGTTCCTGCTCACCGTCTTCGGCAGCGTTGGCGCCGGAATCGCCTGCGCGTTCGCCCTGAGGCCGCTCACGTCCGGCCTGCACGACGTATCCATCTCGGTGATCGTCCAGTTCGCCTGCACATTCGGTGTCTGGATCGCCGCCGAAGCCATCGGACTCTCCGGCATCCTGACCCTGGTCGCCTTCGCAATGACCGTGGCGCGGCGCGCCGGTCCCGGGATGCCGGCGCGGATGCGTGTCCCGATCTTCGCGATTTGGGAAACGGTCGTATTCGTCCTGAACGCGTTCGCGTTCGTGCTGATCGGAATGCAGCTTCGGCCCATCTGGGCGCGTCTGGAAGCAGGGGGTGCACGGTACGACGCCGTCGTCACTGCTGCCGTGGTGCTGGGCGTCACGATTGCCGCGCGGTTCGCCTGGGTCATGAGCTACAACGCGCTGATGCGCTGGCGGTACGACCGCGCGCGCGTGCCTCCGGCCAGACCGCGGCCGACGGTGGGCGGCGGCATCGTCATCTCATGGGCGGGCATGCGCGGCATCGTCACGCTGGCGGCGGCGTTCGCCATCCCGGAAACCCTGGCGAACGGGTCGCTGTTTCCATATCGAGACCTGGTCCTGCTCTGCGCATTCGCGGTCGTGCTCGGCACGCTGGTCCTGCAAGGCCTGACCTTGGAGCCGCTGATCAGGTGCATGCGCCTGACCGACGACGATCCAGTCGGGCGCGAGATTCGGTTGGGGCGCACCCACGCCTATCGTGCGCTGCTCGACGCCATCAAGGACGACGACACGATCGCCGCGAAGGTGCTGCGCAAGGAATACGGTGCGGTCGTCGAACTCAACACCAGCCAGGCGCCCGGCACGCCGGTGGACGAAGTGCCCGGCGGCCCGCTCCGTCGGCGGGCGATCGAGGTCGCGCGACAGCGCGCGTTCGAGCTGCGTCGCGACGATGTGATCGGCGACGATGCCTACCGGGTATTGGTCCAGGAGCTCGATTGGGCTGAACTGAGCGCCGGCGGAGGCACGCGACCGGGCTAGGCCGGGCGGCGCGAGCGCGCCACCGGATTGCTTCGGTTGGTGGATGAGTGAAATCCCCTTCGGCCGTCTAGTGGAACGGTCGATGGGGAAATAGATTTCCCTCACCCCGCAGTCAGTTGCTGCGAGTTGTTCTCTTACTGACGGACCCCACCATGAAACTGCTTCACATCGACTCCAGCATCCTCGGCGAAGGCTCCGTGAGCCGCCAATTGACTGCCAAGCTCGTCTCGGCAGCGCGCGCCAGGCACGACGGCGTGCAGATCACCTATCGGGACCTGGTCGCTCACCCGGTCGATCACCTGACGGGTGCCCATCTCGCGGCCGCGCAGGGCGCGAAGCCCGAGTCCGCCGCGCTCCAACAGGATGTCCAAGCCGGCCAGGGCGACCTGGATGCGTTCCTGGCCGCCGACGTGATCGTCGTCGGGGCACCGATGTACAACTTCGGCATTCCCAGCCAGCTGAAGGCCTGGATCGACCGCATCGCGGTGGCGGGCAAGACGTTCCGCTACACCGACAAGGGCCCCGAAGGGCTCGCGGGTGGAAAGAAGATGTTCGTCGTGTCGTCGCGCGGGGGCTTCTACGGCAACGGGACTCCGGCCGCTTTCCTGGATCATCAAGAGACCTACCTGCGCGGACTGTTCGGCTTCCTCGGGATCACCGACATCACCTTCATCCGTGCCGAAGGGCTGGCGGCAGGCGATGACCACCGCCTCAAGGCCCTGAAGAATGCTCACGTCGAGATCGCCACGGCATTCGCCCAGGATCAGGAGCTCGTTGCCGCGTAGCGTGGAGGCGGACTAGCCGGACCCCCGAGGACCGGGACCCGGCCGCACCAAACCTTCGCCGACCATCTTCGCGACCATGAATTCGATGAAGACACTGACCGCGCGCGGCAGCTGCCGGCGGCTGAGGTAGACGAGGTAGGCCTCGATGCCTTCGACGCTGTGCTCGGGAAGGACCTCGATCAGCTCTCCCGCGCGCACGCGGGGTGAGGTCATGACGGCCGGCAGCAGCCCGATGCCCAGGCCGGCCAGGACGGCCTCGAGCATGGCCTGAGCGGTGTTGGCGGAGAACCTGCCGCCGACCTGCGTCTCGCTCGCGCCGTCCGGGCCGTCGAGGCGCCACACGGTGCGCCCTGAGGACGAGGGCAGCGTCACGCATTCGTGGCTCGCCAGCGCCTGCACCGATTCGGGCGTGCCTCGCGCCGCGAGGTACGCGGGGCTGGCCACCAGCGTCACCCGCCCCGCGCCGATGCGGCGAGCGACCAGAGTGGGTTCGAGCACCTTGCCGTTGCGGATGGCCACGTCGATGCCTTGTTCGATCAGGTCGGCGCGTTCGTCGCTCAGCACGAATTCCAGCCGCACCTTGGGATGGGCGGCGAGGAACTCGGCGATCAGCTCCATCCGGAAGATGTTGAAGAAATCGGCCGTGGCCGCGACGCGAACTTTGCCGCCGGGCATGTGGCTGCCTTCACTCAGTTCCTGCGCGGCCTCGGACAGAGTTTCGACCTGGTCGGCACAGCGCGCGTAGAACGTCGCTCCGGCATCGGTCAAGGCGAGCTTCCTCGTCGAGCGTTGCAGCAGGCGCAGACCCAGCTGCTGCTCGAGCTCCTGGACGCGGCGGCTGGCGCTGTTTGCCGGCATGCCCAGCCGCCGTGCGGCCGCGGCGAAGCTTCCGGCGCGCACGACCTGGACGAACAGCGCCACGTCATTGAGATCCAGCATGACCGCTCCATGGCTGGACGACTGAAATCCAGGGCAGCCGGCTACTCGCGGTCGACCGCCGTCCATACGATGAGTTCATCTCCATCCGCTCTCGGGAAACTCGAATGAGCCTATCCGCAAACACGAATCGCCGCACCCCGTCCCCGTCGGCGAGCCTGGTGATGCCCGAACGTCGGGTGGTCCACCGCACCCGAGGCCGCAAGCACGGGCCGGTCACGCGCCTGGTGAGCCCGTCGGACCTCGGCGAGCTGTTGCGGCCCTTCGTCTTCCTCGACCACTTCGACACCGCCGGTGGTTCCACCGCCGGCTTCGGCCTGCACCCTCATTCCGGCATCGCCACCGTCACCTGGATCATGGAGGGCACCGTGTCGTATGAAGACACGACCGGCGAGACCGGCAAGATCCCGACCGGCGGGCTGGAGTGGATGCAGGCCGGCGGCGGTGTCTGGCACGGCGGCGGCTTCGGCGATTCACCACGCATCCGCGGCTTTCAGCTTTGGCTGGCGCTGCCTCCCTCGCTCGAGCTGGGCCCGGCCCAAAGCCTCTATCTGAAGCCGGATCAGATTCAGCGCGACGGCCCGGTGGCAGTGCTCCTGGGCCACTACGGCAGCGCCGACAGCGTGATCGCTGCGCCCTCCCCGATCAACTATCTGTCGGTGTCGCTCAAGGCGGGCGGGCGCTGGACGTACCAGCCGCCCGAGTCGCACACGGTCGCGTGGACCGCGATCAGCAGGGGAAGCCTCCGCTCGCCGGAGGCGCTGCAAGCCGGCGAGCTGGCGGTGTTCGAGGAGTCGAGCGAGCCCATCGCCTTTCATGCCGAGACCGACGTCGAGCTCGTCGTCGGCTCAGCCGTCAAGCATCCGCATGACCTGGTGCTCGGTCACTACTCGGTACACACCAGTGCCGACGCCTTGCGCGAAGGCGAGGCACGCATCCAGCAGATCGCCGACCGCCTGCGTGCTGAAGGTCGATTGACCTGACGAGGCGCACCGCGCCGAGACGTCACTCTCCGAGGCATGTGGACTCTGACTACTTGCCAGGTCGCGTGTTCGGCGAGGCAGCCGCGGATGTCGGATATTCGTTCACCCATGCGGTGACTTGGCCGAGCACTTCCCCGAGTGCGTCCCGAAGTCCCTGGACGGCGCCTGCGGCATCGAAGCTGGGCGCTGGCAGCGAGACGTCGAAGGTCCTTCGAGCGATCAACGAGCGCATCCCCGGGTTGCTCAGCTGCGCGCTGAGGCGAAGCCTCGACACGCCCGGCGGAGCGGCTGCGTCGTGATACATCTCATCCAGCGTCGTCGTCAACAGCAGGTCTCCCGGGATGCCGGCCGCCGCCGGCACCACCATCCGAAAGTGGCTGCCTTGCTCGAGCCTCGAGATCAGCTGCGTGTTGATTGCCAGCTCAGGCGATTCCGTCCAGCTGCTGAACTGGTAGTACGAGCGAACGCCCTCGCCACGGCTGTATGCGATCTCGGTGTTGGCATAGAAGCTCGAAGCAGTGGTCGGTGCCACCAGCAACGTCGCGTCGATCCGCTCCGCGCTTGTGGGGCCCTCATGACCACGGGCTTCCAGAACGTAGTAGCGATGCGCCACCTGCGAGCCAGAGGAAACGCAGCCGGCGACAAGACATGCCACCACCAGCGCGGCGAGCGCTTTCATCGCCGCCCCTCGCCTGGCCCCAGATTCGCGTCGGCCGGCCCGAAGATGGCGGCACGCGGATCGCTGAACCTCCTCCCCGCGGTGCCGAGGGAGTCGGCTGCATTGCGCAGCTGCCGACTCGTCGTTTTCAACTCGACGTCGCTGTCGACCAGGAGGTTTTCGGTGCGGCTCAAAAGGCGTGACACGTCCGCACTCAGCTGTCGCACCGAGCCCGTCATCTCGTGGATCCCGGCCGTCGCCTCAGCGCCCAGCCCGTCGTAGCGATCAGTCAGACGATGTGTATCGACGCTGAGCGCGCGGGTCGATGAACGCAGCTGATCGGCCGCGCCGCCGAAGGAGACGAGCGTCTGATCCAGGCGAGTCAGGGCACCGTCTGCCTTGCGCGTTGCGGCGCGAAGGTTGTCCAGCGATTCCGTGATGGCCGCTTGGTTCTGGGTCGACAAGGTGTCGTTGATGCGCCTCAGGGTTTCGTCCGCCCGCTGTGTCAGCTCGTTGGCCGTATCGGAGAACTGCTGCAGCTTCGAGGCACCCTCGGCGATGACGGGGTTGGGCTCGCCGGCCGTGTTGCGCTTGATCATCGGGCTGGTCTCGTCGACATTGAGCAGCCGGACGCTCGCGACGCCGGTCACCAGATTGCGATCGACCACGGCCCGAGTGCTTTCCCGGACCGGCGCCTTCGGCGAGATGCCGATCTCGACTTGTACCGTTCCGGCACGAGTGGTGGAAAAGGAGAATCCCGTGACGCCGCCGACGCGGATGCCCCTCATCCGGACGTCACTGCGCACCTCCAGCCCCTCGAGCGACTGGCGCGTGAAATAGATGGTGTAGTTCTGGATGTCCTCGTTCTGCCCCGATGAGAGCAGCCAGACGACGGCCGCGGCGAGCAGCGAGAGCAAGGCGATGACCGAGGCACCGACCAGGGTGTATTTGGCTTCGGGTTCCACTACTGAGGTCCTCCGGGCTGGGGCGCACGCGCCGAAAAGTACTCCTGAATCCACGGGTGATCGGCATTGCGAACCGCCGCGACCGGGCCGTCGGCAACAACCTTTCCGGCCGAGAGCGCGATCACCCTGTCGACGATGGACAGCAGCGTATCCAGATCGTGCGTGACCATGAACACGGTCAGACCCAGGCTGTCGCTGAGCGTTCGCACCAGGCTGTCGAACGATCGCGCGCCGATCGGGTCGAGTCCCGAGGTCGGCTCGTCGAGGAAGAGCAACTCGGGCTCGAGCGCGAGCGCCCGCGCGAGGGCGACGCGCTTCCTCATGCCGCCCGACAGCTGCGACGGCATCTTCCGTCCGGTGTCAGGCGCCAGGCCGACGAGCGCCAGCTTGAAACCGACCAACATGCAGATGGTGTCCTCAGAGAGCTTCGTATGCTCGCGAAGAGGCACGGCGATGTTGTCGGCGACGTTCAGCGAGGAAAAGAGGGCGCCGTCCTGGAACAGCATGCCGAAGCGGAGCCGCAATTCGTTCATGGCCTCTTCGTCGGCATGCTCGACATCGGTGCCGAGAAGTCGCACGCGCCCGTTTCTGGGTCGCATCAGGCCGATGATTTCCTTCAGCAGCACCGACTTGCCGGTGCCGCTTCCGCCGATCAGCGCCACGACTTCGCCACTCGATATCGAAAAGCTGACACCGTCGTGCACGACGGCAGTGCCGAAACGGGTGACGAGCCCTTCGACATCGAGCACCGTCTCCATTCAGATCCCCAGCCGCTGCAGCACAACGGCGAAGACGGCGTCGAGAACGATGACCCAGACGATGCTCTGGACCACGGTCGAGGTCGTGTGCTCACCGACGCTGCGCGCGTCGAGCTCGACCGACATGCCCATTCGGCAGGCGATGATTGCGATGAACGCCGCGAAAACCGGCGCCTTTGCGATGCCCACGACGAAGGCGCTCATCGGCAGGACGGCGTGCAGCCGGTTCGCGAAGGACCCCGGCGAGATGCCGAGTTGCAGCGAGCTGATCACGATGCCGCCGCCGATGCCGGCGAGGTCGCCGACGAAGACGAGCAGCGGAAGCCCCACGACGATGGCGAGGAGCCGGGGGATGACCAGAACCTGGATCGGCGAGAGGCCGAGCGTGCTGATGGCGTCGGTCTCTTCCTGGACCTTCATCGCGCCGATCTGAGCCGTGAAGGCGGCTCCCGATCGACCGGCGACGATCACCGCCACGAGGATCGGCGAAAGCTCGCGGCAGATCGCGATGCCGACGCCGTCGACCACGAAGATCGTCGCACCGTAGTGCTGTGCCTGCACGCCGAGGAGGTAGGCGAAGACGACGCCGATCAGGAAAGTCACGAGGGCGACGATCGGAATCGCATCGACCGTCACGGACTGGAATTGCGCGATCGTCTCCTTGAGCCTGAAGAGCGTGGGGCGCCGGAAAATGGCCAGGACTTCAAGCGATACGTGACCGGTGAAGGCGGCGTGCTGGCCCATGTGATGAAGGATCTTCAGCGTCGCCGCGCCGACCTTGCCCAGGGGGCCGAGGCGCGTTGCCTTGGCCTCGGCGGGAACGGCGTGCATGCGGTCGCGCACGAGTTCGAACAGGCGAAGATGGCTCTCGCTCATGGCGCGCGTCGTGACCATGGACTCGACCGTGCCGCCCTCGCTCAGACGATGAAGCAGCAGGAAGGCAGCCGACGTGTCGAGCTCGGCGAGCCGACTGCCGTCGAGAACGCACCCGGTGTCGTCGAGCTTCAGGCCGCGCAAGGTGTCCGTGAGGGCGGCGATGTTCGAGAGGCGCCATCGGCCGCTCAGGTAGAGCACGTTCGCACCGTTCTCGACCGCGAGTTGCATGGCGGTACGCGTGTCCCCGGCCTTCGGATCGGCATTCGCG
>DASXLD010000126.1:0-6500 GCA_036496385.1 Caldimonas sp. | reverse complement strand
TAGAACGCGCGCGTCTCCTCGCAGTCCCGGCAACGCCAGGCGAAGTGGTGCAGGCCGCGAACGGGAACGAAGCGGGAATGATCGGGCATCGTCTCGGCACGCGCCGAACCATGGCAGCGCGCCGGCGACGAATCTACTCCTCCCCGCGGCTACGATGCGCGCATGCCATCGCCCCGCATCCCCGGCCTGCGCCTGCTCCATTCACCGGGGCCGACGCACGTCCCCGACGAAGTCGTGCACGCGATGTCGCGCCAGCCGACCGATCTCGCCGACCCTCGCCTGGCCCACCTCGTCGCGGCGTGCGAGTCGGGCGTGCTGGCCCTGCTCGGCAGCGATCGCGCCGAGGTCTTCTTCTACGCTGCCAACGGCCACGGCGGCTGGGAAGCGGTGATCGCGAACCTCGTCGCACCCGGCGCCGCGGTCCTCGTTCCGGGCACCGGCCACTTCTCCGACAACTGGGCCGAGCAGGTCGAGGCGTTCGGCGGCGTCGCCTTCAGGACACCGTACCGGGACGGCTATCCGATCGATCCCGCGGCCGTCGAGGCGGCGCTCAGCGACGACCGCTCGCATCGCATCGGCGCCGTCTTCGTCGTCCACACCGACACCGCGAGCGGAACGACCTGCGATCTCGCCGCGATCCGGAGCGCGATCGATGCGGCGCGCCACCCGGCGCTCCTCGTCGTCGACGTCGTCGCCTCGGTCGCGGCGGCGCCGTTCGCGATGGATGCCGTCGGTGCCGACGTCGCGATCGGCGCCTCGCAGAAAGGCCTGATGGTCCACCCGGGGCTCGCCTTCGTTGCCGCCAACGCGCGCGCGCTCGACGCCGCTGCGCGCAATCGCGTGCCGCGCTTCTACTGGGACTGGCAGCGCCGGCGGAGCGACCTCTCGTACCGCAAGTTCTGCGGCACGCCGCCGCTTGCGCACATCGCCGGCCTCGAGGCCGCGCTCGGCTTGATCGCCGCCGAAGGGCTCGCCAACGTGCACGCCCGCCACGCCCGCCTCGCGCGCGCCGTCCACGCCGCGGTGACGCGCTGGTCCGAGGGCGGCGCGCTAGGCCTGTTCACCAAGGTGAAAGAGGCGCGCTCGGTCTCCGTGACCGCGGTCGAGGTCGGTCCCGGCATCGACCCCGAGGCCTTGCGCGCGCTGACGCGCGAGCGCTTCCAGGTCGCGATCGCCGGCGGCCTCGGCCCGCTGCACGGGCGCGTCTTTCGCATCGGCCATCTCGGCGACGTCAACGAAGCGATGATCCTCGGCTGCCTTGCCGGCGTCGAGGCCGGGCTGAAGCTGATGCGCGTCGCCTGCGGCAGCGGCGGCGTCGATGCCGCGGTCGCGGCGCTGGTCGAGAGCAGCGGCGCCGGCTGACGCGAACCCGGGACCCCCGGTTCCGGGGAGTGCGTCGCGATTGGGCGCGCGCTTCAATCTTCACTCGCATCACCGATTCCCACGGATCGACGCGGCTCCTGGCCCCGGCCGGGACAAGAACCCGCGGGATCCATCGCCAGGAGGAGACGCCATGAACAAGCCGCTCGGCCTCGCCGCCCTCGTCGTCGCTCTCGCCTCGCCTGCCGCGCAAGCGCAGTTGCATCTCACTGCCTCAGGCACGACCCTCGGATTCACCCTGTCGCTGTTCGTCGACGAGGTACCGGCGTCGGGCTTTTGCTGCGGCCCGCTCGGCATCGCCACCAACAGCTTCGGCCAGGTCGTGATGCAGGACTATCCGAACGGCAAGAACTACGTCTTCACCGACGTCGACAACCAGCACTTCTCGGCGAGCCTCTCGTCGGCGCCGTTCGCGTCGTTCAGTTACGGCGCCGCGATCACGAACAGCGGCGGCGTGCTGTACGCCACCAACAACGACGCCGGCCAGATCATCTACAAGCTCAACGCCGATGGTTCGATCAACACGCCGCTCACCGGCCCCGGCATCGGCGGCCACGGCATCGCCACCAACTTCGCGACCGGGCATCTCGTCGCCGCCAACGGCAGCACGATCCGCGACGTCAACCAGCTCACCGGAACGAGCACGATCATCGTCAGCGGCGTCGATGTCGACGGCGTCTCGGTCTCGGCCGATGGCACCGTCGTCTACGGCGCCGGCGCGGGCCACGTCTTCGGCTGGAACTACAGCGGCACGCTGGTCTACGACTCGGGCGCGCTCGGCAGCCCCGACGGCACCGGCGTGATCCAGGGCGCGAGCCTGTTCGCGGGCGACATCGTCTCGAACGACAACGAGGGCGACGTCTGGCTGCTCGACCCGAACACGCACCTCAACACGCTGATCGCCACCGGTGGGACGCGCGGCGACTACGTCGGCCTCGACGGCGGCAACGGCTCGCTGTTCCTGACCCAGACCGACAGCGTCTACCGACTCACGTGCGGCCCCGGCTGCTTCTTCACGCCGCCGCCGGTGCCCGAGCCCGAGAGCTGGGCGATGCTCGTCGCGGGGCTCGGCTGCCTCGGCTTCATCGGCCGGCGCCGCCGGCGCTGATCAGCGCATGTTGCCGGTGTGGCCGAGCGAGTAGCGGCCGGGCTGCGGCCACACGGTGAGGCCGTGCGGCTCCTTGCCGACCGGGATGATCCTCACCGCGCCGGTCGTGGTGTCGAACACGTAGACGACGTTGTCGTAGCGGCCTGACAGCCAGAGCTGCTTGCCGTCGGCGCTGACGTTGCCCATGTCGGGGCTGCCGCCGCCGGGGATCGGCCACGTCACGTCGACCTTTCGGGTCGCGAAGTCGAGCACCGAGACGCTACCCATGCCGCGCTCGGCGCCGTGGATCTTGTTGGAGCCGCGATTGGCGACGTAGAGCTTGGTGCCGTCGCGGCTCGGATAGAGGCCGTGAGTGCCCTTGCCGGTGGCGACGAAACCGATCTCCTTGAAGCTCGCGCCGTCGACGAGGAAAACGCCGTCGGCCATCATGTCGGCGACGTAGAACGTCGTGCCGTCGGGCGAGACGCGGATGTCCTGCGGCATCTTGCCGGTCGAGAGCTTCAGGTAGCCGAGCACCTTGCGATCGACGAGGTCGATCTTCGCCAGCATGCCGTCGAACTCGCAGGTGAAGATCGCGTAGCGGCCGTCGATCGAGAAGTCGGCGTGGTTGATGCCCTTGCACTCGGGCGTCGGCAGCGACGACTTCAGCGCCATCGTGTGCGGGTCGCGGAAGTCGAGCCGCATGAACGACTCGGCAACGACGATCGCCTCCTTGCCATCCGGCGTGAAATACATGTTGTACGGATCGTCGACGGCGATCGGCTTGCCCGGCTTGCCGGTCAGCGGATCGATCGGCGTCAGGCTCCCTTTGTTGGTGTTCTCCGCGTTGTTGGCGACCCAGAGCGTCTTCAGGTCCCACGACGGCACGACGTGCTGCGGGTTGAGGCCGACGCGAAAGCGGTCGACGACCTTGAGTGTCGCCGGGTCGATGACATAGACGTCGTTCGACTGCACGTTGGGGACGTAGACGCGCGGCAACGCGCCGCGCACGGCGTCGCTCAGCTTGTTCGCACCGGCATCGCCGTAGAGGTTGGTGCGGTCGGTCACCGGCGGCATGCCGGCGACCGTCGCCACCGGGCCGGAGGCGGCAGGACGCGGCGCCTGCTGCGCGCCGGCGGCGGCCGCGACAAGGACGATGGCTGCAGCGATGCAGCCGTCGCGGCGCGTGGAAGAGCTCGAGGTTCGGGTCACGGGGAAAGCTCCATGAAGGTCGGCGCCGATCGAACAACGCGGCGCACGCGATTCGGACGACGCCCTCAGCGCCGCGCCACCTCGCGCTGGATCGCATCACGCGTGCGCGCGACGATGAGGGAGAGGCCGGCGCGGCCGGCAGCGGCGCTGGCGCGCCGCGGATCGCCGGAGACGCCTTCGGCGGCGCCGAGCGCACTGCCGTCGTGCAGGCGCTCGGTCCTGACGAGTTGCTCGTCGATCGCGAGCGCGAGCGAAGTGTCGGCCGCGCCCGCGTGCGTGCCGATCTCGGCATCGCTCAAGCCCTGCTTGCGCAGCAGCTCGGCAAAGCCGCGGTCGGCGGCGAGGTAGTACTCCTCGATCGCGTGGACCCGCACCGGCGTTGCGGCCCACTCGCGATCGAGCCTTGCGGCGACCCTGGCCAGGCTCTTCTGGTAGCCCCCGTGATCGCCGATCAGGACGATGTCGCGAAAGCCGTGCTGCCGAAAGCTCCGGGCCGCGCCTTCGAGCGTCGCCTCGAACGCCACTTGCGGAATGCTGATCGTGCCGGCGAAGCGCATATGCCCTGCAGGCGGCGTGATGCTGCCCTCCGGAACGTAGGCGATCACCGGCGCGACGAGCGCATTGCCGAGGCTCGCCGCGATGCGGCCGGCGAGCGCCCTGGCGCGCGCGTTGTGCTTGCCGAGGACGATCTGCGGGCCGCTCTGCTCGGTGCCGCCGACGGGAACGATGATCGTCGTCTTGCCGGCGGCGAGCGCGTCGCGCACCTCGGTCCAGGTCAGCTCTTCGAGGAAGACGCTTCGCGCCGGCTCGGCGGCGCCCGCGTGGCAGGTGCCGACGGCGAGCAGCGCGGCGGCGAGCCAGCAGCGGAGCGCGAACATGACCCGATCTTAGCGAGCACCCGTGCGGCGGCCGCGTTCGCGGCCGCGCGTCATGCGACGGTTTGCGCGATCGCGTGGTCCCAGCGCTGCATCAGCTCGCGCGCACGCTTGCGCGACATCGTCGGGTGGAATGTGCGTTCGACCTGCCACTGCTCGGCGAGCTCGTCGGTGCCCGTATAGACGCCGCACGACAGACCCGCGAGATAGGCAGCGCCGAGGGCGGTCGTCTCGATCACCTTCGGCCGCACCACCGGGATGCCGAGCAGGTCGGCCTGGAACTGCATCAGCAGGTCGTTGACCGAAGCGCCGCCGTCGACGCGCAATTCGGCGACCGGCGCGCCGCCGCCGGCGACGACGTCGCGGCTCATGGCGTCGAGCAGCGCCGCGCTCTGGAATGCGATCGACTCGAGCGCGGCGCGCGCAACGTGGGCGATCGTCGAGCCGCGCGTCAGGCCGACGATCGTGCCGCGTGCATCGGGATTCCAGTGCGGCGCGCCGAGGCCGGTGAACGCCGGAACGAACATCACGCCGCCGTTGTCGGGAACGCTCGCCGCGAGCTGCTGGACCTGGCTGCTCGACTGGATCGCCTTCAACCCGTCGCGCAGCCACTGGACGACGGCGCCGCCGATGAAGACGCTGCCTTCGCGCGCGAACTGCGGCCGCGCCGCGGGCTGCGCCGCGCTGGTCGCGATCAATCCGTTCGCCGAGACCTCGAAGCGGTCGCCGGTGTTCATCAGCATGAAGCAGCCGGTGCCGTACGTGTTCTTGACCTGGCCCGGACGAAAGCACGCCTGGCCGAAGAGCGCGCTCTGCTGGTCGCCGGCGACGCCGCCGATCGCGATCGGCGCACCGAACAGATCGGCCGCGGTGTGACCGAAGACGTGACTCGAGCGCTCCACCGCAGGCAGCACCTCGCGTGGCACGTCGAGGGCAGCCAGCAGCTCGTCGCTCCAGGTGCCGCGCGACACGTCGTAAAGCATCGTCCGCGACGCGTTGGTGACGTCGGTCGCGTGGACGGCGTGGGCGCGCGTCGCCGCTGCGGCGCCGCCGGTCAGCAGCCACATCAGCCAGCTGTCGACGGTGCCGAACGCGAGTTCGCCGCGCGTCGCCGCGGTGCGCGCGCCGGGCACGTGGTCGAGCAGCCAGGCGAGCTTGGTGCCGGAGAAGTAGGCGTCGATGACCAGCCCCGTGCGGTCGCGGACGATCGGCTCGAGCCCGCGCTTCTTCAGCTCCTCGCACGCCGGCGCGGTGCGCCGGTCCTGCCAGACGATCGCGTTGGCGATCGGCTCGCCGGTGGCGCGGTTCCAGACGATCGTCGTCTCGCGCTGGTTGGTGATGCCGATCGCGGCGATGTCGGTGGCGGCCAGCCCCGCCTTGACGAGCGCCTCGCGCGCGGTCTCGAGCTGCGTCGCCCAGATCTCGCGCGGGTCGTGCTCGACCCAGCCGGGCTGAGGGTAGATCTGGCCGAACTCGCGCTGGGCGAGCGCGACGATCCGTCCGCTCGCGTCGAACACGATCGCGCGCGAGCTCGAGGTCCCCTGGTCGAGGGCGAGCAGGTGCTTGGGCAGCTTGGGCATCGTCGGCTTCTCCTCGGCAGCGGATGCAAGAATAGTCGCGATGCCGACGCCTGCAGACGACCGGATCCCGACCACCGCCCGCCGCGAGGTCGATGTGCTCGTCGTCGGCGGCGGCATCAACGGCACCGGCATTGCGCGCGACCTCGCCGGCCGCGGCGCCCGCGTGCTGCTGTGCGAGAAGGACGACCTCGCCGCGCACACCTCCTCGGCGTCGACCAAGCTCATCCACGGCGGCCTGCGCTATCTCGAGTACCGCAAGTTCGCGCTGGTGAAGAAGGCGCTCGCCGAGCGCGAGGTGCTGCTGAAAGGCGCACCGCACATCATGTGGCCGCTGCGCTTCGTCATGCCGCACGACCCGTCGATGCG
>DASXLD010000125.1:0-3549 GCA_036496385.1 Caldimonas sp. | reverse complement strand
TCTTCCGCGTGGCGCCGTCGGTCGCCACCGCCGTCGGCTCGGCGACGGCCTTGCTCTCCGACGCGGCGAGCGCCGGTGTCGCCGCAGCGGCAAGCGCGCGCAACGTTGCCATGGCGCGTTGCAGCTGGTGCCCGATCTCGTGCACGTCGGGCAGGGCGCGGCGGCAAGCGATGAGGCCGAAGCAAAGCTGGTCGACGTGGCTTTGCACCGTGATGTTGAGGGCGACGCCGTGCACCACGATCGACAGCGGGTAGTAGTCGGTCATCTTCGCGCCGACCAGGTACACATCGACCTTCGAACCGGGCACGTTGGAGATGGCAACGTTGCCGATCCGCAGCCAGTCGGCGATGCGCGAGCGGCCGTAGAGCGAGGCGAGACCGCTGATGAGCCAGGGCGAGCCGAGCGACGGAAAGTCGGTCGGGATGACGCCGCGGAAGGTGCCCATCTGCTTTTTCATCGCCGCGGTGCCGCGCTTGATCGCCTTCAGCCGCGCCGCCGGATCCGACTCCTCGGTGCCGAGATCGATCATCGTTCCGGCGACCTGGTTGTTCGACGTCGTGTCGCCCTCCTGGCGCAGCGAGATCGGCACGAACGCGACCAGCGACTTGTCGGGCAGCTCGCGGCTGTCCTTCAGGTAGCTGCGCAGCGCCGTGCTGCACAGCCACAGCACCATGTCGTTGATCGAGGCGCCGAGGCCTTTGCCGATCGCCTTGATCTCCGGCAGCGGCAGCGACACGGCGGCGAAGGCGCGCTGATTCGTGATCGAGCGGTTGAAGGGCGTGGGCGGCGCGAACTTGAAGGCGCTCGGCGCCTTCTCGGCCTTGCGCGACGCTCGGTCCTCGGCGCTTTCCTCGCGCCGCTCGGCCAGCGCCTTCTGCACCGCGCCGGCGATCGTCTTCGCCAGCGCCGGCACCAGCTTCAGCCCCTCCACCACCTGCCGCGCCTGGTTCTGCAGCGCCGCGGCGAGCAGCTCGGCGACGCCGAGCTGGTAGGTGTTGGCGCGGACCTCGCGCGGCGGCTTCACCGCCCGCGGCTCGGGCGTGACGTCGAACAGACTGGTCGCCATTGCCACGCCGGCCTGGCCGTCGACGGCGCTGTGGTGGACCTTGCCGTAGAAGCCGATCTGACCGTCGGCGAGGCCCTCGATGATGTAGAACTCCCAGAGCGGCCGACTGCGGTCGAGCAGCATCGAGTGCAGCCGCGCCGCCAGCGCCTCGAGCTGCTGGATCGTGCCCGGCTTGGGCAGCACCATGTAGCGCACGTGGTAGTCGAGGTCGATGTCGTCGTCGTGGATCCAGACCGGATTGGCGAGGTCGAACGGCATCAGTGCGAGCTTGCGGGTGAACACCGCCGCCAGGTGCATGCGCTTGGCGACGTGCGCCTTGACCGCCTCGTAGTAGCCCTCGCCGGTGTAGCCGGCCGGTGGCTCGAACAGGTTGAGGCTGCCGACGTGCATCGGCATCTCCGCGCTTTCCATGTGCAGGAACGCGCCGTCGACGATGCTCAGGTGTTTCATCTGGGTCATGGCACGCCTCCTCGCGAACTCGCGACGTTGTACCGCGCCGCGAACGGCGCGGCCAGCGGAATTGCCCGCTGCCGCCGCACCAGCATCGCCACCTCGGCAGCGTTGCTCCACAATGGTTCGATGGATCGCAACGACCAGGCTGCGACGCTCGCCGCCGGCGCCCAGGTGGACGAGCGCAGCGCGTTCTACGCGCGCATCGACAAGCTCGGGCTGACTCCGCTCTGGGAGGTACTCGGAGCGCTCGTTCCGCCGCAGCCGACGAGTCCGGTCGCGCCGGTCCACTTCCGCTACGACGAGGTCCGGCCGCACGTGATGGCGGCCGGCCGCCTCATTACCGCCGAGGAGGCCGAGCGACGCGTCCTCGTGCTCGAGAACCCGGCTTTGCGCGGCCAGTCGTGCATCACCCAGTCGCTCTATGCCGGCCTGCAGCTGATCCTGCCCGGCGAGGTCGCGCCGGCGCACCGCCACACGCAGTCGGCGCTGCGCCTCGTCCTCGACGGCGAAGGCGCGTACACCGCCGTCGACGGCGAGCGCACGACGATGCGCTTCGGCGACTTCATCATCACGCCGTCGTGGACCTACCACGACCACGGCAACGACGGCCGCGATCCGGTCGTCTGGCTCGACGGCCTCGACATCCCGCTCGTCCGCTTCCTCGACGCCGGCTTCGCCGAGAAGAGCGCCGTCAAGTCGCGCGCCGACGCCCGGCCCGAAGGCGATGCCCTGTTTCGCTACGGCTCCAACATGCTGCCGCTCGACCACGCGCCGGCCGCGTGGGAGCCGTCGCGCGTCTTCGTCTATCCCTATGCACGCACGCGCGAAGCGCTTGCCGGCATCGCGCGCGCCGATGCCGACGCGCACTTCGGCTTCAAGCTGCGCTACGTCAATCCGGCGACCGGCCGCTCGCCGATGCCGACGATCGGCACTTTCGCGCAGCGCCTGCCGAAGGGCTTCGCGACGCGACCCTACCGGAGCAGCGACAGCACGGTCTACGTCTGCCTCGAAGGCAGCGGCCGCGCTGTGATCACGAGCAGCGGCGAGACGTCGGTCGCGTTCGAGTTCGGCAGCCGCGATGTGTTCGTGGTGCCGTCGTGGCACCGCTTCACCCTCGCTGCGGGCGAGGACACGATGCTGTTCAGCTTCTCCGATCGGCCGGTCCAGGAAGTCCTCGGCCTCTGGCGCGAGGAACGGATGACGTGACAACGAGCGCTGCCGCACCGGTCATCGTCGCCGGCGGCGGCATCGGCGGCCTCGCGGCCGCCCTCGCCCTCGCGCAGCGCGGCTTTCGCGTCCTCGTCCTCGAGCAGGCGGCCGAGCTCGGCGAGATCGGCGCCGGCGTCCAGCTCGCGCCGAACGCGTTCGCCGCCTTCGACGCGCTCGGCGTCGGTCCGCAGGCGCGCGGACGCGCGGTCTACATCGATCGGCTGGTGATGATGGACGCCGTCGACGAGGCGGTGATCGCCGAGATTCCGACCGGCGACGCCTTTCGCGCCCGCTTCGGCAATCCGTACGCGGTGATCCACCGCGCCGACGTCCATCAGTCGCTGCTCGAGGGCGTCCGCGCGCAGCCCGGCGTCGACGTGCGGACGTCGACGCGCGTCGCCCGCTTCGAGGCCGACGACGACGGCGGCGTGGTCGTCTTCGACGCCACCGGCGGCGTGCACCGCGGCCTCGCGCTCGTCGGCTGCGACGGCGTCAAGTCGGCGGTGCGGGCGCAGACGGTCGGCGACGACGTCCGCGTCTCGGGCCACGTCGTCTACCGCGCGGTCGTCGACGTGGCCGACTTCCCGGCCGAGTTGCGCTGGAACGCCCCGGCGGTCTGGGCCGGGCCGAATTGCCACCTCGTCCACTACCCGCTGCGCGGCGGCGACCAGTACAACGTCGTCGTCACCTTCCACAGCCGCGGCCAGGAGACCTGGAGCGTGAGCGAGGGCAGCCAGGCCGAGGTCCTCTCCTACTTCGACGGCATCGCCGCGCGACCGCGCCGGCTGCTGCAGTTGCCGAAGAGCTGGAAGCGCTGGGCG
>DASXLD010000124.1:0-12295 GCA_036496385.1 Caldimonas sp. | reverse complement strand
CTCGTGGACGCGAACGAGCACCTCGTCGGTCGGCGTCCAGCGGCCGTGCGTCAGCGCGAGATGGACGCCGCCGGTGCGGTCGCTGTAGACGCTGCAGGTGAACTCGCCGTGCGGCGTCAGCATCTTGCGCGTGCCAGCGCGCTCGATCAGCGACTCGTTGCGGCTGCGGTGCTCGATCAGGCTCGCGATCGTCCCGATCTTCAGGCCATGGTGCTCGGCGAAGGCGACCAGGTCGGGCAGCCGCGCCATCGTGCCGTCGTCGTTCATCACCTCGCAGATCACCGCAGCAGGCGTCAGGCCCGCCATGGCCGCGAGGTCGCAGCCGGCCTCGGTGTGGCCGGCACGCATGAGGACGCCGCCGTCCTGCGCCAGCAGCGGAAAGATGTGACCCGGCTGGACAAGATCGCCCGGCTTCGCCTCGCGGCGCACCGCCGCCTGGACGGTGCGTGCGCGGTCGGCAGCCGAGATGCCCGTCGTGACTCCGGTCGCCGCCTCGATCGAGACTGTGAACGCGGTGCCGTGCTGGGCGCCGTTCCTGGCCGTCATCGGCGGCAGCTGCAGCCGCTCGCAGCGCTCGCGCGTCAGCGTCAGGCAGATCAGGCCGCGCGCGTGGCGGGCCATGAAGTTGATCGCTTCCGGCGTCACGTGGTCGGCCGCGAGGACCAGATCGCCTTCGTTCTCGCGATCCTCCTCGTCGACGAGGATGACCATGCGGCCGGCGGCGAGGTCGGCGACGAGCTCCGGGATCGGTGCGATGGCCATGGTGGTTCGATTGTAGGGAGGGGTGGCGCCGCGTGCGGCGATCAGCCGGCCGCGCGCACGGCGCCGAGCATGCGCTCGACGTAGCGCGCGATGAGGTCGACCTCGAGATTGACCTTGCGGCCGGCGGCGAGCTCGCGCAACGTCGTGTTCTCGACGGTGTGCGGGATGAGGTTGACGGCGAACTCACCGCCGTCGCCGGCATCGGCGACGTCGTTGACGGTGAGGCTGACGCCGTCGACCGCGACCGATCCCTTGAGCGCGAGGAAGCGCGTCAGCGTGGCCGGCGCCGCGACCGCGAGCCGCCACGATTCGCCGGCGCGCTCGAAGCGCGTCACGGTGCCGACGCCGTCGACGTGGCCGCTGACGAGATGGCCGTCGAGGCGGTCGCCCGCACGCAACGCCTTCTCGAGGTTGACGTCGCCGACGCGATCGAGGCCGGTCGTGGCGGCGAGGCTGGCGACCGAGATCTCGATCCGGAAGCGGTCGCGCGCCGGATCGCGGCCGACGACCGTCATGCATGCGCCGGCAATCGCGATGCTGTCGCCGATCGCGGTCGTGCCGAGCCAGCCTGGGGGCGTCTCGATCGTCAGCGCCCTGCCGAACGCGGCGCTGCTGCCGAGCGCCTCGATCTCGACGATCCGGCCGACGGCGCTGACGATGCCGGTGAACATGGCTCGATTGTCGTCGCCGGTCGCCGCTGGCGCCGTCGCGCAGGCGTCAGCGAGGACGGTCGGTTCTTGGAGCCGCTAAGGCGGGCGTCGCGGCGGGCCGCAGCAGGAGCCGAAGGTCGTCGCCGACCCGTGCCACCTCGACGAACGAAAAGCCGGGCGCGTCATCGAGGCGGGCGAGCGGCGCCAGTGCGGCGAGGCCACGGCCGCTGCCGAGGAGGCGCGGCGCGAGGTAGACGAGCAGCTCGTCGACGAGTCCGGCGGCGAGCAGCGACGCGTTCAGCTTTTCGCCCGCCTCGACGTGCAGCTCGTTGATCTCGCGCCGGCCGAGGTCGGCAACCATCGCCGCGAGGCCGACCTTGCCGGCCGGCGACGGCAGCAGGACGACCTCGGCGCCGCGCTGCTCGAGCGCGGCGCGGCGTGCGCGGTCGTCGACCGCGGCGTACACGAGCACGCTGCCGGGTGGCTGCACGATGCGCGCGCCGGGCGGCGTCTCGAGACGCGAATCGACGATGACGCGCAGTGGCTGGCGTGCGCTTTCGACGAGCCGGACGTCGAGGCGCGGATCGTCTTCACGGACGGTGCCGACGCCCGTCAGGACGGCGCCCGCGCGCTTTCTCCAGGCGTGCCCGTCGGCGCGCGCCGCGGCGCCGGTGATCCATTGGCTGGTGCCGTCGGCAAGCGCGCTGCGGCCGTCGAGCGAGACCGCGGCCTTCATCCGCAGCCACGGCCGGCCGCGTTCCATTCGCGAGGCGAAGCCGATGTTGAGGGCGTGCGCCTCGGCGCCGCCTTCGCCCCACTCGACGGCGATGCCGGCAGCAGCGAGGCGCGCCGCGCCCCGGCCGGCGACGAGCGGATTCGGATCGCGCATCGCGATGACGACGCGGCCGATGCCGGCGGCGACGAGCGCGTCGGCGCACGGCGGCGTGCGGCCATGATGGGCGCACGGCTCGAGCGTGACGTGGACCGTCGCGCCTCGGACGTCGACGCCGCGCGCTTCGGCATCGCGGAGCGCCATGATTTCGGCGTGCGGTCCGCCGGCCTGCTGCGTGTGGCCGCGGCCGACGATCGTGTCGCCGGCGACGATGACGCAGCCGACGCGCGGATTCGGCTCCGAAAGGCCGATCGCACGCTCGGCGAGCGCGAGCGCCTCGCGCATCGGCGCTCCGAGCGGCGCAGAAGAAATTGCAGTCATCGCTGGTCGTCGCTCCCGCTCACGGCTGGTGCTGCTCGGCCGGCGGCGTGTGCGGACACGGATCGCTGCCGCGCACGACGAGAAAGCTCCGGCCGAGGAGTGCGGTATCGACATCGAGATCGACGCCCGCAGACGCGATGTTCGCATCGATCGCCGCCCGATCGTCGCTGGCCGCCAGGCGGCAGACGCGACCTTCGCCGTCGCCGGCGCCGATCGTCCAGCCGGTCGCGACGAGCACGATCCGGCCCGACCAGCGGCCGTCGGCACGCGGCGCGACGATGCAGTGCCAGGCGAGGAAGCGGTCGCCGGTCTCGTCCCAGGCGGCCACGCCGGCATCGGCGGCAGTTGTTCCGGCGGCGACATCTTCGATCCGCAGGCTGCCGTCGACAACGTAGCGAACGGTCTTCTTCGCTTCGCCGAAGCAACTCGCCGGCGCGGGATAGCTGCCGTCCCGCAGGTCGACCCGGAGCACGGTCGACGACGGCGCGAGGCTCGCGGCCGCTGCCGGCGCCGTGGTTGCGACGCGCACCGTGCCGGCGACGAGCAGCCAGTGGCCCGACGCGCAGCTTCGCAACGCGTCGGCGGTCAGGTCGCGCGTCGACGTGCTCGCCGCGATGGCGTCGCAGACGGAGACAACGGCGCCGCTGCGATCGTCGAAGACCCATGCCGTGCTGCCGTTTTCGATCGGCTTCCAGGCGCTGCGACCGCCGTCGAGGCTCTTGGCCGTGAGCGGCAAGCCGGGCCTGCGATCGCCGACGCCGCGCGTCGCGGCGGCGACGGTGCCGACATCGATCGCAAGCGAGGCCGCGTACGCCGGATCGTGCGCGGCGACGAATGCATGCAGTACGGCCTCGCGCGGCGTGCCGCTGCGGTCGGACCAGCGGATCGCGAGGGTCGCCGCCTTGACGTCGGCAAAGGCGGCTTCGTCGACGATCCGCTCGACACGGTAGGCGGTGTGCGCCGCTCCCGAGGCGGCGGCGACGACGGCGACGCCGCTCGCGATCGCGGCGTATGTCCGCACCCCTGGCGCGCCGTCGATGACTGCGAACGAGCGCAAGTCCTCGAGTGCCTCCTCGCCGATCCTGACCGCCTCCGATCGCTCGCGCGCGACGTCGGTGGCGAGCCGCAGATGGCCTTGCCATTGGGCGACCGCGACGCTGCCGGCGGCGAGGACGAAGAAGGCGACGAGCGATTCGAGCAGCGTCACGCCGCGCTGGCGTGATCGCGACGCGGACGATGTTCTCGGGCTGGCCATGTCAGAAGTCCTTCCAGCTGCCGTTGACGCGAACGAAGCTGCCGCTGCTCCGCATCAGTCGCTCGACGATGTCGGCGTCGCGAATGATGTCGGCGCTGGCGTTGCCGCGGACGTCGCCGTCGACGACGACCGCGCCGCGGACGAACGCGCGTCCCGGCGCCGCGTCGTTCCAGGTGAGCGAGTCGGCGTGAACGACGCCGTGGATGGCGACGTCGCCCGCCAAGCTCATCGCGCCAGCGGCGACGAGCGCGATCGGATCGTCGGCGCTGCCGAGCGCGATCGGGCCGCTGAGCGCGAGATCGCCGTCGACGGCGAGCAAACGCGCGCCGGCGGCGAGCGCGGCAGCGACGGCGGCCGTGCAGTCGGCCTCGCAGGCGATGTGTCGCACTGCCGGCTGTGCGGACCACTTCGCGCGTGCCATGCCGAAGTGACGGGCGAAGAGGCGACCCCCCGCGAGCGCTCGCAGCGATTCGTCGCCGGATGCGATCGCGGCGCCGAGCGTCGCGCCGAGCGGCACGTCGATGCGAAGGCCGCTCGCGACGATCCTGCCGCCCGTGCGCAGCACGAGGCCGCCGCTTTGCGCATCCACGTTGTGGACGCCGAACGCGGCGCCGCCGACGTCGAGGTCGCCGCCGACGGTCAACGCTGCCGCTGGCGCAGAGCGCAGCGCCGGCAGCAGCGCCCACGCGATCTCGACGCGGGTCGTGGCCTCGCGACCCGCCGCTGTCGCTGCCGCGCAGCCGTCGGCAGCGCCCGCCTTCGTGCAGCCGGTCGCGATGACGCGGATGACGCCGGGGTGATCCGACGCCGCAAGCTCGACGAAGAACGCCGGCGCGAGCGGGCCGCCTTCGGCCTCCGGCAGCACGGGGCGGCCGCTCGCGGGGCAGCTGCATGTCCAGCCGTCCGGCCCGTGAACGCACGCCGCCTTCAATGGAGTGGCCGTGCCGGCATCGTCCCATGTCGTCGGCACCACGTTGCCGCTCGCGGTATCGATGCGCAGCATGCGGGCGCGAAACGACGGCGCCGACGGATCACCGCTCGGCAGGCACAAGCTGGTGATCGCGGTCGGGTCGTTGATGCGCGCCAGCGCCCACTCGAGGCCCGAGTCGGCGGCCGCGAAGGCCGTGCGCGAGCGCAACTCGTTGGCCGATCGCTGTTCCTCGACGAGGACGTTGCGCTGCGCCAGGGCGACCGCGAGGACCATGACGAAGCAGAGCATCGTGATGACGAACAGGGCGGCGGCGCCTTGCTGGCGCTGACGATGGCGGTGGTGCTGGATCATGCTCATCCTTCGCAACTGCCAACGACGGCGTCGTTGCGGACCCGTACGCTGGTGTGCAGCGACTGCGCCACCCGGGAATCCGTTGCCGCACGGCCGGCGAGGGTGATCGTGAAGCTGCGCACCTGCAGGCGCGGCGGGCACGTCACCCTGGCCGCCACGCACGGACGATCGCAGAAGCTGTCGAGCGCGGTCTCCTCGACCCGGGGCGCGGCCGTGAACGCGGTGATGACGACTGTTCCCGGGTCGCTCAGCGCCTGCCAGTTGCCCAGCCCGAGCTGCATTTCGATCGCGCCGCCGCGCAGGCGAAAGCCGAACCGGTCGGCGTCGTCGACTGCGGCGGCGTCGCCGTCGCCGGTCGAAAAGCTCAGCGTCGCGGCGCTCGCTGCGGTGCTCGCCGGTGCGATCGCGGCGTGCGGGTTGGCGACGACGGGATCGTCGCCACGGCGCACCGCCGATGCCGCGGCCGACCAGTGGCCGGCGCGCCGCAAGTCGCGGGCGACGAGCTCGGACGCGGCGCGCAAGTCCTGCATCAAGCGAGCCTCGGTCTGCAGGCGCGTTGCATCTGCCTGGTGCGACGCGACGACGCTTCCTGCGGCGGCGACGACGATGAGTCCGATCGCGCTTGCGACGAGCAGCTCGACGATCGTCACGCCGCGCGAGAAGTGGCGTGTCATCACCGGTTCCAGCACGCGCGGTTGGCGTCGGCGCCGTTGGCGGTTGTCGCGTCGTTGCCCGATGCGTAGACGAGAGCGCCGTCGGCGAGCGAGAGGCGCAGGTAGCGGCAGCGCGCGTCGCGCGCCTGCATCGCGGTCGCGCCGGCCACGAGCTCGTAGCCGCCGCTGGCGTTCGGCGCTGCCTGCAGCCGGTAGTGACCGGCCGAAGACGTGTCGCGCAGGCCGAGGTCGGCGAGGCTGGCGTAGCCGGCGTTGTTCGCGCGATAGCGCTCCTCGGCGAGCTGCGCCTGCATCAGCGCGACCAGCGCATCGGTTCGCCGCGCGCGCTGCACCTGCGCCTCGACCCCCGGATAGGCGATGCTCGAGAGCACGCCGGCGACCACGAGAGCAACCATGGTTTCGATCAGCGTGAAGCCGCCGGCCGATCGCGGCGATCGGGCTCGCCGCGGGGCGAAGGTGGATGTGGAAGGGCGATGGCAGTTGCGCATGGCGAGGGTCCTTTCGAGTCAGCAGGTCGGATATCCGGGAACGGCGCCTTCGGGCGAGCAGGAGCGAACGCGACCGAGGACGTTGACGACGTGGTGGACGGCGCGGCCGCGCGCATCGGTCAGCCGCAGCGTGCCGGTCGGCGTGCTCGTTCCGTGCAGCGGATCGAAGGTGATCGACGCGACGTTGCCGGCGACGCCGACGCGTTCGCGATCCGGCAGGACGACGCTCTTGATCGCGAGCGCTTCGCCGGTACAGACCGCGCCGGCAGCAGCACAGCTGCAGTCCGCCGGAGCGCCGGTGTGGACGATCCAGCACGTGGCGTCGGCGCCGGTGCGCACGCTGAGGCGCAGCGACCGGTTGCGGACGATGGCCTCGCCGCGGACGAACTGGATGTCGGCGGCGAGCCGGGTCGCTGCCGCCTCGAGCCTGCGCCCCTCGACGAGCGCCGTGAACGACGGCAGCGCGCTCGCGCCGACGATCGCAACGATGGCGACGGCGATCGCCGTTTCGAGCAGCGAGATGCCGCGCTCGCGGTGCTCGCCGATGTCGTGGAATGTGCGCTTCGTCGTCATGCGAAGCACTGTAGGGAACGCGCCGCGCCGGCGCGATCCCTCGCCGGGGCAGACGACGGGGGTCGCAGGCGGGTGCCCGTCGGGGGGTGCGGGGGCCGGCAGTGCGCCGGTCAGCGCTGCCCTAGATATCGCGGATCAGCTGGCGGAACTCGTCGACGTCTTCGAAGCTCCGGTAGACCGACGCGAAGCGCACGTAGGCGACCTTGTCGATCCGCTTCAGCTCGCGCATCACGTGCTCGCCGACCCTGGCCGAGAGCACTTCCTTGGCGCCGGAGTTGAGGAGCTTGTCCTGGATGCGCTCGATCGCGGCGTCGATCTGCTCGACGCTCACCGGGCGTTTGCGCAGCGCGAGCGTCATCGACGCGCGCACCTTGGCGACGTCGAACTCGGCACGGGTGCCGTCCTTCTTGACGACCGAAGGCAACGCAATCTCGGCGTGCTCGTAGGTCGTGAAGCGCTTGTCGCAGCTTTGACAGCGACGGCGACGGCGGACGACGTCGCCTTCGTCGGAGTCACGCGTCTCGACGACCTGCGTGTCTTCGTGGCTGCAGAACGGGCAGCGCATCAGCGGTAGACGGGGAAATCCCTCGTCAGCGTCGCGACCTTGGCGCGCACCGCCGCGATGTTGCCTTCGTCGTGTGGTCGGTCGAGCACGTCGGCGATGAGGTTCGCGGTCTGGCGCGTCTCGCCCTCGCCGAAGCCGCGCGTCGTCAGCGCCGGCGTGCCGAGGCGGATGCCACTCGTCACCATCGGCTTCTGCGGATCGTTCGGGATGCCGTTCTTGTTGCACGTCATGTGCGCCGATTGCAGGACGGCCTCGGCGTCCTTGCCGGTCAGGCCTTTCGGACGCAGGTCGACGAGCATGAGGTGGCTCTCGGTGCGGCCGCTGACGATGCGAAGCCCGCGCTCGCTCAGCGTCTCGGCGAGGACGACAGCGTTCTTCACGACCTGCTGCTGGTAGGCCTTGAACTCGGGCGCGAGCGCTTCCTCGAAGGCCACCGCCTTCGCCGCGATCACGTGCATCAGCGGGCCGCCCTGCAGCCCCGGGAAGATCGCGCTGTTGATCTTCTTGGCGACCTCGGCGTCGTTCGTCAGTACGATGCCGCCGCGCGGGCCGCGCAGGCTCTTGTGGGTCGTCGATGTCACGACGTCCGCGTGGGGCAGCGGATTCGGGTAGAGGCCTGCCGCGATCAAGCCGGCGTAGTGCGCCATATCGACCATGAACCAGGCGCCGACGTCCCTGGCCACCTTGGCGAAGCGGGCGAAATCGATGCGCAGGCTGTACGCCGACGCGCCGGCGATGATCAGCTTCGGCCGGGTCTCGTGCGCGAGGCGCTCCATCGCGTCGTAGTCGATCTCCTCCGCGGCGGTGAGGCCGTAGCTCACGACCTTGAACCATTTGCCGCTCATGTTGAGCGCCATGCCGTGCGTCAGGTGGCCGCCTTCGGCCAGGCTCATCCCCATCACGGTGTCGCCCGGCTGGATCAGGCCGAAGAACACCGACTGATTCGCCTGCGAGCCCGAATGGGCCTGGACGTTGGCATGCGCAGCGCCGAACAGTTGCTTGACGCGGTCGATCGCGAGCTGTTCGACGACGTCGACGAACTCGCAGCCTCCGTAATAGCGCCTGCCCGGGTAGCCCTCGGCGTATTTGTTGGTGAGCTGGCTGCCCTGTGCGGCCAGCACCGCCGGCGACGCGTAGTTCTCCGACGCGATCAGCTCGATGTGCTCTTCCTGGCGGCGGTTCTCGTTCGCGATCGCGGCGGCGATCTCGGGGTCGACATTGGCGACGGTGGAGGTGCTGCGGTCGAACATGGAGGCCGTCCTTCAAAGGCATCCGCGCGAAGCTCGGGCCGACGGCTCGCGGGGGGCCCAGGCGAACGGCTCGACCGGCAACTGCGGCGCAGGTGCCGACCGTGCTTCCCGGTGGTGGTCCACCTCGGGCTCCGCAAGAGCCGCATCGCCAGTCGCACGGCGCTGCCAGTTTAGCGGAGCGATCCGCGGCTGCATCATCGCCTCCGGCCTGCGTGCGCGATCGATCGTGGCCGGCTGGCAGAGGAGAGCGCGGCAAGTGCCACGCCTCGAGTCGTCAGTGGAGCAGCGCGATCTTGTCGGCTGCCGCCGCCTGCTCGGCGGGCGGCGGCGCCGATGGTTCGGCTGCAGGGGTCGCTGCCGGCGACTCGGTCGGCGTCCGTGCCTTCGCCAGCGGGTTGGCCGCAATCGTCGCCCGTACGTTGCCGCCGCCCGCGACCAGTCGCAGCAGGCTCTGATGAGCGAGCACCTTGGCGGCATAGCCGCCGTCCTCGCCCGAGTTGGCGGCGCCGACGTAGGCTTTCAGCCCAGCTTCGAGGCCGCCGGCGCGGGCAATGCACTCCTTCAGGACCTGAACGCCGACGCGCAGGTTGGTGACGGGGTCGAACGCCGCATGGCTGCCGCCGAAGGCCTCGTACTTGTCGTCGTGGACCTTGGTCATGACCTGCATCAGCCCTTGGGCCCCGACCGGGCTCTGGGCGAACGGATTGAAGCTCGATTCGACCGCCATCACCGACAGGATCAGGGTCGGGTCGAGATTGACCAGCGCGCCTACCGTCCAAGCCTCCTGGACAAGCCGGCTGACGGGCTCCGGGGCGACGTGATAGCGCCGCGAAAGCCATTGAGCGACCGATGCCTGGGCGCGACTCAGATCCTTGGGATCCGCAGCGGTCGCACGCAGGATCGCGTCGGGCTCGCCGAGGTCGGGCTCCGCCTCGGGGGCTGCGCTCGCCTGCAGGCGGGCCTCCTGGCGCGCCTGGAGCCAGGTCAGCGCTTGCGCCTCGATGGCGTGGCGGACATCCGCCCGCCCGGACGCGAACATCACGGCGCCCAGAATCAGCAAGCCGAGCAATGCCAGTCCGTTGTGGGCAACCTCGAGCATGCCGTGGCCGGCGTCACGCAGGAACACCAGGCCGGAGCGCAGCACTGCCGCATGCCAAGCGTGGGCGCGTGAAGAAAACCGTCGCAGTGAAGACATGATTCGCACTTCCCTTCGACGCCGCCGTCACCTCGGGGGAGGCAAAGGGCACGGCGATAATTTCGCCGGGCCAGCGACATCAGATCCTCAAGGTCCGCCGTTTCGGTCAACCGAAGGCAACAGCGGAAACGGCGGAATTTTAGGAATCGCTCAAATTCCCGGCAACACTGTTAGGACAGGCTCTTATAGCGATTTCATATGAACTACGCGGACTTGCGCCATTTCCTCGCCGCTCTGGAGCAATCGGGCGACCTGTTTCGGGTTCAAGAGGCAGTCTCCACGCGGTTTGAAATGACAGCGGTCGGTGACTTCGCCCTTCGTCGGGGAGGCCCGGCACTTTTGTTCGAAAGGCCGGACGGTTACAAGATTCCGGTCCTAGCCAATCTCTTCGGCACCACACGTCGCGTCGCCCAGGCGATGGGCGTCGCCGAGGTCAGCGAGCTGCGCAACATCGGCGCCGTGCTGGCCAATTTGAAGGAGCCGGAGCCGCCCAAGGGTCCGCGTGACGCGGGCCGTCTGTTACAAATGGCTCGGACACTCTGGACCATGCGACCCGCCATGGCCTCACGCCCGCCGTGCCGCGAGGTCGTGGCCGAAGGTCCGGATGTCGATCTCAGCGCGTTGCCGGTCCAGACTTGCTGGCCGGAAGATGCTGGTCCGCTGATCACGTGGGGTCTGGTCATTACCCGCGGTCCCCAAGGCGAGCCGTGGTCGCGCCCGCGCCAGAACCTCGGCATCTATCGCCAGCAGGTGATCGGGCGCCGACAGGTCATCATGCGTTGGCTTGCCCATCGCGGTGGTGCCCTCGATTTCCGGGAATTCGCCGCCGCCCGGCCCGGCCAACCATTCCCGCTCGCGGTGGCACTCGGCGCCGACCCGGCTACGATGCTCGGCGCGGTTACCCCCGTGCCGGATACGCTGTCCGAGTACCAATTCGCCGGCCTGCTCCGCGGCAGCCGGACCGAAGTGAGCGACTGCAGCGTCGGTGATGCAGGCGTGCCGTTGCAGGCCCCAGCGACCGCGGAGTTCGTCTTCGAGGGCCATATCCCGGTCGCCACTGCCGGCTTCTCGGGCCGCAGCGAGGCCGGCGTGCCCCTGAAGGAGGTCGGCGGCCACCTGCACGCACTCGAGGGTCCGTTCGGTGACCACACCGGCTACTACAACGAGCCGGATTGGTTCCCGGTCTTCGAAGTCGAGCGGGCGACCCACCGACACGACCCGATCTACCACTCGACCTACACCGGCAAGCCTCCCGATGAGCCGGCGATCCTCGGCGTCGCCCTCAACGAAGTATTCGTGCCGATCCTGCAGAAGCAGTTTCCCGAGATCGTCGATTTCTATCTGCCGCCCGAAGGGTGCAGCTACCGGCTGGCCGTCGTCAGCATCCGCAAGCGCTATCCCGGGCACGCCAAGCGCGTGATGTTCGGCGTCTGGAGCTTCCTGCGGCAGTTCATGTACACCAAGTTCATCGTCGTCACCGACGACGACGTCGACATCCGCGACTGGGCCGAAGTGATCTGGGCGATCACGACCCGGGTCGATCCGGTCCGCGACACCGTGCTCGTCGACCGGACACCGATCGACAGCCTCGATTTCGCGTCCCCGGTCTCCGGCCTCGGCGGCAAGATGGGGCTCGACGCGACGACCAAGGGGCCCGGCGAGACCGATCGCGCGTGGGGTCGCCCGATCCGCCGCGACCCCGCGGTCGAGCAACGCGTCGCCGGCGTGCTCGCTGCGATCGCAGCAGCTCGTTCTGCCTGATCAGCGCGCCCGCTTGCGGGCGGACGGGCTGCGCTTGGCAGCCGTCGGCGCTGCTGCGGGCGACGAGCCGGCGCTTCCTGCGCCGGACGCCGTCCGTTTCGTCCCCGCCTGCAGGCCTTCCGACATGCCGATGAGCACCCCGCTTGCGATGGCGGCGTAGCTGTCGAGCATCGCCTGCGCCGCGCGCATTCCCGTCGCGCGGCTGTCTCGCAGCATCGTCTGCGCCTGCGCGAGCAGCGTCTCGACCGTCTGTGCGGCCTGCGACCCGGTGGCGCTTCCCTTCGCGCGAAATGAGTCGAGCGCGCTCTGCCACGGACCTTGCAGCGGACCCGCCGACTGCGCAGCCTTGCCAACGGCTGCGAAGAAGACATCCTCCATCTTCTCGATGTTGGCGAGCGCCTCCTTGAGGGGCTTTTCGGTCAGAGAGGCGCCGCCGCTCACGAACTGTGCGAGCGCCTTGCGATTCGCCTCGACTGCTTGCAGGAGCGCGGCGTCGATGCCGCCGAGCGCCTTGCCAAGCAGGCCCTCGATGTCCACTTGTGGCGCCACGTTGCGGGCGATGCCGACCGACGCTGCCTCGGCGACGTTCTTCACGACCTTGCGGATGTTGTCGAGCGTCAGCTCGCG
>DASXLD010000123.1:0-19598 GCA_036496385.1 Caldimonas sp. | reverse complement strand
GGCGGCAAGCTCGACATGCAGATCAAGGTCGAGAAGGGCCGCAGCTACGTCCCCGGAAACCTGCGCCGCTACGGCGACGAGCCGACCAAGTCGATCGGCCGGATCGTCCTCGACGCGTCGTTCTCGCCGGTCTCGCGCGTCAGCTACACGGTCGAGAGCGCCCGCGTCGAGCAGCGCACCGATCTCGACAAGCTGGTGATGGAGATCGCCACCAACGGCGCGATCACGCCCGAAGAAGCGATCCGCTCGTCGGCCAAGATCCTGGTCGAGCAGCTCGCGGTGTTCGCGCAGCTCGAGGGCCAGATCGGCGACATGTTCGAGCCGATGCCGAAGACGACGACGCAGTTCGATCCGATCCTGCTGCGCCCGGTCGACGAGCTCGAGCTCACGGTGCGCTCGGCGAACTGCCTGAAGGCCGAGAACATCTACTACATCGGCGACCTGATCCAGCGCACCGAGACCGAGCTGCTGAAGACGCCGAACCTCGGCCGCAAGTCGCTCAACGAGATCAAGGAAGTGCTGGCGTCGCGCGGCCTCACGCTCGGCGCGCGGCTGGAGAACTGGCCGCCCCAAGGCCTCGACAAGCGATAAGAAGACACGTGGATCGCTTCGGCGATCCCGGTGCACCCGCCAGTACCTGACACGGCTGGCGGTCTACAACAGGAAAGGAAAGCACCATGCGTCACGGACACGGACTTCGCAAGCTCAACCGCACCAGCGAGCATCGCCTGGCGATGCTGCGCAACATGTGCGTCTCGCTGCTCCGCCACGAGGCGATCAAGACGACCCTGCCGAAGGCCAAGGAGCTACGGCGCGTCGTCGAGCCGCTCATCACGCTCGGCAAGGAGCCGACGGTGGCCAACCGGCGCCTGGCGTTCGATCGCCTGCGCGACCGCGCGATCGTCACCAAGCTGTTCGCCGAGATCGGGCCGCGCTACCAGGCGCGCCCGGGCGGCTACACGCGGATCCTGAAGATGGGCTTTCGCGTCGGCGACAACGCGCCGATGGCGTTCGTCGAGCTCGTCGACCGGCCGATGCCGGTCGAGGCCGAAGCCGCACCGGAAGCGTCTTGACGAAATGAGGCCCGACGGCGACTCACGAGGTTCGCTGCCCCCCGCAGCACCCTTGGGGCGGCTCGGCGGGCGCTGCATGCGCCGCGAGTGCCAGACATGCCCGAGCCGCTCCTTCGCGTCTCGCAGCTGAGGAAGAAGTACGGCGACACGGTCGTCGTCGACGACCTCTCGTTCGAGATCGCGCCGGGCGAGTGCCTCGGCGTGATCGGCCCCAACGGTGCCGGCAAGACGACGACGATTCGCATCTGCCTCGGCCTGACGGGCGCCGACGGCGGCACGATCGAGGCGTTCGGCATGGCGCTGCCCGAGCGCGTGCGCGAGGCGAAGAAGCGGATCGGCGTCGTCACCCAGTTCGACAGCCTCGATCCCGACTTCAGCTGCGCCGAGAACCTGCGCGTCTATGGCGCCTACTTCGGCCTTGCCCGAGCGACGATCGCCGAGCGCGTCCCCAGGCTGCTTGATTTCGCTGCCTTGCAGTCGAAGGCCGGCGCCAAGCCGGGCGAGCTCTCGGGCGGCATGAAGCGGCGGCTTTCGCTCGGTCGCGCCCTCATCAACGATCCCGACCTGCTGCTCCTCGACGAGCCGACCACCGGCCTCGACCCGCAGGCGCGCCATCTGATGTGGGAGCGCCTGCAGAACCTGCTCCAGCAGGGCAAGGCCATCCTGCTGACGACGCATTTCATGGACGAGGCCGAGCGCCTCTGCGATCGCCTGATCGTCCTCGACCACGGCCGGAAGATCGCCGAAGGCAGGCCGCGCGACCTGATCGCCGCGCATCTCGAGAGCGACGTCGTCGAGGTCTACGGCGACGGCGCGGCTGCCGTCGGGCGCGAGCATGCTGCGCTCGCCGAGCGCGTCGAGACGAGCGGCGAGACCGTGTTCTTCTATCTGCGCGAGCCCAAGCGCCTGCTCGACGCACTCGCCCTCGACCACTCGATCCGCTATCTGCACCGGCCAGCGAACCTCGAGGATCTCTTCCTCAAGCTGACCGGCCGGCAGATCCGCGACGACTCCTGAACGGAAGACGCCATGCTCGTCTCGCCTTACGCCGTTCCGCACCTCACGTCCCGCTTCTGGCCGGTCGTGATGCGCAATCTGCTGGTCTGGAAAAAGCTCGCCGGCCCGAGCGTGCTCGGCAACATCGCCGAGCCGCTGATCACGCTCGTCGCGTTCGGCTACGGCGTCGGTGCGCTGATCGGGACGATCGGCGGCATTCCCTACATTCAGTACCTCGCTTCGGGCAGCGTCGCCGCGAGCGCCGCACTGGCGGCGACCTTCGAGGCGCTCTATTCGGCGTACTCGCGAATGGCCGTGCAGAAGACCTGGGACTCGATCCTCAACGCGCCGATCGCGCTCGACGACATCGTCTTCGCCGAGATGCTGTGGGCGGCGATCAAGTCGCTGCTTTCGTGCGCCGCGATCCTCGTCGTCATCTTCGTCCTCGACATCAGCCGCGCGCCGAGCATGCTGTTGGCGCTGCCGGTGCTCGGCCTGGCGGGAATCACGTTCGCCTCGCTCGCGCTCGTCTTCAACGCGCTCGCCAAGGGTTACGACTTTTTCACCTACTACTTCACGCTCGTCATCACGCCGATGACGTTTCTCTCGGGCGTCTATTTCCCGATCGCGCAGATGCCGGATTGGCTCCAGGCCGTCGCCGGAGTGCTGCCCCTGAAGGCCGCGGTCGACCTGATCCGACCGCTCGTCCTGGGCAGGATTCCCGCAGATCCGCTGCTTCCCCTTCTGATCCTCACGGGATATGCATGCAGCGGCTACTATCTGGCGTTGGTGCTCACCCGGCGCCGGTTCTTCCGCTAGCGCACTGCCGTAAGCCGCTCCGGCCCCAGCCGACCCATGCACATGCAGGCACGTCTTTTCGCTCTGGCGCACGCCGCCGCTTTCGCCGCCCGGCGCGGCGCGGCGCTCTTCCTGGTGGCGCTGCTGGCCGCGCTGGCGCTGCAGCCGGTGCACGCCGAAGATGATTTCCTGCCGCCCGAGCAGGCGTTCCGCTTCACGGCCCGCCCGCATGACGCCAAGTCGGTCGAGGTGAGCTTCGCGATCGCTCCCGGCTACTACCTCTATCGCGAGCAGTTCAAGTTCGCCGCCAGCGGCGCGGTGCTCGGCTCGCCTGCGATTCCGCCCGGCAAGGTCAAGTTCGACGAGACGTTCCAGAAGGACGTCGAGACCTACCGCAACGCGATCTCGATTCTGGTTCCGGTCGAGCAGGCGGGCGCCGAGCTCCGCCTCGTCGTGACGAGCCAGGGCTGCGCCGACGCGGGCCTGTGCTATCCGCCGATGCAAAGCGTCGCGGCAATCGGGCTCACCGGCTTCGGTGGCAACGGCAGCGCGCGGATCGAGACTCCGGGCGGGTCTTCGGTGCTGAGCGCCGCAACGACAACTGCGACGTCGACCGTCGGTGCGCAGGCGGCCCCGGCGACGGAATCATCGGCGATCGACGCGGTGCTGCGCAGCGGCTCGTTCTGGCCGATCGTCGGCGCGTTCTTCATCGCCGGGCTGCTGTTGTCGCTGACGCCGTGCGTGTTGCCGATGCTGCCGATCGTGTCGTCGATCATCGTCGGCCAGGCCGGCAGCTCGCCCGCGCTGGCGGTCGCCGGCGCCGGGAGCAACGCGAGCGCGAGCGGCTCGGCCGGCGTTTCGCGCAGCCGAGGCCTCGCCCTCGCGGCGTCGTATTCGTTCGGCATGGCGATCGTCTACACCGCGTTCGGCGTCGCTGCGGGCCTGGCGGGCGAAGGGCTCGCCGCAGCGTTGCAGAACCCGTGGGTGCTCGGTGCGTTCGCGCTCGGCCTCGTCGCACTCTCGCTCTCGATGTTCGGCGTCTACAACCTGCAGCTGCCGTCGTCGCTCGCGGGCCGCGTCACGTCGGCGGCGCAGAAGCTGCCGGCCGGCAAGGTCGCCGGCGTCTGCGCGATGGGCGGCATTTCGGCACTGATCGTGAGCCCCTGCGTCGCCGCACCGCTTGCCGGCGCCTTGCTGTATCTCAGCCAGACGCGCGACGTCTGGCTCGGCGGCACCGCGCTCTTCTCGCTCGCCGCGGGGATGAGCGTGCCGCTGCTGCTCGTCGGCGCGTCGGCCGGCGCGCTGCTGCCGCGCGCGGGGGCGTGGATGGTCGAGGTCAAGGCCGCGTTCGGCGTGCTGCTGCTCGGCGTCGCGCTCTGGACGGTGCAGCCGATCCTGGCCGGTCCGCTCGCGCTCGCGCTCTGGGGCCTGCTCGCCCTGTTTGCCGCGGCACTGCTCGTCCATCGCGCACGCGAGGTCAAGGCGAGCGCACCGGCCGATGCCACCGCCGCGGCCTCGCCGCCGCGACTCGGCTGGCGGCAGGCGATCGCTGCGCTGCTCGGGCTCGTCGGCGTCCTCCAGGTCGTCGGTGCGGCGTCCGGCGCGACCGATCCTCTGCAGCCGCTCGCCCGCTTGTCGGCGCCGAGCAATCTCGACGTGTCGCCCGGGATGCCGCGCTTCCAGACCGTGCGCAGCGTCGACGAGCTCGAAGCGGCGCTGAAGAGCGCCGGCAGGCCCGTGATCCTCGATTTCTATGCCGACTGGTGCATCTCGTGCAAGGAGATGGAGCGCTTCACCTTCACCGACCCGGCGGTGCAGAAGAAGCTCGCCGGCGCCTTGCTGCTGAAGGCCGACGTCACCGCCAACAACGCGCAGGATCGCGAACTGCTGAAGCGATTCAACCTGTTCGGGCCACCCGGCACGATCTTCTTCGACGCTTCCGGCCGCGAGATCCGGCCGGCGCGCCTGATCGGCTACCAGAGCAGCGGCCGCTTCCTCGATACCCTGAAGACCGCAGGGCTCTGAGGCGCGCCTTGAGAGCGGCCGTGTTAAACTTCGCCTTCCAGTCGCGAGGTGGAGCAGTCTGGTAGCTCGTTGGGCTCATAACCCAAAGGTCGCAGGTTCAAATCCTGCCCTCGCAACCACCGAATTCGAAGCCCTCCGCGCGAGGGCTTCGCCGCTTCCGGGGCGGCCGTCTCGCACTCGCCGGCGCTCTCACGTCGGCGCCGGGCGGCGGTCGAATGCAAGCCGCGCCAGCGCCTGGATCCGCTCGATCTCGGCCGCCGCGCGGGCCAGGAAGATGCGAAAGATCGAGTCGACGAGCATGTCGTCACCGCGCGGCTTGGAGTCGAAGAACGCTAGGTGGCCGAGCATGCGGCCGTCGCTGGCGATGATCGGCAGGCCGAGGAACGATTCGACGCCCCGCTCGCTCGGGAACATCGTCGACACGTTCTCGCGATGGAAGCAGACGCGACCTTCGCCGACGACTTCGGCGCACGGCGTGCCGGCGAGGGCGTACTCGAAATTCTCGGCGTGGCCGCTCTCGGCTGACCAGACCGCTAGCGTGCGCACGCGCGTCACCGGATCGTCCGCACATTCGGTGATGAAGGCGCGGTCGACCTCGAGCGCGCGCGCGAAGTGATGGACCATCGCGCGGAAGAACTCGTCGCCGAACGCGCCGGCAGTCCCCTCGGCGACGGCGTCGAGGACGGTCTGGACGCGCTTCAGGCGCGTGACGTCGGTGTCGAGGCCGACCATGCGATAGGGTCGGCCGCTCTCGTCGCGCAGGGCGACGCCTCGCGACAGCACGTTGCGCACGCGGCCGTCGCGGTGGACGAGCCGCATCTCGTGTTCGAAGCGCGCGTCGCTGCCGTCGAGGTGGCGCGCGAGCGCGGCCTCGAGGCCGGCGCGGTCGTCGGCATGCACGCGGTCGAGCCAGGCGGCGCGGTCATTGCGGATCTCGTCCGATGCGAGGCCGAGCATGCTCTTCCAACGCGGCGAGAATTCCATCGTTGCCGACCCGAGGTCGTACTCCCAGAGCCCGTCCTGACTGCCGCGCAGGACCAGCAGCGAGCGCTCCTCGGCCGAGCGCCGCTCGGCCTCGGCGCTGCTGCGGGCGGCGTCGCTGAGCGCCGCCGCAGCGCGGTGCGACTGCGAGCGCTGCTCGGAAACGGCGAGCTTGGCAGCGAGGGCGCCGCGTTCGGCCTGCACCTGCTGCCGCGTCGACCAGAGGAACCAGCCGACGCAGCCGAGCGCTGCGATCACCGCCGCGGGGCCTGGCCGCAGCCAGAGCCAGACCAGCGCCGCGGCGAGCCCGAGCAGCGAGGCGACGTTCATCGGGTGCAGGAACATGCGATGTCTCCCAAATCCGCGGCTCATGCGGAGTGCGCTTCGGCCAGCGGCAGGTCGAAGCTGATCCTCGTGCCCTGGTGCTCGGTGCTGTCGATCGACAGCGTGCCGTCGTGGAGGTCGACGATGCGCCGCGCAATCGCCAGGCCGAGGCCGCCGTGGCCGCTCGCGCGCTTGCCGCTGCCGACGCGCTCGGCACGGTAGTAGCGGTCGAAGATGCCGGGCAGGTCGGCGGCGGCGATGCCTTCGCCGGTGTCGCTGACGACGAGCCGGGCGCGGCCCTGGCACGGCGCAGCGTCGACCGTCACCGAGCCGCCGGCGGGCGTGTGGCGCAACGCGTTCTCGACCAGGTTGTCGAGCACGCGTTCGACGAGACCGATGTCGGCGCGCACGCGCAACTGCGCCGCGGTCGGCTCGGCCCCGAGACGGGCCTCGAGACGGACGCCGCGCCGCTCCGCGTCGGCGGCGAACTTGTGCATCACGTCATGGGCGAGCTCGGCGAGCGGAAACTCCTCGCGCTCGGCGCGCGCGTCGTCGGCCTCGAGGCGCGTCAGTTCGAACAGGTCGGCGACGAGACGGCCGAGCCGCTCGCTCTGGCGTGCCGCAGTCTCGAGGTGGCTGCGCGCCTCTGCGCTGTCGAGCGGCACCTGGCGCAGCAGCAGCAGCTCGAGATAGCCCTGGATCGATGCGAGCGGGGTGCGCAAGTCGTGCGACACGTTCGCCAGCAGCTCGCGCTGTTCGCGCTCCTTGGCCGCGAGCGCAGACGTCTGCACGACGATGCGATCGCCCATCGCCTCGATGGCCGCCGCGACCGGCGCGAGCTCGGTACCGATCGCGGCCGTCGCGACGAGGCGGAGCGCCAGCACGTCGCCTGACCGCTCCAAGCTCTCGATGGCCGTGCCCAGGCGACGCAGCCGATGCGCAAACAGCGCCTGCATCGCAGCGGCCGCCGCGACGGCGATCGCCATGGCGCCGATCGCCAGCCACGCGAGCGCCGCCGCGTCGATCTCAGGCACGACGCTCCGCGAACTTGTAGCCGACGCCCCAGACGGTCTGGATGAAGTCCGGGTTGGCAGGGTCGCGCTCGATCTTGTTGCGGAGGCGATTGATGTGCGAGTTGACGGTGTGCTCGTAGCCGCTGTGGCTATAGCCCCAGACCTGGTCGAGCAGCTGCGCGCGCGTGAAGACCCGGCCCGGGCTGCGCGCGAAGTAGACGAGCAGCTCGAATTCCTTGGCCGTCAGCTCGACCGGCTGGCCGGCGACGCGCGCTTCGTGACGCTCGACATCGATCGAGAGGCCGTCGACCTCGATCCGTGCCATCGCCGGCGCTGCATTCGCCGCCGCCCGGATCGCGGCGAGCTGCTCGGCTCGCCTGAACACGCCCTTCACGCGCGCCGCGAGCTCGAGCATGCTGAACGGCTTGGTGAGGTAGTCGTCGGCGCCGAGCTCGAGGCCGACGACGCGGTCGATCTCCGAAGACTTCGCCGTCAGCATCAGGATCGGCGTCTGCAGCCCGGCGGCGCGCAGCCGCTGGCAGATCTGCAGGCCATCGAGGCGCGGCAGCATCAGGTCGAGGATGATGAGGGCATAGCGGCCGGCTTCGGCCTCGGCGAGCCCGGCGACGCCGTCGTCGATCAGCCGGCACTCGCAGTCGAGCTCGGCGAGCTGAAGCGTGATCAGGCGGCCGACGTCGCGGTCGTCCTCGATGACGAGGACACGGCGGGTCACGGCGCGCCCCCGTCGCCTTCGGCGAGCGACCAGGCGCGAAAGGAACCGAGCGCGACATGGCGTGCGAGCACGGCGGCGAAGTCGAACCCGGGGTCGGCTGCGAGCGCGGCCGGCACCGCAGTCGCGAGCGGCTGGCCCTCGGCGAGCGCGCGCAGGAAGCGGTCCTCGCCGGTGTCGAGAACACGGAACTCGACTTCGAAGTCGCTGCGCGCGACGAGCACGCGAACGCCGCCATCGTCGAGCGAGACCGGTCGGACGGTGTCGTCGCTGCCGGCCTGGTTCGCCTGCCAGATCGCGAGCACCGGAAACGGCGAGGCGACAAAGCGCGACGCGAGCTGCAGGTGCAGCCGGATCCGGCCCTGCGCATCGCCAGGGACGCGCGCCATCGTCGCGGCGTCGAGCACTTCCTCGTCGGCTTCGTGGTAGACCTCGTGGTGGGCCCATTCGAGCGCGGCGACGTCGCCGAGGTAGGGCAGTGCATCGAGCGACGATTGCCTGTCGACAAACGCGGGCAGCCTGGCGCCGAATCCGTGCAGGTCGCCCGACCTCGACGGGTGCTTGACGATGTAGCCGCGTGCCAGCTGACGGAACAAGGCCTCACCGATCAGGCGCGCAGTCACCGGGTAGACCGCCTGCAACGCGGCGCCGAGGCTGGCGAAGAGGTTGTTGCGATAGACCTGCAGGCGCCGCTCGGGCGAGATGCCGCGACCGTCGCGGAGCAGCGCGCTGGCGCTGCGAGCGCCTTCGCCGTGCAGCAGCGCGTCGGTCACGAGCGCCTGCGTGTCATGCAGCGAGAGCATCTTCGGCTTCGAACGACGGTGAGCGCTCGAGCGCGGCGAGCATCGCGTCGGCTTTTCTCGCCTCGCCGAGCAGGACCTGCAGCGGCGGCAGGTCGCTGTCCCACTCGATCAGCGTCGGCAGCGCGCCGAAGCGGCGCAGCGCCCGCGCATACAGCTCCCAGACGTCGGCGCAGACCGGCTCGCTGTGGCTGTCGATGAGGATCTCGCCGCCCGGGCAGGGCCTGGCCACATGGCCCGCCAGATGCAGCTCGTGCACCGCGTCGCGCGGCAGCCGTTCGATGTAGCCGGCGGCGTCGAAGCCATGGTTGCGGGCACTGACGTAGACGTTGTTGACATCGAGCAGCAGGCCGCAGCCGGTCCGGCGCGCGACGGCGGCGAGGAAATCCGGCTCGGCGATCGTCGAATCGGCGTACTCGAAGTAGCTCGACACGTTCTCGAGCAGGATCGTCCTGCCGAGCCGCTCCTGCACTTCGTCGACACGGCGAACGACATGCGCGAGCGCCTCCGGCGTCAGCGGCAGCGGCAGCAGGTCGTTCAGATGCACACCGCGGTGCGAGGTCCAGCACAAGTGCTCGGAGACGAACGCCGGCTGCAGCCGCGCGATCAGCTCGGCGAGCCGCTGCAAGTGCGTGCCGTCGATCGGATCGGTCGAGCCGATCGACAGGCCGACGCCATGCAGGCTGAGCGCGTGGTCGCGACGGGCGCGCCCGAGGACGTTCAGCGGCAGGCCGCCGCGGCCGAAGTAGTTCTCGGCGTGGACCTCGATGAAGCCGACGTCGGGGTCGGTCGCGAGGAACTCGGCGCAGTGCTCGGCGCGCAACCCGATGCCGGCGCAGAGCGCAAGCGCGGGGCGCGGCAACCAGTGCGAGCGGGCGGTGGACATCAGGGCTCTCCGTAGGCCGAAGTCTAGGGAGAGCGGACCGCCGCGGCAGCGCCGTGACCGAAATGTGAAGACTCGGCGGAGGCGAGCGCGGCCCGATCAGGCGACGCCCTTGTCGAGCCGCCCCGCCAAGCCGCGGGCGGCGAGCTGCGCCGTCGCGATCGTCACGCACATCGTCGCGAAGGCGAGCCAGGCGTACGGCCATGCGAGCGGCATGCCGACCAGGATCAGGCCGTCGTTGCCGCCCGGCAGCAGCAGGCTGCCCCAGCCCATGAGCACGCCGCCGGCAAGGCAGCGTGCGACCTGCGCCGCGCCGATCCGGGTGCTGCGGAACCGCCCCGCGGTCCAGCCGCCGAGCGCGGCGCCGGCGAGCAGCGCGACCGCCAGCAGCGTGCGCGCGCCGACGCTCGCCGTCATGCCGCGCGCCAGCTCGGCGAGGACGTCGGTGTACGCCCAGCCGCCGACGAGCAGCAGCATGACGACGAAGGTGACGCCGATCACCGTCGTCGCAGCATGCGGCGACCAGATGCGCGCGGCGGCGAGCTCGTGCCAGCGCGCGTCCCTGCCCGCGACGGCGGAACGCCAGCCGCCGACGATGCGCCAGAGCGCGAAGGCGATGAAGGGCAGCACCAGCCACGTCGACGCCGCGAGCACGGGCGATCCCTGGTCGAGCTTGTGCGGCATCGGCATTCCGAACAGCGCGCCGACGCTGACGCAGCCGAAGTAGAAGCCGAGCGGCGTCAGCAGGTACGCCCACTCACCCGAGCCGAAGCGCGCGATCGCGCCGAACACGCAGGCGCCGTTGACGAAGGCGCCAAGGCCGAGCAGTGCGCCGCCGATCACGGTCCAGGTGCTGGCGGCATAGCCCGCGGGCATCTTCGGCAGCACGTGCAGCGCCTCGGCGACGACCAGACCGCCGGCGACCCAGAGCGCCGCCTCGAGCAGGCTCAGCAGGCGCGCGAAGGTCCGCTGCGTGACGACCTCGTCGACCGCCGCCACGGTGCAGGTCGCGCCGCGCTGGATGGCGTAGCCCATGACGCCGGCGCAGAGCGCGGCTGCGAGGAATGCCAGGCTGGCGAGGACGATCGGCATGCTCATGTCATCAGGCGGGCAGCGCGGTGCGGTGGAACTTGCAGATGCCCTGCATCGCCTCGTCGTTGTCGATCGTGCTCGTCTGCGGCCGGATGAAGCCGGTCGCGAGATCGAACACCCAGCCGTGGAGGGTCGGCCGGCGCGCGCGCTTCCAGGCATTCTGGACGATGCTGGTCTTGCCGAGGTTGTAGACCTGCTCGACGACGTTCAGCTCGACCATGCGGTCGAAGCGTGCGCGCTGGTCGAGGGCAGCGAGCTCCGGCGCGAAGTACAGCTGGGTGTCCTTCAGGACGCGCAGCCAGTTGTCGATCAGGCCGTGCTTCGGCTCGCCCATCGCCGCCCTCACCCCGCCGCAGCCGTAGTGGCCGCAGACGATGACGTGCTCGACCTCGAGGACGTCGACCGCGTACTGCAGCACCGAGAGCAGGTTCATGTCGGTCTGGACGACCAGGTTGGCGATGTTGCGGTGGACGAACATGTCGCCCGGCTGCGTCCCCGTGATGCGGTCGGGCGAGACCCGGCTGTCGGAGCAGCCGATCCAGAGGAAGCTCGGATGCTGGCCCTCCGAAAGCTGCGCGAAGTAGCGCGGGTCGAGCCGCAGGTGCTCGGCGACGAAGGCCTCGTTGTTGCGCAGCAGCTCTTCGATGCGTTCGATCATGGCGGCTCTCCCTCGCGATGACGATCAGACGTGCTCGATCACGCCTTCGATCGGGTCGGCGGGCGCCCGCCACGGCGCGCGCTCGATCATCCGCATCGTGTCGGCGTGGCCGGCCTCGCGGCGGCTGCGGATGCCGTTCGCCGTGAAGTCGATGTCCTTGGTGTGGTCCTCGGTCTCGAGCCGCGGTGCGAGTAGATGGGCGACGTGCATCTGCGTGCCGCAGCCCCATGACGCGAGCTCCTTGACCTTCGCGTCGGCCCGCCTGGCGGCGGGCAGCTCCTTGGTCAGCTCGCGGATAACGTGGCGCAGCCGGTGGATCTGCTTCTGGCGCGCGATGTGGCTGTCGGCCCGGCTCGCGAACTGGATGTCCTTCTGGCGCGCCATCACCTCCCAGATCGAGCTCGGCTCGCTCGCCTTCTGGTGCCAGACGTTGACGGCGAAGATCAGCGAATCGCGGCGCGGCTTGTCGTCGAGCACCGCCTCGATCGGCGTGTTCGAGTAGATGCCGCCATCCCAATACGGCTCGCCGTCGATCCGGATCGCGCCGAACGCCGGCGGCAGCGCGCCCGAGGCCATCACATGGTCGACGCCGAGCGGCTCCTTGCGCGAATCGAAGTAGCGCATCTGCCCGCTGCAGACGTTGACGGCGCCGACCGTGAGCCGCGTCCGGCAGTCGCACAGGTAGTCCCAGTCGATCAGCTGCTGCAGCGTCTCGCGCAGCGGCGCGGTGCTGTAGTACGACGCGTCCTCGACGCTCGAGGTCGCCCGCGTGCCGCGCAGGGCGCCGAGGTTGGGGGTGAAGAACGACGGGATGCCGCGCAGCACGGTGTTCATGGTGCCGAGCATCGCGCCGACGCCGAACGGATCGAACGCGCTCGCGGTCAGGCCCTGCTGCTCGACCTGCTGCCAGAACGCGTTCAGGTGCGCGAGCCGGTGCTCGGGCGGGTTGCCGCAGATGAGCGCGGCGTTGATCGCGCCGATCGACGTGCCGATCACCCAGTCGGGCTCGATCCCGGCCTCGTGCAGCGCCTGGTAGACGCCGACCTGATAAGCGCCGAGAGCGCCGCCACCCTGCAGGACGAGGACGACCTGCCCGGGCAGCGACGACTTCGATGTCCTTGTCGTGCGCGGCGGCTCTCCCGGATCGGTGCCGATCGTCCGCGGCCTGGCGGTGGAGCGGGTCTTGTGCGAGCGGGTGGTGGTCGTCATGGCAATCTCCTTTGCATCGCTCGTCAGTGCTGCGTCCAGCCGCCGTCCATCGCCAGCGCGGCCGCGGTCATCGACGCCGCACCGTCGGAGGCGAGGAAGACCGCGAGCGCGGCGAGCTCGTCGACGCCGACGAATTCCTTTCTCGCCTGGTGCACGAGCATGACGTCGCGGACGACGTCGGCCTCGGAGATGCCGTGCGCCTTCGCCTGGTCGGCGATCTGCTTGTCGACCAGCGGCGTCTTGACGTAGCCGGGGCAGATCGTGTTCGACGTGATGCCGAACTCGGCGACCTCGAGTGCGACCGTCTTCGACAGGCCGATCAGGCCGTGCTTGGCCGTCACGTAGGCGGCCTTGAACGGCGATGCCGTCAGCCCGTGCGCCGACGCGATGTTGACGATGCGGCCGAAGCGGCGCGCCTTCATGCCGGGCACGACCGCCTTGATGAGGTGAAACGCCGACGACAGGTTGATGGCGACGATGGCGTCCCACTTCTGTTCCGGGAACTCGTCGATCGGCGCGACGTGCTGGATGCCGGCGTTGTTGACGACGATGTCGACCTTGCCGAACTCGCTCGCCGCCTGCGCCGCCATGGCGCGGATCTGCTCGGGCTTGCTCATGTCGGCGCCCGAGTAGCGGACCTTGACGTTGAAGGTGCGCTGCAGCTCGGCGCGCGCGAACTCGATCTCGTCGGCGTTGCCGAAGCCGTTGAGCATGACGTCGGCGCCCTGTTCGGCGAAGGCGCGGGCGATGCCGAGCCCGATGCCGCTGGTCGAGCCGGTGACGATGGCGGATTTCTGCTTGAGCATGGGAGGACTCCTGTTGAATGGCGATTGGTGACTAGCGGACGATGGTCGGCGTCGCGGCGGTCGGCTGCCGGCCGTCGTTGCTCGGCCCGGCGTCGGCCTCGTGGGTGCGCGTGAAGCGAAGGTGCGTGATGTCGGCGTCGAAGAACATAGCCCACGTCCATTCGACCCAGATTCGCACCTTGCGCCCGAAGGTCGGCATCTGCAGCAGGTAGTACGCGCGCCAGAGCAGCCAGGCCGGCAACCCGGTGAGGCGCACGCCGAGCAACTCGGCGACGCCCTTCAGGTGGCCGGTCGTCGCCATCGACCCTCTGGAGACGTGCCGGAACGCGTGCGTCGGCCGGCCGGCGATGCGGGCGGCGATGTTGCGGGCGAGCGCTTTCGCCTCGGCGACTGCGAACTGCGCCGTCGGCGGCGCGAGCGCGTCGCGGGCCGGCGCGCCGGCGGGATCGTTCGCGGCGACACCGTTGCCGATCAGCGCGCAGTCGCCGATCGCCCACGCGCCCTCGCGGCCCGGGATCGACAGGTCGCCGGCGGTGACGGTGCGGCCGCCCTCGAGCGCGACGCCGAGTTGCTCCAGGAGCGGGTTGGGTCGCGTGCCGATCGTGCAGACGACCGTCGCGCCGGCGAGCACGGCGCCGTCGACGAGGCGCACGCCGTCGGCATCGACGCGGGCGGCGCGCGCGCCGAGCCGGACCTCGACGCCGCGCGCCGTCAGCGAGGCGAGCGCCGCGCGGGCGAGCGACGGCGGCATCTCGAGCAGCAGCCGGTCCGCGCCCTCGAGGAGGGTCACGCGCAGCTCGTCGGCGCCAACGCGCCGGTAGTAGCGACGAATGCCGCGCAGGAAGTCGGCGAGCTGCCCGGCGACTTCGACGCCCGAGAAGCCGCCGCCGATGACGACGAAATGGCCGAGCCGGCGGCGCACGACGGGATCGCATTCGAGCTCGATGCGCGCCACTCGCTGCAGGACTCGGTTGCGGATGAACATCGCGTCGCCGACCAGCTTCAACGGCAGCGCATGCTCGGCGAGGCCGGGGACGAGGTCGAGGTTGGCGCGCGCGCCGACCGCGATCGCGATGTGGGCGAAGTCGATCTCCTGGCGGCCGGCCAGCGTCGTCGCCGTCAAGGCGCGGCGCTGCCAGTCGATGCCGGTGACGCGGCCCATGACGAAGCGGCTTTGAGGCAGCATCTGCCGGATCGGCGCGACGACGTGCTCGGGGAAGACTGCGGCGCCGACCACTTCGGCCAGCATCGGATGGAACGTCGTGTAGCTCTCTTCGCTCACGAGCACGATCCGATGGCCGTCGAGCGGCAGCCGCTCGAGCCCGCGGGCGAGCGTCGTGCCGGCGAAGCCGCCGCCGACGATGACGATGTTGCGTTCGTCGTGCATCGCTCGCTCGCGGTCAGCGCGTCGTGCCCGGCGCGCCGAACAGGCGGCCGATCGCGCGGTCGAGCGAGAGCGCGCCCGGGCCGTGCAGCAGCGTCACCAGCAGCAGCAGGCCCCAGAGCTGGTGGTCCTTCAGCCCGGCGGCGCCGAGATCGGGGTACGAGACGACGGCGACGATGTTGAAGACGAACAGCGCGAACGCGGCGAAGCGCGTGCCGAGACCGAGGACAAGGAGGACCGGGAAGAACAGCTCGACCCCGGTGCCGACGAAGGCGGCGACCGACGAAGGCAGCAGCGGCACGGCGTATTCGTTCTCGAACAGCGAGAGCGTGCTGTCCCAGTTCGCGATCTTGGTCAGCCCCGACTGGAAGAAGACGGCGGCGACGAACCAGCGGACGGCGAGGTCGGCGAGCGGCGCGGCGCGGCCGAGGACGCCGCCGATGCGCGTGCCGAGCGCGACCAGCCGCGGGAGCAAGGTGCCGTTCGGGGTGCGAGGCGGCGCGGCGGCGAGGGTGGCGTGGGTCATTCGAATTTCTCCTGGAGCGCGGCAGCGCCGCGTGTCGGCGCGGCCGGGAGCGATTGCTTCCGGGCGCTCGGCGTCAGCTCTTGTTCACTGCGGCAGCGCCGCCGTGGACGTTCTCGGGCTTGTTGGTCAGCTTGCCGCCGGCAATCCTTTCGCAGGTGCCGGTCGGCACCAGGATCCAGGCTTCGGCGTCGCGGTCGTTGGTCGCCGTGCCGGCGCACGCGCTCTTGCTCGTGCCGCAGTCGTTCTTGCCGGCCTTGACGATGCCGGCGCACTTCTCGGTGTCGCCCTTGGCGGCGAGCGCGATCGTGCTGGCGGCGCTCAGGCCGACGGCGATCAGGCTGGCGAGGGTGGCGCGGGCGAGAGGGTTCGTAGGGGTGTTCATGTCGCTTCTCCGTGATGGTGGTGGTGAGTGGCCGGATCGGTCGGCGCCGGAGGCGACGTACCGTTCCTGGAGAAGCAGTGTCGCGAGCGACACTCACGCGCACTTCAACGAATGCTCACGTTTCGGTCACGTCGAAGGCGCAAGAATTGCCCGCTTCGCTGCATCCGTCGCACCGGCAGATCACCATGACCCCACTGGATCGAACCTGGTCGAGCGCATCGGCCGTGATCGTCCTGCTCGCTGCCTGTGGCGGCGGCGGCTCCGACTCGGGGGCCATCGGCACCAAGGCGCCCGACATCGGCGCGCCGACGGCGACGCTCACCGCCCCGGCGCCTCTCGCGAGCGGCCTTGCCGGCACGATCGCGATCAGCGCGACGGCGAGCGACGACGTCGCCGTGACGGGCGTCGAGTTCCAGATCGACGGCATCGCGATCGGCAGCGCCGCCACGAGCGCACCGTACGCGACGACGCTCGACACCGCGGCTTATCCGTCGGGGCAGCACGTCGTCCGCGCTCGCGCCAGCGATGCCGTCGGCAACGTCTCGCCGTGGTCGAGCGCGACGGTGCGCTTTGGCGGCGCGGTGACGCAGCCCGCGGGCTTCACACGCAACGAGAGCTGGGTCGCGGGGCTCGCCAGCGCGACCGCTTTCGCGCAGGCGCCCGATGGACGGCTCTTCGTCGCCGAGCAGGGCGGGACGCTGCGTGTCGTCAAGAACGGCGCGCTGCTGGCGACGCCGTTCGTCTCGATCACGGTCGATTCGGCCGGCGAGCGCGGCCTGATCGGCGTCGCCCTCTCGCCCAACTTCGCGACCAATGGCTTCGTCTATGTCTACGCGACGCGCACGACCGGCGGCGCGCACAACCGGATCAGCCGCTTCACCGCGAACGGCGACCTCGCTGCCGCGGGCACGGAGACGACGCTGGTCGATCTGCCGAATCTCTCGACCGCGACCAACCACAACGGCGGCGGCATGCACTTCGGCAGCGACGGCAAGCTCTACGTCGGCGTCGGCGAGAACGCGAACCCGCCGCAGGCGCAGGACCTGAGCGTGCCGTTCGGCAAGCTGCTGCGCTTCAACGAGGACGGCACGATCCCGGCCGACAACCCGTTCTTCGCGACCCAGTCGGGCGTGGCCCGCGCGATCTGGGCCTACGGCCTGCGCAACCCCTACACCTTCGCCGTCGAGCCCGGCACCGGCCGCATCCATATCAACGATGTCGGCCAGAACACGTGGGAGGAGATCGACGTCGGCGCTGCCGGCGCGAACTACGGCTGGCCGAACTCGGAAGGCCCCGACAACGTCGGCGCCGGCATCACCGGGCCGCTCTTCACCTACAAGCACAGCGCCGCGAACCCGCCAGGGTCGGGGCCGGGGGGCTTCTTCGTCGGCTTCGCGATCGCCGGCGGCGCCTTCTATCCCGCCAGCGGGCCGTTCCCGCCCGGCTATCGCGACCAGTACTACTTCGCCGACTACGTCAACCAGTTCGTCGGCCGCCTCGACGTCGCCAACGATGCGGCGTACGCGTTCGCGAGCCTGTCGGGCGCACCGGTCGACATGCTCGTCGGCCTCGACGGCGCGCTCTACGTGCTGACGCGTGCGAACGTGACGAGGATCAGCTCGCCCTGAACTTCAGGCGGCGTTCACGGCGGGCAGAGGCGCACGCTCGGATCGCATTGCGTGCCGAGCGGGACCAGCGTGCCGAGCAAGGTCGGGACCAGCTCGCTCACGGTCGGATGGATGTGGACGGCGTGCTCGATCACCTTGTACGAGGCGTCCGCGGCCATGACGTCGAGCAGCGAATGGACGACCTCGTCGCCTTCGATGCACAGCAGCGACGCGCCGAGAATGCGCTCGCTCTCGGCGTCGACGAGCACCTTCATGAAGCCCTGCGTCTCGCCGCGCTCCTTGGCGCGGCCGACGCGCGTCATCGGCATGACGCCGACGAGCGCCGGCTTGCCGCGCGCGCGTACCTCGGCTTCGCTCATGCCGACCCGGCCGAGCGGCGGGTCGATGAAGAGCGCGTACGCCGTCAGCCGGTCGCTGACGCGACGGTGCTTGCCGTGCAGCAGGTTGGCGGCGACGATCTCGTGGTCGTTGAACGAGGTGTGCGTGAAGGCGCCGCGCCCGTTCGCGTCGCCGAGGGCCCAGACGCCGGCCACGCTCGTGCGCAGCTCGTCGTCGACGGTGATGTAGCCGCGCGAGTCGGTCGCGATCCCGGCCTTGTCGAGGCCGAGATCGTCGGTGTTGGGTTTCCTGCCGACGGCGGCGAGGAGGTGGCTGCCCTGGAGCTCGTGCGCCGTGCCGCCGGCGTTGATCGCGATGCGAACGCCGCGGCCGCCGTCGCCGGTCATCACCTTGGCGCTCTTGACCGAGAAGTGAAACTCGACCCCTTCGCGCTCGAGGATCGCCTGCACCTCGCGCGAGACCTCGGGGTCCTCGCGAGCGATCAGCCGGTCGCCGTATTCGACGACGGTCACGCGCGAGCCGAAGCGGCGATACATCTGCGCGAACTCGAGGCCGATGTAGCTGCCGCCGGCGACGATCAGGTGCTCGGGCAGCGTGTCGAGCGCCATCATCGACGTGTTGGTGAGGACCGGCACGTCGGCGATGCCGTGCCAGGTCGGCAACACCGCCCGGCCGCCGACATTGATGAAGATCTGCGGCGCCTCGAGGACCTCGCCGGCGACTTCGACCTGGCGCGGTCCGCTGAAGCATGCGTGGCCCCAGATCAGCTTCAGCTTGTCGGTGCCGGCGAGCCATTTCGACAAGCTCTCGACCGACTGCGCGACGACGCGGTCCTTGCGCGCCTTCACCGCCTGCATGTCGACCGTCACCGGGCCGCCGATGCGCACACCGTACTCGCCGGCGCGCCGCGCGACGTGGGCGGTGCGCGCGCTCGCGACCAGCGTCTTGGTGGGGATGCAGCCGTCGTTGACGCAGGTGCCACCGAGGTGCTCGCGCTCGATCAGCGCGGTTCGCCTGCCCGCCTGCGCCAGTCTCACGGCGAGGAACGGCCCTGCCTGGCCGCTGCCGATCACGATCGCGTCGTACGAGGTCGTCGCCATGGGGGTCTCCTGGTATGCGGGGCAGGCACTGCGCCCGCATCATCGTCGTTCGCCGCCGCCGCGGCTTACTTGGCCAGGATCGTCGAGGTGATCGACTCGACGACGCTCGTCGCCATCGCGAACTGCGGCTGGCGGTCGGCGATGTGATGGCGGCGCGCGATCCAGGCGAAGTCGGTCCACGCGACCCAGACGCTGCCGTCGGGCTCCTCGAGCACGAGCACGCGCACTGGCCAGTCGAGCCCGGAATACGGATTCGAGGTCAGGAACTGCGCGCCGAGCGGCGGATTGCCGAAGACGATCAGCGTCGAAGGGCGCAGCGCGATGCCTGCGCCGGCCGCGAGCTTGGCCTGGTCGACCTCCTGGAAGAAGGTGATGCCCTTGGCGGCGATGTCCTGGCGGATGCGGGCGACGGTCTGATCGACCGGGTAGGCGCTCCTGACGCGGACGAGGCCGTCGTCGCCGGCGACGTTGCCGTCGGCCTCCGCGACCGTCGTCAGCACGAGAAGGATCGTGCCGATGCACAAGGCAGCGATGCACTGCTTGAGGAAGTTCAGCATGGTGGGCTCCGTTCGAGAGTCGCCACGCGGCCGGCGCAGGGCCGGCCGGCGCGGCTACATCATGTGTTCGTCCATCTGGGCGGCGCCGGGGAAGAGGTCGACCGAGATCAGCACGGCCTTGGTCGTGCCGGTGTTCTTCCACCAGTGCGAGGTGCCGTTCTTCTCCGGAGCGACGTCGCCGGCGCGGTGCACGATCGGCACCGCGCAGCTGCTCGCGTACTCGACGACCTCGCCGGAGACGACGTAGATCATCGCCGGCCGTTCGTTGTGGCTGTGCCAGGGCACGACGCCGCC
>DASXLD010000122.1:0-46591 GCA_036496385.1 Caldimonas sp. | reverse complement strand
TACGAGCCGACGACGGTGGTTCGGATGCGCGCCGCGGCGCTCACGGCGCGCACCTCACTTCGTCATCTTGATCGAGCGGTCGAGGAACTCGTTCGTGTACGCGGTCTTGACGTCGAACGGCTTGTCGATGCCGACGTAGGTCTTGACGAGCTCGTAATCGGCCGCCATCCGCTCGGGATCCATGTAGCCGAGCGCGACCGAGCGCGAGAACTTGTCGCTCATCAGCACCTCGACGAGCTCCCAGTTCTGCAGTTCGTTGTCGAAATTGAGCGCGCCGTTGGCGTCGATCAGCGCCTGCACGCAGGGCCGAGGCGTGGCGACGCAGGCCGCGAACGCCTTCTGCGTCACCTTGACGAAGGCGGCAACAGTCGCCTTGTTCCTCGCCAGGTAGTCGGCGTTGACGATGACGGTGTTGCCGTAGGTGTTGAGACCGGCGTCCTTCCAGGCGACGAAGCCCATGTCGTCGCCGAGCTCGCGCTTGAAGATGTGGTGGATGTTGTAGAACGACGTCGTCGCGTCGATCGAGTGCGCCTTCAGTGCCGCGAGCTTGGAGTTGGCGTCGATGTTGACCCAGGTCACGGAGTTGGGATCGATGCCGTTCGCCTTGGCGAGCGCCGGCCAGATCGTCCGCGCGCCGTCGCCGGCGGGGTTGCCGATCTTCTTGCCGGCGAGGTCCTTGACCGACTTGATTCCCGAGCTCTTCAGCCAGTACAGCCCTTGCGGCGAGTTGGCGTAGACGTTGAAGACGCCGACCGTGTCGGCGCCCTTGCCGCGCAGGACGAGCGCGTTCGGCAGGTCGGCCAGGCCGATCGGGTTGGCGCCGGCGCCAACCTTCTGCACCGCCACCGCCGAGCCCTTGCCGGGCTCGAGGTCGAGGTCGATGCCGGCGTCCTTGTACCAGCCCATCTTCTTGGCGTAGTAGTACGGAGCATGGTCGCCGCCCGGCACCCAGTTGAGGATGAAATCGAGCTTCTGCTGGGCGAAGGCGGGCGTCGCGGCGAGACTCGCGGCGGCGATGCCGGCGGCGATCGCGATGCGTCGGAACAGCTGCATGGGGTCTCCTGAAGGGTCCCGTGGCCGGGTCGCGCGCAGTCTAGCAACGCCGTTTCCCGGTCGAGGAGAGCAATGACCCCGAGACCTCGCGCCCTATCATCGTCGCGCCCGAAGGACCGCAGACCGATGCCCATGCTCGACGACCGCTGGACGCGAACGCTGATGGCGGTGGCATCGCACCTCGCGCTGCTTCTCGTCTGGTACCTGTTCGTCAAGCTCGGGGGTGTGCCGAAGTTCGTCATGCCATCGCCCGGCGACACCGCGGCCGCGCTGTTCGCCGGCAACTACAACTGGTGGACCAACGTCGGCGTGACGGCGACCGAGATCTTCGGCGGCTACGCGTTCGCGCTCGTCACCGGCGTCCTGCTCGCGCTCGCCTTCACGTGGTCCAGGCCCCTCGAGGCGTTGATGATGCCGCTCTTGGTCAGCCTCAACATGATCCCGAAGGTCGCGCTCGGTCCCCTCATCATCGTCTGGTTCAAGTACGGCGTCGTCCCGAACATGCTGATCGCGTTCTCGATCTGCGTCTTCCCGATCCTGCTGACGACGGTGCGGGGCTTGCGCGAAGTCGAGCCCGACCTGCTCGACCTCGTGCGGACGCTGCGCGGCTCGCGCTGGCAGGTGTTCACCAAGATCCAGCTTCCCGGCGCGCTGCCCTACATCTTCTCCGGGATGAAGGTGGCGGCGATCCTCGCCGTCGCCGGCGCGATCGTCGGCGAGTTCCTCGGCTCCGACAAAGGTCTCGGCTACCTGATGCTGCAGGTCCAGGTCACGCTCGACACCGCGGCGATGTTCATGGCGGTGCTGCTGATCACGCTGATCGGCATGCTGCTCTACGGCGTCGTGCTCGCGCTCGAGCGCGCGGTCGTCGTTCCCGATGCCCGCGTCGGCTGAATCGGTGGCGGCGGAGCCCTTCATCCGCCTCGCCGGCGTCGCCAAGACCTACGGCAAGGGCGCGCATGCGCACCAGGCGATCTCCGACGTCACCTTCGACGTCATGCCCGGCGAGCTGGCGTGTCTCGTCGGCCCGTCGGGATGCGGCAAGAGCACGCTGCTGAAGATCCTCGCCGGGCTCCATCCGCACGACGGCGGAACCGTGCAGATCGGCTCCGAGTCGGCCCCGTTCGATCCGGCCCGGGACATCGGCATGGTCTTCCAGCAGCCGCTGCTGCTGAAGTGGCGCACGATCGTCGACAACGTGCTGCTCCCGGCCGAGCTCCTCGGCCTGCCGGCGAAAGAGAGTCGCGAGCGGGCGCGCGATCTGCTCGCCCTGGTCGGCCTCTCCGGCGCCGAGGACAAGCGACCGTACGAGCTCTCGGGCGGCATGCAGCAACGGGCGTCGATCGCGCGCGCGCTCGTTCACGACCCCAAGCTCGTCCTGATGGACGAGCCGTTCGGCGCCCTCGACGCGCAGACGCGCGAGAAGATGAACCTCGAGCTGCTGCGGATCTGGCGCGAGTCCGGCAAGACGATCCTGTTCGTCACGCACGGCATTTCGGAGGCGGTCTTCCTCGGCACTCGCGTCGTCGTCTTCACCGCCGGGCCGGCGCGCATGGCCGACGACCTCACGATCGAGCTACCGCGTCCGCGCACGCTCGACCTGAAGACGCACGAGGCTTTCGGTGCCTACACGCGGCACATCTACAAACTGCTCGGAATGGAGTGAGCCGCCTCAGGTGATGGGCAGCTTCAGGGAGTGGTCGTAGGGCAGCGCCGGGGTCGCGAACTCGACGCCGTTCTTGACGTAGTGCAGCGCGCAGGCACGGCGCCAGCGCGAGCTGTGATTCGGGCCCGACTGGTGAAAGGTGTTGCCGTGGTGAAAGCTGACACCGCCCTTTCGCACCGGCGCCGGCGCCATCGGCTGCTTGGCGAGCAGCGCCTGCGGCAGCTGCAGGTTGAACGGCTCGGCTTCGGGCGCGACGTGGCCGTAGACCGGTCCGAGGTTGGTGCCTTCGCCGAAGTAGAGGCAGCCGTTTTCGAGCGTCGCGTCGTCGAGCGCGATCCACGCCGTGACGACGCCTTCGGGATCGCTCGGCCCGAAGTAGAAGTTGTCCTGGTGCGCGGGCTTCGGGCCGCCGCCTTCGGGCGCCTTGAAGAAGATCTGGCTGAAATAGACCGACACGCCGGCGCCGACGAGCTGCTCGACCAGCGAGACCAGGCGCGAGTCGCGCGCGAGCCGCTGCACGCTCGTGCGCTGCGCGTGCGGGTTGTCGAGCTTTCTCAGCACGGTGCGCGCCTGCACGCCGCCGTCGACGTACCACGTGCGCTGCTCCTTCGGCAGCGCGGCGAGGAAGCTCTCGCCCCAGGCGTCGATGTCGGCGATGACGGCATCGGTCTCGGCCGGCGCGAAGACGCCGTTGACGGTGAGGTGGCCCTGGCGGCGATAGAAGCCGAGGTCGACCGCATCCATGCGGGCCATGGTCGCGTTCAACGGCGCGGCGGCCAGATGGCCTTCGCCATCGGCTCGGTGGTCGAGAGATCGGGAACGACGGCGCTGCCGAAGCCCGGGCATTCAAGCGAGCCGAGCGCGATGCGGCCGTCCTCGATGCGCAGCCGCACGCGCCGGTTCTCCTCGCAGTAGAGGTCGGGGTGCGCCTCCAGGAAAGCCAGGCTCTCGGCGAGCGGCCGGCCGGCGAAACCGTCGATGAAGTGGTGGCCGTTGCGCTCGACGTCGGCGAGGCCGAGCAGCGCGACGAGCGCGAGGTCCTGCTGCACCGCGAGCCCGGCCTGCGTCGTCAGGTCCTCGCCCGACAGGAAAAAGCCGCCGTCCTGCGCCTCGGCGTTCCAGATCCGGCAGCGCGCCAGGTTGACGATCGACTTGTAGAAACCCTTGCAGTCCTTCGACGAGACGCCGCCGTAGCCGAGCGCGCGCGCGCGCGGGAAGGCGTCGAGCTCGCCGTCCGACTCGTCGATGATCACCGGCCTGAGGCGAGCCAGCGAGGCGACGCTGCGCGCGAGCGCGACCTGGCGCTTGATCGGCTGCTCGATGAAGAGCGTCGCCGCGCACAGCTTCTGCAGCGCCGGCTCGGCCTCGATCGCGCTCCAGAGCTCGAGCACCGATTCGACGTCGTCGTACTGCTCATTGCCGTCCAGCGTCACATGCAGTCCGGCGACGCCGTCGAGGACGCTCGCGATCCGCGCCAGGCGCTCGAGATCGGCGCGGCGGTCGCCGCCGACCTTGAGCTTGAAGCAGCGCTGGCCGTACGCAGCAACGACTTCCGCGAGCGTCTCCGGCAGGCCGTCGTCGACACGCGTTCCCGGCGCCTGGTCGGCAGCGGTGATCGGGTCGAGCAGGCCGACGGTGTGGCGCGCCTCGATGCTCGCGACCGGCGCGAGGCCGGCGAGGAACGCGTTGAAGTCGAAGGCGCCGAGGTCAGCGATCACCGGATGCGCCGTCATTCCCGCCAGGTTGCTGCGCATCGCGGTCCAGAAGCTGACGCCGAACAGGCGGCAGACGGCATCGAGCACGCCGCGGTCGAGCACAGCGTTGCCGAAGCTCGCGACCAGCGGCGGCAGCTCGAGCCCGCGGCCGGCGCGCAACTGGTAGCGGTAGTTGTCGGCGAAGAGGTCGAACGGCGTCGACAACGGCGCTTCGCGGTAGGCGTCGGCAGCGATCTCGATCGCCTTGCGCAGCTGGTCCTGGTTCTCGGCGTCGGTCAGCGCAGGGCTCTTGTCGAACCATTTCGCGGCCAGCATCTCGGCGGCGTAGCCGAAGCCTTCGCGGCCGTCGTCGAGACGCAGGTGGACGCGCACGATCGCCTGCCGGCCTTCGGTGAGCGTGATGACGCCGAAGCGAAACGGCATCCGCAGGCGAAACGGCTGCTCGAACGCCTCGACGCCGAGCACCTTGACCTTGGGAGAAAACGGGGTCGAGCCTGGGACGGCCATGGCAGGATTCTGCGGTCGAAACGAAGCGGCGCCGACGGTGCGCGAACGCGCGGCTCGCGCCGGCTCAGGCCAGCCAGCGCTCCAGGTGCGCGGCGACGAACGCGTCGTCGGCGAGGTCGGCGTGCGCGGCGAGGACGCGCTCGATCTCGTCGCCCTGCCCCGGCCCGAGGCCTTCGTGCGGATCGAGGCACCAGGTTCCCGCGAGCAACCCCTGGCGGCGCAGCACCTCGTGGCAGCCGGCGATGCAGCCGGCGAAATCGTTGGCGACGTCGAAGAAGGCGCTGTTGCAGTCGGTGACGCGGCTGTCGAGCGCGAGCAGGTCGGCATCCACGGCGCCGCCGGCGTCCTCTCTCGCCGCCGCCGCCTTGCAACGCTCGAGCAGGTCGACGGCGCTCTTCGCCCACACCGACCAATGGCCGAGCAGCCCGCCGCGAAAGCGCACGCGCACCGGCTCGCCGTCGCGCCTGACGTCGAACGGCGTGACGAGGTCGAGCACGATGTGGTCGTCGTTGCCGGTGTAGAGCGCGACGCGCCGCTCGGCGCGCGCCGCGACGAGGCCGCGGACGACGTCGAGCGTGCGATAGCGATTGAACGGCGCGACCTTGATCGCGACGACGCTGTCGATCGCCGCGAAGCGCGCCCAGAACGACGCCGGCAAGTCGAGGCCACCGACCGCCGGCTGCAGATAGAAGCCGATCAGCGGCATCTCGGCGGCGACCGCCTCGCAGTGAGCGATGAGCTCGTCTTCGCTCGCTCCCTTCAGCGCGGCGAGGCTCAGCAGCACGGCGTCGTAGCCGAGGCCCCGCGCCAGGCGCGCCTCGGCGATCGCCTGCGGGCTGCGCCCGCAGGCGCCGGCGACGAGGACGGGCCGCGGCCCCGCTTCGTCGCCGAGCCGCTGCCAGCTCCGGCATGTTTCGGCGGCGAGCCCGAGCACCTCCTCGAAGAGCCCGGCCTCGCGGATCGCGAACTGCGTCGTGTGGACGCCGACGGCGAGACCGCCGGCGCCGGAATCGAGGTAATAGCGCGACAGCGCGCGCTGGCGGCCGCGATCGAGCCGGCGCGATGCGTCGAGAGCAAGCGGATGCGCGGGGATCGCGATGCCGGCAAAGAGTCGCTCGCGCAGCGCTGCGAAGGAGAGGCGGTCGGTCGCGGCTTGCATGGCGCGAGGCGTTCAGCCGAACTCCGGTCCGGCGATGGCGAAGACGCGAGCGTTCGCCGCGAGTGCTTCGGTCGCGCCGAGCGCCATCCGAACGAACGGACGCTGGCGAGCGAATCCGCGCTCGACGAGCGCGGCAGCGAGCGCCCGCCACCGGCTCGGCACGTCGATGAAGACCGCGCCCGTCGCGGCGTCGAGTGCGCGGCCGAGAAGGACGATCGCCGCCTGCTCGTCGGCGGCGACGATCGGGCCGAGCTGCTGCGCGCGGCGGCCGCCGCGCAGGAGGGCGAAGCCGCTCGCGTCGTCGCCGAGCCAGGCCCTCGTGGTCGGCCGCGCCAGGACGTTGCCGAGCAGGGCACTGCGATCGAGCGCCGAGGTCGCGCGGTCGAGCGCGAGCAGCGTGTCGCGTCGACGCTGGTCGAGGACGTCCCCGATCGACGACGCGTTCGTTCCTGCTGCGTCGCCCTGCCAGCGCTCGAAACCGAAGCCCGCGACGAACCCCGCGCGGCGGTAGACCGCGGCGCCGTCCGGCGTCGCGTCGAGCACGGCGACGCGGCCGGTGCTGCGCAGAGCATCGACGCACGTTGCGAGCAGCCGCGTCGCGTGGCCGCGATGACGATGGCGCGGGTCGACCAGCACCATCGAGATCCAGCCGACGCCGGCGCCGTACGGCAGCGCGGCGGCGGTTGCGATCGGCCGGTGGGCGTCGTCGCTGGCGCGGATGCCGAACGCGTCGCCGTGGGCAATGAAGAACGCCCAGTCTTCGGCGGTCTGGTTCCAGCGCGCCGCGTCCGACAGTTGCAGGCCGGCGTCGACGTCGGCGGCAACGAGCCGATCGATCGCGAGCGCCTCAGAAGCTGCCATCGCGAACCTCGAACTTGGTCGGCTTGCCGAGGCTGGCGCCGCCCGCCTGGACCCAGTCGGCGACCCAATCGAGCATGCGGCCGAGCGGAACGAGCGGCGAGCCGAACAGCGCAATGGCGCTCGCCGTGTCCGAGAGCAGCGCGGTCGCCGCTTCCTGGCCGACCACCTGCGCGGAGGTGCCGAGCCGGGTGGCGAGCTGGTGCGCGAGCTCGCGGACCGAGAGCGTTTGCGGGCCAGTGACGTTGAGCGGCGTCGTCGGCGCGGTGCAGTGGGCGAGGCAGCGCAGCACCTGCGCGTTCGCGTCGCCCTGCCAGATGACGTTGACGTAGCCCATGGTGACGTCGACCGGTGCGCCGCGGTGCACCTTCGAGGCGATGTCGAACAGGACGCCGTAGCGCATGTCGATCGCGTAGTTGAGACGGACGATCCTGCCCGGCGTGCCGTGCCTGGCCGAGAAGAACTCGAACATGCGCTCGCGGCCGAGGCACGACTGCGCGTATTCGCCGACCGGCGCCGGCGGCGTCGTCTCGCTCGCTCCCGCGGCGCCTGCGGGCGAGAAGCCGTACACGTTGCCGGTCGAGAAGGCGACGATGCGCGACGCCTGGAAGCGCTCGGCGACGAGCGCCGGAACGTGCGCGTTCATCGCCCAGGTGAGCGCCGGCGCGCCGCTGGCGCCGAACTTGTGGCCGGCGGCGAAGACGATGTTCGCCACGTCGGGCAACGCGTCGATGGCGCTCCGGTCGAGCAGATCGCAGGCGATCGTCTCGATCCCGTGTCCGGCGAGCTGCTCGCGCACCGCAGCGTCGCTGAAGCGGGCGACGCCGATGACGCGGCGCGACGGCGCAGCGCGCCTGGCGAGGCGGGCGAGCGTCGGCCCCATCTTGCCGGCGACGCCGAGGATCATGAGGTCGCCGTCGACACCGGCGAGGTCGTCGACGAGGGCGCGGCTCGGCCGCGTCATGAACTCGTCGAGCGCCTCGACCGAAGCGAAACGATCGGGCAGCAGCGATGCGTCGAGCAGGTCCACGTGCAGGCCTCGGAGGATCGGGGCAGTTTAGCGGCGCCCCCTCGCCCCCGCGGGCATCACGTGTTGCTACGCTTCGCCATCACGACGGGAGAAGCTGCAGTGGCGCTCGACAGGATCGTTCGCATCGGTGGCGCGTCGGGCTTCTGGGGCGACAGCCGCGTCGCCGCGCCGCAGCTCGTCGCCTCGGGCCAGGTCGACTACCTCGTCTTCGACTATCTCGCCGAGACGACGATGGCGATCCTCGCCGGCGCACGGCTGAAGCGGCCCGAGCTCGGCTACGCGACCGACTTCGTCGAGGTCGCGATGCGATCGGTGCTGACCGGCCTCGCGGCGAAGAACATCAAGGTCGTCAGCAACGCCGGCGGCATCCATCCGCGTGCCTGCGTTGCCGCGCTCGAGAAGATGATCGCCGAAGCGGGGCTGGCGTTGAAGGTCGCGGTCGTCGAGGGCGACGACGTCAGCGCACAAGCCGCCGGATTCGCCGCCGCCGGGATCAGCGACATCGACAGCGGCGAGTCAGTGCCCAAGCGCGTCCTCAGTGCCAACGCCTACCTCGGCGCGCTGCCGATCGCGGCCGCGCTCGGCGCCGGCGCCGACATCGTCGTCACCGGCCGGGTCGTCGACAGCGCGCTCGCGCTCGGGCCGTTGATGCACGAGTTCGGCTGGAACGCAACCGACTACGACCTCCTTGCCGCCGGCAGCCTCGTCGGTCACATCATCGAATGCGGCTGCCAGGCGACCGGCGGCCTCTTCACCGACTGGGAATTGGTTCCCGACTGGGCGACGATCGGCTATCCGATCGCCGAGTGCCGCGCCGACGGCGTCTTTCGCATCACCAAGCCGGTCGACACCGGCGGCGTGATCGCCCGTGGCGCGGTCGCCGAGCAGCTGCTCTACGAGATCGGCGACCCCGGCGCCTACGTGCTGCCCGACGTGATCTGCGATTTCCGCGACGTCGCCATCGAGCAGGACGACCCGCGCCACGTCCGCGTCCAGGGTGCCCGCGGCCTGCCGCCGACCGACACCTACAAGGTCTCGGCGACGGCGCTGGATGGCTATCGCGCGGTGGGCTCGCTCGTCATCGTCGGCATCGACGCCGTGAAGAAGGCCGAGCGCACGGGCGCCGCGATCGTCGAGCGCGTGCGCCGGCTGCTGCGCGACGCCGGCCTGGCCGACTTCACGGCGACCCACGTCGAGGTGCTCGGTGCCGAGGCGATGTACGGGCCGCATTCGCGGGCACGCGCGAATCGCGAGGTGATGATGCGCGTCGTCGCCGACCACGCCGACCGCCGCGCGCTCGAGATCTTCGCGCGCGAGATCGCGCCGGCAGGAACCTCGTGGTCGCCCGGAACGACCGGCCCGGGCGGCGGCCGGCCGCAGGTGACTCCGCTGGTCAAGCCGTTCTCGTTCCTGCTCGACAAGCGCGCCGCGCCGGCCTCGTTCGCGATCGGCGATCGGCGCGACGACGTCGCCATTCCGCTCGCCGGCGGCGCCGTGCCGCGACCGTCGCCGCCGGCGGTGCCGCCGCTCGAGGCGGCATCGCTCGTCGTCGAGACCGCCGAGCGCGTGCCACTCGTCTTGCTGGCCTGGGCGCGCAGCGGCGACAAGGGCGATCTCTCGAACGTCGGCATCGTCGCTCGCCGCGCCGAGTGGCTGCCGCTGCTCTGGGACCGCCTGACGCCGATCCGCGTCAAGGGCTGGCTCGGCCATCTCGTGCGCGGCGAGGTCGAGCGCTTCCATCTGCCGGGCATCGCCGCAATCAACTTCGTGCTCCACCAGGCGCTCGACGGCGGCGGCATGTCGTCGCGACGGCTCGACCCGCTCGGCAAGGGAATGGCGCAGCTCCTGCTCGAGATGCCGATCGAGGTGCCGCGCTCGATTGCGCGCGACGCGCGTGAAGAAATGTGAAGCGGGCATTGAGGAAAATCCCGAGGAGAGAGCCTCTCCATTGGGAGTGCGAATTGCTAAGCAGCGTTCGCGTTTCCAACAACGGCGCGCCGCGCACGGCGTGCGCATAGGAGGCTCCCCGTGAACTCGTGTCGCGCTCTACCGGCAGCATTTGCTGCCGTTGTCATTTCTACCGTTCTCGCCGCTTGCGGGGGGGACAACAACAACAATAGCCCGGGCGCCGCGCCCACGATCGTGACGCTCTCGAATCGCGCCGATCTGGTCACCGGCGGCGATGCGTTGGTCGAGATCAAGCTGAGTCCTGCCCTCGCGGCAGGCATGAGGGTGAGCCTCGGCAGCACCGTCATCACGCCGATGTTCACGACCCGCTCCGACGGCCGCACCATCGGCCTGGTCACCGGCCTTCAGAACGGCAGCAACACGATCACCGTGAGCTCGACGACCGGCAGCTTCGGCGGTGCGCAACTCGTCATCACCAACCATCCGATCGGAGGTCCGGTGCTGCTCGGCACGCAGACGACGCCGTGGATCTGTGCGACGCCGGTGCCGACCGCCGCGACGGCGAGCGCGCCGGCGACCAACGCCAGCGGCCTGACCACTGTCGCGACCGATGCGCAGTGCAACATCGCGACCGAGACCAAGTTCTTCTACCGCACCTTGACGCCGCTCTCGGTGACCGCGGGCGATGGCGGCTGCTCGTTGGTCGTCCCCGATCCGTCGCCGACGATCGCCGTGCCGAGCCCGACGACGCCGGCAAACTCGTGCCTGCAGCCTTACGTCGTCGGCACGACGCCGGCGGCGTCGGTGGCATCGACGACGACCAGCGAAGGCGTCACCGTGCCCTACATCGTTCGCGTCGAGCGCGGGACGATGAACCGCGGCATCTACGACATCGCGGTCCTGTTCGATCCAACCCAGCCGTGGACGGCGAACTCGCCGCAGCCGCAGTGGAACCGCAAGGTCGTCTACAGCTACGGCGCATCGACCGGACAGCCGCGCCTGCAGTTCCGCACCGAGCAGAACTGGGTCGTCAACGGCATCAGCGGTGTGGAGGACGACTCGGCGCTCCGCATGGGCTACCTCGTCGTCGACAACAGCCTCACCGACTCGCTCTACAACTCCAATCGCGTCCTCGTCAGCGAGACGACGATGATGATGAAGGAGCATATCGTCGAGCAATACGGAGAGATCAAGTACACGATGGGCAACGGGTGCTCCGGCGGCTCGATCCAGCAGAACACGGTCGCGTCGACCTTCCCCGGCCTGCTCGACGGCATCCAGGTCTCGTGCGATTTCTCGGACTCGATCACAACCGGGCTCGAGGTGACCGACTGCGTGCTGCTCGTCAACGCCTACCAGACTCCCGAGTGGCTGGCGCTGCAAACCGGCCTGACGCAAGCGCAGATCAATGCCAAGAAGACGGCGATCAACGGCCACCTCGACCAGCTCGGCTGCCAGTCGTGGAACAACTCGTTCGGCTTCAACAACAAGCCCGGCAACTACGTGCCGCTGGTCGTCGTCGATCAGAACACCGGCGCGCTCGCCCCCTTCGGCTCACCGCGCAACAACTGCCTGCTGCCGGCGTCTGCGGTCTACGACCCGGTGACGAACCCGACCGGGACGCGCTGCGGCGACCCCGACCTCGCCGCCGCCGTCTGGGGCACGACCGCGGGGATCGCCCCGGGCAGCACGCGCGCGCTGCAGACCTTCGACAACGACGGCATCCAGTACGGGTTGAAGGCGCTGGTTGCGGGAACGATCTCGCCCGAGGAGTTCGTGACGCTGAACGAAAGGATCGGCGGCCCCGATGCCGATTCGAATGCGACGACTGCGCGCTCGGTCGCCGACCTGCCGGCGCTCGACATCGCGTACCTTGCCGGCATCGTCGCCAGCGGCAAGAACCTGGGCATGGTCGCGATCATCGACTGGCGCGGCTACGACGAGCAGGGCATCCACTACATCTGGCGCAGCTTCGCCGAGCGCGCCCGTCTCGAGGACGCGAACGGCGGCAGCCATGACAACCAGGTGATGTGGCGCTACGGCACCGGCCTGACGCCGCCGCTGCAGTCCGGGATCATGCAGACGTCGCTCTCGGTCATGGACACCTGGCTGACGAGCCTGACGACCACGGCGCCGAAGAGCCAGGTCAACGGCACGCACACTCAGGCCGAGGTCGTGACCGCGAAGCCGGCGACGGCATTCGACTTCTGCTACCTGACGACCGACACGACGTTCTCGACCAAGATCACCGATTTCACGGTGTGCGATACCGATCCGCGCCTGAAGGCGAACTCGTCGCCGCGCCAGGTCGCCGGCGGCCCCTTGGCCGAGAACATCCTGAAGTGCACGCTGAAGGCAATCGATCCCGCCGACTATCCCGGGATCACCTTCACTGCCGGCCAGCAGGCGCGCCTGGTGACGGTCTTCCCGAACGGCGTCTGCGACTGGACCCAGCCGGGTGTCAGCCAGCAGGATCCGACGTCGCCGCTGACGTTCACGGCCGGCCCGGGCGGGGCCGCGCTGCCTCCGGCGCCGACGTCGACGTCGCTCTGATCGGCGCCTCGGGCCCGGCGACGCGCCGGCGCCTGTCCGGCCCCCGCGATCGCGGGGGCCGGTTTCATTGCGGGGGTGCCATTGCAAGCGCACAGTCGCCTCCACAACGATGGAGGATCCGATGCGACCAGCTCTTGCTCTCCACTGTGCCTTCGCCGCCGCGCTCGCGGCATTCGCGCTCCCCGGCCACGCCGCTCCGCTCAGCTTCGGCGAGTTCGTCACCACGTCTTCGCTCAGCAGCACGCTCGGCAACAACGCGACGATCGGCTTCACCTATGCCGGCGACAAGTTCGTCGGCTCGGTCTACTTCGGCACCAACAACAACCAGCTCTATTCGACCGACCTCACCGGCGGCAACGTGCAGAAGTTCGGCACACCGATCGTGGGGTTCAGCGGCGAGATCTATGTGAGTGCCTCGCTCGGTCTCGGCGGCTACGGGCCGCGCGACGTCTTCGCAGGTTCCGAAGCCTCCGGATCGGTCTTTCGCGTCGCCCACGACGGCTCGTCGCAGGGGCTATTCGCGAGCGGCCTGGCCGGCGGCGTTCGCAGCATCGCGTTCGACCCGTACGGCCTGTACGGCAACCAGATGATCGTCGCGACCAACGCGGGCAACATCTATCGCGTCAGCAATAGCGGCGTCGCCTCGCTGCTCGCCAGCGTCGGCGAAGACGCGGAGGGGCTGAGCTTCGCGCCGCAGGCATTCGGCACGTTCGCTGCGGGAACGCTCTTCGTCGCATCGGAAGGCAGCGGCGTCCTGCGCGCGATCGCGCCGGACGGAACCAAGACCACTGCGGTGACGGGCTTGCCGAGCGCAGAGATGGTGAGCTTCGTTCCGCTCAATCTCGGTAGCAGCGGCAGCTCCGTCGAGGGCTTCTACGCCGCGAACTTCGCGAGCGACATCATCAAGGCCGACGCGTCGCAGTTCACTTCCTACCTCGGCGATGCCGTCGTCACGGGAGAAACCGGCCACCAGGTGTGGGACATCCACTTCGACACCGGGACCAGCACGTTCGTCGTCACGCAGATCGGAATGTTCCCGTCCCAACCGGAAGACGGCATCTTCGTCACGGCCGACCTGATCATGCCCGGCGTGCCGGAGCCGGAAACGTATGCGCTGATGCTCGCGGGGCTGGGCCTGCTCGGTGCAGTCGCTCGACGCAGGGCAACGCGCTGACTGGCGACGACACGCTGGCGCGCCCGGCAGGGATCGAACCTGCAACCCCTGCCTTCGGAGGGCAGTACTCTATCCATTGAGCTACGGGCGCAGCGGCTTGCAGTCTACCAGCGAGGTCGCGCGCCGCCTGGCGTCGAAGGTCGCGCCTCTATAATTTTCCGGTTCGACGCGAATCGATTTCTTGCGGCGGCGCATGCCGCCTCTTCGCGTCGTCGAACTCCTTCGAGGACCGGATGACCGCAGCGCACGACCCCAACGAGATCGACGGCCCGCACGAAGGCCCGATCAAGACTCCCAAGCAGCTGATCCTCGCCGTTCTCTACGCCTTCGTGGTGCCGATCTTCGGCATCATCCTGCTCGTCATGTACGTCACCAGCAGCCATCGTCCGGCGGCTGGCAGCGATGCGATGAGCCCGGCGGCAGTGGCCGAGCGGATCCGACCCGTCGGCGTCGTCGAGGTGAAGGACGCATCCGATCTGGCGTCGCTGAAGACCGGCGAGCAGGTGTTCACCGCGCAGTGCAGCGCCTGCCACGCGTCGGGTGCGCTCGGCGCGCCCAAGCTGGGCGACACCGCCGCCTGGGGCCCTCGCATCAAGACCGGCTTCGACGCGCTCGTTCACTCGGCGCTCACGGGCAAGGGCCAGATGCCGGCTCAAGGCGGCGGCGATTTCAGCGACTACGAGATTGCACGCGCGGTCGTCTACATGACGGGCAAGGCGGGTGGCAACTTCCCCGAGCCCGCGCCGCCGACGGCGACGGCAGCGACGGCCGGTGCCGCATCGGCCGCGACGGCAGTCGCTGCCGTGGCGAGCGCAGCAAAGCCCGGCGCCGGGCACACGGAAGCGACGGCCTCGACGATGCCGGCCAAGACGCAGGTCGCCGCGGCGACGACGGCCGCCGCGACGACCGCAGCGACCGCAGCGAGCTCAGGTCCGCCCGCGCTCTTCAACGAAGTCTGCAGCGCTTGCCACGCGACCGGCGTCGCCGGCGCACCGAAGATCGGCGACAAGGCGGCGTGGGCGCCGCGCCTCGGCCAGGGAGTCGACGCGCTCACCGCGAGCGCGATCAAGGGCAAGGGCGCGATGCCGCCGAAAGGCGGCTCGAGCGCGAGCGACGCCGACATCAAGGCCGTCGTCACCTACATGGTGAGCACGGCGAAGTAGGCGGCATGGCGACCCGGGACGAGCCGGCCCCGGGCCGGCTTTTTCAGGTCGAGGCAGCGCGTTCGGCGGCGGGGCTCAAGCGGTAGCCGAAGCGCTCGACCAGCGCGGCAAAGGCGATCTCGCGCGGCCGCCAGACGCCGCGCTCCACCGCATCGCTCGCCGCGCCCATATCGAGCGTGTGGACGATGCCGACGCCGAGATCGGTGACGAGGAAGAGCCGCCCCATGTCATCGACGAATGCCTCGCCCGTGGGTGCCGCGGGCAACCCGGTGTGGCTGGTGACGACGACAGTCGAGGTCGGATCGGGCTGCAGCCGCCAGATCCACGGCGACGCCTCGAGCTCGACATAGACCCGCTGAGGGCCGTTCTGGAAGAACCACGAGCCGCCCGGGTCGACCGCGTAGTTGCGGGCGATGAACTCGCGCAGCTTCTCGTGGTCGATGCGGCTGCCCTTGACGCGCGGGAACGGCCCCGCCGCCTGGATGCGGTCGTCGCGCATGTACCAATCGCCGCGCGCGTCGAGCGCGAGCCAGCCGTAGCAGTGCGGCACGTTGGGCCACTTCCTGAGGGCGGCGGCGACGATGTCGTCCATGGCGCGATTCTGCTCCGCCGCGGCGTCATCGAAGGTGTCGGGCGAGCCACCCCGCGACCGCATCGGCAAGCGGCTGCAGCCGCCCCGGCCACGGCCCGGCCGCGAAGCCGACGTGGCCGCCGTGCGCCGGCTGCCACAGCGTCACGCACGGGCCGACCTCGCCGGCTCGCGGCAGCGCGGACGCGGGCAGGAACGGGTCGTTGCGGGCATTCAGCACGAGCGCCGGGACGCGGATGCGCGCGAGCGCGGTCTTCGCCGAGCTGCGCGCGTAGTAGTCGTCGGCGCCGGCAAAGCCGTGCAGGGGTCCGGTGAAGACTTCGTCGAAGTCACGCAGGTCGCGCGCGGCACGCATCGCGTCGGCGTCGAAGAGAGCAGGGTGCTGGCGCAGCTTGAGAAGCGCCTTTTTCTTCATCGTGCGCAGGAACATGCGGGTATAGACCTGGCGCCCGAAACCACGGCCGATCGCGCGGCCGCCGGCGGCGAGATCGAGCGGCGCCGACACTGCGGCGATGGCACGCACACGCGTCGCAGCGGCGGCGCCGGTCTCCTCGGCGAAGCGCAGCAGCGCGTTGCCGCCGAGCGAGACGCCGACCGCGACGACGGCGCCGCCGTGCAGCGCGCGAAAGCGATCGAGCATCCAGCCGATCTCCTCGTGGTCGCCCGAGTGATAGGCGCGCGGCGCGAGGTTGAGCTCGCCCGAGCAGCCGCGAAAGTGCGGCACTGCGTAGCGCCAGCCGCGGCGCCGCGCATCCGCGGCGAAGGCTTCGGCGTAGTGGCTCCGGGACGATCCTTCGAGGCCATGGAAGAGAACCAGCAGCGGCGCGGCAGCGTCCTCGCCGAGCCAGTCGACGTCGACGAAGTCGCCGTCCGGTGTCGGCCAGCGCTCGCGCCGGAAGTGCGGCCGCGCGCCGTCGAAGCGCCGGCTGAAGAACACCGGCCAGATCGTTTGCGCGTGGCCGCCCGGCAGCCACCGCGGCGCGCGGAAATCGTGCATCGAAGACGCGCTCAGTGCAGCGTCGAGGTCGCCTCGAGACGTTCCTGCGCCTCGACCGCCGTGCCCGGGCTCGCGTGATGGGCGACGAGCCGCCAGCCCTGCGACGACTTCAGGTACACGTTGGTCGCGACGACCCACGCGAACTGCTCGCCTTCCTTGGTGCGCACGCGGATGCGCTCGAGCACGCTATGGACCGCGCTCGAGTGCGACTCGAGGCGGCGCACCCGATGCGGCTCGGCGTCGATCGCGCCGTTGCCGAACATCGCCTCGAACGAGGCGCGGATCGCCGCTGCGCCGAGCAGCCGCTCGCCGCCGGGGTGGATGCAGCAGATCTCGTCGTCGTCCGACCACAGCGCCATCAGCTGCTCGACGTCGCCGCGACGCATCGCCTCGTAGAGCGCGAGCTCGATGTCGTCGGCGGACGTGGGTGTCGGTGCGGGAGGCTTGGGTCGGGCCATGGTGATCTTCGGTTAACCTTCCGGGCGCTGGAATTGTAGGAAGGCACCGAGGTCCCGCGCCGGCACGCCATGGTCAAAGCCACCGCCGACTGGTCCGAGCGCAGCCACGATTTGTCGCGTCTGCTCGCCCGCGCCGGAGTCGGCGACCGTGCGGCATTTGCCACGCTCTACGAGCGGACCAGCTCGCATCTGTTCGCGGTGGTGTTGCGTATCAACCGCGACCGGGCCCAGGCCGAAGACATCCTGCAGGAGGTGTACGTCAACGTCTGGCGGGCAGCGAGCAGCTTCGATGCGGCGCAGAGCCAGCCGCTCACATGGCTCACGAGCATCGCTCGCAACCGTGCGATCGACAGCTTGCGCCGGATGCAGACCCAGCCGCAGATGCGCACCGCCGTCATCCTCGCCGACGGTCGCGAAAGCGAGGACGACGTGTACGACACCGTGGCCGACGACGCCCCCGGCCCGCTCGATCTGCTGAGCCGGGCCGCCGAGGCGCGCTCGCTCGCCGCCTGCATGGAGCAACTGTCGGCGACGCAACGGCAAGGCGTCGCGCTCGCGTTCTTCCAGGGTCTGAGCCACGCCGAGGTCGCCGCCCAGATGCACCAGCCGCTCGGCACGATCAAGTCGTGGCTACGCCGGTCGCTCGCTGCGTTGAAAAGCTGCCTGCAAGGCGCCGTGCAACGCGACGGTATGCCACGCGAATGACATGAAGACCGTTCGCGCTTCGCTTCGTTCACTGCCCGCTGGCGGGGCGAGTCGCTCCCGTCACGACCCCGGGCACTGCTGACATGGACTACGGCAAGCGCGACCTCGCCGACGCCATCGCAGCCGACTACGTGATCGGCACGATGCGAGGCGGCGCGCGGCGGCGCTTCGAGGTCCTGCTGCCGGCGCACGTCGAGCTTCGTCGCGCCACCCATGCCTGGCAGGAGCGGCTGATGCCGCTCACGGCGGCGATCGATCCGGTGCAACCGCCGGGCGAGGTGTGGCGGAAGATCTCCGACCGGCTCGACCGCAGGAAGAGCGTCGTCGCCGGCACCTGGCAGCGTCTCTCGTTCTGGCGCAGCCTGAGCGCATTCGCGAGCGTCGCCGCGATCGGCCTCGCGCTGCTGCTCGCGAGCCCGCGGCCCGAGGCGCCACCGATCGTCGTCGTCCTCGCGCCGACCGGACCGGCGGCGAGCGGCCCGGCCGCGGCGCCGATCGTCGCCAGCATCAGCGGCGACGGAACGACGCTCGTCACGCGTCCGATCGTTCCGGTCGCGGCGCGCGCGGACCGCGCCCTCGAGCTCTGGGCAGTGCCGAAGGACGGCACGGCGCCGCGCTCGCTCGGCATCCTGCCGGGCACGAGCGGCGCCATCGTCGCGCTGCGCAGCAAGGTGCTCGCCGGCGTCGACACGCTCGCCGTCAGCGACGAGCCTGCCGGCGGCTCGCCGACCGGCGCGCCGACCGGGCCGATCGTCTACGCCGGCAAGTTCAGCCTGTAGCCGAGTCGAGCGCCGCCTCGACGCGCTGCGGCGCGACGTCGACCAGGCAGCGCGTGTGGCCGAAGCGGCAGCGGCGGTCGAAGCACGGCATGCAATCGAGCTGCAGCTCGTCCTTCAGCCAGAGAACGCGCGCCCGTTCGTTCAGCGGCGGCGTGTGCAGCGGGCTGGTCGAGCCGAAGACGGCGACCTGGGCCACGCCGAAGCCGGCGGCAACGTGCATCAGGCCGGAATCGTTGCTCGCCAGCCCGCGCGATCCTGCGATCAGCGCCATCGCGTCGACGAGCGACGCGCGGCCGGCGAGAACGACGCAGGCGCCGCCGGCTTGTGCCGCGATGTCGTCGCACAGGGCGGCTTCGCCAGGAGATCCGAGGAGGACGACCGCGGCGCGATCGCGCGCGTGCAGGGCGCGCGCCAGCGCTGCGTAGTGCGTGCCCGGCCACCGTTTTGCCGGGCCGTACTCTGCACCCGGCGCGAAGGTCCAGTACGCGCCCGGCTGCAGGCCGTGCGCGGCAGCGACCGCGGCGATGCCCTCGCGCGGCAACTGCAGGCGAGGCCGGCGCCCGGCGTCGAAGCCGTCGCCGGCGAGCGCGCCGTAGAACGGAACCATCGGCGGTCGACCGCGCGGCTTCGGGGGCCCATCGGTGAGCAGCAGCGCGCGCCCTTCGCTGCGATAGCCGACCCGACGCGGGATCCGCGCCAGCCACGGCACGAGCGCCGCCTTGAACGAGTTCGGCAGCACGTAAGCGATCTCGAAGCGGCCGCGCAGCGACGCGGCAACTCGCCTGCGCGGGCCCCAGTCGAGCCTGCCGTGCGCGAACGGCAGCACGACGGTCGCGGTCACTTCGGACATCGCCTCGAAGACCGGCGCAACCCAGGGCAGCGCCGCGACGGTGACCGCTTCGCCGCGTTCGGCGAGGGTCGCGAGCAGCGGCTCGGCCATCACGGCATCGCCGATCCATTGCGGCGCGACGACGAGCGTTCGCGTCACCGCGTGCCCGCCCCGCTGCTCAATGGGCGCGGACCTTCTCGCCCGGCTTCAAGCGGTATTCGGTGCCGCAGTACGGACACTTGCCGATGCCGGCGGTGGCGACGTCGATATAGACGCGCGGATGGTTGCTCCAGAGCGGCATGCGCGGGTTCGGGCAGAAGATCACCCCCGGACCTTGCAGCTCCGCTGCGCTCAGCTCGACCGCCTCGCGCGATCCGTCGTGTGCCATTTGCGCCTCAGACCTTGGTGAGCCACTCGGTGTATTTCGCGTTCCTGCCGTTGACGATGTCGAAGAACGCGCTCTGGATCTTTTCGGTGATCGGGCCGCGCGTGCCGCTGCCGAGCTCGATCCGGTCGAGCTCGCGGATCGGCGTCACCTCGGCGGCGGTGCCGGTGAAGAATGCCTCGTCGCAGATGTAGAGCTCGTCGCGCGTGATGCGCTTCTCGACCATCTTCAGGCCGAGGTCGTCGCAGATCGCAAGGATGGTGTTGCGGGTGATGCCGTCGAGCGCGCCGGCCGAGAGATCGGGCGTGTAGACGACGCCCTTCTTGATCATGAACAGGTTCTCGCCCGCGCCTTCGCTGACGAAGCCGCTGGCATCGAGCAGCAGCGCCTCGTCGTAGCCGTCGTCGGTGGCCTCCATGTTGGCGAGGATCGAGTTGGTGTAGTTCGACACCGTCTTCGCCTGCGTCATCGTGATGTTGACGTGGTGGCGCGTAAAGCTCGACGTCTTGACGCGGATGCCGCGCTTGAGCCCCTCCTCGCCGAGGTAGGCGCCCCACGCCCACGCGGCGACCATCAAGTGCACGGTGTTGCCCTTCGGCGAGACGCCGAGCTTCTCCGAGCCGATCCAGGTCAGCGGCCGCAGGTAGCACGACTCGAGCTTGTTCTCGCGCACGACCAAGCGCTGCGCCTCGAAGACCTCATCGAACGAGAATGGGATCTTCATGCGCAGGATCTTGGCGCTGTTGAACAGGCGTTGCGTGTGCTCGTAGAGACGGAAAATCGCGGTGCCTTGCGCAGTCCTGTACGCGCGCACGCCCTCGAACGCGCCGCAGCCGTAATGCAGCGTGTGCGTGAGGACGTGGATCTTCGCGTCGCGCCAGTCGACGAGCACTCCGTCCATCCAGATCTTGCCGTCACGGTCGGCCATCGACATGGCGCTCTCCAACGCGTCCAGGGAGGGTCGATTCTAGGTGGCCGGATCGTCGCCTCGCTCGATTCGCCACGACGCAAGGCGGCCGCGCTCGAAGTGGAGGACGATGCCGGCGCCACCGTCATCGCGCCAGCGCCAGTCGTCTTCGCTGCCGTCGACCTTCAGGCCGAGGCTCTTCGTCCGGCCGACGACCTGCAGCATCGTCATGCCGCGGGCGAGGCCGGCGTGGAACATGACCGCGTTGTCGATCCGGCCGACCGGCGCCTGGCCGGCGGTGCGCATGACGCGGGCCACGCGGGTGAACGTCAGCAGCAGCCAGAAGACGATCGCGCTGGCGGCGAAGGCAAGGCCGTGCAGGCCGTACGCCTGCCAGGCGGCGATGGTGAAGATCGCCGCAAGCAGCCAGCCGAGGCGCGCGTCCACGCGAGCGGTCGTCAGAGTCGGCGCACGAGGTCGATCGCTTCCTCGATCCGCTCGACGGCGTGAATCGTCAACCCTTCGAACGCCTTCGCGCCGGCGCCGCGCGGGGCGTTGGCTTTGGGGACGATCGCCGTCGCGAAGCCGAGCTTGGCCGCCTCGCGCAAGCGCTCCTGGCCACGCGGCGCCGGCCGCACCTCGCCGGCGAGGCCGACCTCGCCGAAAGCAATGAAACCGCGCGGCAGCGCCTTGCCGCGCAAGCTCGACTGGATCGCGAGCATGACCGCGAGGTCGGCGGCGGGCTCGCTGATGCGGACGCCACCGACGGCGTTGACGAACACGTCCTGGTCGAGCGCCGCGATGCCGGCATGGCGGTGCAGCACGGCGAGCATCATCGCCAGGCGGTCGCGCTCGAGGCCGACCGAGAGCCGGCGCGGGCTCGGGCCGCCAGCGTCGACGAGCGCCTGCACCTCGACCAGCATCGGTCGCGTTCCCTCGAGCGTGACGAGCACGCACGAGCCGGGCACCGGGTCGCCGTGCGTCGACAGGAAGATCGCGCTCGGGTTGCTCACGCCCTTCAGGCCCTTCTCGGTCATCGCGAAGACGCCGATCTCGTTGACCGCACCGAAGCGGTTCTTGATCGCCCGCACGAGGCGGAAACTCGAGTGCGTGTCGCCTTCGAAATACAGCACGGTGTCGACGATGTGCTCCATCACGCGCGGGCCGGCGAGCGCGCCGTCCTTGGTGACGTGGCCGACGAGGACGATCGTCGTCCCGCTCGCCTTGGCGAGGCGGGTCAGCTGCGCGGCGCACTCGCGTACCTGTGCGACCGAGCCCGGCGCCGACGTCAATGCCTCGCTGTAGATCGTCTGGATCGAATCGACGACCGCGACCGCCGGTTGCTCGCTCGCGATCGTCGCCAGAATCTTCTCGAGGCAGATCTCGGCGAGGACGCGCACCGCGCTCGCGCCGAGGCCGAGCCGGCGCGAGCGCAGCGCGACCTGCGCGCCGCTCTCCTCGCCGGTGACGTAGAGCACCTTCATCGTGCGCGCCAGCGCATCGAGTGCCTGCAGCAGCAGCGTCGATTTGCCGATCCCGGGGTCGCCGCCGATCAACACGACGCCGCCGGCGACGATGCCGCCGCCGAGCGCGCGGTCGAACTCCTCGATTCCCGTCGGCTGGCGTTCGGCGTCGGTCGCGTCGATCTCGGCCAGCGTCGCGACGGCTTCGGCCGGCAGCAGGCCGCGACCCGCGCCGGCGTAACGCGGCTTGACACTGGGCTCGGCGACCGACTCGACGAGCGTGTTCCAGGCCCCGCAGCCCGGACATTTCCCCAGCCATTTCGGGCTGCTCGCGCCGCACTCGGTGCAGCTGTAGATCGACTTGTCCTTGGCCATGGCGGATTGTCGCGGCCGGCAAGGCCGATCCAGGGCCACGGCGCCGCGTAAACCCGTCCCCACGTCTGAGGGTGGCGGCTGGCCGCTCCCACGGCTAGATTCGCGGGCCCGGTCTCCGGGAGGCGCCCTTTCATCAGAATCGAGGAGGTCCCATGTTCCAGAGACTTGCCATCGCTGCCGCCCTTGCCGCAGCCAGCACTGCAGGCTTAGCGCAGACCGTCGTCGGCGGCGCGACCATCATCGAGACGGCCGTCGTGCACCCCGGAACCGTCAGCGCGAGCAGCTTTCTCACCTATGTCTCCGGCGGCGACGGCGTCACCGGCACGGCCAACGGAACGAGCTTTGCCTACGACGGCGTGGCCGACCCTGCCGCCGCAATGGCCGCGGCCGACCATCGCTGGCTCCAATTCGATCCCGGGATCTTCATGTCGACAGGCGGCACGCTCGTGAACTCGGTGCTCGCCATTCCGGACATCGACCATGGCTGGGAAGTGAACAACAACGGCGAGAACTGGGAGCCCTTCGAGTTCAAGATCTGGGGCTGCACCAGCGCCACGCCGACGGCCTGCACCGAAGGCACGATCACCGATGTCTACACGCGCGGCATCGACGACACCGGCGCCAGCAAGAACGCCGACGATTTCGCGACCGTCTGGGCGTTCGGCCAGAGCTACAGCATCTTCTGGATCACCTCGGGTGACCATCTGAGCAGCGCCGGGCACTCGCCTGGCGAGGGCGAGATCGACGCCCTGGCCATCCCCGGCGCCGTCCCCGAGCCAGAAACGTACGCGCTGTTCGCGGCCGGCCTCGGCGCGCTCGCTTTCGTTTCGCGGCGCCAGAAGCGACGTCGCTGAACGAACGTCGGGCAGCGCCCGACCGTCATCGAGATGGCCGCTCCAGCGGCCATCTTTTTGGCTGGGGACGCGCCGCCGCACAATCGCCGGCCATGTCCTGGCAACTCTGGCTCGCGTTCTTTGCCGCCTCGTGGGCGATCAGCCTGTCGCCCGGGCCGGGGGCGATCGCGGTGATGAGCGCATCGCTCCGGAACGGCTTCGCGCGCGGCTACTTCGCGACCTTCGGCCTGGTCCTGGGCTTGTGGACCCAGCTCGTCGTCGTCGCCGTTGGCGTCGGCGCGATCCTCTCGACGTCGGCGGTCGCGTTCGCGATCGTCAAGTGGCTCGGGGTCGCCTATCTCGTCTACCTCGGCATCCGCCAATGGCGCGCCGCGCCGCTTTCGCTGCCTTCGCCCGGCGCCGAGCCCACGCCGGCGACGCGGCGGCGAATCGTTGCCGAAGCGTGGCTCCTCAACGCCGTCAATCCGAAGGGAACCGCGTTCATGCTCGCGGTGGTGCCGCAGTTCCTGGCCCCGGCCGAGCCGCTCGTGCCGCAATACCTCGCGATCGCCGCGACCTTGTCGCTGACCGATCTCGTCGTCAACGCCGGCTACGCAGCACTGGCGTCGCGCTTGCTCGCGCTGCTGCGCACGCCGGCCCGCGCCCATGCGGTCCAGCGCGTCTTCGGCAGTCTGTTCATCGCCCTCGGCGTCTTGCTCGCGACCTTCAAGCGCGCCTGAAGTTGCGGCGACCGACGGCACTCGCCACGGTCTTCGGCGGCGAGCTCAATCGACGATCTTCGCGCGCCCGGCCTTGACCTGCGAGCGCGCGGTCTTGCTCTCGAGACGACGCTCGCGCGAGGCCCGCGTCGGCCGCGTCGGCTTGCGCACGACAGGCACCTGCGCAGCACGCGCGACGAGCTCGTTGAGGCGCGCGAGCGCATCGCGCCGGTTCAGCTCCTGGCTGCGATGCCGCTGCGCTTTGATGACGATCACGCCTTCGTCGCTCAGGCGCCGGTCGGCGCGCGAGAGCAGGCGCGCCTTGACGGCTTCGGGCAACGACGAGGCGGCGACGTCGAAGCGCAGATGGATCGCGCTCGACACCTTGTTGACGTTCTGGCCGCCCGCACCCTGAGCGCGCACGGCGCTGATCTCGACCTCGCTTTCGTCGACGAGCGGCGCGTCCATGCCGGCGTCAGACGGCGCGGATCGGCACCCGCGGCGCCCGCGCGCACATCAACTCGTAGCCGACGGTGCCGGCGGCCAGAGCGACGTCGTCGATCGAGAGCACGGCGCCCGAATCGCTTCGTCCCCAGAGAACGACTTCGCTGCCGACGCGGGCGTTCGCGACATCGCCGAGGTCGACCGCGATCATGTCCATCGAGACCCGGCCGATGGTTCGCGTCCTCACGCCGTCGACGAGGACCGGCGTGGCGCGGTCGTGGGTCCCCGGCGCAAGACGCGGGTAGCCGTCCGCGTAGCCGCACGCGGCGATGCCGATCCGCATCGGCCGCGCGGCGGTGAAGCTGCTGCCGTAGCCGACGCTGTCGCCCGCGACGAGCGCCTGGATGGCGATCAACTGCGTGCGCAAGGTCATCGCCAGCATGAGCTTCCAATCGTCGGCACTGTGCAGCGGCGCGTCCGGCGACGAGCCGTAGAGCATGATCCCCGGCCGCACCCAGGCGGCGCCGCCGGCGGCGAGCCGGGCACCGTAGCGCAGCGTGGCGGCACTGTTGCAGATCGATCGGTCGCCCGGCAGGTCACGCGTCACGGCGTCGAACGCAGCGAGTGCGGCATCGACGGCCGCCGCGTCGGCCGCGTCCGCGTTCGCGAGATGCGTCATCGCGGTGACGGCCTCGACTTGCGCCAGCGCGTCGAGGCGGAGCCACGCGGCGCGGAAGCGATCGGGCGCGAAGCCGAGCCGGTTCATCCCGCTGTTCATCTTCAGGAAGACGTGATGCGGCCGATCGGTCTTCAGCGCAGCGAGGCGATCGATCTGCTCCGCGTCGTGAACGACGTGCCAGAGCTTCAGGCGCGAGCACGTCTCGAGGTCGCGGCCGTCGAAGCAGCCTTCGAGGAGCAGGATCGGGCCGCGCCAGCCGAGCGTGCGCAGGAGCTCGGCTTCGGCAACGTCGAGCAGGGCGAAGCCGTCGGCCCGTTGCAGAGAATCGAAGACGTTGGCGATGCCGTGCCCGTAAGCGTCGGCCTTGACGACCGCCCACACGCGCGCGCCGCCGGCGGCACTGCGCGCAATCTCGAGATTGGCGGCGAGGGCGTCGCGATGCACGAGCGCTTCGATCGGCCGGGGCATGCAGGAATTCTGCCAGCCGCTCGTCGCGATGCCCTCTTTGCCCACGATTCCGAGAAAACACGCATGCTATAAACCGCGCCGCAGGGAGACAAGTCGGACGTCAGTTCCGATGCGAATCGCGCCGGGAAGCGAATGAAAAAAGGCTTCTACACCATCATGTCGGCGCAGTTCTTCAGCTCGCTGGCAGACAACGCGTTGCTCGTGGCGGCGATCGGTTTGCTCCGAAGCAGCGGCGCGCCGGCATGGCATGTGACGGCGCTGGTGCCGATGTTCGCGCTGTTCTACGTCATCCTCGCGCCGGGCGTCGGCGCGTTCGCCGATGCGGTGCCCAAGGGCACGGTGATGCTGATCTCGAACACGATCAAGATCGTCGGTTGCCTGCTGATGCTGTTCGGCCTCGAGCCCCTGATCGCATACGGCATCGTCGGCCTCGGCGCAGCGGCGTATTCGCCGGCGAAGTACGGCATCCTCACCGAGTTGCTGCCGAACTCGCAGCTCGTCAAGGCGAACGGCTGGATCGAAGGCCTGACGATCCTGTCGATCATCCTCGGCGTCCTGCTCGGAGGCCAGCTGCTCGGCTCGGTCGTCTCGCAGCACCTGCTCGCCTTCGACGTGCCGATGATCGACACCGGCATCAGCACCGCGCCCGAGGCTGCGGTCGCCTTGATCGTTGCGCTCTACATCATCGCCGCGCTCTACAACCTGCGCATCCCGCGCACGGAGGCTCCGTTGCAGCCGATCGCGCGCGGCCTCACTGTCCTCGTGCGCGACTTCTCGAACTGCAACGCGCGCCTGTGGAACGACAAGCTCGGCCAGATCTCGCTCGCGACGACGACGCTGTTCTGGGGCGTGTCGAGCAACTTGCGGGTGATCGTCTTCTCATGGGCGGCTGCCGCGCTCGGCTATTCGATGACGCAAGCCTCGTGGCTCGTCGGCGTCGTCGCGATCGGCACCGCCGCCGGCGCCTTGATCGCGTCGGTCCGGACGCGGCTCGACCAGGCAACGCGGGTGATTCCCTTCGGCATTGCTATGGGCGTGCTCGTCATCGGCCTCGATGTCATTACCGACGTCCGGATCGCGGTCCCGTTTCTCATCCTGCTCGGCGCGGTCGGCGGCTTCCTGGTCGTGCCGATGAACGCGTTGCTTCAGCACCGCGGCGCTAACCTGATGGGCGCCGGCCGGTCGATCGCGGTGCAGAACTTCAACGAGCAAGCGTGCATCCTCGGGCTCGGCGCGTTCTACACCGGCATGACGCGCTTCGGCCTCTCGGCGTTCGCATTGATCGCGGTGTTCGGCGTCCTCGTCGCGGCGACGATGTGGCTGATCAGGCGTTGGCACCAGACGAATGTCGTCCGCCATCGCGACGAGGTCGAGCACCTGCTGGCGATCGCGCGACGCGACAAGCATTGAGCGCGGCCAACGCCGAGCGTGCCCCGCGCCTCGCGGCGATGGCGCTGGTCTTGAACGCGCTCGTCTGGGGCACCTCGTGGTGGCCGATGCGCCGGCTGCAGAGCCAGGGTCTCCATCCGCTCTGGTCGACCGCGCTGATCTTCACGCTGGCAACGCTCGCCATCGCCGCCGTGCGTCCGCGTGCGATCGGCCAGGTGGTGCGCACGCCGGCGCTGTGGGTGCTCATCGTCGCCGCGGGCTGCACCAACGCGGCCTTCAACTGGGCGATCGTCATCGGCGACGTCGTCCGTGTCGTCCTGCTGTTCTACCTGATGCCGCTGTGGACCGTGCTGCTCGCGCGCGTCATCCTCGGCGAGCGGCTGACGCGGATGGCGGCGCTGCGGATCGTGCTCGGCACCGCCGGCGCGGCGATCGTGCTCTGGCCCGAGGGAACGCATGCGGCTCCTCTGTCCGCAGGCCTTTTCGACACGCTGCCGCTGCCGCGCTCGCTCGCCGACTGGCTCGGCGTCGCCGGCGGCTTTTCGTTCGCGCTCAACAACGTCATGCTGCGACGCGAAGCGAGCCGGCCGGAGGAAGGCCGCTCGCTGGCGATGTTCGCCGGCGGCGCGCTCGTCGCCGGAGCGCTCGCGACGGTCCTCGGTGCGAGCGGCGCCGTCCCCGCCGTGCCGGCGCCCGCCGCCTCATGGCTGGCGCTCGCCGGCGTGCTCACCATCGTGTTCCTGGCCGGCAACCTTTCGCTCCAGTACGGCGCCGCGCGCCTGCCGGCCAACCGCACCGCCGTCGTCATGCTCACCGAGGTGCTGTTCGCTTCGCTCTCCGCCGTCGCGCTCGGCGGCGGCACGCTGACCGCCAGGCTCGCGCTCGGCGGCGCCCTCATCGTCGGCGGCGCCGTTCTCGCCGCGCTCGAGCCGGGTCACTGAGCGGCGCCCGTCGGCGCGGGCTACCATGCGATGAACGACGACATCGCCTGAGGACACCATGGCCACGACCGCACCCGAGACCATCTACGACTTCGACGCCGAGTCGATCGCGGGCAGGCCCGCCAGCTTCGCGAGCCAGAAGGGCAAGGTGCTGCTGGTCGTCAACACGGCGAGCAAATGTGGCTTCACGCCGCAATTCGCCGGGCTCGAGGATCTCTGGAAGACCTACCGCGATCGCGGCCTGGTCGTGGTCGGCTTTCCGAGCAACCAGTTCGGCGCGCAGGACCCGGGATCGAACGACGAGATCGCGTCGTTCTGCGAGATGAACTATGGCGTCACCTTCCCGATGATGAGCAAGGTCGACGTCAACGGCGACGGCGCGTCGCCGCTCTGGAAGTGGCTGACGGCGAAGGCGCCTGGCGTCCTCGGCACGAAGACGATCAAGTGGAACTTCACCAAGTTCCTCGTCGGCAGGGACGGCAAGGTCATCAAGCGCTTCGCGCCGAACGACTCTCCCGAGTCGCTGAAGGGCGACATCGAGGCCGCGCTCGCGCGATGAGGCCGGCTCGCCGCGGAAAAGGTCGCTGACATGTTCGAGCACGTCGAGCCGTTCGGCGGCGATCCCATCCTGAGCCTGAACGAGGACTTCCAGAAGGATCCGCGGCCGGGCAAGATCAATCTCTCGATCGGCATCTACTTCGACGATGCCGGCCGCATCCCGGTGCTCGCGTCGGTGCACGATGCCGAGCAGCAGGTCGTCGCCCGCGATGCGCCCAAGCCCTACCTGCCGATCGAGGGTGCGGCCAACTTCCGCAGTGCCGTGCAGGCACTCCTCTTCGGCGCCGACCACGAAGCGGTGCGGAGCGGCCGCGTCGCGACGATCCAGTCGGTCGGCTCGAGCGGCGGGCTCAAGGTCGGCGCCGACTTCATCGCGCGCTGGCTGCCGGGCAGCGACGTCTGGGTCAGCGACCCGAGCTGGGAGAACCACCGCTCGATGTTCGAAGGTGCCGGCCTCGCGGTCCACGACTACCCGTACTACGACGCCGCAACCGGCGGCCTCGCGTTCGAGGCGCTGTGTGCGGCGCTCCGGCGTCTGCCGCCGAAGAGCATCGTGCTGCTGCATGCGTGCTGCCACAACCCGACCGGCGTCGATCTCTCCAGGGCGCAGTGGGACGCACTGGTGCCAATCCTCGTCGAGCGTGGCCTCTTGCCTTACCTCGACCTTGCGTACCAGGGCTTCGGCGACGGCATCGTCGAAGACGCCTACGCGCTGCGTGCACTCGCTGCGGCCCGTGACCGCGACGGCCGACCGCTCGCGTTCTTCGTCGCCAACTCGTTCTCGAAGAGCATGAGCCTGTACGGCGAGCGCTGCGGCGCGCTGAGCGTCGCCTGCGCCGATGCGGCCGAGGCCGGCAACGTCCTCGGCCAGCTCAAGTTCACCGTGCGCAGGAACTATTCGAGCCCGCCGATCCACGGCGGCCAGATCGTCGCCGCCGTCCTGACCGAGCCGCAATTGCGGCGCCAGTGGGAAGCCGAGCTCGGCGCCATGCGCGAGCGGATCCAGGCGATGCGAAAGTCGCTGCACGGGATTCTCGCCGCGAAGATGCCGGGGCGCGACTTCTCGTACTTCCTCCACCAGCGCGGCATGTTCAGCTACACGGGGCTTTCGCCCCGGCAGGTGGATCGCCTGCGCGCGGAGTTCGCCGTCTATCTCGTCCGTTCGGGTCGGATGTGCGTCGCCGGCCTGAATCGCGGCAACGTCGAGGCCACTGCCCGCGCGATGGCCGCCGTCCTCGCCGACTGACGCTTCAGCGGCGACGGCGCGGCGCGAAGCGGCGCTGCGCGAACAGCGCGAGGCCGGTGGCAACGCTGGCAAAGCGATCGCCGCGAACGACGCGCGCACCGGCGAACGCCTGCTGCAGGCGATCGTTGAGCAGGGCGAGCCGTCGATGCCCTCGACGTAAGCGGCGATCGCGGCGCGACCGAACTGGCACTTCACCGCCTCGGCTCGGCCCCGGCCCTCGCTCTCGCCGGGGTAGAAGACGGCGGTCGGCATCGTCGGCCAGCCCGGCTCGAGCTCGACCAGGCGCATCGCACCGCCAACGGGGACAGCGACCGCCGAATTCGAGGTGCCGAAGTCGATCGCGCAAAACGGTGTGTCGTCGGGCATGGCTGCGGCACCGCGCGGCGAAAAAGGGGCGCGACTCTAGGGGCTCGCAGCGCATGGCGTCCGCTTTGACTATGCTTCCTCTTCGCCGATGCAACCGGAGACCGCCATGGCCATCGCCCAGCTTCGCTCCCTCGTCCTCGTCGCGTCGCTGCTCGCAGCGGGAAGCGCCATCGCCGCCGACATCGTCGCGACGCCGAGCAAGCCCGACGCCCTGACGCCGGCTCGCGCCCGAATCGCCGAGAAGAACTGGCCGGCCGCGATCGACGAGCTGAAGAAGGCCAACTTGCCCGCGAGCGCAGACTGGAACAACCTGATGGGCTACAGCCTGCGCAAGGCCGATGCCGCCAACCTCGCCGAAGCCGAGAAGTTCTACGACGAGGCACTGCGCATCGAGCCGAAGCACCGCGGTGCGCTCGAATATTCCGGCGAGCTCTACCTCATGACCGGCAACCTCGAAAAGGCCGAGCAGCGCCTCGCCGCGCTCGACAAGGCGTGCTTCCTGCCGTGCGAGGAATACAGCGATCTCAAACGTGCTGTCAGTCGTTACAAAGCGGCGGGCAACAAATACGTCGCGGAGTAAACGTGGCGGCGGCGCGACGCGTTGTGGATGCAACGCCAATTGCGACCGCTTCGACCCTCTATCGCGGGATGCCTGCGGCACCGACAACGCAGATACTGGTCGCGCGAACCGTCGCCCCGGAGAACCCGATGAACCTGATCGCCCGCGCCCGCCGCTACCTGTCGACCTCGCGTCGCGCGGCGCGCCGGCTTGCCGACGATCCGGCCGACATGGGCACGGCGTTCGGTCTCGACGCCATCACGACCATCCAGCCGGAGTCGCCGTCGGAAATCGCGGCCCGCGAGCGCGCGGCGCCGCCGACCCGCATCGCGCTGCGCCTGCACCGCCGCTCGACCTTCTGATTGCGCGCAGCGCGTCCGCGCTGCTCAGACCTCGAGGACCAGCCCAGGCTGGTGCGCTTCTGCCTCGCCGCGGCGCTCGTAGCCGCGCGAATTGCAGACCACCCGCGTCGAGCCACCGCCGGCATGCGCGACGCGGTAGTCGTGGACGCAGTGCAGATGGCCGTGCAGCCAGAGGTCGGCGAACGGCAGCAGATCGTCGTCGGCATTGCAGAAGCTGGCCGTGCCGCTGCGCGCGCCGTAGCGCGGGTCCGCGCTGCGCAGGCTCGGCGCGAAGTGCGTGACGACCACCGTTCGGTCCCAGCCGTCGCTCGGCTGCTGCAACTCGGCCGCGAGCCAGGCGCGGCACGCGAGTGCTTCCGCTCGCATCGCCTCGGCATCGAACGGCAAGCCGGCCTGCGTCGCCCGCATGAGATCCATGAAGTAGGTGCCCGCCCGCATTGCCTTGGCGCGACCGAGCGCTCCGAACAGGTCGAAGTCGCTCCAGCGGATCGTGCCGACGATGCGCACCCGGCGGCCCTGGCCGTCGACGACGAGCAAGCGCTCGCGCTCGAGCATCGTGATGCCGAGGCTGGTGCAACGTGCGCGCAGCGCGGGGCCCGCGTCGGCGAGGTCGCGATCGTCGAACTCGTGGTTGCCGGCGACGAAGACGACGGGCACCGGCCAGCGAGCGAAGCGCTCCAGCCCCTCCCAGCGGCTGTCGATGTCGCCGGCGAGGACGAGCAGCTCCGCGCCGGCCGCCGGCTCGGGAAGGTACGTCTCCGTCTCGAAGTGCAGATCGGAGAGCAGTTGCAGGCGCATCAGGCGAGCGCCGCGCCGTGGCAGTGCTTGAACTTTCGTCCGCTGCCGCACGGGCACGGATCGTTGCGGCCGACCTTCGGCGCTGCATGGCGGACGGCCTCGACCTTGTAGCGCAGCGGCAGCGTCCATTCGTATAGCTCGGCCACGCCGCCGACGACGTTGTCGATCGCCTGATCGAGCGACATCGCCGACTTCGCGTTCGGCGGTGCTGCGTCGACGTCTGTCGTGTCCTCGGGAAGGAACTGGAGGACGCGCGCCAGCGCCGCGCGGACCTGCGAATCGTCGAGCTCGGCGAGCGCCGGCAGCAGGTGCAGAGCCTGCTCGAAGCCGGCGACCCAGGGCAGCAAGATCCAGCCGATCGGATCGGCGGCGGCACGCTGCTGCTCGTCCGCGTTGTCGGCGTCCGGCTGGAGCAGGAGCGGCTCGAAGCTGCCGTACTCCGCGAGCCCGCGGTTGATGGCAGCGTGGCGGCGCAGGACGAGGGCGCGAGCGCGGCGCTGCTCTTCATCAGGCTCGGCTTCGCCCCAGCGGTGGCCGCCGGCGTCGAACACGTAGGGCAGCCAGGCGTCGACCTCGACGATGGCCGGCTGGACGATGACGCAGCAGAGGAAGCCGTCGAGCATGACCGCGTCGAGCGGCTCCAGCGGCTCGGGAACGGCAGCGAGCAACGCGTCGAGCTCGGCGAGGTCGGCCTCGCTCAGATCCTGATCGGCGGCAGCGAGCGCGCCGCGCGACGGCGGTGCCGATTCGGGCTGGGTCATCGTGCGACTGTAGTGTCCCGGCCGGAGCGCCAGTCGCGCCGCTGCAGCGCGCGCGCTCGCGGCGAGCTCATCAGGTCGACGACGTCAGCCCGCGAGCCTTGCCGCCAGCCGACGCCGAACCTCGGGCAGCGCCGGCGGCAGGCCGTGGGCCAGCCTGCGGAACAGCTCGTCGTGCAGATCGAGCTCGCGCCGCCAGGCATCGGCGTCGACGCTGCTGACCAGCGCATAGCGCGCCGGATCGAAGTCGAGCCCCGACCAGTCGAGGTCGCCGTAACGCGGTGTCAGGCCGAACGCGTTCAGCGCTCCTTCGGCGCGGCCCTCGACGCGCTCGATGATCCAGCGCAGCACGCGCATGTTCTCGCCATACCCCGGCCAGACGAACTTGCCGTCGGGGCCCTTCCTGAACCAGTTGACGCAGAAGATCTTCGGCAGCGTCGCGCCGGAGCGCTCGAGGACGGCGCCGAGGTCGAGCCAGTGCTGGAAGTACTCGCTCATGTTGTAGCCCATGAACGGCAACATGGCGAACGGGTCGCGGCGGACGACGCCTTGAGCACCTGCGGCAGCAGCGGTCGTCTCCGAGCCCATCGTCGCCGCCATGTAGACGCCCTCGGTCCAGTCGCGCGCTTCGGTGACGAGCGGCACGGTCGTCGAGCGGCGGCCGCCGAAGATGAACGCGTCGATCGGCACACCCTGGGGTGAATCCCAGGCCGGATCGAGTGCCGGGTTGTTGGTCGCGGCGACCGTGAAGCGCGCGTTCGGATGCGCCGCCTTGGCGCCGGTCTCGCGTGCCAGCGCCGGCGTCCAGTCGCCGCCCTGCCAGTCGATCAGGTGTGCCGGCGGCGCCTCGGTCATGCCCTCCCACCAGACGTCGCCGTCGTCGGTGAGCGCGACGTTGGTGAAGATCGCGTCATGGGCGACGCTGGCCATGCAGTTGGGATTGGTCTTCTCGTTCGTCCCCGGGGCGACGCCGAAGTAGCCCGCCTCGGGATTGATCGCGAACAGCCGGCCGCCCTTGCCCGGTTTGATCCAGGCGATGTCGTCGCCAATCGTCGTCACGGTCCAGCCCGAGAGCGTCGGCGGCGGGATCAGCATCGCGAAGTTGGTCTTGCCGCAGGCGCTTGGGAAGGCGGCGGCGACATGGTGCTTGCGACCCGACGGCGACGTCACGCCGAGGACCAGCATGTGCTCGGCAAGCCAACCCGGCCGGCCCGCGGCGGCGTTGGCCGCCGCACGCCCCATCGTCGACGCGATCCGCAGCGCGAAGCACTTCTTGCCGAGCAGCGCGTTGCCGCCATAGCCCGAGCCGTAGCTCCAGATCTCCTGCGTCTCGGGATAGTGGACGATGTACTTGGTCGGGTTGCACGGCCACGACACGTCTTTCTCGCCCGCGGCGAGCGGCGCGCCGACGGAATGCATGCACGGCACGAAGTGGCCGTCCGCTCCGAGCACCTCGAGCACCGCACGGCCCATTCGCGTCATGATCTTCATGCTGACCGCGACGTACGGGCTGTCGGTCAGCTCGACGCCGACGTGCGAGATCTCGGAGCCGAGCGGGCCCATCGAGAACGGCACGACGTACATCGTGCGCCCGCGCATGCAGCCGCGAAAGAGCGGTGGAGTGCCGTCGGCGAGGCCGGTGTGCAGCAGCGCCCGCATTTCCGCCGGCGCCTTCCAGTTGTTGGTCGGGCCGGCGTCTTCCTCGCGTTCGGAGCAGATGAAGGTGCGGTCCTCGACGCGAGCGACATCGCCCGGGCTGCTGCGCGCGAGATAGCTGCGCGGACGAAGCTTCGGATCGAGGCGGATGAAGGTGCCGGCGGCGACGAGCTGCCCGGCGAGGCGGTCGTACTCGCCGGCGCTGCCGTCGCACCAGTAGACGTCCCGGGCCTCCGTGAGCGCCGCCATCTCGGCGACCCAGTCGATCAGCTTGGCATGGTGGACATGGGCGGGGGCGCGGACAGCGGCGCCGTCGGCGTGGAAACGGTTCGTCGGCAGTGCGGTCATGAGCGGCTCAGGGCAATTGAAATTCCCGACCTTCGGCGAAGCTGCCGGCGAGGCGCACGATGGGGGCGAAAGGGTGATGTCGACCGGTCTGCCGCGGATGGCATCCGGTGCTGTGCGACCTCGTGGATCGATGTCTCCGCGGCGCAGTCGTGCGCTTGTTCTCGGGTCCGGCCAGTGTAGCCGCCGGGCAGTGGCCGATCCGACCGGCCGTCCTCCCCGGCGCGCCGCAATAATGACCGGATGCCGAGCCGCCGCCTGTTCGTCGCCGGCCTGGCGACGCAGGCCTTCGCGGGGCGTGTGCTGGCGCAAAAGCCCGACAGCGGCGGGCCGCTTCGCCTTGGCGTCGACCGCGCGCTCGATGAATCCGGCCTCGCCAGGCGGCTGCAGAGCGCCTTCGGCGCCGACACCGGCATCCCGGTGCTGCTGGTGCCGGGACCGGCGCTCGCGGTGCTCGAAGCGGTCAGAAACGGCGAGACCGACGCTGCGCTCGTCAACGCGCCCGCCCCCGAGGAAGATCTTGAGCGGCAGGGGCTCGTCCACGACCGTCGCGCCATCGCCGCCGGCGAGTTCATCGTCGTCGGGCCGCCGCCTGCCGGCCCGCGCAAGCGCCTGCCGCCGCCGGGACACAGTGCGGTCGAGGCGCTCGAGCGGATCCGCGATCAGGCGGCGAGCGATCCCGCAAGCCTCGTCTTCCTCTCGGCCGGCGACGGCTCGGGCGTCCACGTCGCCGAGCAGGCGCTCTGGCGGGTGGCGAGGATCGAGCCGGTCGCGCCGTGGTACGTCAGCGCCGAGCCCGGCCGCAGCTTCACCGCGCAGGTGCACGCGCGCAGCGCCTACGCTCTCGTCGAGCGCGGCGCCTGGATGGCGCTCGGCGGCGCGCCGTCGATCGTCGTCGTCGAGAGCGACCCGCTGCTGGTCGAGTCGGTCCATGCGATGCGCTCGTTTCGCATCACCCATCCGGCCGGCAAGATCTTCGTGGCCTGGATCGCCGGCGGTCGCGGTCGCGCGGTCGTCGCGCGGCACGGCGGCTATCGCCTGCGCTGACAGCCGATGGCGATCTCGGGCCGTGTCCTCAGTGTCAACGTCGCCCGCGCGAGCGCGATTCAGATTCAGGGCCAAGGCGTGATGACGGCGATCGCCAAGCGCCCGGTCGACGGCGAGCGGGCGGTGCGAACGCTCGGCATCGACGGCGACGAGCAGGCCGACCTCAGAGTCCACGGCGGCCCGAGCCGCGCCGTCTATGCGTACCCGAGCGAGCACTACCCGTTCTGGCAGACCGTTCGCGCGCAGGCGGACGTCGCACCCTGGGGCGAGGCCCTGCCACCCGGATCGCTCGGCGAGAACCTCACCACGATCGGCGTCGTCGAGACCGACTTGTTCGTCGGCGATGTGCTGCGCTTCGCCGGCTGCGCGCTGGCGGTCAGCGCGCCGCGCCTGCCCTGCTTCAAGTTCAACGCCGCGATGGGCTTCAAGCACGCTGCCAAGCTGATGACCGAGAGCGGCTGGTGCGGCTGGTACCTGAGCGTTCGCGAGCCCGGCACGATCGCCGCCGGCGACGTCTTCGCGATCGAGCCGGGGCCGCGTGAGGTCAGCGTCTGGGAGCTGTTTCGCGCCCGCACCGGCAAGAAAGCCGTCTGATGCTCGCCTACCGACACGCGTTTCACGCCGGCAACCACGCCGACGTCCTCAAGCACATCGTGCTGATGCTCGTGCTGCGCCACCTCGCGACCAAGGACAAGGGGTATCGCTTCGTCGACACCCATGGCGGTGCCGGCGGCTACTCGCTGCTCGGCCGCTATGCCAGCAAGAATGCAGAGCACAGCCGCGGCATCGGCCTGCTCTGGACGCGCGACGATCTGCCGGCGCCCGTTGCCGGCTACGTCGACCTTGTGCGCCAGTTCAACCCCGACGGCAAGCTGACCCAGTACCCGGGCTCGCCGTCGCTGGCGCTGATGCTGCTGCGCCAGCAGGACGAGCTGCGCGCGTTCGAGCTCCATCCGACCGAGCAGAAGATCCTGCGCGCGACGCTGGCCGGCAATCGCCGCGCGACCGCGATCGACGGCGACGGCTTCGAGGGGCTCCGCTCGCAACTGCCGCCGCCGACGCGGCGCGGCGCCGCCCTCGTCGATCCGAGCTACGAAGGGACCGGCGACTACGCCAAGGTCGTCGCGACGCTGCGCGACGCGGTCGCGCGCTTCGCCGACGGCGTCTACGTCGTCTGGTATCCACAGGTGAGCAAGCTCGAGGCGGCGCAGCTGCCGCGGCGTCTCGCCGCGCTCGCGCCGAAGGGCTGGCTGCACGCGCGCCTCACGGTGCAGGAGCCCGATGCGCGCGGCTTCGGCCTCGCCGGCAGCGGCGTCTTCGTCATCAATCCACCGCACACCCTGCACGCGACGCTGGCCGAGCTGCTGCCCTATCTGGTCGATGTCCTCGGCCAGTTTGCCGGCGCCAACTTCCTGGTCGATCGCGCCGAGAGCTGAGCCGGCCTCAGCGCGGCGCCGGAGGCGGCGCGCGCTTGAGGTCGCGAAACGCGGCGAATAGCCAGGTGCGCATGCCGACCAAAAGCGTATAGGGCGTTCGTTGTTCATCCGCCAGCCGCTGCTCGGCGACATGCGCCTGCGCAAAGTCCTGGCCGACGCGTTGCAGCCGCTCGACGAACGACGCCGCCAGGCTCGGCGCGATCTCGCCGTGGACGAGCATGATCAGCTCGCCGTCGCCGTCGAAGCCGCCGCTCAGGTAGTCGGCAGCGACGTGCTCGCGGAAGTACGTCATCACCGGCCCGTGCGGCAGCCAGCGAAAACCCTTCGCGACCTTCAGCCGGTAGCGATTCAGCGGCCGCAGCTCGATGATGCCGAGACGGTCGAGCTGCGCCAGGTAACCGATGCACTCGGCAGCGCTGAAGATGTACTCGCTCGTCATCGCCTCGAAGGTCCATTGGCTGAGGCAGCAGATCGCGAGCAGCAGGAGCTTGCGATCGGCGACGACCGCCGCTTCCTGCTCGACCGTCAGCTGGCGCGACAGCGGCTGCTGATCGGCGACCTTGCGGGCGAGCTCGGCGAAGTCCATCTTCAGCACGCGCAGCATCTCGTCGATCCGCGACAGCGGCATGTCGGCCTTGGCGAAGACGCGCTTGACGCTCGACTCCGACATGCCGAGCGCGTCGGCGAGGTCGGCATACGTGACGCCGGCCGCGCGCAGCTCGGCCTTCAAGGCGTTGACGAGGTCCTGGGTGGTGCTCATGGCCGGTTGTGCGAAGGCCAAGTATCGGCGAGCGTCACCTGCGGAGGTGCGGCCTCGACGCTGCGCGCGAACAGCGCCTCGCCGACATGCTGCGCTGGCGCGACGTCCAGCGCAGCTGACGATGGCGTCGCCGCGGCCGCTACTTGGCGATCGAGAACAGCACCGCGTTGTTGACGGCGTAGACGGCGCCGTCGGCGCCGATCGCGGTCGGCGTGTACGCCTCGCCGACACCGCTCGTCAACTGGATGCGCTGGCTGAAGCGGTTGCCGACCAGGTCCCAGCGGTAGAGAAAGCCGTCCTCGCTGTTGACGAGCACCGACTTCGTCGCCGAGTCGACCGCGGCGGTGTTGATGCACCATTCGAACACCGGGCCGCTGGCGCCCGACTCGAAGGTCGGCCCGAGGATCGTCAGCACCTCGCGCATGATCGGCAAGCCGGAGATCGCGTCGGTCTGGGTCGCGCTCGGGTAGATCACCGCGATCCGGTTCGAGCCGTCGCCGGTGCCGACGCCGTCGTAGTTGTTGTACTTCGTCATCAGCAGATAGCTCGAGCCGCCGATGTACGAAGGCACCATCGACGCCGGCACGATCGAGGGCGTCGTGTCCCAGCCGAAACCGCCCGGTGCGCCGGCGGACGCCAGCGCCGCGGTGAAGTGCAGCAGCCAGCCGCGCGCGTTGTGCGTTCCGAACGTGCGCTCGAGCACGCCGAAGTAGACGTCGCCGTCGGGGCCGACCGTCGGTGACGCAGTCGAATCGTCGCTGATGCGGGCGGCTGTGCCCGTCGATGGGTCGAGCAGCAGCGCCTTCGACTTCAGCGCCAAGGTCATGCTGTCGAGCGCGAGCAGATAGCCGGTCTGGACAACGCCGACCGCAGGCGCCGTGTTGACCGCAACGTAGACCGTCCTGCCGTCGGGTGACAGCGCCGGCGCGCTGTTCGTCTGGACCTTGTCGATCGCGGGGTCACCGGCGGCGAGGCTGGCCGAGGTCCAGGTGCCGACGCCGTTCGCATCGACCCGGGCGATGCCGCTCGCGAGCGCGGCCGGGTTCGCGGCGGTGACGACGAAGCCGAAGAAAGCGCTGCCTTGCGCGTCGACGGTGATCGGCGTGTTGACGAAGACGCTGGCGTCGAACGCCGCCGGCGAAGCGCCGTAAGCGGCGGCGCCGTAGAAGACGACGCTGCGCAGCGCGCCGTTCGCGGAATCGGCGTCGTCCTTGACGAACAGCTTGCCGCCGGCGCCGGGCACGAACAGGAGGTTCGCGCTCGTCAGCGCGAGGTTGTAGCTCGGCACCCAGTTGTGCGGCGGCAGCACGTAGTCGGTGTTGGCCGACCAGATCAGGCCGCCATTGCCGCCCGATCGCGCCTCGACGCGAAAACCGCCGGCGAGGCCGGTTTTCACCGGCAGCACGACCGTGTTGTGCGACGTGACCACGGGAGAGCCGTAGTGGATCAGGAGCGCGCCGCTGGCTTGCCGTGGCGGCACGAGGTCGACCGGCGTCGACCAGGAGATGCGGTTCAGGTCCTGGGTCGCGATCGCGCCATTGGCCGCGTGCTGGGCATCGCGGCCGTACTGCCACCACGCCGGACCGTCGACACCCGGTGCCGGGATGACCGGCGCGCTGCCCGAGCTGCCGCCGCCGCCACCGCAACTCGCCAGGGCGATGCAGAACGCAAACGAGGCGGCGAGTGCCCGCAGTGTCGGTCGAAGCGAATTCGCGGTGTGCGTCGAGACGTCCATGGAGCGACCGGCATGCGAGTGAATCGAGCGGCGATCGTGCCACAACGGTAGCGCCGGATGCGCCCGCGGGTGTCGGCGCTCGCCACGCTCTTGCGAGCGATGGCTTGCACCGGGACAACCTCGCAAGATGCGCCCCGCTCACCTCACTGTCACCACGGAGGAATCCATGCCATCGATGGCGATGCGTCACAACACCATAGCGGAAAGCGCCACTCGACCAGGAGTCGGCACGAACCGCGACTCCTACCTCTCGCACACACGCTTCGCGCTTCGCCGCGGCGCGGTGATCGCGATCGCGGCATCGCTCGCGATCGCGGCGACGACGAGCAGCGCGCAATCGACGCTGTCGGACATGAGTGCCCTGTCGGCGCTGCCGATGGCGGTGTCGGTCGCAGCTCCAGTCGCGGTGCTGTCGGCCGGGGCGGCCCTCACCGTGGTCGCGGTCGAGGCGACGAGCATCGGCGCGGTCTGGGTGCTCGAGCGCGCCGCCGACGGCGCCCGCGCCAGCGTCCACCTCGTCGGCCAAGGCGTCGCCGGCGCGTCGGTCGGAGTCGGAACGGTCGTCGTCGCGACGGCGCTCAGCACCGGATGGGTGCTCGTAGCCGCGGGCCAGGCGATCGCCTTCATCCCCAACGAGATCGGCCGCGCGTTGCTCTACAACGAAAGGATCACGCGATGAGACGCGGCGCCTTGCGCTTGCTCGCCGCCGTGCTCGCATGCGCCGCGGCGGCCGCGAACGCCGGCCGCAGCTGCGAGCAGCGGCCGCCGACAGCGCTCGCGGTGACGCGGGCGATGGCGCTCGCCGAGCACACGGCAACGCGGCTGGCCGAAAGCGGAGCGAGCGTCGTCGTCATCGCGCGCGCCGGTCAGGACCTGAGCGCGTACGGGATCCGCTATTCGCACCTCGGCTTCGCCTACAAGGAGGGCGAGGGCAAGACAGCGGTCTGGCGCGTCGTCCACAAGCTGAACGAGTGCGGCACCGCGCACGGATCACTCTACCGACAGGGACTCGGCGAGTTCTTTCTCGACGACCTCTGGCAGTACGAAGCGGCCGTCGTCGTTCTCGCCGCCGGGACATAGGCGCATCTGCGCGCGCTGCTCGAAGACAACGACGCCGTCGCCCGGCTCGACGCGCCGGCCTACAGCATGGTCGCGTACCCGTGGTCGACGCGCTACCAGCAGTCGAACCAGTGGGCACTCGAGACGCTGGCGCTCGCCGAGGACCCCGCCGCGGCAACGCGTGAACGCGCACAGGCGTGGCTGCGCCTGCACGGCTACGAGCCGACCACCCTGCACCTGTCGGCGTTCCAGCGCCTGGGCGCCCGCGTCGCGAGGGCCAACATCGCCTTCGACGACCATCCGAACGAGAAGCGCTTCAGCGATCGGATCGAAACCGTCACGGTCGACTCGGTCTTTCGCTGGCTCGAGCGCGAGTGCCTCGGCGGCGGCGCTCAGGTGATACGTTAGATTGCTGATCGGCGCACCGACGCATCCTCACGAGACGGGAGCACCGCTTGACCCTCCACGCCGACGTTGCCGCTCCCGCCCCCGACATCGGGGCGCACGGCCATCCGAACCAGTTCGCGCTGCTCGCTCAGCGTCGCTTTGCGCCGTTCTTCTGGACCCAGTTCCTGGGCGCCGGCAACGACAACCTGTTCAAGTTCGCGTTCACCGTCCTGATCACGTACCAGCTGCAGGTGCACTGGCTGCCGCCGTCGCTTGCCGGACTCGTGATCGGCGCGCTCTTCATCCTGCCGTTCCTGCTCTTCTCGGCCACCAGCGGCCAGCTCGCCGACAAGTTCGACAAGGCGCGCCTGATCCGCCTCGTCAAGTGGCTCGAGGTCGCGATCATGGCGCTCGCCGCCTGGGGCTTCGTTCACGTCAACCCCGTCGTCCTGCTGGCCTGCGTGTTCCTGATGGGCTTGCATTCGACGCTGTTCGGCCCGGTCAAGTTCGCCTACCTGCCACAGCACCTGAACGAGCGCGAGCTCACCGGCGGCAACGGCATGGTCGAGATGGGGACCTTCGTCGCGATCCTGCTCGGCAGCCTCGCTGGCGGGCTCCTCGTCTCGATCCCCGGCACCGGCGCAAGGGATGTCGCGATCGCCTGCGTCGCCGTCGCGCTGCTCGGCCGCCTGACCGCGCAGGCGGTGCCGGCGTCACCGTCGACCGACCCAGGGCTCGTCATCAACTGGAACCCGGTCAGCGAGACCTGGCGCAACCTCAAGCTCGCGCACGGCAACCTCGTCGTCTTCCGCTCGCTGCTCGGCATCTCCTGGATGTGGTTCTTCGGCGCCGCCTTCCTCGCCCAGTTCCCGGCGTTCGCCAAGGAAATCCTGCACGGCGACGAGCAGGTCGCGTCGCTGCTCCTGGTTGTCTTTTCGGTCGGCATCGGCACCGGCTCCCTGCTCTGCGAAGTGCTCTCGCGCCGCCACGTCGAGATCGGCCTGGTGCCGCTCGGCGCGATCGGCATGAGCGTGTTCTCGGTCGATCTCTACTTCGCGGCGCGCGGCCTGCCGCCTTCGGCCGGCTACACGCTCACGGCGTTCCTCGCCGAGCACAGCCACTGGCGGGTGATGGCCGACCTCGCGCTGCTCTCGCTTTTCGCGGGCTTGTACAGCGTGCCGATGTACGCCTTGATCCAGATGCGCTCGGCGCCGAGCCACCGGGCGCGGATCATCGCCGCCAACAACATCCTGAACGCTCTGTTCATGATCGCGAGCGCGATCATCGTCGGCATCCTGCTCGCTGCCGGCCTCACGATCCCGCAGGTGTTCCTGGTGATCGGAATCCTGAACGCGGTGGTCGCGTTCTACATCTTCATGCTGGTGCCGGAGTACCTGATCCGCTTCGTCGCCTTCGTCCTCACCCGCATCGTCTACCGCTTCAAGGTCCGCGGCGACGGCAACATCCCCACCGAAGGCGCGGCGATCCTGGTCTGCAACCACGTCAGCTTCATCGACCCGGTGCTGCTGATGGCGGCGAGCCCGCGGCCGATCCGCTTCATCATGGACCATGCGATCTTCCGCACGCCGGTGCTCGGCTGGTTCTTCAAGCTCGCCAAGGCGATCCCGATCGCACCGCAGAAAGTCGATCCCCGGATCTACGAGCAGGCGTTCGCGCGCGCCAGGGAAGTCCTCGACGGCGGCGACCTGCTCTGCATCTTTCCTGAAGGCGCGATCTCGCGCGACGGCGAGCTCGCCGAGTTCAAGGGCGGCGTGATGCGCCTGCTCGCGACCCACCCGGCGCCGGTCGTGCCGATCGCGCTGCAGAACGTGTGGGGCTCGTTCTTCTCTCGCGTCGGCGGCAAGGCGATGACGAAGCCGTTCAGGCGCGGCATCTTCAGCCGCGTCGGCCTCGTCGCCGGCGAGCCGGTGCCGGCGGCCGCCGTAACTCCCGAGGGGCTGCGCGATCGTGTCGGCCGACTGCTCGCCTCCTGATCGCGGCGCGCACGACGGCCAGCACTAGACCGGCGCGGTGTTGAAGCCCGGCTCGGCCTCCATGGCCGCGGCATGGCCGATCCGCTCGTACTCGGAGATGACCTGGGCGCCGAACAGGAGCAGCGTCGCTCCGAGCTCGAGGCTCAGGAGAACGACGATCGCCGTCGTCAGCGAGCCGTACACGACCGTCACCTGCGACAGGGTCGCGAAGTACCAGACGAGGACATGGCGAGTGATCTCCCAGAGCACCGCCGCCGTGATGCCGCCGATCAGCGCGTGCCGCCACGCCAGGCGCCCGACCGGCATGACCAGGTAGACCGAAGTGAGGACGAAGACCTCACCGGCGAAACCGAGCAGGTACAGCAGCAGGCCGGAGACGCCGTGCAGCGACCAGTCGCGGCCGAACAGCTCGACGCTTTCCTTGCCGACGGCCTGCAGGCTGCCGGCGACGAGCGTGACGAGGAGGAGCCCGATGCCGAGCGAGAGGATGTAGACGTAGGGGATCAGCACCGAGAAGACAAAGCGGCGCTTCCTCGTGACGACGCGGTGCAGAAAGATCACCGACATTGCGCTCTCGAGCACGGCGAAGGCGAGCGAGCTGAAGAAGATCATCGTCGCCAGCAGCAGCCAGCCGATGCCCTCGCGCTTGTCGAGGAAGTTCGCCAGCTCGCTGACGATCGCCGGCGCCCGGCTGGGCACCAGCCATTCGAGATAGCGGCCGAGCGTCGCCAGCAGCTCGCGCTGGTCGATGAAGTGCGAGAGCGCGATGACCGTCAGGATCAGGAGCGGCACGATCGACAGCAGCGCGTAGTACGCGACTGCACCGGCAAGCAGCAACCCCTGGTTGGCGCGAAACGCCTTCAGCGTCTGCACCAGGAACGCGCCCGGGTGGCGCAGCACGTGCTGCGCCGCCGGGCCGAGCAGGCGCTCGCCGAGATAGCGCTGGAGTGCGTTCGGGTGGCTGGAGCTCAATGACCGGGCGTCGAGATCTCGCGCAGAGTCTGGTCGGTATGCGCCGATTGTCGCGTGGCGAGATCGCCGAGCGCCACCACGCCGACGACTTCGTTGTTGCCGTCGAGAACGGGGAGGCGCCGGATCTGCGCCTCGCCCATCTCGGCCATGACGTCCTCGATCGCGTCGGCGGCGCGGCAGCACACCACCTCCTCCGTCATGACGTCGGCGACGCGCGACTCCTGCGCGACCATGCCGTCGGCGACGCCGCGGATCGCGATGTCGCGGTCGGTCACGATGCCGACCAGCGCCTTGCCGTCGAGGACGGGAAGCGAGCCGACGTCCATGTCGCGCATGCGCTTGGCCGCCGCCTGGAGCGTTTCCTCGCGCTGCACGGTGGCGATGCTGCGGGTCATGATGTCTGCGATCGTGGTCATGGCAACTCCTGTGGCGGGAACAGTCGAACAGGCTAGGCGCGCGTTCGCGGCGGCGGCAGGAGGCGATCGCCCGGGCCGCCGTCGGCGCCGTCCTGCGCCGCGGGTCAGCGTCGTCCGACGCGACGGCGTCAGACGCCGCGTTGCCGGTCGGCCCGAAATGCCGTGGCGAACGCGGTGAAGGTACCCGCCTCGAGCGCGCTCCGGATGCCGGCCATGAGCGAGACGTAGAAGTGCAGGTTGTGCACGCTGGCGAGCATCGGCGCCAGCATCTCGCCGCAGCGGTCGAGGTGGTGCAGATAGGCACGCGGGAAGCGCGCGCAGGTCGGGCAGGCGCAGCTCGCATCGAGCGGCTGCTCGTCGCTCTTGTAGCGGGCGTTTCGGATCCGCAGGTCGCCGAAGCGGGTGAAGAGGTGGCCGTTCCTCGCATTGCGGGTCGGCATCACGCAGTCGAACATGTCGACCCCCGCGGCGACGCCGTCGAGCAAGTCCTCGGGCGTGCCGACGCCCATCAGGTAGCGCGGCTTGGCGGCCGGCAGCCGCTGCGGCGTGTGGGCGACGATGCGCTGCATCTCGGCCTTCGGCTCGCCGACGCTGACGCCGCCGATCGCGTAGCCCGGCAGGTCGAGCTCGGCCAGGCCGGCGATCGACTCCTCGCGCAGCGTCTCGAACATGCCGCCCTGGACGATGCCGAAGAGGGCATTCGGGTTCTCGAGCCGCGCGAACTCGGCGCGCGAGCGCAGCGCCCAGCGCAGGCTCATCGCCATCGAGCGGCGCGCATCGGCCTCGGTCGTGACGCGGCCGTCGATCTCGTACGCGGTGCACTCGTCGAACTGCATGACGATGTCGCTGTCGAGGACGCGCTGGATCTGCATGCTGAGCTCGGGCGTCAGCAGCAGCTTGTCGCCGTTGACCGGCGACTGGAAGGCGACGCCCTGCTCGCTCACCTTGGCGTTGGCGCCGAGCGACCAGACCTGAAAGCCGCCGCTGTCGGTGAGGATGGAGCGTGGCCAGCCCTCGAAGCGGTGCAGGCCGCCAAAGCGCGAGAACACGTCGAGGCCGGGCCTGAGCCAGAGGTGGAAGGTGTTGCCGAGCAGGATCTCGACCCCCATCGCCTCGAGCGCCGACGGCCACACGCCCTTGACGCTGCCGTAGGTGCCGACCGGCATGAAGACCGGCGTCTCGACGGTGCCGTGGCGCAAGGTCAAGCGGCCGCGGCGCGCCAGCCCTTCGGTGGCGAGCAGATCGAACGAGAGCATCAGCGGATTGTCGTCGGCAGAGCGCTCGCGGCCCGTGCCGGGACGAGGTCGTCGCGGGTCAGCATCAGCAGCGTGCGGTGGCGGTCCTCGACGACGAGCAGCCGCCCGGCCGAGTCGACGAAGACGCCGGTCGGTGCGCCGAGCGGGCGAGCATGCTTCGCCGCGTTCCAGCCGCCGATCCAGAGCCGCGGCGCACCGGTCGGCGCGCCGCTCGCGTCGACTCTGAAGCTGACGACGCGATGACCGGCGGCGCGATAGCCGTGCCATGCGACGACGAGCTGCCCGGCGAACGCGTTGTTCGCTGCGGCGGGAACGGCGAGCATCTGCAACGGCGCGACGTGCGCTGGCCACAGCATCGCCGGCGCTGCGGTCTTCGCGCAATCGACCCGGCCTTCGTAGCCGCGCGCGGCCTGTCGCATGCCGATGCAGTACGGCCAGCCGTGGTCGGCGCCGGCGGCGAGCACGTTCAGCTCCTCGGGCGGAGCGTCTTCGTCAAGGTAGTCGATCGAGTTCTCGCCTTGCAGCAGCACGCCGGGCGCGACCCAGGCGAGGGCGAGCGAGTTGCGCAGGCCGGTCGCGTAGGGCTTGAACGACTGCAGCGTGAACGCGGCTCCGCCGAGCGTCGCCTCGTAGACCGCGGCGCGCGGCATCGCTCCGCTACGGTCGGGGCACGGCAGCGGCAACGCTCCGGCATCGTCGCGACAGGCATCGCTCGACGAACCGACGTTGACGAACAGATGCCCGCGTGCGCCGAACACGATCTCCTTCAGCGGATGCGCACCGTCGGCAGGAAGCCCGTCGATCACCGTCTCGGCAATGACCGGCAGCGTCGCGGGAGTGCGCCAGATGCGCCCCGCCTCGCCGACGTAGACGCGTCCGTCGGGGCCGAGCGCGATGCCGTGTGGCCGGTCGAGCTTGTCGGCGATGACCGCGAGCGCGACCGGCGGCGCGGCGCCGCGCGCCGGCAGCTCGAGCTGCAGCAAGCGGCCGCGGCGCGGCTCCCAGCCGCCCATGTCGACGATCCAGAAGCGGCCGGGAGCGACCTCGACGATGCGGCGCGGAAAGACGAGGCCGCTCGACGCGTCGGCGACGAGCGCGACGCACCAGCCGCGTGGCGCCGCCAGCGCGAGGCGCG
>DASXLD010000121.1:0-19808 GCA_036496385.1 Caldimonas sp. | reverse complement strand
GAACAGCCAAGCCGGGTCGCTTGAGGACCGGTGGGCGCGTTCGAGCGCGCCGCACTGCAAGAGGGATCGGTATTCCGCTTGCTGGACGGAGAGCATGCCCTTGAGATCGGGGAGCGTCCCCCCAAGCGTGCGGATCGATGGCTCGACGTCCGCATTCGTGAAGCAGACACGCGCGGCAGAGCTCTCGAGGATGTAGTGAACTTCTCGCGGGTGCAGCCGTGCGTTGATCGGCACAGCGACGAGTCCTGCCCACCAGATCCCGAACAGGACTTCGAGGTATTCCGGGGTATTGGTCATGATGACCGCGACCCGGTCTCCGGCCGCCAGGCCGAAGCGCTCCACCAGCCCACGGCCCACCGCCTGTGCGTTCACGCACAGCTGCCGGTAGCTCAGGATGCGCTTCGGACCAAGGCAGACTGCCGCGTTGTCGGGATAGCTGCGAGCGGCGTTTTCCAGCAGTTGCGCGATGTTCACTTGTCGTCGACTCCCGTGTCCTGGGCATGAGCGTCGGCGAGCGTTGGGTAGCTTTTCGCCGCCCTGCCCAAGCCGGCGTGGAGGTCCAGCATGCGCGCAAACCATGCGACGATGGGGTCGTCGGGCTTGGCAAGAATCGGTTGAGGCGAGCAGCACCGGGCCCATTGCAGGGCGCCGAAGACGATGTAGTCGCCGTAGCCCGGTTCTGAGCCGCCAATGAACGTGCTCTGCTGGAGCAATCTTCGCAGCGGCGCCATGGCGCGGCTGAGACGCTCGTACGCCTCGGGGCTTCGATCGAAGACCTCTTCCAGCGTCTTGCGATACGCCTTTTCCCGGGTCTGACGGAAATAGGCCTTGTCCATCGGATGCAGCACCGCGAGCACATCCTCCAAGATGATCGGAACGATCAATGGATGCAGCGTGCGCTCGGTCCAGTGATGAATCCACAGGCAGTAGGCGCGGGCCTGCGGTGACTCGAAGAGGGGCAGAGCCGGATACTTGGCGTCGAGATATTCGGCGATCGACCACGAATTGCCGACCACGCATGCGGCATCGACGATGACCGGAACCGTCGTCTCGCCCGAGGCGGCAATCTGTTCCTTTTCGATCATGCGCCACGGAATCGCCTGAACGGCGAGCCCTTTGTGTGCCAGGGCCATCCGGATTCGCCAGCAGAACGGACTGATCCTGCGCTCGTCGTCTGCTCCGGCGAGGTCGTAAAGCAGGATCGTGCCGGCGTGCGAATCCAAAGCCGCCATCTCAGGGTGGCGCGCCACCGGACGCCGCCTTCTTTCCGAACACAGTCTGACGCTGCTCCGTCGTCAATGTCTCGGTTCGCAACTCCTTGCCGACATCGATCCCGCGGCGCACGGCTGGCCGCGCCTTAACCGCCTCGAACCATCTCGCGAAATGCGGGAAGTCATCCTTGCTCTGGCCCTGCCGCTTGTAGAACACGGTCCAGGGAAAGACGCAGACGTCGGCGATCGAATAATCGCCGGCGAGATACTCAGAATCGCGAAGGCGCTGGTCGAGCACGCCGTAGATCGTGGCAGCCTCGTTCGTGTAGCGATCGATCGCGTACGGAATCCGCTCCGGGCTGTAGGTCCGGAAATGATGTGCCTGGCCGAGCATGGGGCCGACCGTTCCGACCTGAAACATCAGCCATTGCAGGATTTCCCACCGACCGACTGCCGACGCTCCGCCCAGTCGACCCGTTTTCTCGGAGAGATAGAGCAGTATGGCGGCCGACTCGGTCAAGGTGATCGGCACGTGACCAGGCCCGTTGGGATCGGTCAACGCCGGTACCTTGCGAAAGCGGTTGATCGCTCCGTATTCAGGCGTGAACTGAGCCCCCTCCAGGATGTTCCTCGGCACGACGTGGTACGGAAGGCCGACCTCTTCGCAGAAGATCGTGATCTTCCAGCAGTTCGGAGTTGGCCAGTAGTAGAGCTCGATGCGCGGATCAGACGAGGGGTCGGTGGTCATTGTTGGGATGCCTTCGATTGGCTGCTGCGGCCCGGCGGTCGACGCGTACCGGCGGCGCGAGGCGCTCCGAGCACCCGGAAGCCTCGCGCTGAACTTGCCGAGACCACAGGATATACCCTGAGCCAAACGACGTCAACGCAAAAATGAATGTTGACTCATAATTCATCCAATCGGAGGAAGTCGGTGGAAAAAATCTTCGTAGTCGGCGTGGGTATGACCCGGTTCGGAAAGTTGTTGGATCGCTCGGTCAAGGATCTCACCCGCGAAGCGGTCGCGATGGCCCTGGAGGACGCGGGATGCGACCTGCACGTGATCGGCGCCGCCTTCTTCGCGAATGCGGCGCAATCGGCAGTCGAGGGCCAGTACATGATTCCGGGCCAGCTCGCGCTGCGGGCGATGGGCTTTTCCCGGATCCCGATCGTCAACGTCGAGAACGCCTGCGCGAGCGCCAGCACCGCGCTCTACCTCGCGTGCCAACACCTGCGCGCAGGCGCCGCCGATGCGGTGCTGGCGGTCGGCGCAGAGAAGATGTTCACCCCGGACAAGGAGAAGAACCTCGCGGTTCTCAACGGTGCCTGGGACGTCCACGACGTGGCCGGCGTCGTTCGCAACCTGGCTCGAATCGGCGAAGGAATCGAGGCGCCAGAAACCGAGGCCGAGGGTGCGCGCAGCGTCTTCATGGACGTGTACGCCTCACTGGCCAAGCAACACATGAAGCGCTACGGAACCACGCCGCGCCAGCTGGCTGCGGTCGCGGCAAAGAATCATCATCACTCGGTCCACAATCCACTCTCGCAATATCGCAGCGATTTCAGCATCGACGAGGTTCTGGCCGCGCGCTCGATCGCCTGGCCGCTGACCTTGCCCATGTGCTCACCGATCAGCGATGGCGCCGCCGCAGCGATCCTTTGCCGCGAAGACGCGCTCGATCGCTTCAAGGGCGCGAGGCCGATCCGGGTTTTCGCCTCGGTGCTGGCCAGTGGAAGCGACCGGGAGCCGGACGACCTGGACGAGCACATCTCGCTCGTCGCGGCACGGCAGGCTTACGACTTGGCAGGAGTCGGCCCCAAGGAAATATCGGTCGCCGAAGTTCACGATGCGTCGGCGATGGGCGAGATCATCCAGACCGAGAATCTGGGCTTTTGCGCGATGGGGGACGGCGGCGCACTGGCCGAGCGAGGCGAGACGTCGCTCGGGGGCAGGATTCCGATCAATCCGTCCGGCGGCCTCGAATCGAAGGGCCACCCGATCGGCGCCACCGGGCTAGGACAGATCTACGAACTGGTTGGCCAATTGCGCAACGCGGCGAGGGCTCGTCAGGTCGAGGGCGCGCGGTTCGCGATCGCGGAAAACGGCGGTGGCTTTCACGGATATGAGGAGGCTGCAGCCTGCATCACGATTCTCGGAAGGCCGTGAATGCGTGAGGTGCAAGCCCGTTCCAAAATGTTCCGCGTCGTCAGGGCAGCCCGGAGGCATCCGGCGAGGTAGATCAACCGGGATCTGACGCCTGTGCTCGAAGGGCCGCCACGAGGGTCCGCGCATCACAAGAGAGTGGCCCCCCAGGGTGGCTCTGCTCAACATCGTCTGCGGCGCCGAGCAAAACGGTGCTTCGTAGGCCGCGCGGTGAGCTGCGACGATGCCTGTCCTCGCGCACAGCGCTCGTCCATCGATGACAGCGACGCCGAGTCGATCAGTGCAGCCGTAGGAGCCGTTGCCAGATCGTTGCCAGAATGGACATCGCGGCCCCGTGGCCGGGGCACGCCCCTGACTCAACAGCAACCGGGCCGACAACGTCGAAGAATCTGGCAACGATCTGGCAATGGACGTCAAAAAGAAAAAAGCACCTAGAGCCACGAGTGCTCTAAGTGCTTGATCTATCTTCTTATTTTGGTGGGCCCTGAGTGACTCGAACACTCGACCTACGGATTAAGAGTCCGCTGCTCTACCAACTGAGCTAAGAGCCCGAAAAATTCGCCGCTTCGGAAGGTTGCCGCGTGTGGGTTGTGCGGGGCTCGAACCCACGACCTACGGATTAAAAGTCCGCTGCTCTACCAACTGAGCTAACAACCCTCCGAGCTCATGATTATATGGGGGCGCGCACCGTTGTCCGGACGCCGGGGTTCGCTGCGAGATCGAGCGCGCATGACGCGGCAACCATGCCGAAAGTCGCGGTGACGGCGACGCTCGATCCATAGCCGTGGCAGTTGAGGCTGCCGTCGACGTCGCACGGCGTGTCGCCAGCGTCCGGTGCCGCGACGGGTTCGTGCGAGAACACGCAGACAAGACCGAGCGGCCCGCTGCGCGGCGCGCCGTGGAGTTTGCGCAGCCGCTGCCGCAGGGCGGCGAGCATCGGGTCGTGGGTGACGCCGGCGAGATCGCCGGTCTCGACGCGCTCGGCGGCGCGCTTGCCGCCCGCTGCGCCGACGCAGACGAGCGGCGAGGCCGTCCGCAGCGCCCATGCCGCGAGGGCTACCTTCGCGCGGACGTCGTCGCAGGCGTCGACGACGATGTCGGCCGGCCGCGCCAGCAATGCCGGCCAGTTCGTCTCGTCGACGAACTCCTCGACGCCGACCACCGCGCAACCCGGATGGATGTCGGCGATGCGCAGTCGCAGCGCCTCGACCTTGGCCATGCCGAACGTGCTGCCAAGCGCCTGCACCTGGCGGTTGACGTTCGACTCGGCGATGTGGTCGAGGTCGACCAAGGTTAGTGCCGCGACGCCGCTGCGTGCGAGCGCCTCGGCCGTCCACGAGCCGACACCGCCGAGGCCGACGACGGCGACGTGCGCGGTTCGGATTCGCCGATACGCGGCATCGCCGTAGAGGCGGCGCAGGCCGCCGAAGCGGCGCTCGAGGTCGGCGTCGTCGATGCCCGCGCCGGCCGGGTCGGCGGTGCCTACCGCCGGCACGGCGCTCACTTGAGCGACGCCAGCCGCTCGCGCCCGGCCTGCGCGGCCTCGGACTTGGGATAGGCCTTCAGCAGCTCGTCGATCGTCCGCCGCGCCGCCTTGCTGTCCTTCAGCTCGGCCTGACAATTCGCGATCGCGAGCAACGCCTCGGGCGCGCGCGGGCTGTCGGGAGCGCTCGTGACGAGGCTGCGGAAACTCGCGATCGCCTCCTTGTAGTTGCGCTGCGCATACTGCGCGTTGCCGAGCCAGAACAGCGCCGACTGCTTGTAGCCCGTGCTCGGGAACCGCTTCATGAGGCCGGCGAAGCCGGTCGCGGCGCGGTCGAACTCGCCGCGCCGAAAGCCCGCGAGCGCATCGTCGTAGCTGCGCTTCTCCTCGGGGTCGACGGTGAACTCCTTGTCGTCGATCGTCACCTTCTGCGGCTCGACCTTGCGGATGCGCTCGTCGACGCCCTGCTGCAGGTCGGTCTGCTTCCTCTGCAGCTCGGCGACGATGCGTGCGAGCTCCTCCATCTGGCCGCGCATCCTGGCGTTGTCGGCACGCTGCGTCTCGATGTTCCCGTTGAGGTCGAGGATGCTGCGCTTGAGCTGCTCGATCTGCGCCGACATCGCTGCCATCTGCTCGCTCTGGCGCGCGCGGGCCTGCTCGTTGCTCTGCTCGAGCTGCTTGCGAAGATCGAGGATGGCGCGCCGCGCCTCGTCGTCGTCGAACAGCCCGGCGTGCGCCGGCATGGCCGCCGGAACGATGAGAGCAGCGGCGACGAGAGCGGCGGCGGCGAACGTCCGGCCGCACGAGGTGCCGGTCATCTTCAGCGGCCCGCCAGTTCGGCGCGGCGATTCTTCGCCCAGGCCTCTTCGTTCTCGCCTTGCACCGCCGGCCGTTCCTTGCCGAAGCTCACCGCCTCGAGCTGGGTCGGGCTGGTGCCAAGCAGCGTCAGCGACTTGACGACGGCCTCGGCGCGGCGCTGGCCGAGCGCCAGGTTGTATTCGCTGCTGCCGCGGTCGTCGGTGTGGCCCTCGACGGTGACGTGCATCTTGGGGTGGCCCGTCAGCGCCTTGGCGTTGGCCTCGATCACCGGCCGGTAGTCGTCCTTGACGACGTAGCTGTCGAAGTCGAAGTAGACGATGCGCGGCAGGCTCGAGAAGTTGACGTTGCTGGTTGCGGTGACGTCGACCGGCGCGACACGCGTCTGCGAGCCGGCGGCGTCGGCGCCGCCGGCGCCGGCGGTTGTCGAGGCGCCGGTGCGCGACTCGACCGGTGCCTGGCTGTCGAGCGGGACGCTCGAGCAGGCGGCAAGCGAAGCCGCTGCGATGGCCGTGAGAAGGTGACGATGGAGGGTCTTCATGGTGGATTTCTCCTTTGCTGCAATGCGCCGTTGTTCGCGGACTCGGACTCAACGCCCGTACGGGCCCCACACCGGCTCGCGCAGATCGGCCGTCTGGGACGGCAGGCGAGCCTTGATTTTCCCATCGAGAGTGGTCGTCATCAACACGCTGCGGCCGCCGACGCGGGTCGCGTAGATGAGAAGGCGCCCGTTCGGCGCGAAGCTCGGGTGCTCGTCATCGCTCGTGTCGGTGATGGGCTGCGGCTGCGCACCGGGCGTCGCGAGGTCGAGGACGACGAGGTGAAAGGCGTTGCCCGCGCGCGTCACGTAAGCGAGCGTCTTGCCGTCCGGGCTCACGGTCGGGCTGATGTTGTAGCCGCCGCTGAAGCTGACGCGCTCGGCGTTGCCGCCGCCGGCCGGCATGCGATAGATCTGCGGCGCGCCGCCGCGGTCGCTGGTGAAGTAGATGAACTTGCCGTCGCCGCTGTATTCGGCTTCGGTGTCGATCGCCGGGCTGCTCGCGAGACGGCGCGGCTCGCCGCCACCCTTGCCGATCGTGAACAGCTGCGAGCCGCCTTCGCGCGAGAGGGTCACCGCCAGCCGCTCGCCGTCGGGCGCCCACGCGGGTGCGCTGTTCGAGCCGCGGAAGTCGGCGATCGCGCGCCGCTCGCCGGTCGCGACGGTGTGGACGAAGACGACCGCCTTCTGGCGCTCGAACGAGACGTACGCGAGCTCCTTGCCGTTCGGCGACCAGGCCGGCGAGATGATCGGCTGGCCGCTGTTGAGCGCGACCTGGCCGTTCTCGCCATCGGCATCGGCGACGCGCAGCGTATAGCGCTGGCCGGTGCGCGTGACGTAGGCGATCCGGGTCGAGAAGACGCCCTTCTCGCCGGTCAGCTTCTCGTAGATGAAGTCGGCGATGCGATGCGCAGCCAGGCGCAGCTCGCTGGCCTCGACGGCGTTGCTCTGACCACCGATCTCGCTGCCCTTGACGACGTCCCAGAGCTTGAAGCGGACGTCGTAGCGGCCGTCGGCAAGGCGCGTCACCGAGCCGGCGACGAGCGCGTCTGCAGCGCGCGAGCGCCACTGCGCCATCTCCGGCCGGCTCGACTCGTCGAAGCTCGCCTGTCCGGTGTCGACGGTGCGAAACGCGCCGCTCCGCTCGAGGTCGGCGCGGATGATCGCCGACGGCGACTGGTTGCTCTTGTCCTCGTCGCGGAAGCGGACGACGGCGATCGGCAGCTGCGTCGCGCCGACGCCCGAGATCTCGACCCGGAACTGAGCCGCCGCCGGCGAGGCGGCGAGCGCCAGCAGCGAGGCCCACGCCAGGCGGCGCGCGAAACGAATCTGGGACAATGACTTCGACTCGATCGTCATCCGCGTCACGCCGCCGCCACGATCGCCGGCCCAGCACCACCACCGACGACGACATGCGCCAGAACGATTCGCTTGCCGTGGTCATCGTCGCCAAGAACGAAGCGGCGCGCATCGGCGACTGCATCGCGAGCGCGAAGTTCGCCGACGAGGTGCTCGTGCTCGACTCGGGCAGCACCGACCGCACCGCCGAGCTCGCGGCAGCCGCCGGCGCGCGCGTCGTCGTCACCGAATGGCCGGGCTACGGCCCGCAGGTCGCGCGCGGATTTTCGCTGGCGACCGCCGATTGGGTGCTCTCGCTCGACGCCGACGAGCGCATCCCGCCGGCGCTGCAGGCGGAGGTTCGGGCGGCGATCGCCAAGGGCGACCACGACGGCTTTCGCATCCCGCGCTGGTCGGAGTTCTGCGGCCGCGTCATGCGCCACGGCGGCTGGCGCCCGGACCGGACGCTTCGCCTCGGGCGGCGCGCCCGCTCGGGCTTCACGAGCGACTTCCTCCATGCCCACATGACGGTCGAGGGCCGCATCGGTGAGCTGCGCGAAAGCCTCGTCCACCACAGTTACCCCGATGTCCACGACGTCCTCGAGAAGCTCGACCGCTACTCGAGCGGGAGCGCCCGCGACATGCTCGCGCGCAGCCGGACGGCCAGCCTGCCGAAGGCGATCGCGCACGGGCTGTTCGCCTTCGTGCGCACGTACTTGCTGAAGCTCGGGTTCCTCGATGGTCGGCACGGATTGATGTTGGCGATCTACAACGCGGAGTATGCCTATTACAAATATGTGAAGCTGATGTTCATGCAGAGTCCGCAGAAGCGGCCGGAGTTCCCGGCATGACGACGCCGGCGAGTGTCGAGTCGCCTGTACGAGCCGCTGCAGAAGAAACGCAGCACGAGGCTGCGCCGCCGACCGGTAGCAACCCTGAGGCAAGCGGCGCTCCCGCCGACCCGGCGCCGGTCGAGGACTCGGACGGCCTGGCGAGCCAGGTGGCGAGGCGCCGCATCGGCGAGCGGCTGCGCCGGATCGCGCCGTATTTCGCCGATTGCCGACGGGGCTTCCTCCTTGCCTTCGTCGGCGCCGTGGTCGCCGCGGCGACCGAACCGGCGATCCCGGCGCTGCTCAAGATCCTGCTCGACAACGGCGTCGGCCAGAGCGCGATCCCGCTCTGGGCGGTGCCGATCGCGGTCGTCGGGCTGACCTTCATTCGCGGTCTCGCTGGCTTCGTCTCGCAGTACGGCCTCGCCTGGGCCGCCAACCGCGGCACGCAGACGATGCGGCGATCGATGTTCCAGCGCGTCCTCGACGCCGAGCCGTCGCTGTTCACGAAGAACACCGCGAGCAACCTCGTCAACACGCTGACTTTCGAAGTCCAGAACGGCTCCAACCAGCTCGTCTATTCGCTGCAGAGCCTGGTCGGCGACTCGCTGCGCTTCGCGGCCCTGATCGGCTACCTCGTCTGGCTCAACTGGCAGCTGACCGTCTTCGTCGCCGTCCTCCTGCCCGCGGTCGCCTACGTGATGCGCAAGTTCAGCCGGCGCCTGCACCGCCTCGCCGTCCAGGGCCAGCAGTCGGTCGACGACCTCGCCTACGTCGTCGAGGAAAACGTGCTCGCCTGGCGGAGCGTGCGGCTGCATGCGGCCGAGCCTTCGCAGGCGTCGCGCTTCGAGCGCGCCAGCGACGCACTGCGCCGCGTGACGATGAAGTCGGCGGTCGCCGCGGCGGCAGGGTCGCCGATCACGCAGGTGCTGGCGTCGTGCGCGCTGGCGATGGTGATCGTCGCAGCGCTCTGGCAAAGCAGCCATGGCGGCAACTCGGTCGGCAGCTTCGTCGCCTTCATCGTCGCGATGCTGCAGCTGGTGCCGCCGCTCAAGCACCTGTCCGAGCTCGCCGGGCCGATCACGCGTGGCCTCGCCGCGCTCGACCGCGGCGTCGCGCTGATCGACACCAGCCTGCCCGAGCGCGGCGGCAGCTTCGATCCCGGCCGGAGCAAGGGCCACGTCGAGCTGCGCGGCGTGACGCTGCAATACCGCACCGGCCAGCCGCCGGCGCTCGACCGCGTCGACCTCGAGCTGCGCGCCGGCGAGACGGTCGCGCTCGTTGGTCCGTCGGGCGCCGGGAAGACGACGCTGGTCAACCTGCTGCCGCGCTTCCTCCAGCCGAGCGCCGGCACCGTGCTGCTCGACGGCAGGCCGCTCAGCGAGTGGGCCGTGCGGGCGCTGCGCCGCCAGTTCGCGATGGTCAGCCAGGACGTCGTCCTCTTCAACGACACCGTCGCTGCGAACGTCTCGCTCGGAGCGAGCGCGGCAACCGGCGCCGGCAACGATGATCGCGAGCGAATCCGGGCCGCGCTCGCGAGCGCGAACCTGCTCGAATTCGCCGACTCGCTGCCGAACGGGCTCGACACCATCGTCGGCCACAACGCGAGCGAATTCTCCGGCGGCCAGCGGCAGCGCCTGGCGATCGCGCGCGCGATCTACAAGGACGCGCCCATCCTCATCCTCGACGAGGCGACGTCGGCGCTCGACTCGGAATCGGAGCGCCTCGTCCAGCAGGCGCTCGGCCGCCTGATGAAAGGCCGCACCAGCCTGGTCGTCGCGCATCGGCTGTCGACGATCGAGCGCGCCGACCGGATCGTCGTCGTCGACGCCGGCCGCGTCGTCGAGTCGGGCAGCCACGCCGAGCTGCTCGCCGCCGGCGGGCTGTATGCACGGTTGCACTCGCTGCAATTCAGGAGCTGACCATGGCCGCATCGAACTCCGCCAATGCCGCCGCCGTGCCGACGCGGCCGATCAGCCGTTTTCCGGCGCCCGCCATCGAAGGGCTGCCCGACGACCTTCGCGCCCGCATCGTCGAGGTGCAGGAGAAGTCTGGCTTCGTGCCGAACGTCTTCCTCGCGCTCGCGCACCGCCCCGACGAATTCCGCGCCTTCTTCGCCTACCACGATGCGCTGATGCTGAAGCCCTCGGGGCTGAGCAAGGGCGACAAGGAGATGATCGTCGTCGCCACCAGCGGCGCGAACGATTGCCTGTACTGCGTCGTCGCCCACGGCGCGCTGCTGCGGATCTACGAGAAGAATCCGCTCGTCGCCGACCAGGTCGCGGTGAACTACCGCAAGGCCGACATCACGCCGCGCCAGCGCGCGATGCTCGACTTCGCGATCAAGGTCTGCCTCGACTCGCGCGCCGTATCCGACGCCGACTATGCCGCCTTGCGCGAGCACGGCTTCAGCGACGAGGACGGCTGGGACATCGCCGCGATCACCGCGCTGTTCGGTCTCTCGAACCGGATGGCCAACGCGACCTCGATGCGGCCGAACGACGAGTTCTACCTGCTGGGCCGCGTTCCCAAGCCGAAGTCGTGACCGGCGGCGCGATGCGCTACCAGGTCGTCATCCCGGTCCTCGATCAGCTTCGCTACACCGAGCAGTGCGTGCAGAGCCTGCTCGCGCACGGCACGCCGGCCGAAGCGATCCTCGTCATCGACAACGGCAGCGGCGACGAGACGCCGCAGTGGCTGGCCGCGCATCCTTCGATCCCGTCGCTGCGCAACGCCGTCAACCTCGGCTGCGGTGGCGCATGGACGCAGGGTGCGCTGCTCGCGCGCGGCGACTGGACGGTGCTCCTCAACAACGACGTTCTCGTCAGCGCGCGCGCGATGGACGCGATGCTCGACGCCGCCGAGCGGCACCGGCTCGACGTCGTCAGCCCCGCGCTCGCCGAGGGCGCGCTCGACTACGACTTCGAGGCGCACGCCGCGGCGTTCGTGCAGGCGATGGCGGGAACGCTGCGCCGGGGCTGGTTCCACGGCGTCTGCTTCGCGGTGCGGCGCAAGGTGTTCGAGGCGATCGGCTTTCCCGACACCGACCGTCGCCTCGGCGGTCGCGAGGACGTCGAGTTTCTGGTCCGCTGCCTGCGCAACGGCGTCCCGGTCGGCACCGTCGGCGACGCGCTGCTGCACCACTTCGGCTCGATCACGCAGAAGGCGATCAAGCTCGAGACCGGGCAGAAGGATCTCGGCGACCGCGAGTACTTCTACGCCCGGGTCGGCATGGGTTGGCTGGCGAAGAAGCGCTTCAAGGCCGAACGCGTCCGCCGCGCCCGCGAATGGATCGCCGCCGAGCGCGCCGACCACGGCTTCGCGATGCACATGCTGCGCGAACACGGCGCCTGGCGCGACGCGCCGTACCTCTGAGAGCGGCTCAGGCGCTGGCGGCGTAGCCGGCGTGCGCCTCGCTCTCGGCGATGAGGTTGAGTTGCCCGCTGAAGCGCGCGCGCCAGCGGCGTCGGTCGAGCCACTCGAACGGGCCGCCCTCCGGCCGGCCCGCGACCTCGGTGCGGAACCGCTTCAGGACGAGATAGCTGCCGAGGCGCTCGGCGCAGAACGACCACAGCCGCGCCTGGTAGCCCTCGCGCACGGTGGCATTCCCGGCAATGCAGGCGCGCACGACGCGCTCGATCTGCGCCGTCGTCTCGAGCCAGAACGGTGCCGGGTAGACGCCGAGCTCGGCGCCTCCGGGGAGCATCACGTCCTCGCCGAAGAACGCCTCGACCTCGCGGCCGCCGAGCACGCCCTGCTCGACCGCCGCCGCGGCGAAGCGCAGGAAGTCTTCGACGCAGTGGTCGCGCGCGTACTCCCTCAGGTAGCCGCGGCGATGCCAGAAGACGCGCGTGAAGCGGCGCGGTGCGCTGACGAGAAAGCGCGCATCGCCCGGCCAGAGCGCCGCGGCAAAGCGTTCGCCCTCGACCATTCGCTTCGGCACGACGTCCATGACGCGGTATCGCGGGTCGCGGACATCGCTGATGCGCCGCGGCGAGACGAACTTGCGGTATTGGCAGATGCCGACGCGCGACGCCTCGGGATGGCGCTCGCGAACGAAATTCATCAGCGCGAACGCCCCCGCGGTCGAGCCTAGCTGCGGGTGGTGCGGATCCCACTCGGGAGCGAGATCGCGCAGGTTGAGGGCGCCGGGATGCTGGGCGGCGCCGAGGTAGATCGGCCTCACCCAGGGCGGCAGCTCGAGCGCGAGCGGGACGTGCGTCAGGCAGGCGTAGACGAGCCCGTCGTCGGGCGGCCGCTTCACCTTCAGCGCACTCGCCGAAGATAGCCCTCGGGTGCGACGCCGATCAGGAGCTTGTGGTCGATCGCGCGGTCGACCTCGAACTCGGCGTGGGTCGCGAGGTACTTGCGGACGGCCGTCTTCGGGTTGTCGCCCGGGCCCCACGGCCGGTCGCCGCTGAGCGGCTTCGGCAGGTCCTCGACGATGGTGTCGAAGACGACGCAATAGCTGCCGACCGTCGTCAGCGGCGCGTAGGCCTCGAGCTCGGCGAGCACGTGGGCGTGGGTGTGGTTGCTGTCGAGGCAGACGAGGACGCTCCGCTTGCCGCTCGCCATCGCGCGCACCGCGGCGACGATCTCGGCTGCGACGCTCGAGCCCTCGAGCATGGTGATCCGGCGAAACATCGGATGCGCCTCGATCGCGCGCCGGTTGTGGGCGCGGATGTCGATGTCGATGCCGACGACGCGCGCGTCTGCCGGGCCGCCGCACGCCGCGTTGAGCTCGAGCATCGAGGCCGAGAAGATCAGCGAGCCACCGTGCGCGATGCCGGTCTCGACGATCAGCTCCGGCTGCAGCGACCAGATCAGCTCCTGCATCGCGACGATGTCCTGCGGATACTGGATGATCGGCCGGCCGAGCCAGGAGAAGTTGTACGAGTACCTGGGCGCGATCGACGCGCGCATGAACTCGCGCGCGGCGTCCTGTAGCGGCGCGTCGTTCGCGTTGCTCTCGATCCGCTCGGCGACTTCGCGCTCGAAGCTGCTGTTCATGTCGCGTCTCCTCGTTCGATCGTGCGGCACCGGAACCGGTGCGCGATGAGCGCCTCGATTTCGGCCAGGTAGTTGCTGTTCATGACGAACACGTCGGCGCCGCTCGGCAGATGCGCCAGCGCCTCTTCCGGCGATTGCACGCGCAGCCCCGTCGCCGCGAGATGCCGGCCCTGCTTGGCCGGGTTGATGTCGATGACGGTGTCGATCGGCGCACCGGCACGCGCCATGAAGAGCGCGAAGATGACGCCCTTCGAAGCACCGCCCCAGATCGCGCGCGCCGCGCCCTCGCCCTGGGCCGCGAGCAGCGCCCGGCTGTCGTCGATCGCCGACAGGAATTGCAGCGGCAGCTCGAAGGCGTCGTTCGCCGGCCGCTCGGGCGCTCGCAGCGTCGCGAGGTCGGCGACGACGTAGAGGTACTGGCCGGCGAAGGAGCGGCCGGCCTCGTGGACGGCGCCGAACATGCGCTCGAAGTCGACCTGGCGAAAGTAGTTGACGTGCTCGTAGAAGATGTCGAACCAGGCGTGGTGCGCGGCGATCCAGTCGAGGCACGGCACCTCGATGTAGATCCTGCCGGCGCCGCCGTTCGCCTCACGCAGCCCGGCCAGGAAAGCGAGCGGATCGGGAACGTGCTCGAGGACGTGGCGGAGCACGAGGCCGTCGGCGCGAAGCGCGAGCTCGGGCGTGAAGAAGCGGCGCAGCACGCGCGGGTTCGATCCTTCGTAGGTCGGATCGAGCCCGGTGACGTCGAAGCCGCTCGCGAGCAGCCGCTCGAGGAAGAGCCCCTTGCCGCAACCGACCTCGATCAGGCTCGCGCCCTCGAAATGCCGCCGCATGACGCCGAGCACGGCATCGAGGTGGCGCGAGAAGGCGGTGCTCAGCCCCTGCTCGTTCTGGTAGTCGGCGTCGTAGGCGACGAGCTCGGGGCGAAACGCGCGGTTGAAGACGAGCCCGGTCTGCTCCGACTGGACGAGGACGACGTCGCCGCGCGGGCAGGCGCGCGCCGCCGCCGCGCTGTCGAACATCCTGTTCTGCAGCACCGGCAGCTGCTCGGCGCGGTAGATCTCGCGCAAGGTGTCGGCGGCGGCGCTCATCGGATCTGCAGCGAGCGCCGGAGCTTGGTGGCGTCGCCCCAGAACGCCATCGGCTCGTGCGCCGGGTACGGGAAGCGGCCGAGCTCGGGCCGGATCGACCAGCCATGCGCAGCGATCCAGCCCTCGACGAGCACGCGCACCGAGACCGGCTCGCCGGAGCAGACATTGACGACACCGTACCCTCGCCGCTTCGTGGCCAGCCCGACGAGGTGGCTCGCCGCCTGAGCGACCGGCAGGTAGTCGCGCAGCTGCTCGCCGCCCGACATCGGAAAGGTCGGCGCTCCTGCCTCGGCGGCGCGCTTCAGCTGCGGCCAGAGGGCCGTCTCGGCCTGCCCCTCGCCATGGAGATAGAACAGCCGCGCCCAGGTCAGCGCGAACGGCCGCTGCGCCTGGAGCGCTTCGAGCTGGCGGCGCAGCGCGTCCTTGGCGAGCGCGTAGGCGTTGTCGGGCTGAGCATCCTTCGCCTCGTCGAGCGGGCCGGACTGCATGCCGTACTCGAAGCACGTGCCGGCGACGACCATCGCGCCGAGCCCCTGCTCGACCAGAGCCTTCAGCAGCGCGTAGTGCGCCGGCAGCTCGTGCTCGAAGTGGTGCAGCGAGCGGTAGTTCGGCAAGCCGCTCCAGGCGAGATGGATCAGCACGTCGGGCGCGCCGAGCACATCGAAGGCGTGCGCCGGAGGGGCGTGGACGTCGATCCGGGCGACGCGATGCCGCTGCCAGGACTCGGGCAGCTGCGCTGCGGGCCGCGCCAAGAGGATCGTCTCGACGTCGGCGTTCTCGAGCGCAGCGACGACGTGGCGGCCGATGAAGCCGGTGGCGCCGCTCACCGCGACCTTCACCGCGTGCACCTCAACGCCGGGACCGCGGTGATGAAGCGCCCGCCCCAGGCGCGCACGTAGTCGAGCTGGGTCATCAGCTCGTCGCGCAGGTTCCAGGGCAAGAGGACGATGTCGTCCGGCTGCGCCTCGCGCAGCCGCTCCTCGCCGACGATCGGGATCCGGCTGCCCGGCATGTAGCGGCCCTGCTTGGCCGGATTGCGGTCGACGACGAAGGCGATGTGGTCGGGCCGCACGCCGGCGTAGTTCATCAGCGTGTTGCCTTTCGCGGCAGCGCCGTAGGCGGCGACTTTGCGGCCGGCGCGGCGCGCCTCGATCAGGAAGGCGACGAAGTCGTCCTTCAGCTTGTCGATGCGCGGCTGGAACCCTGCGTAGCCGGCCGCGCTCGCGAGCTGCGCGCCGGCTTCGTCGGCGAGGACGCGATCGACCGCGCCGGTGCGCGCCTCGGTGCCGGTGTCGCGCCGCTGGGCGAAGACGCGCAGGCTGCCGCCGTGCGTCGGCAGCTCTTCGACGTCGAACACCACGAGGCCACAGGCGTCGAACACGCGCAGCACCGCGCCGAGCGAGAGGTAAGAGTAGTGCTCGTGGTAGACCGTGTCGAACTGGTTCTCGCGCAACAGGCGCAGCAGGTGCGGGAACTCGAACGTGGCGACGCCGGCGGGCTTGAGCAGGAGCGCGAAACCGCGCACGAAGTCGTTGATGTCGGGAACGTGAGCGAGGACGTTGTTGGCCGCGACCAGATCGACCTGGCGGCCGGCTGCGGCCAGCTCGCGCGCGAGATCGACACCGAAGAAGCGCTCGACGATGTCGATCCCGAGCGCACGCGCGGCGGCCGCCGTGCTCGCCGTCGGCTCGACGCCGAAGCACGGGATCCCGGCGTCGCGGACGAAGCGGAGCAGATAGCCGTCGTTGGCGGCGACCTCGCAGACCAGGCTCGCCTTCGTCAGGCGGAAACGCTCGCGCATCGTCGCGACGTACGCCTTCGCGTGGGCCAGCCACGACGACGAGAACGAGCTGAAGTAGGCGTAGTCGGCGCGGAACAGGTCGTCGCGGCCGGCGTGGTCTTCGGTCTGCACCAGCCAGCAACGCTCGCAGACGAGCAGGCGCAACGGATACCAGACCTCGGGCGCGCGCAACGCCGCCTCGGTGAGATAGGCGTTCGAGGGCGGCGCACTGCCGAGGTCGAGGCAGACGCGCTCGAGCTCGGCGGCGCAGTGGCGACACTTCACGCGGCGATCCCGTCGAACGCGGCGCCGAGAAATGGCTGGGCGTCGTCGCGCGGCGAGAGCGCGCCGATCGGCAGCGGCCAATCGATCGCGAGGCGCGGCTCGCGCGGATGAAGGCCTTCTTCGAAGTCCGCCGCATACGCGGCCGAATGGCAGTACAGCATGTCGACGTCGTCGGTGAGCGTCTGCAGGCCGTGGGCGAAGCCCTCCGGGATGAGCAAGGCGACACCGTTGTCGGCGCTCAGCCGCTCGGCGTGCCAGCGCAGAAACGTCGGCGAGCCGCGGCGCAGGTCGACGGCGACGTCGAAGACTTCGCCGCGCAGGCAATGGACGAGCTTGGTCTCGGCGTGCGGCGGACGCTGGTAGTGCAGCCCGCGCACGCTGCCGCGCTGCGCGGTGCGGGTCTGGTTGACTTGCGCGACCGGCACGGTCCAGCCGGCGTCGCGCAGCTCGTCGGCACAGAACAGGCGGACGAGAAAGCCGCGCGCGTCGCCGACCGGCTGGCGACGAACGCGCCGCAGGCCGGCGATCGACGTCTCCTCGACCAGCAGCCTGCTCACGGCGTGCTTCCCGTCGCCGCGGCCGGTGCGACGATCGCGGCGGCCGCGTGCTCGTGCGCGTCGATATCCTCGCCGCAGAGCGACGCCGCCGACGCGCCGTCGCCGAGCCGGCGGTACCAGCGCATCGTTCGCTCGACCGCTTCGGCGAGCGGCCAGCGTGGCGTCACGCCGAGCACGTCGCGCGCGCGTGCGACCTCGAGTGCGAGGCGGCCCGCTTCGTGCGGTGCGCCGGCCTCGGTCTCGTCGCGCCAGTCGCCGCTGCCGTAGGCAGCGCGCGCGAGTCGGACCACGTCGCCGACGCTCGCCGCCTCGTCGGTGCGCGGCCCGAAGTTGTAGGCGTCGGCGAGCTCGGGCGACTGCCACAGCGCCGCGGCGAGGCGCAGGTAGCCGGCGAGCGGATCCAGCACGTGCTGCCACGGCCGCACCGCGTCGGCGCGGCGCACGCGCAGCACGGCGCCGCTCGACCAGGCGCGAACCGCGTCGGGAATCAGCCGGTCCTCGGACCAGTCGCCGCCGCCGATGACGTTGCCGGCGCGCGCGGTCGCGAGCGCGGTGCCGCGCTCGCGCAGGAACGCGCTGCGGTAGCTTGCCGCGATGAGCTCGGCCGCCGCCTTGCTAGCGCTGTACGGATCGTGGCCACCGAGGGCGTCGTCCTCGCGGTAGGGGTAGATCCACTCGCGATTGCAGTACACCTTGTCGGTCGTGACGACGACGGTGACACGAACGACGTCGCCGCTGCGCAGCGCTTCGAGCAGGTGCGCCGTCCCCATCGCGTTGGTCGCGAAGGTCGCGAGCGGCTCGCGATAGCTCGCCCGCACCAGCGCCTGCGCCGCGAGATGAAAGACGATCTCGGGCCGCGCCTCGCGAACGACGCGCGCGACGGCGGCCGCGTCGCGGAGGTCGGCGATCTGGCTCGCGATGGCGTTGTCGAGGCCGGCAAGCTCGTACAGGCTCGGCCGCGCCGGAGCGAGCGCGAGCCCGGTGACGTCGGCGCCGAGCCGCTGCAGCCAGAGCGCGAGCCACGCGCCCTTGAAGCCGGTGTGGCCGGTGAGAAGAACGCGCTTGCCGCGCCAGAACGTCGGATCCGGGGCGCCTGCGGCCGCCGGCAGCGTCGAGGTCGCGGACCGACGATCGCTCACCACCGCTTCCAAGGCGCGCGGCCCGACTGCCACAGCTCTTCGAGGAGGTTGCGCTCGCGCAGCGTGTCCATCGGCTGCCAGACGCCGGCGTGGACATACGCCATCAGCTCGCCGTCCTTCGCCAGGCCCGCGAGCGGCTCGGCCTCCCAGCTCGTCGCATCGCCGGCGATGCGGTCGATCACTCGCGGCGAGAGGACGAAGAAGCCACCGTTGATGAGGCCGCCGTCGCCGCGCGGCTTCTCGATGAAGCCGGCGACGCGCTCGCCCTCGAGCATCAGCGCGCCGTAGCGACCGGGCGGCTGGACCGCGGTCACGGTCGCCTGCTTGCCGTGCGCGCGGTGAAACGCGAGCGCCGCGGCGACGTCGATGTCGGCAACGCCGTCGCCGTAGGTGAAGCAGAAGCACTCCTCGTCGGCGACGTAATCGCGCACGCGGCGCAGACGCCCGCCGGTCATCGAGTCCTCGCCGGTGTCGACCAGCGTGACTCGCCAGGGCTCGGCGTTCTTCTGGTGCACCTCCATGCGGTTGTTCGCGATGTCGAAGGTGACGTCGGACATGTGCAGGAAGTAGTTGGCGAAGTACTCCTTGATCACGTAGCCCTTGTAGCCGCAGCAGATCACGAAGTCGTTGACGCCGCCGGCCGAATAGATCTTGAGGATGTGCCAGAGGATCGGCCGGCCGCCGATCTCGATCATCGGCTTGGGCTTGAGGTTGGTCTCCTCGGCGAGCCGGCTGCCGTAGCCGCCGGCGAGGATGACGGCCTTGACCGGCCGGCGTCGCGCCGCTCCCTTGTCGTTGCGATCTCCTCTGCTCATCGCCTCATTGTCGTTCAGCGACGACGCCACGGCCGAGGCTGCGGTCGACCTCGGCGACGACGCGCGCCGATCGCATCGTCAGCAGGCAGACGCTGACGCTGTCGTTGCGGTCGTGGCAGCCGGCGCGGTTGCACGGCACGCACGGCGGCGTCCCCTGCAGGACGGTCACCTTGCCGGCGTGCTGCACGAGGGCGTGCGACACGTAGGGAACCACGAGCGTCTCGTTCGCCGGCCAGGGACCGAAGTAGCGCGGATCGATCGGCCCGTAGAGGGCGACGACCGGGAGGTCGCACGCCGCCGCGAGGTGCGTGATCGAGGTGTCACCGCCGATGTAGACGGCGGCGCCGCGCAGCAGCGCGCCGACCTGAGGCAGGTCGATCGCGCCGGCGGCATCGACCACCCGGTCGGCGGCGAACCCGCTTCGCACCGCATCGACGACCGAGCGGTCGAGCGCCGACGGCGCTCCCGTCAGCACGACCTGCAGGCCGCGGGCGAGCAGGGCCTCGACGAGCTCGCGCCAATGGGCGATCGGCCACTGCTTGTACGCGACCGCGGCCGGCGCTTGCAGGACGGCGTACGGCGGCTGCAGGAGCGCCACGAGCCCGGGCGGCAGCTCGCGCGGCGGCGGCGCGACCAGCGCCGCGCCGCCCGGCTCGAGCCACGGTGAGAGCAGGCGGAGCTTTTCGACCACCGAGTGCGACTGGGTGTCGTTCATGCGCACTCGGTGCTCGAGCAGCGCTCGCTTACACCACGA
>DASXLD010000120.1:0-25296 GCA_036496385.1 Caldimonas sp. | reverse complement strand
CAAAGGCGCCGAGCTCGCGCGCCAGCAGGCAGCGCTCGCCGAGCGCGAGATCCACGCCAAATCGCAATTCCTTTCTCGCATGAGCCACGAGCTCAGGACGCCGCTCAATGCGGTGCTCGGCTTCACCCAGCTGCTGCAGATCGAGGCACGCCAGTCGGGGCAAGCCGCCCAGCTCGCCAAGCTCGAGCACATCCGCGACGCCGGCGACCACCTGCTCTCGCTGATCAACGACGTCCTCGACCTGTCCGGCCTCGAGGCAGGCGAGATCCGCCTCTCGCTGCAGCCGGTCGACCTCGGCGAGCTCGTCCGCCAGTCGCTGCCGTTGCTGCACTCGCTCGCCGAGCAGCACCACGTCGAGGTCGGGGTCGATCGCTCCGAGGGGGTCGCGAACGCCGACCCGACTCGCCTGCGCCAGGTGCTGATCAACCTGGTGTCGAACGCGATCAAGTACAACCGACCCGGCGGCAGGGTCGTCGTCGATGCCTGCGCGAGCGAAGGCGAGGCGACGCTGACGGTGCGCGACACCGGCCGCGGGCTGCGCGCCGAGCAGGTCGCCAGCCTGTTCGAGCCGTTCAACCGCTTCGGCGTCGAAAGCGAGGGGATCGAAGGCACCGGCATCGGCCTCACGATCGTCAAGTCGCTCGTCGACGGCATGGGCGGCCGCATCGACGTCGACAGCCGGGTCGGCGAAGGCACGGCGTTTCGCGTCACGCTGCCCGCTGCGCGCGCGCCCGCGGCCGACGCTGCCGCGACCCGCCGCGTCGCGCCTCCGCTGCAGCTCGGCAGCGGCGGGCGGCGGTCCGAGGGCGACGTCGGCACGATCCTCTACATCGAGGACAACCACGTCAATGTCCTCCTCGTCGAGGAGCTCGTGACGAGCATCGGCGGCCTCGCAATCGTCTCGGAACCGACCGGCGCCGCAGGCGTCGAGCGTGCCGCAGCACTGCGCCCCGACCTCATCCTGGTCGACCTCCAGCTTCCCGACTTCGACGGCTACGAGGTGATGCGGCGGCTGCGCGCCGATGCCCGCACGCGGTCGATTCCTTGCGTCGCCCTCTCGGCCAACGCGATGCAGGAAGACATCGAGCGCGGCCTGGCGAGCGGCTTCGTCGACTACTGGACCAAGCCGATCGACTTCGCCGTCTTCATCGCCGCGCTGCACCGCCTGTTTCCGGCTCTCGCCGGCGACTTCGCGGCAACGACGACCGAGGCCGCAGCCGAGCCTGCCGAGCAGGCGCCAGGCGAATAGCGCCTGACCGCGCTCAGGTCTCGACGGCCTCGAGCAGGCCGCGTTGCCTGAGCATCGGCTCCGGCTGCGCCGCCCGGCCGCGGAAGGCGCGATACGCCGCGCCCGGCTCGATCGAGTTGCCAGACGCGTAGATGAAGCGCGCCAGGCGGCGAGCGACCCCGGGATCGAAGGCATCGCCGGCCTCGACGAACGCCTCGAAGCCGTCGGCGTCGAGCACCTCGGCCCAGAGGTAGACGTAGTAGCCGGCCGCGTAGCCACCGGAAAACAGATGCTTGAAATGGACCAGGCGATGGTTCACGCCGGTGCCGTCGGGAAGCCCAATCCGCTCGAGCTCGGCACGCTCGAAGGCGACGACGTCGACCGGCTCGCTCGCCGTGCGGGCGTGGATCGCCATGTCGACCAGTGCCGATGCGGCGTAGCGGACGGTCTCGAAGCCCTGATTGAAGTGGCGCGCGCGCTGCAGCTTGGCGATCAATGCGTCAGGAATCGGCTCGCCGCTGCGGTGGTGGCGCGCATGGCGCTTCAGCACCCCGGGCTCCTCGACCCAGTGCTCGAAGATCTGCGACGGCAGCTCGACGAAGTCGCGCAGCACGCTGGTGCCGGAAAGCCGCTCGTAGCGGACGTTCGAAAGCAGCCCGTGCAGACCGTGGCCGAACTCGTGGAAGAGCGTGCGCGCGTCGTCGAAGCTGAGCAACGTCGGCTCGCCGGGCGCCGCTTTCGCGAAGTTGTTGTTGTTGACGATGATCGGCAGCACCGGAGCAGCGCCGTCACCGCCGTTCCTCGACTGCATCCTGTACTCGCTCATCCAGGCGCCGCTACGCTTGGTCGGGCGGGCGAAGTTGTCGTGCAAGAACAGGCCGATCGGACCGCCCGCGCGATGAACCTCATAGACGCGAACGTCGGCGTGATAGGCGCCGATGTCGGGCCGGGGCACGAACGAGACTCCGAACAACCGCGATGCGCAATCGAACGCGGCGGCGACCATCGCTTCGAGCGCGAAGTAGGGCTTGACCTCGGCGTCGTCGAGATCGAAGCGGACCTGGCGCACCTTCTCGGCATAGAAGAGCCAGTCCCACGGCTCGATCGCGGTGCTTTCGCCGCGCGAGAGCGCAAGCGCCGCCAGCGCCTCGCGTTCTTCTTCGGCACGCGCCCGTGCAGGCTCCCAGACGCGCGCGAGCAGCGTCATGACCGCGGGTTGACTCTGCGCCATCGTGTCGGCAAGGGCGAAGTCGGCGTAGCTCTGGTAGCCGTGCAGGCGCGCCTGGTCGAGGCGAAGTTGCAGGATCTCGGCCGCGATCTGGCGGTTGTCGCTGGCGCCCGGATGCTCGCCGCGCGTCGTCCAGGCGCGCCATGCCGCCTCGCGCAAGTCGCGCCGCTCCGAGTAGGTCAGAAACGGCACGATCAGCGAACGCGAGAGTGTGATCACCGCGCCGCCGGCGATGCCGCGCTCGGCGGCCGCCTGGCGGGCCGCAGCGCGGACGAAGTCCGGCAAGCCGGCGAAGTCCGCCTCGCCGCGAAGGACGAGCTGGTACGCGCTCTCGTCGGCCAGGACGTTCTGGCCGAACCGCGTCTCCAGCTCGGCGAGCCGCTGCCGCACCGCCGCATGCCTTGCCTGCGCCGAGAGCGCGAGCCGGGCGCCGTTGCGGACGAAGTCGAGGTGAAAGCGCTCGAGGAGGCGGCGCTGCTCGTCGTCGAGATCGGATTCGTCGCGACTGGAATGCAGCGCGTCGATGCGCGCGAACAACTCGGCATGGCTGTAGACGCGGCTGTCGTGGCCGGCGAGCAGGGGCGCCATCTCGCGCTCGACCTCCTGCAGCGCCGGCGACGTTTCGCTCGACGTCAGGTTGTGAAAGAGCGCCCCGACGCGGGCGAAGTTGCGGCCCGAGCAGTCGAACGCGGCGATCGTGTTGGCGAACGTCGGCGCGTCGCGCTGGCTGGCGATCGCGTCGAGCTCGGCGAGATGCTCGCGCATCGCCACGGCGAAGGCCGGTGCGAAGTGCTCGGCGCGCACCTGCGCGAACGGCGGCAGACCGAACGGCCCGGTCCAGGGCACCAGCAGCGGATTCGTCATTTCTTGTTGCGTTGGATGTCGCTCAGGTCGCGGTCGTCGTAGCGGCGGTTGCTGCAGGTCTTCGCATAGGCGTCCTCGAGGGCGCGTACCGCCGCAGTGTCCTTGTTGTAGGCAGCGACCTTCGCCTCGTAGGCCTCGATCTGCGTGTTGCGCTCGTCGATCTTGGCGTTGTAGGCGTTGACCGCGTCTTCGCTGGTGCGATCGAGCGTCGTCGCCTCATCGCCGAGCGCCGTGCCGCTGCGATCGATCGCCGCCTTCTCCGCCGCGATCTCGGCCTTCACCTTCAGCGCCGCATCGGTCGCCTTGTTCTTGCGCGCTTCCTTGTCGAGGCAGTCGCGCAGCTGTTCGGGCGTGAGGACCGCATCGCTCTTCTTCGTCGATGCCGGCTTGGTCTTCTCGGCGGCGCCGGCGCCGAGCATCGCGCCGAGCGCGGCCGCGGCAAGCGCGACGCGAAGCGCGGCGGGATGGGGAATGATTCGATTCATGGCTGGATGGCGGGTAAGGGCAACGATCATGCCACCGCGGATTCGCGCATCGTCACGAACTCCTCGGCTGCGGTCGGATGGATGCCGAGCGTGGCGTCGAAGACGGCCTTGGTCGCGCCCGCCTTCATCGCGACCGCGAAGCCCTGGATCGTCTCGCCGGCATCGGCGCCGACCATGTGCAGGCCGATCACGCGGTCGTTGGCGTCGTCGACGACGAGCTTCATCAGCGTCCGTTCGCTGCTCGCGGACAAGGTATGGCGCAGCGGCCTGAACTCGGACCGGTAGACGCGAATTTTCTCGAAGCGGCCGCGCGCGTCGCTCTCCGAGAGGCCGATCGAGCCGATGTTGGGATGGGTGAAGACGGCGGTCGGGACGTGCAGATAGTCGACGCTGCGGCCGGCGCCGCCGAACAGGTCGTCGACGAGCGCCATCGCCTCGGCGAGCGCGACCGGCGTCAGCTGGACGCGATCGATGACGTCGCCGACCGCATAGATGCTCGGCACGCTGGTGCGATAGCGCTCATCGACGACGACGGCGCCGTTGACGTCGAGCGCGACGCCGATGGTCTCGAGCCCGAGACCCGCCGTGCTGGGGACGCGGCCGGTCGCGCAGAGCACGGTGTCGGCCTCGATCGAGCTGCCGTCGGTGAGGACGACGCGCGTTGCCCCGCCGCCGGCGTCCTCGAGCGCCCGCATCTTGGTGCCGATGCGGATCTCGACGCCCTTCTTGGCCATCTCGGCGGCGACGAAGTTGCGGACGTCGAGGTCGAAGCCGCGCAAGACCTGGTCCCTGCGGCAGAGCTGGCTGACGCGCGCGCCGAGGCCGTTGAAGATCGACGCGAACTCGCACGCGATGTAGCCGCCACCGATGACGACGAGGCGTTGCGGGAAGCGCGCGAGGTCGAAGATCTCGTTCGAGCTGATCGCGCGCTCGCCGCCCGGGACGTCGGCGGCAACCGGCCAGCTGCCGGTCGCGACGACGATGCGCTCGGCGCGATGGCGAGCACCGCCGATCTCGACCTCGTGCGGGCCGGCGATGCGCGCGCGACCGCGCACGATGCTCGCACCGGCGCCTTCGAGGAGCTGGCCGTAGATGCCGTTCAGGCGCGCGATCTCGACCCGCCGATTCGCCTTCAGAGCCTCCCAGTCGAAGCTCGAGCGACCGACGTTCCAGCCGAATCCCGCTGCTTCCTCGAAGCTCTCGCTGTAATGCGCCGCGAAGCTGTAGAGCTTCTTCGGGATGCAGCCGAGGTTGACGCAGGTGCCGCCGAGCGCGGCGTCCTCGGCGACGGCGACGCGCGCGCCGCGCTGCGCGGCCAGCCGCCCGGCACGGACGCCGGCGCTGCCGGCGCCGATGATGAACAGGTCGAAGTCGCCGCTGCTCATGCGCTCGCCGCGACGCTCACTTCAGCGCCTTCTGCAGCAGCTCGGCGACGAGGCCGTTGATGCCGTCGGGTCGGCCGGCGCTCTTCTCGCGCAAGGTCGCGGCGAGCGTCGCCGGCAGCTTGCAGGCGAACGGCACCAAGCCCGCGGCGGCGTCGAGGCGGCGCTGCTCGCGCCGATCGGGAACCGCGGCCGCGCCTTGCGCGAAGCGGCCCGGGGTTTCCGCCGACTTCAACTGCCCGCCGATCTTGCGCGCGAGGAGCTTGTCCAGATCGGACTTCTTCATGCTCATGAGCGACCCGTTCTGTCGTTGAAGCCACGATTGTGGCGTGCTATGGCACAGTCGGCCGATGGCCCTGAAAGCGACCGTCTGCAAGGCCGCCGTGCAGCTCGCCGACGTCGACCGCGCGGTCTACCTCGACCGCCAGGTGACGCTAGCGCGCCATCCGTCCGAGACCGACGAGCGGATGATGGTGCGGCTGCTCGCGTTCGCGCTCAACGTCGCCGCCGACGAGCGCAACGGCGCGCTCGAGTTCGCCAAGGGCATGTGGGATCCCGACGAGCCCGAGCTCTGGCGCCGCGACCTGACCGGCCGCATCGTCGACTGGATCGAGGTCGGCCAGCCGGAGGAGCGGCGAGTGACGAAAGCGAGCGGCCGCGCCGAGCGCGTCGGCGTCTACGCTTTCGGCAGCAATGCCACCGCCTGGTGGGCGGGCCTCGCGGGCCGCGCCGACCGCGCCGGCAATGTCGACGCGTGGCTGGTCCCTTCCGAGCAGAGCCGGGCCCTCTCCTTGCTGGCCGAGCGCACCATGCAGCTGCAGATCAACCGGCAGGACGGCATCGTCTGGGTGGGCGACGGAACGCGCTCGGTCGAGATCCATCCGCGCCGGCTCTCGGCGGAGCGTCGATGACCAGCGCCGCGCCCAGCGAGGTCGATGCCGTCATCGACTTCTGGTTCGGCGCGCCGGAAAGCAGCGAGCGCGGCGGCGCGCGCAAGGCCTGGTTCGCCAAGGACGATGCGTTCGATGCCGGGATCCGCGAGCGCTTCGGCGCCCAGATCGAGCGCGCGCTGCGCGGCGAGCTCGAGGGCTGGAGCGAAGCCGCGCCGTCCGCGCTCGCACACGTGCTCCTGCTCGACCAGTTCACGCGCAACGCGTATCGCGGCACGCCACGCGCGTTCGCGGGCGACCGGCGCGCGCTCGCCGCGGCGAGCCGGATGGTGGGCTTGCGCCAAGACGAGGAGCTCGCCACCTTCATGCGCGGCTTCGTCTACCTGCCTTATGAGCACGCCGAGGGTTTGGCGATGCAGGACGAGGCGATCCGGCTGCTCAAGCGCCTCGTCGCGAGCGATCCCGGCCAGCAGTCGTATCTCGATTACGCGCTGCGCCACCGCGCGATCATCGAGCGCTTCGGACGCTTCCCGCATCGCAACGACATCCTCGGACGCCGTTCGACGGCAGAGGAGCTCGCGTTTCTGCAGCAGCCGGGCTCGGGTTTCTGAGCGCTCAGCCGCTGGCGCCGCCGTCAGGGACGGCGCGGGTTGTCGGGATGGTGGTCGACGGCGTCGGGAACGCCGTCGTGGTCGCGGTCCCAGCCGCCGCGGGTCAGACGCCAGTGGTCGCCTTCCTGCGCCCACTCCGGATTGCGGTAGTGGTAGCCATGGCGTGCGCGCTGCCAGTGCCCGCTCACCCAGACGTGCTGCTGGCTGCGCCAGTCCCAGTAGCCCGGAGTCCAGACATAGCCCTCGCGTGTCGCGGGAACGACTTCATGGTGCAGCGGCGGCGGGGCGATGCGGACGTCGACCACGGCTGCCGCCGCGGCGATCGACATGGTCGCAGAGGCCGCGACCAGAACGGACAGGGTTCTGAGTTTGGAAAGCATCCATGTCTCCTAGGGTCGTCGTGACCCGGGAATCATGGCAAGCGCACCCTCCGCGCGGCGTCGGATTCGGCCCGCAGTTCCTGTAGGAACTTGCTGCGCCGATGGCGTCCGCGGCCAGTGCGCGCGAGCACGGGCGGGCCACTCGTTTCAGTGGTTGTCGCGCGGAACGAAGGAACCGCGACAGCCGACGAGGAAGTCGAGATCGGCGCCGCGATCGGCCTGCAGGACATGGTCGACGTAGAGCTTCCAGTAGCCGCCGGCGAGCGGCGGCTCGGGGCGCCGCCACGACTTCATCCGCGCGGCGAGCTCGGCGTCGGAGATGTCGAGATGGAGGCGCCGCTTCGGGACGTCGAGCTCGATGAAGTCGCCGCTGCGCACGGCGGCCAGCGGGCCGCCGTCAGCGGCCTCGGGCGCGGTGTGCAGAACCACCGTGCCGTAGGCCGTACCGCTCATGCGCGCGTCGCTGATGCGGACCATGTCGGTGATGCCCTTCTTCAGCACCTTCGGCGGCAGCGGCATGTTGCCGACCTCGGCCATCCCCGGGTAGCCCTTCGGGCCGCAGTTGCGCAGCACCATGATGCAGGTCTCGTCGATGTCGAGACTGTCGTCGTCGATGCGGGAATGGAAGTCGTCGGCGCTCTCGAATACGACAGCGCGGCCGCGGTGGACCATCAGCGCCGGCGTCGCCGCGCTCGGCTTGATGATCGCGCCGCGCGGCGCGAGGTTGCCGCGCAGCACCGCGATGCCGGCCTCGGCCTTGAACGGCGCCGCGACCGTCTTGATCACCGCGGCGTTGAAGTTCTCGGCGTCGGCGATGTTGTCGCCGATCGTCCTGCCGCTCGCGGTCGCTGCGTCGAGGTGGAGCAGCGAGCGGATCTCCTTCATCACCGCGGGCAGGCCGCCGGCGTAGCAGAAGTCCTCCATCAGGTGCTCGCCCGAGGGCTGGAGGTTGACGAGGCACGGCAGGTGGCTCGCCAGCCGATCGAAGTCGTCGATGTCGAGCTCGACGCCGATCCGCCCGGCGATCGCGATCAGATGGATGACGGCATTGGTCGAGCCGCCGATCGCTGCCAGCGTGACGATCGCATTCTCGAACGCCTGCCGAGTCAGGATCTGCGACAGCTTCTGGTCCTCGTGGACCATCTCGACGATGCGACGCCCCGCGCTCCTCGCGATGACGTTGCGCCGGCCGTCGACCGCGGGATAGGCGGCGTTGCCGGGCAGGCCGACGCCGAGCGCCTCGACCATGCTCGCCATCGTGCTCGCCGTCCCCATCGTCATGCAGTGACCGTGGCTGCGGCTCATGCAGCTCTCGGCCTCGAGGAAGTCCTGCAGGCGCAGCGTGCCCGCGCGCACCTGCTCGCTCATGCTCCACACGCTGGTACCCGAGCCGAGCTCGTGGCCGCGCCACTTGCCGTTCAGCATCGGGCCGCCGGAGACGCCGATCGTCGGCAGGTCGGCGCTCGCCGCGCCCATCATCAGCGCCGGCGTCGTCTTGTCGCAGCCCATCAGCAGCACGACGCCGTCGATCGGATTGCCGCGGATCGACTCCTCGACGTCCATGCTGGCGAGGTTGCGATAGAGCATCGCGGTCGGCCTCAGCATCGTCTCGCCGAGCGACATCACCGGGAACTCGAGCGGAAAGCCGCCCGCCTCGTAGACCCCGATCTTGACCTGCTCGGCGAGGCTGCGGAAATGCGAGTTGCACGGCGTCAGCTCACTGAAGGTGTTGCAGATGCCGATCACCGGGCGGCCGTCGAACTGGTCGTCGGGAACGCCCTTGCCCTTGACCCAGCTGCGGTAGACGAAGCCGTCGCGATCCATGCGGCCGAACCACTGCTGGCTGCGCAGGTCCTGCGGGCGCTTCTTCGCTTTCCTCGGCTCGCTCATCGCGCCTTCCTTGCTGCTATTCCTTCACCGACCCCGTCAGCCCGGAGACGTAGTACTCGACGAAGAACGAGTAGATGAACGCCACCGGCAGCGAGCCGAGCAAGGCGCCTGCCATGAGCGGCCCCCAATGGTAGACGTCGCCCTCGACCAGCTCGGTGACGACGCCGACCGGCACCGTCTTGATCTCGGACGACGAGACGAAGGTCAGCGCGTAGATGAACTCGTTCCACGACAGCGTGAAAGCGAAGATGCCAGCGGAAATCAGGCCCGGTACCGCGAGCGGCAGGACGATCTTGGTCAGGATCTGCCAGCGATTTGCGCCGTCGATCAGCGCGCACTCCTCGAGCTCGAACGGGATCGAGCGGAAGTAGCCCATCAGGAGCCACGTCGCGAACGGGATCAGGAAGGTCGGATAGGTGAGGATCAGCGCCCAGCGCGTGTCGAACAGGCCGAGCTGAAAGACGATCGCCGCGAGCGGGATGAAGAGGATCGAGGGCGGCACCAGGTAGGCGAGGAAGATCGACAGCCCGACTTGCTTGGCACCCGAGAAGCGCAACCGCTCGATCGCGTACGCCGCAAACACCGAGCACGCCAGCGAGAAGAAGGTCGCGACGACGGAGACGAGCACCGTGTTCCACATCCACGCCGGGTACGAGGTATGGAAGAGCAGCTTGTCGAAGTGGGTGAGGGTCGGCGCGATCACCCAGAACGGGTTGCCGGTGCGCGAGAGCAGCTCGGGGTCGGGCTTCACGGACGTGATCGCCATCCAGTAGAACGGGAACAGCAGCACGATCAGGAAGACGATCAGCGGCAGGTAGATCGTCACGAGCTTGCGCGACGGCGTCTCGAGGTAGGCCATGCCGACGCTCTCGCTCGCCGGCGGCTTGGCCGGTACCGGTGCGCGGCCATCGGCGATCGCGCCGCTCACTTGTCCTGCCCTCCTTGCTGCCAGGCGCGTCGCTGCAGCCCGAAGTAGCTGAACATGATCGCGGCGAGCAGGAACGGCACCATTGCGATCGAGATCGCCGCGCCTTCGCCGAGCGCGCCACCGGAGATCGCGCGCTGGAAAGAGAGTGTTGCCATCAGGTGGGTTGCGTTGAGCGGGCCGCCGCGGGTGATGACGTAGATCAGCTGGAAGTCGGTGAAGGTGAACAGCACCGAGAAGGTCATGACGACGGCGATGATCGGCGTCAGCAGCGGCAGCGTGACGTGGCGGAACTGCTGCCAGCGCGATGCGCCGTCGATCGCCGAGGCTTCGTAGTACGAGGGCGAGATCGTCTGCAGGCCGGCGAGGAGCGTGATCGCCACGAACGGGACGCCGCGCCAGATGTTGGCCGCGATCACCGAGAGGCGCGCGTGCCACGGGTCGCCGAGGAAATCGATGTACTGGTCGATCAACCCCATCTTGACCAGCATCCAGCTGATGATCGAGAACTGGGCGTCGTAGATCCACCAGAAAGCGATCGCCGAGAGCGCCGTCGGCACGATGTAGGGCAAGAGGATGACGGCGCGAAAGAAGGTCTTGAAGCGGATGTTGCGGTTCAGCAGGAGCGCCAGCCAGAGGCCGAGCGCGAACTTGATGACGCTCGCCACGACGGTGTAGAAGATCGTGTTGAAGAGCGCGAGCCGCGTCACGGCATCGCCCCAGAGAAACTCGTAGTTCTCGAGTCCGACCCACTCGCCCGCCCGGCCGACCTTGGCGTCGGTGAAGCCGAGCCAGACGCCGAGGCCGAGCGGATACGTCAGGAACAGCAGCAGCAGCACCACCGCCGGGAGCATGAACAGCAGCCCGAGCGCGTTGCGGTTGTTCTGCAGTCGTTCGAGAAAGGTCATGGTTCAAAAGAGGCGACGGCTCGCGAATGCGAGCCGAGGCCGAGTTGAGGGACGCGCAAGCGAAGCGTTGCGCGATCCCTCGAACGAGGCCGGTGCTGACGTCGCCCGCAGGGCGTCGTCAAACCTTGTAATAGCGCTCGGCGCGCTTCTGCGCCCGCTCGGCGGCTTCCTTCGGCGTCTTCGCCCCGCTCGCTGCTTCGGCCACCATGTTGGCGACGATGAAGTCGGCCATGGCGCCGGCCGAGGCGTAGCCGAGCCTGCCCGCGTAGCCGGCCGGACGCAGGTTCTTGGTCGCGTCGCGGTACGGCGTGTTCTTCGGATCCGAGGTCCAGATCGGGTTCGCCTCGTAGGCGCGCAGCGGCTGCGACACGTAGCCGCCGGAGCCCTGCAGCCAGGGGTCGAACTGCTCGCGCTCCATCATGAAGCGCAGGAACTCCTTGGCGGCCTGCGGGTACTTCGTGTACTTCATGATCATCTGGTTGAAGAACAGGTGGTACTCGGTCGGCACGCCGACGGGTCCGACAGGAAACGGGGCGTGGTTGATGTCGGCCGCCATCTCCTTGACCTTCGGGTCGGTCGAGTTCTTGGCCGCGACGTAGATCGAAATGCCGTTGTTGGTGACCGAAATCTGGCCATCGAGGAAGGCCTTGTTGTTGTTCGGGTCCAGCCACGACAGCGTGCCCGGAATGAACGTCGGGTAGAGCTCCTTCGCGTATTCGAGGGCCTTGATCGTCTGCGGGCTGTCGATCGTCACCTTGTTGCTCTTGTCGACGATCGCGCCGCCGAAGGCCCACATCAGCCAGTGCGTCCAGCCGCTGTCGCCGGTGGCATTGCCGAGCGCCATGCCGCCGGGCGTGCCCTTGGCGTGGAGCGCCTTGAACATCTTGAGAAAGTCGTCGGTGTTCTTCGGGAACGTGTCGATTCCGGCCGCTTTCAGCATGCTCTCGCGGTAGACCATCATCGCGCCGGCGGAACCGAGCGGCACCCCGAGCCAGTGCTTGCCGTCGGGCCGCAGGTAGGCCTCGCAGGCCGGATACCAGCCGCCGTACTTCTTGCCCAGGTATTCGCACAGGTCGGTGCAGTCGAGGAGCTTCTCCGGGTAGAGATTGGCGTCGTCGTTGGTCGACAGGATGATGTCGGGGCCGGCGCCGGTGTTGGCCGCCACCGCCGCCTTCGGGCGCACGTCTTCCCAGCCCTCGTTGTCGACGCGCACCGGGATGCCGGTCTTGTCGATGAACTTCTTGACATTGACCATGTAGGCGTCGATGTCGCCCTGGACGAAGCGGCTCCAGCGCAGGACGCGCAGTGTCGCGCCCTTCTCGGGCTTGAAGGCGATGGTCTGCGCGCTCGCGAGCGGCGCAAAGAGCGCCGAACCGGTTCCGATTCCGGCGACGGCGGCAGCGCCGGCCGAGCTTTCGAGGAACTTGCGGCGGTTGAAGGGTGTATCGCTCATCGCTGGTCTCCTGTTTTCGATGGTTCGTCGTCAAAAAGGAAAAGTCTCGCCCGCGCCGTGCTCGATCGCCTAGGCGGCGAGGCGAACGCCGCTGCCGGCATCGAACAGATGCGCGCGGGCGAGGTCGGGCATCAAATGGATCGTGCTGCCGGGCGCGAAGTCGTGGCGCTCGCGGAAGACCGCGGCCATGTCGGTCGAGCCGTGGCGGCAGGCGACGAAGGTGTCGGCGCCGGTCGGCTCCATGACGACGACGCGGGTCGCGATGCCGCCTTCGCTCGCCAGGCGCAGGTGCTCGGGCCGGGTGCCGAGAACGACCGGCTGGCCGTCGCTGCCACCGGCGCCGACCGGGGCGCCGATGCGCGTGCCGTCATCGAGAAGAAGGCTCGACTCGCCGCCGTTGCGGCGCAGCGTCGCCGGCACGAAGTTCATCGCCGGCGAGCCGATGAAGCCGGCGACGAAGACGTTGGTCGGGTGGTCGTAGAGGTCGAGCGGCGAGCCGACCTGCTCGATCCGCCCGTCCTTCATGACGACGATCCGGTCGCCCATCGTCATCGCCTCGATCTGGTCGTGGGTGACGTAGACCGAGGTCGTCTTCAGGCGCTGGTGCAGCTCCTTCAACTCGCTGCGCATCGCGACGCGCAGCTTGGCGTCGAGGTTGGAAAGCGGCTCGTCGTAGAGGAAGACCTGCGGGTCGCGGACGATCGCCCGGCCCATCGCGACGCGCTGGCGCTGGCCGCCCGAGAGCTGGCGCGGATAGCGGGCCATCAGCGCCGACAGCGCCAGGATCTCGGCAGCACGGCCGACCTTCTGCTCGATCGTCGCCTTGTCCTTCTTCGCCAGCATGAGCGAGAAGGCGAGGTTCTGGCGCACGGTCATGTGCGGGTAGAGCGCGTAGTTCTGGAACACCATCGCGATGTCGCGCTCTTTCGGCGGCACGTCGTTGACGCGCCGGTCGCCGATGCGGATCTCGCCCGAGCTGATCTCCTCGAGGCCGGCGATCATGCGCAAGAGGGTCGACTTGCCGCAGCCCGACGGACCGACCAGCACGGTGAACGAGCCGTCGGCGATGTCGATGTCGACGCCGTGGAGCACGGCGGTCTCGCCGAAGCTCTTCTTCACCGCCTGGATCGTGACGCTGGCCATGGACGTGTCGCAACGCGCGCGACCTGCCGCCGCGCCGGCGAAGTATGGCGAGGCACGGGCGAGCCGCCATGAGGGCACACCGGTAGAGCCGCGACGTCGGCAACCCGGGCCGCGCTACGATCGTCGCCGGCAAGGGAGCCCGCGCACATGAAGATCCTGATCACCGGCGGGGGCGGCTTCATCGGCTCGCGCCTCGCCGCCGCCTTGCTCGCGCGCGGCCGTCTCGGCGGCACTGCGATCGAGCGCATCGTCCTCGCCGACCAGGTCGCGCCGCGCACCGAGCTCGCGCGCGAGCCGCGGGTCGAGACGCGCGTCGGCGCGCTCGCCGAGCAGTGCGATTCGCTCGGCCGCGAAGGCTTCGACGGCGTCTTCCATCTCGCCTCGGCGGTGTCGGGCGAATGCGAGGCCGACTTCGACCTCGGCCTGCGCTCGAACCTCGACACCACGCGCGCCCTGCTCGACGCGTTGCGCGCGGCGAACGGCCGCGGCGGCAGGCCGGCGCGGCTCGTCTTCTCGAGCTCGGTCGCGGTGTTCGGCCCCGACCCGTCGGCGCCGTTGCAGCCGCTCGTCGGCGACGACACCTTGCCCGCGCCGAAGACCTCGTACGGAACCCACAAGCTGATGTGCGAGCACCTGATCGCCGACTACGCGAGGAAAGGCTACGTCGACGGGCGCTCGGCGCGATTGATGACGGTGACCGTGCGCCCGGGCCGCCCGAACGGCGCCGCGTCGTCGTTCTTCTCGGGGATCGTGCGCGAGCCGCTCGCCGGCGTCGAGGCGATCTGCCCGGTTTCGCCCGATGTTTCGCATCCGTTGACGTCGGCGGCGCGCACCGTCGAAGGTCTGATCGCCGTCTACGAGGCGAGCGTCGAGCAGCTCGGCGGCCGCCTCGCGCTCAACCTGCCCGCGCTCAACGCGACCGTCGCCGAGATGCTCGCCGCGCTCGAGGACGTCGCCGGCCCCGAAGTGCGCGAGCGCGTCCGCTTCGTCCGCGACGAGCAGATCGCCGGCATCGTCGCCAACTGGCCGAAGGGCGCGACCGCGAAGCGCGCCGAGCGGCTCGGTCTGCAAGCCGAGCGCAGCTTTGCCGACATCGTCCGCCGCTACATCGCCGACTGCCGCGAGGGTGCGGACGCGGCGCAGTCGCTCGCCGGCCTCGACCCGCGGAGACAGAGCGCATGAACCGGATCGACCTCGCCGGCCGCGTCGCCGTCGTCACCGGCGGCGCGCAGGGGATCGGCTACGCGATCGCCGAGCGCATGCTGGCTTCGGGCGCCGCCGTCTCGCTGTGGGACCTCGACGCCGGCAGGCTCGACGAGGCCAAGGCTTCGCTCGGCAACGCTGGCACGGTGTTGGTCGAGCAGGTCGAGCTGACCAGCGAGAGCGCCGTTGCGGCGGCAGCGAAGCGAACGATCGCCGCCGCCGGCAAGATCGACATCGCCGTCAACAACGCCGGCATCACCGGCGGCAACGGCACGACGTGGGAGCTCGCTCCCGACGTCTGGCGGCGCGTGGTCGAGGTCAATCTCGTCGCGCCGTATCTCGTCTGCCGCGCGATCGTCCCGCACATGATCGAGAACAAGTACGGGCGGATCGTCAACGTCGCATCGGTTGCCGGCAAGGAAGGCAATCCGAACGCATCGCATTACAGCGCGTCGAAGGCGGGGCTGATCGCGCTCACCAAGTCGCTCGGCAAGGAGCTCGCCGCCAAGGGCGTGCTCGTCAACGCCATCGCGCCGGCGGCGGCGAAGACGGCGATGTTCGCGACGATGACCCAGCAGCACATCGACTTCATGCTGTCGAAGATCCCGATGGCCCGCTTCATCGACGTCGGCGAAGTCGCGGCGATGGTCGCCTGGATCGCGTCGGAGGACTGCTCGTTCACGACCGGCTCGGTGTTCGACCTCTCGGGCGGGCGGGCGACGTACTGAGGAGCGCGCGCCGCGCCGCCCGATCCGGTCGCGCCGCTATGATGAAGCGCACCGCTGTCCCGAGGTCGAACATCATGACATCGCACGCCGCATTGCTAACCGTCCTCGCACTCTTCGCGGCGGCGCTCGCGGCGGGATGCGAGACCGCGCCGCCGACGCCGACCTACGTCGTCGCGACGCTGGCACCGACGCGCGGCAACAGCGCCGCCGGAACGGTGTGGTTCTCGCAAGAGGGTCCGCAGGTGCTCGTGCGCGGCCGCATCACCGGGCTGGCGCCGAACTCGGAGCACGGCTTCCATGTCCACGAGAAGGGCGATTGCTCGAGCGGCGACGGCATGAGCTCGGGCGGCCATCTCAATCCGAACGGCAAGCCGCACGGCCCGCCGACCGGCGAGCACCACGCCGGCGATCTGCCTGCGATCAAGGCCGACGCGACCGGCACGGCGACGGTCCGCGAACGCGTCACCGGCACGCTGCTCGGTGCCGGCGCCGCCGACATCGCCGGCAAGGCGCTGATCGTCCACGCCGAAGCCGACGACTACACGACGCAGCCGACCGGCAACTCCGGTGCCCGCATCGCCTGCGGAGTGATCGGCATCGCCGCCGGACGCGACGCCTCGGGCAACGCCGTCATGATCCCCAAGGATCTCTGACCGGCGAGATCGAGTCGAGGCCCCACGAGGCGGCGATGGCCGACCCCGAGCGCGTGCCCTCAGCGACCCGCGCGCATCTCAGGCTCGGCTGGCGGCTCGGCTTCGGCGCCTTCGTGCTCGTCGCCGCAGCGTGGTTGTTCGGCGCGATCGCCGAAGATGTCGTCACCAGCGACCGATTGACCGTCGTCGACGCCACCGTGGCCGAATGGCTGCACCGGCACGCGACGGCGACACTGACGCAAGCGATGCTTGTCTGGACGAACCTGCACTCGACGATCGCCGTCGGCGCCTATACCGCGGTCGTCGCTCTCGCCCTCGCCGCCGAGCGGAAATGGCGCTGGCTGACGCTCGTCGTCGTTGCCGTCGGCGGCGGTCTCGTGGTCAACGTGCTCATGAAGCTCGCCTTCCACCGTGCCCGCCCGGTGTTCGACGATCCGCTGCTGACGCTCGCGAGCTACAGCTTTCCGAGCGGCCACGTCGCAGGCAGCACGATCTTCTATGGCCTCGCGGTCGTGTGGCTGTTCTCGCACACGCGCCGCACGCTCTGGCGCGCGCTGGCGCTGGCCACGGCGGGACTCCTGATCGTCGTCGTCGCGTTCAGTCGGATGTATCTCGGCGTCCACTACCTGAGCGACGTCGTCGCCGCATTCGCCGAGGGCGTGGCGTGGCTCGCGATCTGCGTCGGCGCCCTCGCCGCATTCTGGCGCGAGGCGCCTTCCGATCCTGCGCGCGGAGCGACGGTGCCGTGACGCGCAGCGTCGTCGTCCTCCTCAACGCGACCTCGGGCGGCGGCACCGATGCGGCGCTGGCGGCGCGGATCGCCGGCCTCTTCGAGCGCGCCGGCGCGAGCGCCGACGTCCGTCTCGTCGGCAGCGGCGGCGACCTCGCGGCCACCTTGCAGGAGGCGATCGATCGCCGCCCCGACGTCATCGTCGCCGGCGGCGGCGACGGCACGGTGAGCTCGGTCGCCGCGACCCTCGCCGGCGGCCCGATCGCCCTCGGCGTGCTTGCCCTCGGCACGCTCAACCACTTCGCCAAGGACATGAAGCTGCCGCTCGAGATCGAGCCGGCGGTCGAGCGGATCGCACGCGGCGAGATCCGCAAGGTCGACGTCGGCGAGGTCAACGGCCGCGTCTTCATCAACAACTCGAGCCTTGGCCTCTATCCGGACATCGTCCACGACCGCGAGCGCCAGCGACGTCGGCTCGGCCGCGGCAAGTGGCCGGCGCTGATCTGGGCGACGATAGGCGCGCTGCGTCGCTTCCCGTTCCTCCACGTGCGGCTGTCGGTCGACGGCCGCGACAGCGTGCGGCGGACCCCGTTCGTCTTCATCGGCAACAACGTCTACCGGATGGAAGGCTTTGCGATCGGCGAGCGCGAGCGCCTCGATTCCGGATGCCTCAGCCTCTACGTCGCCCAGCGACCCGGCCGGCTGCGCCTCGTGCAACTTGCCCTGCGTGCGTTGTTCGGCAGGCTTCGGCAGGCGCGCGACTTCGATGCGATTCCTGCCGCCGAGATCGACGTCGAGAGCAGGCGCCATCGCTTGCGCGTCGCGACCGACGGCGAGATCACCGTCATGACGCCGCCGCTGCGCTACCGTCTCCGGCGCGCCAGCCTTGCCGTCGTCGGCGCGCCGCCGGCGCTGCCGCTGCCGCCCTCCTCGTGAGCCGTCCATGCGCACCATCGTCCATCTCTCCGACCTCCATTTCGGCCGCATCGACCCGGCGCTGATCGAGCCGTTGCTCACGGTCGTCGAAGCGGTCGGGCCCGACGTGGTCGTCGTCTCGGGCGACCTGACGCAGCGGGCGCGAAAGCGCCAGTTCGAGGCGGCGCGCGACTTCCTCGCCCGCATTCGGGCGCCGCGAGTCGTCGTTCCGGGCAATCACGACGTTCCGCTCTACCGCGTCTGGGAGCGATTCCTCAGCCCGCTCGGCAACTACCAGCGGATCATCCAGCGTGACCTCGAGCCGTCGTTCGTCGACGACGAGATCGCCGTCCTCGGCGTCAACACCGCCCGCTCGCTGACGTTCAAGAACGGCCGCATCAACGAAGCGCAGATGGCGTCGATCCAGCGTCGCCTGCAGCCGCTCGGCGAATCGGTCACCAAGGTCGTCGTCACCCACCACCCCTTCGACCTGCCGGACCGAACCGGCGATGTCGACCTCGTCGGCGGTGCGCGCGCGGCGATGGCGGTGTTCTCGCGCTGCGGCGTTGATCTCCTCCTCGCCGGCCACTTCCACTCCAGCGAGTCGGGCCCGAGCGCGGCGCGCCATCAGATCGCCGGCTACTCGGCGCTCGTCGTCCAGGCCGGAACGGCGACGTCGACGCGCGAGCGCGGCGAGGCGAACTCGTTCAATGTCCTGCGCGTCGGCAACGAGGAGATCGTGGTCGAGCGCTGGCTCTGGCACGCCGATGCAGCGACCTTCCGCAGCGACCGCGAGGAGCGGTTCGTCCGCGACGGCGAGCGCTGGGTCGAGTGCTGAGGCGCGGCCGCGCCGCTCAGCGCGCCGCCTCCTGGTCCTGGAGCAGGCGCCACATCACCTTGCCGGAGCCCGATTTCGGCAGCGCATCGACGAACTCGACGATCTTCGGCACCTTGTAGGCCGCCATGTGCTCGCGCGACCAGGAGACGATGTCCTCGGCGGTCGTCTTGCCCTTGGCGTCGGCGCGCAGCACGACGACCGCCTTGACGGTCTCGCCGCGATAGGCGTCGCGCGCGGCGATGATGCAGGCCTCGTGCACCGCCGGATGCTTGTAGAGCAGCATCTCGACCTCGGCCGGCCAGACCTTGTAGCCGCTCGCGTTGATCATCCGCTTGAGGCGGTCGGTGATGAAGAAGTAGCCCTCCTCGTCCATCCGGCCGAGGTCGCCGGTGCGGAAGAACTTGCGGCCGTCGAAGTCGACGAAGGCCGCCTCGGTCGCCTCCGGATGCTTCCAGTAGCCCGTGAACACCATCGGCCCGCGGGTGATGATCTCGCCGACCTCGCCCGGCGGCAGCTCCTCGAGCGTGAGCGGATCGACGACGCGCGAGTCGACGGCGAAGATCGGAATGCCGAGGCACTGCAGCTTGGCGCGCTCGGGCGGGTTGGCGTGGCTCGGCGCTGCCGTCTCGGTGAGGCCGTAGCCCTCGGCGAAGGTGAGGCCGAACTCGTCGAGCAGGCGCTGCGCGATCGCGTGCGGCATCGCCGCGCCGCCGCCGCTGATATTGCGCAGGCTCGACAGGTCGAAGTTCTTGTAGTTCGGGCTCGCGAACAGATCGATGACCATCGTCGGAATGCACGTCCAGTGCGAGATCCGGTGGTGCGAGATCAGGCGGCCGGCAAGCTCGCGGTCCCAGCGCGGCATCAGGACGACGGTGCAGCCCGCGTAGACCGAGCCGAGCACGCTGTACAGCATGCCGGTGATGTGGAACATCGGCACGACACCGAGGACGACCGGCTCCGGGCCGCCGGCAAAGCTCCATTGGCCGCCGACCGCGTTGTGCATCAGCGTGCGATGGGTGTGCATGCAGCCTTTGGGCAGGCCGGTCGTTCCCGACGTATAGGGAAGCAGAGCGAGGTCGTCGGGGCCGGCCACGGTCGGCCCCGGGGCGAGCCGCTCGCCGATCGCATCGAGCCAGCGCGTGCAGCCCGAGGGCAGCGCCGGGTCGCTGCGAAGCCAGTCGTTCATCGCCGGCGGCGGCGCGTCGACGTCGGCGATCGCGCCGGGCGGCATCGCGTCGCTGTAGCGCGTCGCGACGATGGCGCGCAAGCGCTGCTGCTCGGGCAGCGCCGCGTTGGCGGCGTCGACGATCGGCGCCAGGTCGGCGCTGCAGATCACCGCCTTCGTTTCCGGGTCGCTGATGTAGTGCTGGAACTCGTCGGCGCGGTTCATCGGATTGACCGGCACGACGACGGCATCGGCGCGCAGTGCCGCATAGAGCGCGACCGGGAACTGCGGGCAGTTCTGCATGAAGACGGCGACGCGGTCGCCCGCCTGCACGCCGGCCTTCTGCAGCCAGCCGGCGAGCGCGATGGCGTCGTCGCGCAGCTGCCGATAGGTCAGCGCGCGGCCGAAGAACGAGTAGGCGGCGCGGTTCGGAAAGCGCGCCGCCGCGACTTCCAGGTTGAACCACAGCGACGTCTCCGGTGCGACGACGGCGCGCGGCAGGCGCCGCGGCCAGACTGCGAAATGCGGCCGGTCGGCCGGGACCTCGAACTCGGTTGACGTGCCGGCGCGACGGATGCTCATCGTCAATGCTCTCGTTGCCGCTTGCGTGCAAGCACCGTCGGGCATTCGCCGAGATTGCGATAGCGCGTCTCCTCGCACTTCTCGTCGAGGCAGACGTTGCGGGCGAAGAAGCCGCCGCCGAGCCGGGCGCAGGCCTCCGACGCGGTCTGCGGCTCGCCCTGCGTCGTCGACTGCGGCGGCCGCGGTGCGGCATGAGGATCGCGCGCCGCCGTCGACTGGCCTGGCGGCCGCGGCTGCGTCGCGCCTGCAGAACCCAGGCTCGACGCCTCGCCGGCGTGCGCTGCGTTGCTGCCGGCGGCGACGCCATCGGCGGCATCGTCGAGCTTCGGCACCGGCCGCCCCAGGGGTCGGACGCGGGCGCCGCTCGCCGCTTGGCCGGCTTCCAGCGGCGCCGTCGTCCGCTCGCCGGCGGACGTTCGGGCCGCGACGCCGGCATCGATCGGCGGCGACGGCGACACCGACTTGCTGCCGGTCGGCAGCACCGGCGCCGCCACGCCTTGCGGCGCCTCGAGGATCACCTCCGAGGGCCCGGTCGACATCGCCGCCGGCACGGTCGAGGGCACGGCAACGATGTTCGACGACGACGACGCGGAGGCCGGTGCTGTCGAAGCGGCGACGCTCGCTTCGCGACGGCCCGCGAACTGGATCGCCGCGGCCAGCGCGAGCAAGACGACGACGACGCCGGCGATCGCGAGCCATGGCTTCTTCGACCGAGCGCTGCGCGGCGGCACCTCCGCAGCCGCCGTCGCAAGCGATCCGGGCCGCGACGGCGCGGACTCCGCAGCGGGCGGGCGGCCCGATGGACCCGACGCAACGGGCGCCAGCGTCGCCGGACGCGACACAGCGACCGTCGCCTGCGGTTGCGGTTGCGGCGGCGGCGACGCCGGCAGCGATGCATCGCGTCCCGCGACGGGCGTCGCGCGCGCCGTCGGCATCTGCGTCGTCGGGCTGAAGTTCGTCGTCGTCGCGGCAGACGGCCGCGCGGCCGCTGGCGGCAGATGAGTCGGCACCGAAGCGGGGTCGATCCGGGTCGCGTCGGCGCCGGGTTCGATGGCCGGGCCCGAGGTGGCAGCGAACGCGCCGGGGATCGTCATGCCCGACGGGCCGCGCGGCGGAATCTCGGCGTTGCCGTCGAGAACCGCACGCAGCTGCTCGCAGCTCTGCGGCCGCTGGTTCGGGCGGACGGCGAGCATCCACGACATCGCCTCGAGGAAGCGCGGCGAGATGCCGGCAACGATGCGGTTCTCGATCGCATCGCCGTCCTCGGCGACGGCGCGCGCGGTCGCCGGCGCCGGCGGCACGCCGAAGACGAGATAGTGGATCACCGCGCCGAGCGCGTAGAGGTCCGTCCACGGCCCCTGGCGCAGCTGCGTCATCTCCGCGTACTGCTCGATCGGCGCGTAGCTCGGCTTCAGGATCGCCGTCAGCGACTGGGTGCGGTCGCTGATGACGCGACGCGCCGCGCCGAAGTCGAGCAGCACCGGCGGAGCGTCGCGCGGCAGCAGGATGTTGTCGGGCGCGATGTCACGGTGATAGACGCCTTCGCGGTGGAGCAGCTCGAGCGCCGAAAGGATCGGCGCGATGACGCTTCGGATCCACGCCTCGTCGGGCGGATGCGCCATCCGGCGCCGGGTGTCGCGCAGCGTCGTGCCCTGCAGGAACGGCATCACCATGTAGGCGGTGGCGTTGTCCTCCCAGAACCGGTAGACCTTGACCAGCGACGGATGGTCGAAGCGGGCGAGCAGGCGCGCCTCGTTGATGAACGAGCGCAGCCCGATCGCGTAGGTCTCGGCGAATGCGCTCGACCGGACCGTGATCTGCGGCCCGGCGCCGCGCGCCGCCAGCGAGGCCGGCATGTATTCCTTGAGCGCGACTTCGCGCTCCAGCGAATCGTCGCGCGCCAGGTAGACGATGCCGAAGCCGCCGACGCCGAGCACGTGCAGGATCTCGAACTCGCCGAACCGGGTGCCGGCCGGCAAGGCGTCGTGGTCGCTGCCGGCGGCAGCGACCGAGGGCTTGCTGACGGTCGGCGGGTGTGTGCTCATCGGTAGCAGGCGGGCCACGGGCCCCTGAGGGACCGGGAGCTTACCGCAGCGCCTCGGCGGCGGAACACCTTCGGTCGGGGCGGGCGCCGGCAGTTGAAAATACCCGACTTCCCAGCGCGAATGCATCCTCAAGGCAGGCGAAACCCATGGCCACCATCCTCCAGCACCTTCCCGTCGGCGAGCGCGTCGGCATCGCCTTCTCGGGCGGCCTCGACACCAGCGCTGCACTCCACTGGATGCGCGGCAAGGGCGCCGTGCCGTACGCCTACACGGCCGACCTCGGCCAGCCCGACGAGCCGGACTACGACGACATCCCGCGCCGGGCGCTCCAGTACGGCGCCGAGCAGGCGCGCCTGATCGACTGCCGCGCCCAGCTCGCGGCCGAGGGCATCGCGGCGCTGCGCTGCGGCGCCTTCCACATCTCGACCGCCGGCGTCACCTACTTCAACACGACGCCGCTCGGCCGCGCGGTGACAGGAACCATGCTGGTCTCGGCGATGAAGGACGACGGCGTCGACATCTGGGGCGACGGCAGCACGTTCAAGGGCAACGACATCGAGCGCTTCTACCGCTACGGCCTGCTCGTCAACCCGGCCCTCAGGATCTACAAGCCCTGGCTCGACCAGGCCTTCATCGACGAGCTCGGCGGCCGCGCCGAGATGTCGGCATTCATGGCCAAGGCGGGCTTTGCCTACAAGATGGCCGCCGAGAAGGCGTACTCGACCGACTCCAACATGCTCGGCGCCACCCACGAGGCGAAGGACCTCGAGCAACTCGCCACCGGAATGACGATCGTCCAGCCGATCATGGGCGTCGCGTTCTGGCGCGACGACGTCGCTGTGGCGCGCGAAGCCGTGACGGTGCGCTTCGACGAAGGCCGGCCGGTGGCGCTGAACGGCGTCGAGCAGCGCGACCTCGTCGCGCTCCTGCTCGAGGCGAACCGGATCGGCGGCCGCCACGGCCTCGGCATGAGCGACCAGATCGAGAACCGCATCATCGAGGCGAAGAGCCGCGGCATTTACGAAGCGCCCGGAATGGCGCTCCTCTTCATCGCCTACGAGCGCCTGATCACCGGGATCCACAACGAGGACACGATCGAGCAGTACCGCGACCACGGCCGCCGTCTCGGCCGCCTTCTCTACCAGGGCCGCTGGTTCGACCCGCAATCGATCATGCTGCGCGAGACCGCCGAGCGCTGGGTCGCCCGCGCGATCACCGGCGAAGTGACGATCGAGCTCAGGCGCGGCAACGACTATTCGATCCTGAACACCGAGTCGCCCCATCTCAGCTACAAGCCCGAGCGGCTGACGATGGAAAAGGGCGAGTCGACGTTCTCGCCGCAGGACCGGATCGGCCAGCTGACGATGCGAAATCTCGACATCGCCGACACGCGCGAAAAGCTGCTCGCGTACGCCAAGGCGGGGCTCCTCAGCGCGGGGCCGGGGTCGTCGCTGCCGCGGTTGAAGAGCGAGACGGACGGCGACTAGAGGGGACGGAGCGGGCAAAGCCGCGTGCGGGAGGCCGGCTGCCGCTCCGACTGCGGCGGTCGCCGCAAGCGGCGACTCCCCTGCGGTGCTCGGTCTTCGAGCCTGCCGCATAACTCGCTACGTTCACTTCGTTCACTGCGCTCAAACAGATGCGGCAAGTCAGAAGTGGAGGCGCGCTGCGCGCGCTGGCTCGAAGCCCTGCGCTCCTCGGCGCCGCAGAGTCGCTCCGCCGGCCTCCCGCACGCGGCTTTGCCTGCGGCGATCAGCGGCGCGAATGTACTCAAGCGATCTGCGTCTGGACTCGGCTTAGAGCGAGCGTAGCGTTCGGCATGCGCGGCGGCGAAAAGGGAGCGAAGCGGCCTTTGGGATTGGCCCACGGATCTTTCTCGTCGACTTGATCCGCTACAGCGGCGAGCTTGGTGGCGAATGCAAAGTCGTATTCGGGCATGGTGTCGGCAAGTGGCGCCTAATCGTTGACATGAGCGGCGGGCCAAAGGCTGCGAAGGAGGCTTGGGAACGTTCGCTCGATCGAAGGCTTAGACGTCACTTCGCTTCCGTCGCGAGCGCGCTGGCCGGAACTACCGGCGCGTTAACGAGCAAGCCAGCGAGCTTCTTACGGTCGGCCAAGCCGACATAGCTCGTCGAGCTGTCAATACCTTTGATGGCGGAGGATGTTGCTCGAAGACGCAGCCTGTCGAGGTCATCCTTTGAGCCGAGGTCTCCTACCAGCACAAAGTAGTTGCCCTTGCCTTCAACTTGAACCACTCTTGGCTGCTCGCTTTGTAGGCCGGTTTGTGACAAGAGATGCTGCATTTGCCAAGCCGTGGAAATTGCCTTCGCCTTGTCCGGCGTTGAACCAACGACATATGCATACGGTTCGCGCAGTTCACCTCGCCCCAAGGCAGCTGAGAACGCGCTCGAGAAGGAAGGCCGAAGAGCGCTGGACTTGAGAAACTCAATCTTGAAGGCCGCTGATGAAGCGGCTGCTGAGGCAGACTGTGACGCCTCTTGCGCAGCAGCGCTGGATACCGGCAGCCAGCTGAGCGACGGTATAGACGGTTGACGGCGGTCTGCTTCAAAGCTCTTTACCGGCTGATTTGCAATTGCCAACAGCACAGACGGCGCCAATAGCCCGAGCACGAACGCACTTCGCCGTACCTTGGGTTCTGGCAGATCTTGGTCTGCGAGAAAGACAGCGGCGAGGCTTCCAAGAAGGACATAACAGAAATACGTTAGATAGCCGGCATAGGCCTCGACGGAGGTCGCATTCGTAAGGAAGAATCTCGCTTCGATGAGCTTCAGTACAGCGAGTGCCAACCCTCCGACAGCACCGATGAGCGCGGCTTGCCACCATGTGAGCTTGGGCATAGATACCTCCTTGACCGGCTATTGTCGGCTCCCCACGTACACACCGTCTGCGACGTCTAAGGAAGGTCTGAACAAGTCCACCGATCACGCCGTGAGGCGTTGAATCCGGCAGAGGAGATATAGCGATGGGGCAGATCAGTTTCTCGGATGCGGAGTACGCCGGCAAGCGCAAGAGGACCCGGCGCGAGGTCTTTC
>DASXLD010000119.1:0-38230 GCA_036496385.1 Caldimonas sp. | reverse complement strand
GCGGTGCGCGCGGTCGGCAGGGTCGAATGAGGTCGATTGCACGGCTCGTGCGAAGCGATGCAAGAATCGACCGCCGACAACCACCCGAGGAGCGATCGATGCATGCGTGGATCCGCCATGTCGCCGCCGCCACTGCGTTTCTCGCCGCTGCTGCGGCTCATGCGGAGGGCACCGTGGGCACGACCTTTCCGGCCGGCTTTCCGGTCATCGAGGATGCCTCGCTCACGAACAAGGCGTTGATCGGATTCGGCGCCGCGGGGCAGGTGAAGCGCACGCCGGTGATCCTGATCCACGGCAACAACGACACTCCCTTCGCGACGGCATGCAATCCTTACGGACGCGTGCAGGCGCTGGCGCAATATCTCGCCGACAACGGCTACGCGACGAGCGAGCTGTGGGGCATCGGCTACCAGGGCGATCAGTGCGACCTGCCGGCCGACCAGACGCGCCGCTCGAGCATTGCGCACACCAACGCTGCCAACGTCCCCGACCTGCGGCGCTTCGTTCGCGCCGTGCTCGCGTTCACCGGGGCGAGGCGGGTCGACATCGTCGCCCACAGCCTCGGGGTGACGATCGCTCGCGAGTGGATGCGCGAGGACGAGGCGGGGCGCCTCGTGCGCCGCATGGTCGCGATCGACGGCCCGAACCACGGCATCATCAACTGCTCGCCGGATCCGGCGAACTATTGGCAAGCGCCTGCCGCGGGCGGATTCACGCCGTCGAGCGAGGTCTGCCAGGAGCTCGGTTCGCCGCGCACGCCGTTCCTGCGCCTGCTCAACGACGGCGACGACCGACGCGAGAAGTCGGCCGGACAAACGCTCGTGATTCGCAACGCCGACAAGAGCTTCGTCTACTTCCCGCTCCAGGACGGGCTCGTCGCGCCGGTGCCGGCGATCGATTCGTATGGCAAGCCGACCGACTTCTCGCACAGCGCGAGCCTGCGCGGCGCGCGCGAGATCTCGCTCACCGGACAAGGCGCCTACGACCCGATCCTGCAGACGTCGCACCTCGGCATCCTCAACTCGCCGCAGACCTGGCAGGCGACGCTCGAGTTCCTGACCGACGCTCGCGCAGACAAGGACGACTGACGCGCTCGGTGCGCACCGGCAGGCGACGACAGAAGCCAGCCCTGCCGCGACCGCGCCTCACCGGAGAAGCCCCATGGCAACGAAGATCGCGAACCGCCACACCCTGCCCGGGACCACGCGCCGGGCGATACCCGGGGCGCGCGCCGCCGTACCGGTACTGCCCGAGGAGCGGATCGAGGTCTCGGTGCGACTTCGTGCGAAGCCAGGGGCACGCGACCTCGATGCCGGCGGCGCACTCGGCGATCAGCCACCGGCCGAGCGCAGCTACTTGAGCCGTGACGAGTTCGCTGCCCGCCACGGCGCGTCGGCGGCCGACATCGGCAAGGTCGCCGCGTTCGCCAAGGCGCATCAGCTTGCGGTCGTCGAATCGAGCGTGCCGCGGCGGACCGTCGTTCTCTCCGGCACCGCTGCGGCGATGAGCCAGGCGTTCGGGGTCACGCTGAAGCAGTTCGAGCACGACGGCGGGACCTATCGCGGCCGCATCGGCGCGATCAGCGTTCCAGGCGAGCTGGCCGACATCGTCGAAGGCGTGTTCGGGCTCGACAATCGGCCCCAGGCATCGCCGCACTTTCAGGTCCTCGGCGCGCCGGGCGTGGTCGTCGCGCGCGCGCCGGGCGCGTCGTTCACGCCGCCGCAGCTGGCGCGGCTGTACGACTTTCCGACCGGCGTCGACGGCAGCGGCCAGTGCATCGCCATCGTCGAGCTCGGTGGCGGCTTCAGGCCGGCCGACATCAGCGCCTACTTCAAGGGCCTGAAGCTGCCAGTGCCCGCGGTCAAAGCGATCAGCGTCGACGGCGGCCGCAACCAGCCGAGCAACGCCAACAGCGCCGATGGTGAAGTGATGCTCGACATCGAGGTCGCCGCCGCGATCGCGCCCAAGGCGAAGATCGCGGTGTACTTCGCGCCGAACACCAACCAGGGCTTCCTCGACGCCATCACGACGGCCGTGCACGACACCGTCAACAAGCCCTCGGTGATCTCGATCAGCTGGGGCTCCGCCGAAGCGAACTGGACGCCGCAGGCGATGACCCAATTCGACCAGGCGTTCCAGGCCGCCGCCGCGATGGGCGTGACGGTGTGCTGCGCTGCCGGCGACAACGGCTCGGCAGACGGCGTCGGCGACGGCAAGCCGCACGTCGACTTCCCGGCTTCGAGCCCGTTCGCGCTCGGCTGCGGCGGCACCCGGATCAGCGCGTCCGGCGACGCGATCAGCGACGAAGTGGTGTGGAACGAGAACGCCAAGACGAGCGCGACCGGCGGCGGCGTCAGCGGCTTCTTCGCCGTGCCGGCCTACCAGAAGTCGGCGAAGGTGCCGCCGATCGCCGGCGGCAAGAAGACCGGCCGCGGCGTTCCCGACGTGGCGGGCGACGCCGATCCGAACAGCGGCTACCGCGTGCGCGTCGACGGTCAATCGATGGTGATCGGTGGCACGAGTGCGGTCGCGCCCCTCTGGGCCGGGCTGATCGCGTTGCTGAACCAGAAGCTCGGCAAGCCGGTCGGCTACCTCAACCCGCTGCTCTACGGCTCGCTGATGGGACGCGGCGCGTTCCGCGACGTCGTCAGCGGCGGCAACGGCAGTTATGCCGCCCGGCCGGGCTGGGACGCGTGCACCGGCTGGGGCTCGCCGATCGGCAGCAAGCTGCTCGCCGGCCTCGGCGCGCGGCCGACGAAGAAGCCGGGGAAGAAGAAGGCGGGCGCTGCAAGCGCGGCGCAAGGTCGACGATAGAAGCGTCACGGCAGCGAGTCGCCGTCCGGCGCCGGCTATTTGCGGCTGCGCCTCAACTGGTCTTTGCTCTCCTGACGGTCCTGCAATTCGTCCTCGATCAGGCGATAGGCGATGTAGTACTTGTAGATGTTGCCGACATAGGTGACGGTTTCGGGGCCGATTTTCTCTTCGGCGATGTATTCGACGTTGTGAAACCACACGTTGGGGTCCAGGCCGCGTCTGGCCGCCTCCTTGCGCAGCTGCGCGACGCGGCCGGGGCCGCAGTTATAGGCCGCGAACGCGAACAGCACCTTGTCGAGCCGGGTCATCGGTTCGCGCTCGAAGAACCGGTCGATCATGTAGCGCATGTACTTGACGCCGGCATGGATGTTCGCCTCCGCCTGCGCGATGTCGCCGACATTGAGGTCCTTGCCGGTGGCGGGCATCACCTGCATCACGCCGATGGCGCCCACCGGGCTGCGCGCGTCCTGGTTCAGCTGTGATTCCTGATACCCCTGCGCGGCCATCAGCAGCCAGTCGATGTCGTAGCGATCGCCGTACTTGCGGAACCACTCGACCAGGGCGAGGAACTTCTTTCGCTGCGCGTCGGAGGCCGCGTTCCGCACGTGCGTCAGGTGCTTGAGATAGCGCGCCAGGATCGCCGCGCGCTCGTCCTGCAAGTGGCCCGACATCATGGTCGCCGCCGCGCGGTCGAGGAACGACTTCAGCTGGGGACTGTCCTTGCGAACGGCCCAGGCGATGCTGCCACCCTGGTGCACCACCATATCGTGGTGGACGACGATCTTCGGGAACACCTTCTTCCAGAAATCCGCGATGTGACGGTCGACCACGAGGATGCGAACCAGGCCCGCGCCGAGCATTTCAATCAAGTCCTCGTCCTCGAGTTCCTCGGGTGCCTCCTTCAGCTTGACCTGCGGCTTGTTTTCGGCGGCGAGGCGCTGGTTGAGCTCGACCAGGCGCTCGTAGGGTGCCGACGACTTGCGGACGAACACCTCCTGACCGGCGAGATCGTCGAGCGTCGACAACGGCGGCGATGCCGGGCCGGTGATCACGACCTCCTGCACGTCGGTCAGGATCGGTGCCGCGAAGTCCACCACCGACTCGCGTTGCGGGGTGATGCTGAGGTTGGCGGCCGCGATATCGCCTCGGCCCGCGGTCAACGCCGCAAAAATCTCGTCGCGTGACACCGGGACGAAGAAGAACTTCACTTTCAGGTGCTTGTGCTTGGACTTCTTGTCGCGCTCGAGCTCCTTCTGCAACTCTTTCTCGATCAGCTGGAACGTGTCGTACGTCACTCCGCGCTGGCGGCCGTTGTCGTTGAAGTACTGGGTCTTGCTCGGCACCACGAGAACGCGGACGATGCGCCGCTCGACCATCCGGTCGAGATCGCCGGTCCACGGCTGCATGATCGTCTCCGGGTCGATCGTCAGGTCTTCGCGTGCCGCCCTGGCGGGCGCCGCGCTCGCCCACGCGGTGGCCAGCGTCAAGAGCAACACCGCCCCGATCCGGCGTGTCAGTCTGGGCATGGCTCGATCCTCGGCACCACGGTCATCGCTCGTTTGCGGAGCGATCGATCGTACGCTGGAGGTGGCGGGCGAGATCGACGATGTCGGCGGGTGCTCGAGTTCAGATGCGGGCTTGCCCCGAGCTTCTCTCAGGGAAAGGCACGATCGAAGAACGTCGGTATCTCTCGAGCCAACTGCTCGAGGAACGCGCGGCGGTCGAAGCCCGACGGGTCGGCAGCGATGTCGCCGTCTTCACTCCCGATCGCCATCGTGGGCGGGTCGACGAAGGCGAAATGCCAGGCGTCCGCCACGCGGTGCATCTGGACGCCCGGGACGTTGCGCGCGACCCATTCGGCGTGGAATCGCGGCACCAGAAATCGATCGTCTTCGGCCTCGTAGAGAGCGACGGGAATTCGCACGGCGGCCAAAGACTGAGCGGTGAATACCACGCCTAGAGGGGCCAACGCGACCACTGCCCGAACTCGAGGATCTGCGACCGAAGGGATCGGTGCGGGGATCGACGGAGCGGCCCCGGATCTCCTCTCCCGTGTGCTGAGCTCGCAGAAGATCGGATCGTCTGCCGCTTCATCGCTGCAGTGGCCGACGAGGCGAGACAGGTCCGGCGATCCGCCCGCCAACGCCAGCACCGTATAGCCGCCGGCGGAATGCCCCACGGCGCCGATGCGCGGGCCGGATGCATCTCTTGCGATGCGCTCGCTCCATTGCGGATCTCCGAGCAGGGCATCGATGACCCGCGTGACTTGGCGCGGCCGCTCCCTGAAGTAAGCGCCGGAGCGGTCCTTCAGCAACGATCGGTCCTGCCAGTTGTCACCGGGGTGGCGAAGCGCAGCCACCAGATAGCCGTCCCGTGCCAACGCTTCCGCGAGGCTGGAATGGGCGAGCTCGCTGCCTCCGGTGCCATGGCTGAGAACGATGAGGCCCTTGACCGTCGCCTCCGGCGGCGCCTGAACGGCGACTTGGACCATGAAGGGTCCCATCGCGACGGTCCGAGAGGGCGCACGCGTCGGGTAGTAAAGCGCGACGACGATCGGCGGCGAGGTGCCCGAGGCGCCGATGGTGATCTGTCGCCACCCCGCCTGATCTGCGCGCGCGCCGTCGACGAGCGACAACAGCAGGAGCGAGGTCGCGAGCGTCGTGAAGAAGCGATTCATGGCTGGCTCCTCGAAGCCCAAGCGGGCAGGTGGGGGTCATCATGAAAGCTCGCGCCCTGCACGGGAACCGTGATGCGACGAACTGCGCGCCTCGGGCGCGGATCGACACGAGGCCCTGACAGGATGCAGCGGGGTGCGCGTTCTTGCGGGCGCGAGCGGGTTCGTTGCCGACGGCGCGAGACAGACTCGCGACTCAACTCTAGAATTTTGCATTTCGTCGAAACGTCGACTCGCCGAGTCCGCGCAAGCGGCTGGCGATCGCTCTCTGGAAAAGCCCTCGATATGTCGAGCACCGCCGCCGCGCTGCCTGTCTCGTCTCAACCGCCAAAGGCCGCGTACCGCGTGCTCGGCGCGCTCAGCACTTCGCACATGGTCAACGACATGATGCAGTCGCTGATCCTGGCGATGTACCCGATCCTGAAGGGCGATTTCCATCTGAGCTTTGGCCAGATCGGCTTGATCACGCTGACCTACCAGTTGACCGCATCGCTTCTCCAGCCCCTGATCGGGCTGCACACCGATCGCCGTCCGCAGCCCTATTTGCTGCCCTTCGGCATGGCCTCCACGCTGTGCGGATTGATCCTGCTGGCGTACGCGCCCAGCTACGCGATGCTGTTGCTCGCCGCCGCATTCGTGGGCCTGGGCTCCGCGATCTTCCACCCCGAGTCCTCCCGCATCGCGCGTCTGGCGTCGGGGGGACAACACGGGCTCGCGCAATCGCTGTTCCAGGTCGGTGGCAACACCGGCAGCGCACTCGGCCCCTTGCTTGCGGCGGCCGTGATCGTGCCGCTCGGCCAGCGCAGCGTGGCCTGGTTCGGACTGGCCCCGCTGTTGGCCATCGTGCTGCTGCTTCAGGTGAGTCGCTGGTACGCCGTCCACCATGTCGGGCCCGGCCCGGGTCGCGTCCGCGCCGCGCCGATGGCCCCGTACTCGCGCAGCGTCGTGCATTTCGCCATCGGCGTGCTGCTGGTTCTGATCTTCTCGAAGTACTTCTACGTGGCAGGGATCAGCAGCTTCTACACCTTCTACCTGATCGAGAAATTCGGGCTCTCGGTGCAGAGCGCGCAAATGCACCTGTTCATTTTCCTCGCCGCCTCGGCGATCGGCACGGTCGCGGGCGGGCCAATCGGCGATCGGATCGGACGCAAGCCCGTGATCTGGGTGTCGATCCTGGGCGTGGCGCCGTTCGCGCTGCTGCTGCCGCACGCGAACCTGTTCTGGACGACGACGATCACGATCGTGATCGGGCTGGTGCTGTCGTCTGCGTTCTCGGCGATCCTCGTCTGCGCGCAGGAGCTGATGCCGGGCAAGGTGGGCGCGGTGTCGGGGCTGTTCTTCGGGTTCGCGTTCGGCATGGGTGGCCTGGGCGCGGCCGTGTTGGGCTTGCTGGCGGATCGAACCAGCATCGACTTCGTCTATCGGGCCATTGCGTATTTGCCGCTACTGGGCGTCGTGGCTGCCTTGCTCCCTCGAAGCTCAGAGGCCGACCGGCCGAGTTGGTCTCGACTCGGGCGAATCCGCCGCGCTCGGCCCGAGTCCTAGCCGGCAGCGCATGCACCACCATGCGGCCGAGCGTCTTCCTTCCATTGCCCATCGCCGCCGCGGCCATGCTGGTCGCGGGCTGTGCAAATCATCTGCCGTTCGGTGGCCGCGTCGTGCAGATCGATCGCACGACCTACGGCATCGCCCACGTCACCGCCTCCGACTATGAAGGCATCGGCTACGGCGTCGCGTACGCATACGCACAAGACAACCTCTGCCTGACCGCCGAGCATCTGTTGACCCTGCGCGGCGACCGCAGCCGCTTTCTGGGCGCGCAAGGCGCGAGCGAGATAGGCACGCCCCGTCTGTCCAACCTGCAGAGCGACCTCTTCATCCGTGCCCACATGGACGACGCCGCGCTCGAGCACGCGGCGTCAACCTCGAGCCCGGACGTGCAAGCCTCGATGCGAGGCTACGTCGCAGGCTACAACCGATACCTGCGAGATGCGATCGGCGCCGGCACGGTGCCCGAGAGCTGTCGTGGCAAGCCCTGGTTGCAGCCGATGACGATGACTGACGTGCGTCGCAGCACCGAACAGGGGATGATCCTCGGCGGCCTGGCCGCTTTCGCCGGCGCGGTGCTGGGAGTCGAACCGCCGTCGGCCGCGGCGAGGACAGACGAAGCGGATGTGGCGCCGCAGATCGCCGCCGCCGAACTGGCGCACTACAGCTTCGATTCGAATCCCGACGGCGGCGAGTACGGCTCCAACGGCTGGGCCTTCGGCCGCAACGCGACACCCGACGGTCGCGGCGTACTGCTCGGCAATCCGCACTTCCCGTGGAATGGACCCAGCCGCTTCTGGCAGGTTCACCTCACGATTCCCGGCCTGCTCGACGTCATGGGCGAGACCGGCAACATGTCGCCGCTGGTGACGATCGGGTTCAACCATGACGTGGCATGGACTCACACCGTGTCGACGGGCAAGCGCTTCACGCTCTACGAACTGAAGCTCGACCCAGCCGATCCCACCGTCTACCTGGTCGACGGCGAACGCCGCAAGATGACGACCAAGACAGTGGCTCTGCCGTCCGAGGCCGCGCCTGGTGCGGCAGCGATCAGCAAGGTCTTCTACCGCAGCGAATGGGGCCCCATCATTGTCATTTCGCGCGCCGGTCTCGGCTGGACCAGGGCGCACGCGTTCGCCTTTCGCGACGCCAACAGCCTGAACACCCGGGCCGGCGACGCCTGGCTCCGCATGGCGCGCGCCCACGACGTGAGAGAGCTTCGCGCCGCCATGGGCAACCAGGGCATTCCTTGGCTCAATACCATCGCCGCCGATCGCAACGGCGACGCGATGTACGCGGATCTGTCGGTCGTGCCCGACGTCTCCGCCGACATCCTCAAGAGCTGCTCACCCTCGCCGGCCGCCGCCGCGCTCTTTCGTACCGCCGGCCTGGTGGTGCTCGACGGATCCCGCAGCGCGTGTGCCTGGGCGCGAGACCCTGCCGCTGCCGCCCCCGGAATCATCGCGCCGAACCGAATGCCGGTGCTGATCACGGCGGATTGGGTCCAGAACAGCAACGACAGCTACTGGCTGAGCAATCCGGACGTGGCTCCCATGGCGGGCGTGTCCCCCCTCGTCGGCGCGCTCGGCACGATGCAGCGTCTGCGCACCCGCAGCGGCATCATGGAAATCCGAGCTCGGCTCAGCGGTCGCGACGGGCTTGCAGGCAACCGCATGGGAGTCGACGAGCTTCGCAGCGTGATCTTCCGCGACCGCAATCTCGCCGGGCAGCTGGTGATGGACGATCTCGGTGCCGCCTGCAAAGCGACCGCCGCTGCGCTCTCACCGGATGCAAGCGAGGGCTGCCGCGTGCTCGTCGCCTGGGACCGCACCAGCAATGCCGACTCTGCGGGGGCTCCGCTCTTTCGCGAGTTCTGGCGCAAGGCCAAGGACATCCCGAAAGTCTGGCGCGTGCCCTTCGACCCCGGCCAGCCGATTGCGACACCGAGTGGACTCGACATGGATACCCCTGTCACGCGCAACGCCGTCTTCAAGGCTTTGGCAGAAGCGGTCGGCACCATTCGCGCGGCGGGATTCGCCGCCGACGTGGCGCTCGGCGTCCCGCAGTCACGCGTGGTGCAGGGTCAACGGGTGGCGCTGCACGGCGGCGATGAATTCGAAGGCGTCCTCAACATGCTGCAGACTCAAGGACAGCCGACGATCAACGCCGGCGGCTATCGAGTCAACTACGGCAGCAGCTACCTACAGGTCGTGACTTTCGACGATCGAGGTCCGGTGGCGCAGGGCATCCTCACCTATGGCCAGAGCAGCGAGCCAGGTTCCGAGCACGCCTACGATCAGTTGCCGATGTTCGCGGCCAAGCAGTGGCAACCCTTGCCTTTCCACCCGGAGGACGTGGAATCGCAGCGCGTCGGCAGGCCGCTGCTGCTCAACTACTAGCTTTCTCGTCGGCGAGTGCCGGTGCGCGATTGAACTCTTTCGGGCAAGTCGCGGCGGTACGACCGCAGCTGGACGTAAGAATCGCGAGGTAGTCGCCGCATCCACCTGACCATTCGATTCCCTTCGCCAAACGGCAACTCTCGGCGGCGCCGCATCGACCGAAGTCGTCAGTTCTTGCCGTCGATGACGTCGACGAGCGTCTGCAGCGCCGCCGCGCTGTCGGTTCGGCGCGCGCGCCAGAAACGAAGTTCCCGCTCGACGCGATCGATCGCTGAGTCGATGGCTTGTCGTCTTTGCGCCGAAAGCGACCGCATCCTCGACTCCGCCTGGCGCCACTGAGCTTCAAGGACCTCGACTCGCTCTCGCGCGCGGCGGAGGTCGCCGCTCCGGGCGGATTGCAGCGCATCGACGGCGATCGAGCGGATGGCCGTGAGGTCGTCGACCGGCGGGCCCGCATCCGGCGCGGAGGCTTGCCCGGCTGCGGGGTCGGTGCGCATGGCAAGCCAAGGAGCGATCAACGCGAGGAGTGCAAGACTGCGGCGGTGAGTGTTCATGGCATCGCCTCCCAGAATACCGCCCCCTGCTAAGTCCGTCCGCTTGCGGGAACCGGCCGCCGCTCGGCGCGTTGCGGTAGCAGCAGGATGCATGCGACCATGAAGATGGCGAGGGCTGCCGACGCCCAGTAGCGACTGAGCTCCAGGCCCCCGTTGGCGTACGGCTTGTCGAGGAAATCGCCAACGGTCGCGCCCAACGGACGTGTCAGGATGAACGCCGCCCAGAAGAGAAAGACATCCGAGATCCGAGTCCAGTAATACGCGGCGGCCACCAGCGCCAGCCCGATGCCAAAGACCACTGCGCCGCCCTGGTAGCCCAGACCGAGGCCGCTCTTGTCGTCGGCCATCCAGTCGCCGAGTGCCGTGCCTAGCGTCTGAGAAAACATGATCGTCGCCCAATAGAACGTCTCGGCCTTTCGCGAGGCGATGTGAGAGACATTGACGGAGCCGAGCGAGCGGTGCCATGAATAAAGCGTCCCGAGAAGCGCCGCGAGCAGGATCGAAGACCCTCCCAGATAGCCGATGCCGAGCGAACGATCGAGCAGATCGGCCAATGTCGTACCTGCGGTAGTCGTCGCGACGATGACCGTCCAGAACAGGAACGGCTGATAGCGGCGCGCGTGGATCTGGATGCCGACCGCAACGACAAACAGGATCGCGAAGATCGCCGTCCCCACTGCATAGCCGAGGTTCATCGACATCGTGACGGCATCGCCCCCCGTCTCGCCCAATGTGGTGGCGGCGATCTTGATGATCCAGAACCACAGCGTGACCTCGGGGACTTTCCCCCATTCGATATCGGTGTCGTCGTTCATTGAACAGCCTGGAGACCTCGTGGTTCGGTTCGTCAGGCTGCGGGGGGGACGATGGGGTCGTAGATGTCGGCAGCCGATGCTTCGGCGGCGCCGGCCAGCTGCCGGCGCACCTTCTCGCCGAGATGGTCGAGGTACAGGTAGACGACCGGCGTCGTGAACAGCGTCAGCGCCTGCGACACCAGCAGCCCGGCGACCAGCGCGACCCCGACCGGCGCGCGCAGCTCCGACCCGGCGCCCGTGCCCAAGGCGAGCGGGAGCGAGCCGAACAAGGCTGCCGCCGTCGTCATCATGATCGGCCGAAAGCGCAGCCGGCAGGCGCGATGGATGGCCTCGGTGGCCGAGAGCCGCTCGCGGCGCTCGAGGTCGAGGGCGACGTCGACCATCATGATCGCGTTCTTCTTGACGATCCCGATCAGCAAGATGATGCCGATCATCGAGATGACGTTGAGCTCGTAGTGGAAGAGCCAGAGTGCCAGCAGCGCGCCCAGCCCCGCCGGCGGCAGCGTCGAGAGAATGGTCAAAGGGTGGATGTAGCTCTCGTACAGGATGCCCAACACGATGTAGACGGCAAGCACGGCGGCCAAAATCAGCCAAGGCTGCGTGCTGACCGAGGCCTCGAATGCCTTGGCATTGCCCTGAAAGCTGCCGTGCATCGTCGGCGGCAGGACCACCTCGCCGAGGCTTCGGGTGACGGCCGCGACCGCGTCACCGAGCGCGACGCCGGACGCGAGATTGAACGACAGCGTGACCGCCGGAAACTGGCCCTGGTGGTTGAGCTGCAGTGGTGTCGTCGAGTCCTCGAAGCGGGCCAGGGCGGCGAGGGGGACGAGTTGTCCTGCCGGCGACGGGACGCGGATCTCCTGCAGGGCGCTCGCGTCGAGCTTGCGCGCGGGGTCGAGCTCCATCACGACGTGATATTGGTCGACCTGGGTGAAGATGGTCGCGACCTGGCGCTGGCCGAGCGCGTCGTAGAGCGTGTCGTCGATCATCTGCGGGGTGATGCCGAACTGGGCCGCGCGGTCGCGGTCGATCACGACCGTGGTACGCGGCGCGGCGCTCTGCATGTCGGACGTAACGTCGCTCAGCTGCGGCAGCGTCTTCAGCCGCGCGATCAGTTTCGGCGTCCACGCGTAGAGATCGGCAAAGTCGGTGTCCTCGAGCGTGTACTGGAACTGCGTCTGGCTGCTGCGCCCGCCGATCTGCAACTCCTGTCGCGTTCGCAGATGTAGTTCGATCCCCGGCAGTCCGGCCACCTTCTTGCGCAGGCGCGCCATGATCTGTCCGGCGTCGGCGCGTCGGTCGGCGAACGGCTTCAAGTTGATGACGAGACGCCCGTTGTTCATCGCCGGCGTCGGACTGATCCAGCTGTAGACGTTCGCCACGTCCGGATCGGCGACGATGAGCCTCACGAGCTCAAGCTGTCGCGCCGCCATGGCCGGCGCCGAGATGTCGGGCGGCGCTTCGGTGCTGCCCTGGATCTGCCCCGTGTCCTGTTGCGGAAAGAAGCCTTTGGGCACGAGCCAGAAGAGCACCACCGTCAGCAGCAGCACCGCGATCGCCGTGGCGAGAGTCAGCGCCGGATGGCGGAGTGTCCGCGTGAGGGCCCGGTCGTAGGCGATCGCCAGCGAAGAGAACGCCGCCACCGAGACCCGCGCGATCGCGCTCGGGCGGCGCCGTCGATCCAGAGGCAGAAGGACGCGGCACATCATCGGCGTCACGGTCAGCGACACCACGGCGGAGACGAGCAGTGCGACGCTGACGGTGATCGAGAACTCGCGAAAGAGGCGGCCAACCACGCCGGTCATGAGGAGCAACGGGATCAGCGCAGCGATCAGCGACGTCGTCATCGAGACGACGGTAAACGAAACTTCCCTCGCGCCCTTCAGCGACGCCTCCAGCGGACTCATTCCCGCTTCGACGTGGCGGATGATGTTCTCGATGACGACGATGGCGTCGTCGACGACGAATCCGACCGCGATCGTGATCCCCATGAGCGACAGGTTGTCGACGCTGTAGCCGAGCGCGCTCATGACACCGAACGTCCCGGCGATCGACAGCGGAATCGCGGTTGCCGGGATGAGGGTCGCCCAGACGCCGTGCAGGAAGAGGAACACCACCAGCACGACGAGGACGACGGTCAGCGCGAGCGTGCGTTCGACGTCGCGCAGGCCGGCCCGAATCGTCTGCGTGCGGTCGTTGACGACCTGCGTCGTCACCGACGCGGGCAACGTTCGCTCGATGGCGGGAAGCTGGCGGCGGATCTCGTCGACCGTGTCGACGACGTTGAACCCGGGTTGCTTGTGGACGTCGACGATGATGGCGCGATGGCCCTGAATCCAGGCTGCCTGCTTGACGTCCTGGACGCCGCTCACCGCCCTGCCGACGTCGTGGACGCGCACCGGCGCGCCGTTGCGGTAAGCCAGGACGAGGTTGTCGTATTCGGCCGCCCTATTGAGCTGATCAGTGGCGTCGACCGAGACGGATCTTTTCGGTCCGTCGAGCGTTCCCTTCGGGGCGTTGGCCGTGGCCGTGCCGAGCGCGGCGCGAACTTGCTCGAGGCTGAGACCCAGCGTGGCCAGCTTGCTTGGATCGAGCTGAACGCGAATCGCCGGCTTCTGCTCGCCATGAAGGTCGACCAGTCCGACGCCTGGAATCCGCGATAGCTGCTGCGCGATATACGAGTCCGCGTAGACGTCGACGTCGGCGAGGGGCAGGACATCGGACGTCACCGCGATCGACATGATCTGAAAGTCGGCCGGATTGGCCTTCTCCCACGAGGGCGGCGAGGGCAGCGTCTTCGGCAGTACCGACGCGGCGGCGTTGAGCGCGGCCTGCACGTCTTGTGCGGCGGCGTCGATGCTTCGGCTCAGGTCGAACTGCACCGTGATCGACGTGCTGCCCTGCGAGCTCGTCGACGTGATCTCCGAGACCCCGGAGATCAGGGCGATCTGGCGCTCTAGCGGAGTCGCCACCGACGTCGCCATGACCTCGGCGCTGGCGCCGGGAAGCTCTGCCGAGACGCCGATGGTCGGCAGCTCGACTTGCGGCAGCGCCGCCAGCGGCATCAGGGCATAGCCCGCCGCGCCGAACAGCAGCAACAAGAGCATGAGCAGCGAGGTCGCGACCGGACGCTCGATGAACGGACGGGAGATGTTCATCGAACTAGGGAAGTCGCAGCGGCGCCGAGGCCCCGGTCGCGACGCGGCTGCCAGCGCGCAGATGCGGCTGGCCGTCGGTCACGACCTTCTCGCCAGCGCGCAACCCTCTTGTCACGGCGCTCCAGCCTTCGGACTCGGCGGCGACCCGGACTGGCCTGATCTCCACCGTCGAATCCGCCTTGACGACGAAGACGAACGGGCCGTCGACACCGCTCTCTATCGCGGCGACGGGCACGACGACGGCGGCGGGCAGGCGCTCGATCGGAATCTTCACCTCCGCAAACTGTCCCGGAGTCAATCGACCGTCGTCGTTGGGAAAGGTCGCCTTGGCGAGGATCGTTCCGGTGCTCGGATCGACGGCGTTGTCGAGAAAGGCGAGCTGGCCGCTGGACGACGAAGTCGAGCCGGGCACGGAGGCGTAGACCGGCACCGTGGCGTGCGCCAGCGCCCCCTTGACGCGTTCGAGCTCCGACTCCGGGAGCGCGAAGGTCACGTAGATCGGTCGCACTTGATTGACCACGACCAGAGCGGTGTCGTTCGCCTTCGCGGCGCCTCCGACCGGAAGCAATGCCGCGCCGGCGACGCCATCGAGCGGTGCGACGACGGCCGTGAATCCGAGCTGAAGTCGGGCCGCGTCGCGGCTCGCCTGGTCGGCCCTGAGCGTCGCCTTGCCCGCTTGCAGATCGGCCTGGGTCTGGCCCAGCCCGTTCTGCGAAATGAAGCCCTGGTTGAACAGTGCGGTGTTTCGCTTCGACTCGCCCGCGAGTCGGTCGACCTGGGCCTGATCGCGTCCGATGAGAGCTTCGGCCTGACGAAGCTGCGCCTCGGCCGAGGCGGAATCCATTCGCAGGAGCACCTGTCCGCGGCGAACCGGGGCGCCTTCCTTGAAGAGGATGGCCGCGACCTGGCCGTCGAGTCGCGACTTGACCGTCACCGACGCCTTGGCTTCAGCTCGTCCGGACGCCTTCAGGAAGATCGGCAGGTCGCGTTGTGCGGCGATCGCAATCGAAACCGCTGTGGCAGCCGGCTCGGTGCTCGTCCGCTGCCTCTCGGTCGGCGCCGCACCGCGCAGCGACTGAAAGGCAACGACGAGCAGCACGAGCACGCCGGCGGCCCAGAGCCATTTCGATTTCATGGACGTACTGTAGACAATGGCCTGCGTCGCTCGGCGGGATGCGGAATCCAGTGTTCATTCGACCCGGGCACTGAGCGTGAAAACTGGGCGAGGCCGGTCCCAAGCAGCATGGGCAATTTCGCGAGGCCGCGGCCAACATCTGCTTTCGGGGGCGGATTCAACCGGTCAACGCAACGGTATGGCTGAACATCTCAGCCGGCGTTTGGTAGCCGAGCGTCTTCCTCGGCCTCTCGTTCAATCGTCTTGCCTGGAGCCTGTCGTTCGCGTTGACGCGCCGTGCAGCTGACGTTCACGTATGCCCGGACCCGGCCATGAGCGGCGATCCGCGACCGACTGTCTTTGTGGCGCCTGAGCGAGGTCATAGCCCGGCCTCACATTCGTCCGCTGCGAGCATTCGGCCTATTTCGGGATGGCAAAGCGCCTGCGGGCCGAGCCGTGCGATCCCCCTCTCCGAAACGCCTCCCGTGCGGCCAAGATCGCCGGCCGATTTTTCCGCGCCCAATCAGCCAGCGCGCGCAGCGGCACGATTAACTTGCGCCCGAGTTCGGTCAACTCGTAGTCCACGCGGGGTGGAATCGTCGGATACATCGTGCGGGTGACCAACCCGTCCTCCTCCAAGCCTTTGAGGGTCAGCGTGAGCATGCGCTGCGAGATCCCTTCAACGCGGCGACCGATCTCGTTGTATCGGAGCGGTCCTGTCGACAAGGCGCCCACCACCATCACGGTCCACTTGTCGCCGATGCGAGAAAGCGTCTCGACTACCGGCCTGCAAGCCTCGGTGGAGCTCGCCCCTTCCGGGGCGCGAACAGCGCTGTTCGTATCGACCATGGAAGTGCCTCCTTGTGCAGTCGGCGACAGGGCCTACTATAGCTTAACGAACAGATTGTTCGTGTCGATCAATGGAGGCGACCTGCCTCATTGACCTTTCCGTCCCAGGTTGCAGGAGCACCCCATGACCCAACCGCATCGACCCCGCATCGGCATCGTGATCGGTTCGACCCGAGAAGGCCGTTTCGGCGAAAAGCCCGCGCACTGGATCCACGAGATCGCCAAGCAGCGCACCGACCTTGCCTTTGACCTGATCGACCTGCGCAATCACCCGCTGCCGTTCTTCAACGAGCCGCGGTCGCCAGCCTACGGGCCAGTCGACAACGAGGCGGCGCGGCTCTGGGCCGGCACGCTCGCGACATTCGACGGATTCATCGTGGTGACGCCCGAGTACAACCACGGCCCGAGCGCGGTGTTGAAGAACGCGCTCGACTACGCCTACACCGAATTCGTGCGCAAGCCGATCGGCTTCGTGGGCTATGGCGGGGTGGGGGCTGCACGTGCCGTCGAGCAGCTGCGGCTGGTTGCAATCGCGCTGCAGATGGTGCCGGTGAGCCGTGCCGTTCACATCGGCATGGTGGAATCCCTCGGCATCATGCAGCAGGGCAAGACATTCGAAGACTTCCCGCACCTGGCGCAAGCGGCGAACAGCCTGCTCGACGACATGTCATGGTGGGCCAACACGCTGAAGCCGGCACGCGAAGGTATGACAACCCGCGTCGCCGACCGAGAGCAACGAGGGAAGGCCGTCGCCGTCACCGAGTAAACACCACACCGCCACTTCCAAGGCAGATAACTCCTCCCGTGCGGGAGATTTGCGACGGCGAAGGTCGACTGCGGGTCGACAGCCGTCCTTCACACCGCTCAAGACTCCAATCGCATTGCACCGCCGAGGTTGCGTGCGAACAAGCTGAAGAGCCGCTGCCAATGCTGCTCGGCAGACGGCTTGTGGTAGATCCCGGCGCGCAACGGGAACGCGAAGCCGTGCTCGGCGCCCGGATACCACTCGAGCCGGTAGTTCGTGCCGGCGGCGTCGAGCGCGGCCTGGAGCTGCTCGATGATCGCCGGCGGCGCCCACTTGTCGGTCTCGGCGCACGCGAAGTACGTTTCGCAACGCACCTTGTCGAGTATGCGGTGCGCCGAGTCGGGGGCGTCGGTGACGAGCCTGGCGCCGTAGATCGAGGCGATGCAGCGCAGCCGCTCGGGGAAAGCCGCGGCGGCCCGGATCACGAACGGGCCGCTCATGCAGTAGCCGACGGCGCCGATGCGGCGCCCGTCTGCCATCGGATCGGCGTCGACGAAGCGCAGCATCGCCGCGGTGTCGCATTCGACGCTGCGGCGGTCGAGCGCGTCCATGTAGGTGAACATCTCGGCGAAGCCGGCATCGGTCCGCTCGCGCAGCCAGTAGTCGCGGCTGCGGCGGTAGTAGAGATTCGGCAGGACGACGAAGTAGCCGACTGATGCGATCCTTCGCGCCATGTCGTGCAGCTCTTCGCGCTTGCCCGGCGCGTCCATGTAGAACAGGACGACGGGGAACGGGCCGCCCTCGTCGGGATGGACGACGAAGGTGTTCATCGCACCGTCGGCGGTCGGCACATCGAGGTCGCGTTCGATCATGTCGCTGCTCCCGGACGAGACAAAGGGCGTGGCGGCCAGCGGTCGCAGGCGTTCACCGGCACGCGCGTTCCCGAGAGATCGAGGGTCAACGCGGCCGGCGCGGCGGCGAGCGAGGGCAGCTCCAGGCCGCGAACATACGCTAGGCCGAGGGATCCGCCGGGCAGGGCCCTCTGAGCGCACTCGACCCGCGTCTCTCGTACGAATTGAGGATGCGCGCCTACCATGATTGCCGCGCCGAAGCCAGAGGACGCCGCACAATTCGAGGGTGAGAACGCGGGTTATCCTCTCCCTTGTTCGGGGGGTTGAAAGGCACAGGCGGTCCGAAGCCTGTCTTGACTCGCCCTACAGTCCGCGCACACGAGCCGTTCGGTCGACGTCGACCCCGAACGGCTCTGTTGCATCAGACTTGCGGCAGCAGCGTCGAGGCAGTCGATCCAGTAACAACACGGGAGTGAGCATGAAGCAGGACTGGTCAGAAGCGTTGGTGCGTCGCGGGTCTGCGGCTTGGCGGTGGACGGGCGCGCTGTTCGCGGCGATGGCGATGGCCATCGGTGTCGGCCCGGCGTTTGCCGCTGATGTGAATGCTCTAACTCTGAATATTGCGCAGAATCCGAATCCCGCGATCTACGGTGCTTCCGCGACCTATACGGTGACGCTGAAGAACCAAAGCAACAAGACCGTCAATAACGCCGGCATCACGGTCACGGCTCCGGCAGGACCTGGAAGTTTCGACGCGCCATCGCCCTCGTGCGTGCTCTCGACGGGCCTGCCATGCGCCGCCCCGGTACGCAATGGCACCACTTTCTCTGCAGCCGGGTACCAGCTCCCGGCCGGCGCGACGCTGACCATCTGGGTCGGCTACTACATGCCGGCGGCGGCTTCGCCTCCTCCTGCTTTCACCCTCAATGCGACGGGGACCTCGAGCAACAACGCAGGGGGACCGAATCCCTCGGCGTACACCACCGTTTCCACGTCCTACGACACAGTCTTTGCACCGCCACCGCCGTCCTATCCGAGCCTCACAACAACGATCGGCCACGACTCAGGCAATACGGTCCTGTGGAGTACCGCTGGCTGCGACAGCTCGAATTCTCCAGATTGCGGCGCCACCTACTACGCCCAATACTTGATCACGGTCAGGAACGACGGCGCGGCGGTACCGAGCAGTAGACCGTTTTACGTGACGCTGATCGGCGGTGCGGCTGCCTTCACGGACGCCTTTGGTTGTTCGGCGTCGTGCTCGCGGTCGGGGAACGTCTTCACTATCACCGGGTTGGGCGCCGGCGTCAGCACGTCGTTCACCGTTTTCTTCAAGTCGCCTCTGGAACCGTCCAACATCGATGTGACGGCGACGGTGACCATTGACAGTCCGCCTGTCGTGCTCCCCGCCCCGGCCACCGTCTCTATGCAGACGATCCCCACGAATGATGCGGCGATCCAGACGTACTCATCGCTGGTGCCCACGACGGGCGGATCGTCCAAGGCGAAGAACGTAGTAGATCCCAACACTGGGAAGGGCCCGTTCAGCAGTCGAGTGGACGTTCCCACGTACAGCTTCGTGGACGGTTCGCCGATCGACATGGTGCTCAATGTGACGCCGGGCACGATAGCGTGCTCGCCGTCCAGCCCGAAGTGTTTGGACACCAAAGCCGAAGTCACAAACAACGGCACCCCCGTCACCTTCGGTGGCGCAAACGCGCCTCTGGACGGAACCAACTTCCTCGTGATCACCATGGTCCGGGATTGGACGACGCTGGCCAAGAAGCCCTCGTCCGTGTTCAACGCGACCGTCTGGTACACGGATGATGCCGGCAACCGCACGGTGATCAAGGACTGCGCGAACGTCGACCTGACGCTCGCCGACCGGTGTGTCTATCAGCGGATCGACATGACCACCAGCGCGAAGGGTGTCATCACCAGCGGCTATCTCAAGTTCATCATCTGGGCCCGCCACAACGGGGTTCATTCCTGGTGAGATTCAGGAAGCCGATCGAGAAAAGGGGCCGTCAGGCCCCTTTCTCTTTACTGGATCGCGGCGATGGACTTCTCCGCACGTGCCACCGACGAGACGTCCCCTTTCGCCGCGTAGACGGCTATCGCATCGGTGAGGGCTTGGCGCGCTTCTTCGGGCCGCTTGGCAAGACAGAGCACCGTGGCGAGGTCCGAGAGCGAGGAGGCGCGAATCGCCCAGGCCTCCGTCTGAAAGGCCAGCTCGACCGCCTTGCGTGCCAGCGCCGCGGCTTCTTCGAGCGCGCCCTTGCGGGCAAGGATCAACGCTCTGACGCCGCGCCAGTCAACCTGCGCCTCGACGTCGTCCTCGGTGGCCGAGCGCTCGGCCGTTTCCGTCCAGGTCAGCGCCTCGTCGTCGCGGCCCTGCTCGAGCACCGCCCGCGCAAGGATCGAGGCCATGGTCGAGAGGAAATAGGTTTCGCCCATCCCTTGCAGCATCTCGCAGTCCGGACGAATCTCGCGCTCGGCGCCCGCAGGATCGCCAGCGAGCATCTCGACGACGGCGGCATCGACCGACGACGAGGCGACCCGCACGCCCTGGCCGAGGTCGCGAAGCACGGTCCGCGCCGACCTGACGTTCCTTCGCGCGGTTGCGTAGTCGCCAGTCATCGCGTGCAGCTGTGCGATCTTGCAGATGACGAGGTTCTGCACCTGGCGATCGGCCACGTTGCCGGCGACGAGGGCTTCGCATTGGGGCAACGCCGCGGCGACCGGGGTCGGGCCGTAGACCGCGATGAGCGTCATGCCGAGCGCACTGCGCGCGACCAGGCGCTCGTCGCCTGCCAGGCGTGCGTGGTGGATGACCTTGGAGATCGTCTCGCTCGCCTTGCCCATCTGGCCGGCGATCTGCTGGACCATGGCGATCAGGCGCCATGCCCTCGCCAGCTCGCCGTTCGCGTCCTGCTGCTCGAGGAGTGGAATGACGTCGGTCGTCAGCTCCAGGGCGCCGTCGCTCCAGCTTCCCGATTCGCCGCTGTGCAGGCGCACGAGCATGCGGGTCAGCCGCGCCGAAGCTTCGACCTTGCGGTTGTCGACGCTGCGCGCGGTATCGAGCGCTTCGTCGACCACGGTCCGCGCTTCGGCGAACTGGCCGAGCTCGAGCAGCACTTCGCCCAGCTCGGGAAGGAGCGGCAGGCGCTCGGGATCGTCTTTCTGTCGAAGCGCGACGGCGCGACGAAGCAGGTTGCCCGCGGCCTTGGCGTCGCCGCGCGCGAACGCGCGCCGTCCCGCCGACGCGAGCCGACGCGCGCCGTCGGCGCCGATCTCGCGGCCCTTCTGGTCGAGCGGCCCGAGCTCGCTCAGGTACTTGTGCGCCTGCTCGAGGTGATAGCCGAGGATCGCCTCGAACTCGAGCCCGCGTCTCCGCTCCGCGTTGACCTGGTCGGCCCAGCGCACGAAGTCGACGTGCAGCGTCGCGCGGGCGCGCTTCAGCAGGCCGCCGTAGACGGTGTCGCGCACCAGGTGGTGGTGGAAGCGGTACAGCGAGTCCGAATCCATCGACGCGACGGAATGGACGAGATGCTTCAAGGTCAATGCCAGCAGATGGCCCTCGATCCCCGGGCGGATGGCTTCGGGCGTCAGCGAGGCGACCGCAGGCGCGGCGAACTGGAGGCCGATCACCGATGCCGGCTCGATCGCGGCACGCTCCTCGCGCCGCAACTGGCCGAGGCGTCCCTCGATCAGCGCCTTGATCGTCGGCGGGATCGCGATCTCGCCGTAGTTCTCGGCCCGGATCCAGCGCCCGTCCTCCTGGCGAAGGGCGCCGCTGTCGACCAACATCGAGAGCATCTGCTCGACGTAAAGCGGGTTGCCTTCGGCCGCTTCGACGATGCGCGCGACGACGTCGGCCGGCAACCCGGTGGCGCCGAGCAGGTTCACGGCCACCTTGCCTGCGGCGTCGTCCGTCAGCGGCCGCAGCACGAGGCGCAGCGACGCGGCGCGGTCACCCCAGTCGGGGCGCTTTTCGAGGATGTCGTGGCGCGACGTGCACAGCAGCAGGATCGGCGCGTTCTCCGAAGCGTCGAGCACATGCACGAGGAGGTCGAGGAACGCCGACTCCGCCCAGTGGATGTCGTCGACGAGCGCGACCAGGGGTCCGTCCGCCGTCAGCGATTCGAGGAACTTGCGCGCCGCCCAATCGATCTCGTGGAGCGGGAACGCCGCGTGGCTCAATCCGATCGCGGCGGCGAGGCGATCGGCGACGTCGTCGTCGCCGACCAGCGCTGCCAGCTTGGCGCGGCCATCCTCCGGCTTGTCGTCGAAACGGATCTCCGCGGCTTCGCCGGCCATCTCGCGCAGCGGCCAGAACGTGATGCCGTCGCCGTATGCGAGGCAGCGCCCCTTCACGACGTTCGCATTGGCACCGGCCCGCTTGATCACTTCCTGGGCCAGCCGCGATTTGCCGATGCCGGCGTCGCCGATGATCGTGATCATGCGGACGCCGCGCGTCTCGGTGACCTCGCGCAGCGCCTGGTCGATGGCGGCGAGCTCTTCGTCGCGGCCGACGATCGGCGAGTCGTGTCGCCGCACGTAGCCGTCGAGCCCGCTCGCGGAAACGAGGCGGTAGGCGGCGACGCGTTCGCTCTTGCCCTTGAGCTCGAGCGGCTCGACGGCCTCCACCTCGACCGCGTCGCGCACCAACTGGTAGGTCGTTTCGCCGAGGTAGATCTCGTTTTCCGGCGCTGCCTGCTCGAGCCGCGCGGTGACGTTGACGGCGTCGCCGGTAGCGAGCTTCTGGTCCGCGCTCGGGTCGTCGTTGGCGACGACCTCGCCGGTGTTGACACCGGTGCGGTTCGCGAGCGTCACGCCGTAGCGCGCCGAGAGATCCTCGTTGACGCCGCGCAGTGCCGCCTGCATGCCGGCCGCGGCACGTACCGCGCGCAAGGCGTCGTCCTCGTGCGGCAAGGGCAGCCCGAAGACCGCCATGATCGCGTCGCCGATGTACTTCTCGATCTTGCCGCCGTGCTTGGTGATCTCGGCGGCCATCGTCGTGAAGTAGCGCTCCTTGACCTCGTGCATCGCCTCGGGGTCGAGGCGCTCGCCGAGAGCGGTCGAGCCCTTCAGGTCGCAGAAGATCAGCGTGACGGTGCGCCGGACTTCGCGGACGGGCAGCGGCGCAGGTGCCGCCGCGAGCGGCGCTCCGCAGTAGCCACACAAGCGGAACTTCGGAGGGTTCTCCTCGTTGCACTTGGGGCAAATGACCATGGCCGGGGAGTTTAGGAGACCCGCGGCTCCCGGATCGCCCGCTGGGCCAGTGGGTAGCGGGCTTCGGCGCGCGATCGTCGGGCATTCCCGCGCTGAATTCGCCCCGAAGTCCTACAAGCCGCCCTGGCCAGGTCTTGCGCCCCGCGAAGGCGCGCGCGCTTAGCCTGAGGCTGTCACTGCCAATGGCAACATCTATGGACAAGCATCTCGTCGGACTCGCGTGGGGCCTGCCGCCCTCGTTCGTCCTGCCGTCCGTCGCAGCCTGCCGGCGCGCCCTCGTCGCCGTGAAGCCGCCGGCCGCTGCCGCGAAAGAACTGCCGGACGGTCTCCGTCGCGGCCGGATCTAGGCGAGTGGGCGCAAGCAGCCCGGCACCCGCCGCGTGGATCGCAGCTGGTCAGTGCGAAAAAAATCTCCAGCGGTCGCAAGCGGTCACCGGCACGCGCGTTCCCCAGAGATCGAGGGTCAACGCGGCCGGCGCGGCGGCGAGCGAGGGCAGGTCCACGCCGCGAACATACGCCAGGCCGAGGCAGCGGCCGGCGGCGGCGCTCCAGCCGGCCGACGCGATCTCGCCGAGCGGCCGCTCGCCGAGCAGCAGTGTCTCGCCGCCCCAGACGTAGGCGTCGGCGTCGTCGACGACGATCGTGGCCAGCGTCCTGGCGAGCGGCTCGGCGCGAAGCCGTTGCAGTGCCGCTTTGCCGACGAAGTCGTCGCGCTTGTCGAGCTTGACGGCGAACATCGCGCCGGCCTCGAGCGGTGTGTCGTCGGGGGCGCGCTCGGCCCCCCAGGCGCGCCGGCCGGCCTCGATGCGCAGCGCGTCGAGCGCGTAGTAGCCGGCGTCGGCGAGGCCGGCGCCGTCGATGCCGAGCCCTTCGGCCGCCTCGTGCAGCGCGAGGTAGACGTGGCGCGCCATCTCGATCGGCACGTATAGCTCGTAGCCGGGGCCGCCGACGTAGCTCATCCGCGCCGCGCGGACGCGCGCGAAGCCGAGGTCGATCTCGCGCGTCGTCGCGAACTTGAGCTGCTCGGGGCCGAGCTCGTCATACGTCGCCGGCGCGCCGACGCGGCCGAGCAGCGCGCGCGCGTTCGGCCCCATCAGCGAGAGCACGCTCGTCATGCCGCTGACGTCGGTTGCGATCGCGACGTCGCTAGCGCGCGTCTGACGCGCGATCCAGTCGAGGTCGCGCGGCGCCTGCGCCGAGCCGGTGACGATCAGGAAGCGGTCGGTCGCGAGGCGGGTGACGGTGACGTCGCTCTCGTAGCCGCCGCGCTCGTTGAGCATCGGCGTATAGACCATGCGGCCGCAAGCGACATCCATCTCGTTCGCGCATAGCCGCTGCAACAGGGCCAGCGCGTCGCGGCCCTGGAGCAGGATCTTGCCGAACGACGTCTGGTCGTAGAGCGCGACGGCGCGCCGGGTCGCGTGCTGCTCGCGGACGACGTCGGCGAGCCAGCCGGGCTTGCCGAGCGTGTGCGGGTAGGGCGGCGCGTCGCGATCGGCAGCGGCACGCAGGTAGTTCGCGCGCTCCCAGCCGTTCTTCGCGCCGAAGACCGCACCCTTGGCGGCGAGCAGGTCGTACAGCGGGCTCGTGCGCAGCGGCCGCGCCGTCACGAGCTCCTGGCGCGGCCAGCGCATCGCGTAGTGCAGGCCGAGCGTTTCGCCGGTGCGCTCGACGAGCGCCTTCTTGTTGGCCGAGAACGCGCCGAAGCGGCGCAGGTCGACGTCGGCCAGGTCGCTCTGCGCGCTGCCGGCGACGATCCACTCGGCGAGCAGCCGGCCGGCGCCGCCCGAGTTGGCGATGCCCGCGGAGTTGAAGCCGGCGGCGACGAAGAAGTTGCGCAGCTCGGGCGCCTCGCCGAGAAGGAAGTTGCCGTCCGGAGTGAAGCTCTCGGGGCCGTTGAGCAGCATCTTGATCTTCGCCGTCTCGAGGCACGGCGTGCGGTGCAGCGCCGCCGTCATCAACGGCTCGAACTGCTCCCAGTCCTCGTCGAGCAGCTGGAACTGGAACGTCGACGGGATCGGATCGAGCCGCCACGGCTTGGCCTGCATCTCGAAGCCGCCCATCAGCAGGCCGCCGACTTCTTCCTTGTAGTAGATGCAGCCGTCGGGGTCGCGCAGCACCGGCAGCATCGGATGGACGCCGTCGATCCGGTCGGTGACGATGTAGAAGTGCTCGGCCGACCAGAGCGGCACGTTGACGCCGGCGAGAGCGCCGAGCTGGCGCGCCCACTGGCCGCCGCAGTTGACGACGATCTCGCACGCGATCTCGGTCTCGGCGCCGCCGTGGCGGACGCGCAGTCCCGTGACCGTCGGCACCTGTGTGCTCGCGTCTTGGCGGAACGAGACGACCTCGGCGTCCTCGACGATTCGAACGCCCCGCATGCGCGCGCCCTTGGCGAGCGACATCGTCAGGTCGGCCGGATTGGCCTTGCCGTCGCCGGGAAGCCAGATCGCGCCGGCGAGGTCGTCGGTGAAGAGCGGCGGGAACAGCGCGCCCGCCTCGGCGGCGCCGATCTCTTCGCACTCGACGCCGAAGCTGCGCGCGAGCGCGAGCTGCTTTCTGAGCACCTTCATCCGCTCGCGCGTCTTGGCGACGTTGACGCTGCCGCACTGCTTCCAGCCGGTCGCGAGCCCCGTCTCCGCCTCGAGCGTGCGGTAGAGCTCGATGCCGTACTTGCTCATCCGCGTCATCGTCCGGTTCGGCCGCATCTGGCCGACGAGGCCGGCGGCGTGCCACGTCGTCCCGCAAGTGAGCTTGCCCTGCTCGAGCAGCAGCACGTCCTTCTCGCCGAGCAGGGCGAGGTGGTAGGCCGTCGAGCAGCCGGCGATGCCGCCGCCGACGATGACGATGCGGGCCTGGCTCGGCAGCGTCGTCATCGCGGCGCGACCCTCAGGCGAGGCGAAGCGCCATCACGCCGGCGATGATCGCGCCGGTGCCGACGGCGCGCTGCAGGCGGAAGCGCTCCTTCAGCATGAAGACGCCGATCAGCGCCGCGAACAGGACCGAAGTCTCGCGCAGCGCCGCGACCGATGCCACCGGCGCGCGCGTCATCGCCCAGAGTGCGATGCCGTAGGCGCCGAGCGATGCGCACGAGCCGAGCAACGCGAGCGGCCAGCGCGCTCGCATGTAGGTGAACATTGGCGCGATCTTGCCGCGCCGCAGCCAGAGAACGATCGCGAAGTACGGCAGGCCATCGACGAGAAACAGCAGCGCGACGTACTGCAGCGCGTTGCCCGACGCGCGCACGCCGATGCCGTCGACGATGGTGTAGCTGGCGATGATCACGGCGTTGGCGAGCGCGTAGGCGAGCGCCTTCGCGCGCGTGTCCGGATGCTCGAGCGCGCCGGCCGCGCGCGCCGAGCGCGTCAGGCCGATCGCCAGCACGCCGGCGCTGATGCCGGCGACGCCGAGCCAGGCAGCCAGCGGAACGCGCTCGCCGATCAGGCGCCCGCTCAACACCGCGACGATCAAGGGCGCCGTGCCGCGCATCACCGGGTAGGCGAAGCCGAGCTCACCGTGCTGGTAGGCGCCGACCAGCGTCACGTAGTAGCCGACGTGGATGACGACGGAGGTCGCCAGCCACGGCAGCGCGGCGCGCTCCGGCAGGCCGACCGAAGCGACGAGGACGGCGCCGACGCCGCAGCCGAGGACGTGGATCAGCGCGGTGTCGAGCGCCTGGTCGTTACCCGACTTGATGAGCGCGTTCCACGACGCGTGCAGGAAAGCGCCGAACAGGACCGCGGCGACGATCGGCCAGCTGAGCGCGAGCGTCATTGCGCCGGTGCCAGGGCGCAGGCGGCGGCGCGGCCGAGGAAGTGGCCGAGCGACGGCGTCGCCAGGTCGGCCTGCTTGGCGAGGTCGTCCCACTGGCGCAGCATCACGGCGTCGCGGGCGCCCGGCCGGGCGAGGAAGGCGTCTGCGGCCGTCGCGTCGAAGACGCCGCCTTGCAGCGCGAGGCTGCGCTTCGAGTCGGCGGAGAGACGGTCGTGGTAGTCGCCGTCGACGTGGCACAGGTAGCGCTTGGCGTCGACGTGCAGCTTGATCGCGTCGAGCACCGCGTGGGGAAAGAGGCCGCGCAGGAACGGCAGCGCGAAATACTGGTGGGTGTCGTCGACGCCGCGCAGCGTCGGAGTTTCGCCCTGGGGATTGAGGAGATGGCCGAGGTCGTGCAACAGGCAGGCCGTGACGAGCGCGTCGCTCGCTTCGCTCTGCTCGGCGAAGTGCGCGGTCTGCAGCGCGTGCTCGAGCTGCGTCACCGGCTCGCCGCTGTATTGCGCCGCGCCGTGGCGCGCGAACAGCAGCTCGATGTCGTCGAGGCTCAGCACGGTCAACGCACGACCGGCGAACGCATCGAGTCGTCGGCCGGCGAGAGGGTGGCGAACTGCGACTGGCGGATCCGCGTCGCCGTCAGCGCGCCGGCCTGCTCGAGGATCGGGTAGGCGACGCCGCAGATGTGCGAGTTGATCCGCTTCAGGTCACTGATCAGGTCGAGGTGGAGCGAGCTCGTCTCGATGCTCTGCGCCGTGTTCTCGCGCAGCCTCGCGATGTGGTTGGCGGCGTATTCGTGCTCAAGGTCGCGAAAGTGCGCCTTCTCCTCGAGCAGCCGCTTGGCGTCGCGGACGTGGCCATCGAGGAAGACGCTCATCGCCAGGCGCAGGTTCGAGAGCAGCCGCTCGTGGAGATGGACGATCTCGGCCATGCCGGCCTCGGAGAAGCTGCGGTTCTTCTTGACCTTCTTGTCCTCGATGTCCTGCAGCACGCGCTCGATGATGTCGCCGATCTGCTCCATGTTGATCGTGAACGAGACGATGTCGGTCCAGCGCCGGCTCTCGTGCTTCGAGAGCGCCTCGCCCGAGATCTGCGTCAGGTAGAACTTGATCGCCGAGTAGAGCTCGTCGACGGTGTCGTCGAGCAGGCGCAGCTCCTCCGAGAGGCGCAGGTCGTTGTTGCGGATCACCGGGACGATGCCGCGCAGCATCGTCTCGACGACGTCGGCCTGGTGCAGCGCCTCGCGCGCCGCGCACGAGATTGCGAGCGACGGCATCGAGAGCGCAAGCGGGTCGAGGTGGCGCGGCCGCTGCGTCGCCGCGCTCGGCACCGGGTCGCGGAGCCAGCGGTCGACGGTCCGGCCGACCAGGCCCGTGAAGCCGATGAAGAGCGCCGCGAGGACGATGTTGAAGGCGAGGTGGAAGAGGACGACTTGCTGGTGCACCGTGTTGGCGAGCTGCTGCAGCAGCACGTGCGCCTCCGGCAACAGGAAGACGAACAGCAGCGCGCCACCGAGTTTGAAGATCAGGTTGCCGAGCGGGAGCCTGCGCACCTGCGGCGATGCGTTCGAAGTCGCGAGGATCGCCAGGACGCCGCTGCCGACATTGGCGCCGAGGACGAGCCCGAGCGCGACCGGCACGGTGAGCATCGCCGACGAAGCCAGCGTCGCGACCAGCAGGACGATCGCCAGGCTCGAGTACGACAGCACGGTGAGAACGGCGCCGACGATGATGTCGAGCACGACGTCGTTCGGCAGGGCGACGAGGAGGGCGCGGACGGCAGGCGACTCGGTCAGCGGCCGGGTGGCGGCGATGATGAGCTGCAGCGCCAGCGTGATCAGGCCGAGGCCGATCAGGACGCGGCCGATCGCGCCGAAGCCGCTGTTCTGGCGCGAGATGTAGATGACGACGCCGACGAAGATCAGGAGCGGCGAGAGCCAGGAGAGATCGAACGAGAAGACGACCGCCATCACGCTCGTTCCGACGTCGGCGCCGAGCATGACGGCGAGCGCGGCACTCGTCGTCACCAGGTTCTTGCCGACGAACGAGGCGACGATCAGGCAGGTCGCGGTGCTCGACTGGACGACGCTCGTGACGCCGAGGCCGGCGACGAGGGAGCGGAAGCGGTTGACGAAGCTCGCCGCCAGGATGCGCCGCAGGTTCTCGCCGAAGACGCGCAGCATGCCGGTGCGCACGATGTGCGTGCCCCAGACCAGCAGGGCGATCGCGGCGAGGAGGTTGAGGAGCGCGAGCATCGCGGGTGGCCGCTCTCAGCTCCAGGGCAGCGAGTAGGTCTTGAGGTTGGTGAAGCTCTTCATCGCTTCCTGGACGCCTTCCTTGTAGCCGAGGCCCGAGTCCTTGATGCCGCCGAACGGCGTCAGCTCGAGGCGGTAGCCGGGCACTTCGCGAACGTTGACGGTGCCGACCTCGAGCTCGGCGACGAAGCGCGCGATGTCGTCGAGGCGGTTCGTGCAGACCGCCGACGACAGCCCGTAGGCGGTGCCGTTGGCGATCCGGATCGCGTCGTCGATGTCGGCGAAGGTCAGGATCGGCGAGACCGGGCCGAACGTCTCCTCGCGGACCAGTGTCATCTCGGGGCGGACGCGATCGAGCACGGTCGGCGAATAGAGGGCGCCCTCGCGGCGATTGCCGGCGAGCAGGCGCGCGCCTTGCGCCACCGCCTCGTCGACCCGCGTCTCGAACAGGCGCGCCGCCGCCTCGTCGATGACGGTGCCCATCTCGACACCCGGGTCGCTCGGGTCGCCGTGCCGCCAGCGCAGGGTCTTCGCGACGACACGCTCGGTGAAGTCGGCGGCGACCTTCTCGTGGACGAGCATCCGCTTGATCGCGGTGCAGCGCTGGCCCGAGTTCTTGTACGAGCCCTGCACGGCGAGGCTCGCCGCCTCGTCGAGGTCGGCGTCGTCCATGACGATCAGCGGGTCGTTGCCGCCGAGCTCGAGGACGATCCGCCGGTAGCCCGCCTTGGCGGCGATCGACTTGCCGATCGCGACGCCGCCGGTGAAGGTGACGAGGTCGACGGCCGGATTCGTGATCAGCTCGTCGGCGATCTCGCGCGGGTCGCCGGTGACGACCGAGAGCATCTCCGGTGGCAGCCCGGCCTCGTAGAGCAGGTCGGCGAAGAGGAGGGCCGAGAGCGGCACTTTCTCGGACGGCTTCAGCACCATCCGGTTGTTGGTCGCCACCGCCGGCACGACCTTGTGCGCGACCTGGTTCATCGGATGGTTGAACGGCGTGATCGCGCTGATGACGCCGAGCAGCGCCGCGCGCTGCGTGTAGACGCGGCGCTTGCGGCCGTGGGGCGTCAGGTCGCAGCTGAAGATCTGGCCGTCGTCCTTCAGGCACTCGCCGGCGCCGAAGGAGAGGACGTCGGCGACGCGACCCGTCTCGTAGGTCGCGTCCTTGAGGCAGAGCCCCGACTCGGCACTGATCAGCGCCGCGATGTCGCCGCTTCGTTGCCGCACCGAGGCAGCGGCTTTGTCGAGGATCGTCGCCCGCTCGAAGCGCGACAGCCTGGCGCGGTAGCCGCGGGCGACCTCGAACGCGCGTCGCACTTCGTCGACGGTCGCCTTCGGCACGCTGCCGACGAGCCTGCCGTTGTACGGATTGAAGACCTCGATCCGGCGCGCGCCGTTGCGTCCGCCGCCGACCTTCTCGCCGGCGATCCGCATCGACTCGTGGCGATCGGCGATCTCAGGCGGCATGGTTGAGCGCCAGGTCGAAGGCGTCGAAGTTTCGCCAGCGGCGCGAAAGATCGATGCCCTTCAGCTTGCGGTTGACGATCAGCGGCACGCGCTGCTCGGAGACGCCGCCGTGCGAGCGCAGCGGCGCGTCGAGCGCCGTCAGGTCGTGGCGCGCCGCGGCGGTGCCGATCACGGTCGAGCGCTCGGAGACGACGACGAGGTCGCCGATCCGGTCGGGCGGCAGCTCGAAGAACGATGCCGCCTCGGCGCGCGTGCGCACCGACTCGACGCCGCGCAGCGCGCGAACGCGGCTCACGAGCGCGGCGACGTCGGCGCCGTCGGGCAGGTAGACGGTGGCGAACGAGCCGAGCGCGCCATGGTGAACGACGTACGGGTCGGTGATCGGCAGGATGACGCGCGCGACGCCGGCGCCGATCCATTCGTCGAGGACGTCCTGCAGGTAGATGACGTCGGGTTGCGAGTCCATTCGCGTCTTCGCGTTCATGCCGTGATCGGCCGTCAGCACGATCGTGCAGCCGAGCGCGTCGAGCTTGCCGAGGTAGCCGTCCATCATGCGGTAGAACGCATCGGCGTCGTCGGTGCCGGGGGCGTGCTTGTGCTGCACGTAGTCGGTGGTCGAGAGATACATCACGTCCGGGCGACGTTCGTGCGACATCAGCTCGACGCCGGCGGCAAAGACGAACTCCGACAGCTCGGCGCTGTAGACCGATGGCACCGGCATGCCGACGCGCTCGACGACCTCGTCGATGCCGTTCTCGTCCTCGCTCGCCTCGTCGGCCTTCTCGGCCGAGAAGCAGATTCCCTTCAGGCGGTGGCCGAGCAGCTTTCGCAGCTTGTCCTTGGCGGTGATGACGGCGACCGACTGGCCGGCGTTGGCGAGCTCGGCGAGGATCGTCGGCGCGCGCAGCCACTTCGGGTCGTTCATCATCACTTCGGTGCCGGTCGCGACGTCGAACAGGTAGTTGCCGCAGATGCCGTGCACCGAAGGCGGCGCGCCGGTCACGATCGACAGGTTGTTCGGATTCGTGAAGCTCGGGATGACGCAGTCGGCGACGAGCGAGGTGCCGGTCGCGAGGACTTCCTTCAGCCACGGCACGTGGCCGTGCGCGACCGCCTGTGCGATGTAGTCGGGCTCGCAACCGTCGACGCAGACGACGACGGTGGGCTGGTGCGCGAGGGCGTAGGTGCGGCCGTTGACGGTGATCATCGCGCGCCCCGTTGGGCATCGCTGCCGGGGCTCGCCGGCGCCGGCCGTTGGTGGTTCTTGATCGTCCGCTCCTTGCTTTCCATGACGTGGTCGTACATCGCCTTGCCGGCCGCGTCGGCGTCGCCGGAGGCGATCGCCTTGACGATCTGGCGGTGCTCGCCGGCCGAGATCGGCATCAGCCAGCCGTCGGCGAGGTTGAGCCTGCGGAACAGGCTCAGCTCCTTGATGAGCTTCCGGTAGATCGCGGTCAGCTTGCCGTTGCCGGCGAGCTCGACGAGGCGGTCGTGGAAGCGCAGGTTGAGCAGGTGATAGCGCTGCGCGTCCTTCGCCTTCACCGCCTGCTCCATCTGCTCGACGAGGGCGCGGGTCTCCTTCAGCGCCGCCGGCGTGATCGAGCCGGCGAGGCGGCGGCCGACGTGCTGGTCCATCGCCGCGCGCAGGTCGAAGATCTCGATCGCTTCTGCGACCGGCAGGTCGCGAACGAAGACGCCGCGGTTCTTCTCGGTCCGCACGAGGCCGGATTCGTCGAGCATCCGGAACGCTTCCCGCAGCGGCCCGCGCGAGACACCGAGACGGGCGGCGAGCGCCATCTCGGTCAGCTTTTCGCCCGGGCGCAGCTCGCCCGAGAGAATCATCCGTTCGAGCTCGCTCTGGACGACGCTCGAGAGCGAGCTCGTCTGCAGGAGCGTGATCGTCGGGTGCGGCGCCGCGGCCGCGGCAAGGGCGGGCATCGCCGCAGTAGAAACGATGAGGCGCCGATTGTCAACAATCTCCAAAAAACAGTTGACTTCGCGAAGGGCATCCCTAGACTCGCCCGGCCGCGCATCGAACCGTCATCGAGATGGCATAGGCTCTGCACGCGGCACGGGGCGTTCGCATCCGTCGCCCGTCGAACGAACAACCTGGGAGATCCGCATGATTTCGCGTTCACTGAAGGCGCTGCTCGGCGCCACCCTGGTCGCCTTCGCGGGCGCCGCGTTCGCGCAGAAGACGACGCTCACCGTCTACACCGCGCTCGAGGTCGATCAGATCAAGGCCTACGAGGCGGGCTTCAAGGCGGCCAATCCCGACATCGACCTGAAGTGGGTGCAGGACTCGACCGGCGTGATCACCGCCAAGCTGCTTGCCGAGAAGGCGAACCCGAAGGCCGACGTCGTCATGGGCGTCGCTGCGTCGAGCCTGGCACTGCTCGACTCGCAGGGGATGCTCGAGCCCTACGCGCCGATCAATCTCGACGCCATCATGGCGCAGTACCGCGACAAGAAGAACCCGCCGGCGTGGTGGGGCATGGACGTGTGGGGGGCGACCGTCTGCTTCAACACCGTCGAGGCGCAGAAGAAGGGGATCCCGAAGCCCGAGACCTGGAAGGACCTCACCAAGCCGGTCTACAAGGGCCAGATCGTGATGCCGAACCCGGCCTCGTCGGGTACGGGCTTCTTCGATGTCAACGCCTGGCTCACCCTCTGGGGCGACGACAACGGCAAGGGCGGCGGCTGGAAGTACATGGACGCGCTGCACGAGAACATCGCCCAGTACACCCATTCGGGTTCGAAGCCGTGCACGATGGCGGCGACCGGTGAATACGTCGTCGGCATCTCGTTCGAGTACCGGGCCAACACCAACAAGGCCAAGGGCGCGCCGATCGACCTCGTGTTCCCGAAGGAAGGCCTCGGCTGGGACCTCGAGGCGTTCGGAATCCACAAGGGAACGCCGCACCTCGCGGCGGCGAAGAAGCTCGCCGACTGGGCGTCGAGCAAGGATGCGATGAAGCTGTACGGCAAGAACTTCGCGATCACCGCTCAGCCCGGCGTCGCCTCGCCGCTCGCCAACGTTCCCGCCGACTACGAGAAGCGGCTCGTCAAGATGGACTTCAAGACCCTGGCCGACAACCGCGCCCGCGTCCTCGAGGAATGGAACAAGCGCTACAGCGCGAAGTCCGAGCCCAAGAAATAGGCGTTCGATGGCCGAGTACCTCCGCCTGGAGGCGATCCGGAAATCGTTCGGATCCTTCCAGGCGCTCGCCGACATCGACTTGTCGGTCGAGCGCGGCGAGTTCGTCTGCTTCCTCGGCCCTTCGGGCTGCGGCAAGACGACGCTGCTGCGCATCATCGCCGGCCTCGAGACGCAGAGCGCCGGCCGGATCCTCCAGGGCGGCCGCGACATCTCGCTGCTGCCGCCGGCCGAGCGCGACTACGGCATCGTCTTCCAGTCGTACGCGCTGTTCCCGAACCTCTCGGTCACCGACAACGTCGGCTACGGCCTCGTCAACCGCCGCCAACCGAAGGCGCAGATCACCGCTCGCGTCGACGAGCTGCTGCGCCTGGTCGGCCTGCCGGGCAGCGGTGCCAAGTTCCCGGCCCAGCTCTCGGGCGGCCAGCAGCAGCGGATCGCGCTGGCGCGTGCGCTCGCGACGTCGCCCGGCCTGCTGCTCCTCGACGAGCCGCTCTCGGCGCTCGATGCGCTCGAGCGGGTCCGCCTGCGCCAGGAGATCCGCAGCCTGCAGCGCAAGCTCGCGGTGACGACGATCATGGTCACGCACGATCAGGAGGAGGCGCTCTCGGTCGCCGATCGCATCGTCGTCATGAACCAGGGCGTGATCGAGCAGGTCGGCTCGCCGATGGAGGTCTACCGCGAGCCGGCGACGGCGTTCGTCGCCGACTTCGTCGGCAAGATCAACGTCCTCTCGGGCAAGCTCCATCCCGGTCGCGACCTGCGCATCGGCGATAGCCGCTTCGCTTGCGAGCGCGACACCGCCGACGTGCGCGACGTCAAGATCTACCTGCGACCCGAGGACGTCCTCGCGCGGCCGATCGCCGCCGGCGACTCGAACGTCTTCGACGCCGCAATCGACAAGATCGAATTCCTCGGCTCGTACTGCCTCGTCCACGTCAAGGCGGAGGCGATCGCGGCCCATCCGATCACCGTCTATCTCTCGCTCAACTATCTCTCCGAGCAAGGGCTCGAAGTCGGCAGCCGGCTGCCGCTCAGGGTGCTGCCGGAGCGGATGCGCTTCTTCTAGGCGATCGGGCCGTGTCCGCCGTCCTGCCGCTTGCCGCCGAGCGCCCGGTCCGCCAGCGCGCGCACTGGACCGACCGCGTCGCCCACGCCGCGCTCGCCCTCCTGCTGCTGGCGCTCGTCGTCTTCCTCGCCCTGCCGCTCGCGACCATCCTCCTGAAGGCGGTCGAGAACGGCGATGGCCGCTTCGTCGGCCTCGCCAACTTCGCGAGCTATCTGCGTACGCCCGCTCTCCTGCAGTCGGTCGTCAACAGCGTGTCGGTGTCGCTGCTCGTGACGCTCGTCACCGTGCCGCTCGCGTTCGGCTTCGCCTACGCACTGACGCGCAGCTGCATCCCGGCCAAGGGCACTTTTCGCACGATCGCGCTGATCCCGCTGCTCGCGCCGACGCTGCTGTCTGCGATCTCGCTGATCTACTGGTTCGGCAACCAGGGCGTCGCGCGCGGCGTGATCACCGCGCTCGGCTTCGAGAACGTCTACGGCGCGCCCGGGATCGTGATCGCCGAGTGCTTCGCCGTCTTTCCGCACGCGCTGATGATCCTGCTCAGCGCGCTGGCGCTGGCGGACGCGCGCCTGTACGAAGCAGCGGCGGCGCTCGGCACGTCGACGCGCCGCAAGTTCTTCACCATCACGCTGCCGGGTGCCAAGTACGGGCTGATCTCGGCGGCGCTGGTGGCATTCACGCTGGTGATGACCGACTTCGGCATTCCGAAGGTGATCGGCGGCAACTTCAACATGCTCGCGACCGATGTCTTCAAGCTCGTGATCGGCCAGCAGGACTTCCAGCGCGGCGCCGTCGTCGGCCTGTTCCTGCTCGCCCCGGCGGTGCTGACCTTCGGTATCGACTGGCTGGTGCAGCGGAAGCAAACGGCGCTCTTGACGGCGCGTGCCGTTCCGTACGCGCCCAAGCCTTCGCCCGGCTTCGACGCGTTCATGCTCGCCTTCGTCGGCGTGGTCAGCGCCCTGATGCTCGCCATGCTCGGGATGGCGATCTTCGCCTCTTTCGCAACCTACTGGCCGTACAACCTGACGCCGAGCCTGAAGCACTACACAATGGGAATCGTCGACGGCGAGGTCGGCGAGGCGATGGTGAACAGCCTGCGGCTGGCCGCCGGCACCGCGTTCTTCGGCACGATCGTGGTCTTCCTCGGCGCCTACATGCTCGAGAAGACGCGCGGCGCCGCGGTCCTGCGGCCGCTGCTGCGGCTCCTGTCGACGTTGCCGATGGCCGTTCCCGGGCTCGTCCTCGGCCTCGGCTACATCTTCTTCTTCAACGCGCCGGGCAATCCGCTGAACGGCCTCTACCAGACGATGACGCTGCTCGTCATCTGCACCATCATCCACTTCTACACCACCGGCCACCTGACCGCGGTGACCGCTCTGAAGTCGCTCGATGCCGAGTTCGAGGCGGTGAGCGCATCGCTCAAGGTGCCGTTCTTCACCACCCTGCGCCGCGTCACGCTGCCGATCTGCATGCCGACGCTGATCGACATCGCGCGCTATTTCTTCATCAACGCGATGACGACGATCTCGGCGGTCGTCTTTCTGTACGCGCCCGAGACGCGGGTGGCGACGATGTCGATCATCCGCCTCGACGAAGCAGGCGAGGCGGGCGCGGCCGCCGCGTGCGCGGTCCTCGTCACGGCGACGTCGAGCGTCGTCACGGTGCTGTTCATGCTTGTCGGCGCCTGGCTCGGCAAGACGACGCAGGCATGGCGGATGCCGTCGCGAACCTGATCAATCCCGGATCGAACGCCATGCAACGAGATGCCATTCTCCTCACCCCCGGCCCGTTGACGACGACCGAGCGCACCAAGCGCGCGATGCTGCGCGACTGGGGCTCGTGGGATTCGTCGTTCATCGCCGTCACCGCCGAGCTGTGCCGCCAGCTGCTCGCGATCGTCCACGGCGAGGGCTCGCACGTCGTCGTGCCGCTCCAGGGCAGCGGCACGTTCGCCGTCGAGGCCGCGGTGGCCACGCTCGTGCCGAAGGACGGCCATGTTCTCGTCCTCGACAACGGCGCCTACTGCAAGCGGCTCGGCAGGCTCTCGACCCTGATGGGCCGCAGGACGACGATCCTGGTGCGCGCCGAGGACGCACCGGTGTCGCCGGCCGAGCTCGAGACGGCGCTGCGCGGCGACCCGAGCATCAGCCACGTCGGCTTCATCCATTGCGAGACGGGAACCGGCGTGCTCAACCCGCTGCCGGCGGTGGCCGAGGTCTGCGCCCGCCACGGCAAGGGCCTCATCGTCGATGCCATGAGCTCGTTCGCGGCGCTGCCGATCGACGCCCGCGAGGTCCGCTTCGACGCCGTCGTCGCCGCCAGCGGCAAATGCCTCGAGGGCGTCCCCGGCATGGGCTTCGTCTTCATCCGCAACGCGGTGATCGCGCGCGCCGGCGGCAACTCGCACTCGCTGGCGATGGACCTCCACGACCAGCATGTCTACATGGAAAAGACCGGGCAGTGGCGGTTCACGCCGCCGACCCACGTCGTCGCCGCCCTTGCCGAGGCGATGCGCCAGTTCGACGAGGAGGGCGGGCAGCCGGCGCGGCTCGCCCGCTACGCGGCGAACTGCGCGGCGCTCGTCGGCGGCATGGCGGCGCTCGGCTTCGTGCCGTTCCTCGCGCCCGACATCCAGGCACCGATCATCATCACCTTCCACGCGCCGGCGGATCCGCGCTACGACTTCAAGGCGTTCTACGACGCGGTACGGGCGCGCGGCTTCATCCTCTATCCGGGCAAGCTCACCCAGCTCGAGACCTTCCGCGTCGGCTGCATCGGCGCGATCGGGCCCGTCGAGATGAAGGAAGCCGTCGCTGCCGTTGCCGGCGCGATGCGAGAGCTCGGCATCGCGAGCGGCGCACCAGCGGCGGCCGTCGGCGAACGGCTCAGAATGGCGTCATGACGACGCCCACCCCCGAGCACCCCGCGCTGACCGCGGTCAGGAAGAGCGGTAGCAGCAAGGTCAAGGTCGCGGTCAGCGACATCGACGGCGTTCTGCGCGGCAAGTACCTGCACATCGACAAGTTCCTCGGCGCCGCCGAGCCCGCGCCGGCGGGCGGCTTCGGCTTTTGCGACGTCGTCTTCGGCTGGGACGTCGGCGACCAGACCTACGACAACACGACGCTCACCGGCTGGCAGCACGGCTTTCCCGACGCGCTCGCGCGCCTCGACCTGGCGACCCAGCGCATGGTGCCGTGGGACGGCAACGTGCCGTTCTTCCTCGGCGAGTTCGTCAACGCCGACCACACGCCGTCGCCGATCTGCCCGCGCCAGACCTTGAAGCGCGTCCTCGCGCGCGCCGAGAAGATGGGCTTCGTCGCGATGTGCGGGATGGAGTTCGAGTGGTTCAACTTCCTCGAGACGCCGCAGTCGTGGGCCGCCAAGTGCGGCGTCAATCCGGAGCCGATCACGCCCGGCATGTTCGGCTACTCGCTCCTGCGCATGAACCGCAACCGCGAGTTCATGAATGCGCTGATGGACGAGATGCTCGCCTTCGGCGTGCCGATCGAGGGGCTGCACACCGAGACCGGCCCGGGCGTCTACGAAGTGGCGATCGCGTTCGGCGAGGCGCTCGAGCAGGCCGACCGCTCGATCCTGTTCAAGACCGGCGCCAAGGAGATCGGCGCGCGCTTCGGGATCATGCCGAGCTTCATGGCGAAGTGGAATCCGCAGTATCCGGGCTGTTCGGGCCACATCCACCAGTCGCTCTCCGACGGCAAGACGAATCTCTTCGCCGACGCGAAGAACAGGAACAGG
>DASXLD010000118.1:0-33626 GCA_036496385.1 Caldimonas sp. | reverse complement strand
GAGCAGGGCGGCGCGCGCCATCGCCTCGCTCACCGCGGCGTGCTCGCCGATGGCCGGATGGAGGCGGATGGCGACGGCCGGATGGGCCGCGGCGAGCGCGTCGACGAGCGGCGGCAGGTCCTGGCGCAGATGGCCGCCGGTGCCGAGAAAGAGCGGCACGACGTCGATCCGGGTTGCCCCTTCGGCGACGAGGCCGGCGACGGCGGCGTCGAGGCTCGGCGCCATCAGCTCGAGGAACGCGAGCGCCACCGGTAGCCCCGGCGCCGCGCCGCGGACCCGCGTCGCGACGGCCTCGAACGGCTCGGCCCAGCGCGGGTCGCGGGCGCCGTGCGCAAAGAGAACGAGGGCCTGCGTCATGCCGCGACCTAGCGGAAGCGCACCAGCCAGCTGAACGCGGCGAGCGAGAGGGCGAGATAGAGCGTTCCCGGTGTCGCCGCCACGATCCACGGCGTCCAGTTGCCGAGCAGGCCGAGGTGGCGAAAGACGTTGTTGAGGAGGACGAAGCTGACGCCGAGCATGATGCCGGCGAAGACCTTCATGCTGACGCCTCCCGAGCGCGCGTGGAGGTATGCGAACGGCAGCGCCAGCCCGACCATCACCAGGCAGACGAACGGGTAGAGCGCGCGGTTCCAGAACTGGATCTTCTGCAGCTGCGCCGCCTGCTCGTTGTCGGCAAGGTGGCCGATGTAGCGCCAGAGATCGATCGTCGACATCGTCGTCACCGGCAGCACGGCGGCGGCGACGACCTTGGGCGAGAGCGAGCTCTTCCACGTGCTTTGGGCGAGATGCTCCTCGTGTGCCGACGACTCGATCCCGGCTTCGCGCCAGCGCGTGACGGTCACATCGCGCAGAGCCCAGGTGCCGTCGCGCTCGACGTCGGCCGCCGCGGCCGACGTGCGGCTGACGAGCTGGCCGTCGGCATCGAACTCGAAGATGCGGACAGCGCGCAGCTGTGTGCCACGCTCGGCGGAGCCGACGTTGATCGAGTAGCTGCGTTCGCCGTCGGGCCCCGCGGAGCGCTCCTTGATCCAGGCGCCTGATCGGGCCAGGTTCAGGCCGCCGCTGAAGCCGGCCCGCAGCTGGCTCGCGACCCGCTCGCTGAACGGCGCGATGTAGTCGCCGACGACGAAGGTGATCGCGCCGAAGGCGAGGGCGAGGCTGGCGAGCAGCGACAGCGCCCGGCCCGGGCCGAGGCCGCCGGTACGCAGGATCGTGTATTGCGAGGTCTGCGCCAGGCGGGCCAGGCCGTAGATCGTGCCGATCAGGACGGCGATCGGCATCAGTTCGTAGAGATGCCCCGGCGCGAGCAGCAGCGAGTAAGCGGCGGCGTGGGCCGTCGTGTAGCCGTTCTTGCCGACATCGCGCAGCTCGTCGACGAAGTCGATGAAGAAGAAGAGCGCCAGGAAGGCGATCGCGACGAACACGACCGCGGAAGCGATGTCGATGTAGAAGAGGCGCCTGACCGTCCTCATGCCGGCTGCGCCGGCTGGACCTTGCGCCGCCGCCGGCGCCGCCTGACGGCGACCCGGCGCATGCCGTTCTCCCGCCACCAGAGGAGCGCAAGGGCGAGGAGGAAGGCGCCGCCGTGGCCGAGGAGGAGCACCTCGCCGAGGCCGACCCGGCCGCTGCCGACCCACGCCTGCGACAGGTTGATGAAGTTGTAGTAGGCGAAGAAGCCCAGCAGGGCGAACAGCAGGTTCCAGTTGCTCGCATGGCGCGGGTTCGACGCCGACATGCTGATGCCGAGCACCATCATGTTGGCGGCGGCGAGGACAAGGCCGAGCCGCCAGGCGAGCTCGCCCTGGTTGGCGGCGGTCGGCTTGCGCAGCAGCTCGATGGTGGGCAGCGCCCGTGGCTCGAGCATCCCGACGGCGTTGCGGACGCGTTCGCCGGCCTCCGCGCGGTAGGTCTCGAAGCGCGACAGCGTCTTCTCGCCGCTGGTCGCGTTCTGCTCGTTGCGCTGGCCCTTGGTCAGGACCAGGACGCGGCCGTCGTCCTCGTTCTGGATCGCCCCCGACTTCGCCGACGTCACCGCTTCCGTCGCGCCGCGCGAGGAGACGATGAAGACGTTGCGGCCGATCGCGGCGCTGCTCGCGCTGCCTTCGAAGAAGAACGTCCGTTCGCCGTCGGCTGAGGTCTGGAACTGGCCGGGGGCGATTCGCGACAGGTCGGAGCGGCGCTCGAACTGGGCCTTCAGCACGGCGCTCTGCTCGTTCTGCCATGGCCAGACGAAGAGCGACAAGGCGGCGATCAGGAGGAGCACCGGCCAGCTCGTCTGCAGCACCGGAGCGACGAAGCGGCTGAGCGGCACGCCGCTCGCGAACCAGATCGTCATCTCGCTGGCGCGGTACATGCGTGACAGCGTCGCCACGACGGCAATGAAGAGCGACAGCGCCAGCATCGTCGACAGGTGGCCGAGGCCGATGTAGGCGAGCAGCAGCACGACGTCCTGAGGCGCGATCCGGCCGCCCGCCGCCTGGCCGAGGTTGCGGATGAACATGATCGTCAGCACGATCGTCAGGATGATCACCAGCGTCGCGCCGAAGTTGCGAGCGAGCTCTCGGCGCAATGTCGAATCGAATAACATCGTCCGCTCTTCGTCTACGTGCGGGAATTATGGACTTCAGACACCAGGTCGCAGCTCCTTCGGGGCTTGCCGACATCGACGTCGACGCGCTCGTGGTCGTGATCGGCGAGACTCACCGCGCCGCTCTGGCGCCGCCGCTCGCGAGCCTGATCGACAAGGCGGTGAGCGACGGTGACCTCGTGCTGAAGAAGGGCAAGGCCTTCTATGCGTACCAGCCGCCCGGCGTGGCGGCGCGCCGCGTCGCCGTCGCCGTCGCCGGTGACGCGACGGCGAAGGCGTTCAAGGCCGCGGTCGCGAGCGGTCTCGCCGCGCTCAAGTCGAGCGGCGCGAAGACGGTGGGCATCGCCGCTCCTGCCGGCGTCGGTGCCGCGCACGCCGAGGCGGCGGTGGTGGCCGCCGCCGATGCGTCGTACGTCTATACCCACACCAAGCCGAGTGCCACGCCGGCCTGGACGCCGAGCTCGATCACGCTCTATTGCCAGCGCGGCGAGCAGAAGGCAGTCCAGCAGGGGCTGCGCCGGGGCGAGGCCATCGCTGGCGGCATCACGATGGCGCGCGAGTTCGGCAACCGGCCCGGCAACGTGTGCACGCCGACCTGGCTCGGCCAGCAGGCGAAGAAGCTCGGCAAGCAGCTCGACCTCGACGTCGAGGTGCTCGACCGCAAGGAGATCGAAAAGCTCGGCATGGGCGCGTTCCTCGCCGTCGCTCAAGGGTCGGAGGAGCCGCCGCGGTTCATCGTCGCGCGCTACGACGGCGGCGCGAAGTCGCAGCCGCCAGTCGTCCTCGTCGGCAAGGGCATCACGTTCGATACCGGCGGCATCTCGCTGAAGCCGGGCGCCGAGATGGACGAGATGAAGTTCGACATGTGCGGCGCCGCCAGCGTCCTCGGCACGCTCGCCACGGTCGCCTCGCTCAAGGCGCGCGTCAACGTCGTCGTCCTCGTTCCGACCTGCGACAACATGCCGAGCGGCCGCGCCGTCAAGCCGGGCGACGTCGTCACCAGCATGTCGGGGCAGACCGTCGAGATCCTCAACACCGATGCCGAAGGGCGGCTGATCCTCTGCGACGCGCTGACCTACGCCGAGCGCTTCAAGCCGGCAGTCGTCGTCGACGTCGCGACGCTCACGGGCGCCTGCGTGATTGCGCTCGGCCACCACAACTCGGGCCTGTTCTCGGCCGACGATGCGGTCGCGGCGCGCATGCTCGCGGCCAGCCAGAACGCGCTCGATCCGTGCTGGCGGATGCCGCTCGACGAGGAGTACGACGAAGGGCTGAAGAGCAACTTCGCCGACATGGCCAACATCGGCGGCCGGCCGGGCGGCGCGATCACGGCGGCGATGTTCCTGCGCCGCTACACCGGCAAGTATCCGTGGGCGCACCTCGACATCGCCGGCACGGCCTGGAAATCGGGAACGCACAAGGGCGCGACGGGCCGGCCGGTCGGCCTGCTCACCCACTTCGTGCTCGGCTACGCGAAGTGACGCGGCGGCCGCGGGGCCCGGACGGATGACCGAGATCAGCTTCTATTTCAACGTGCCGAGCCGGACGGCGTACGCCTGCCGGCTGCTGCGGCGGGCACGGCGACAGGGCATGGCAATGGCGGTCGCGGGCCCGGCCGAGGCGTTGAACGAGCTCGATCGCGAGCTCTGGAGTTTCTCCGCACCGGAGTTCCTGCCGCACAACTGGATCGAGCGAGCGGGCGAAGTTCCCGAGGCGCTGCACGCGACGACGATCTGGCTCGGCGAAAACCCGATCGATGCGCCGCTGCATGGCGCCTTGCTGAATCTCGGCCGCACGGCACCACCGGCGTTCGAGACCTTCGAGCGCGTGTTCGAGGTCGTCTCTCGCGACGAGGGCGATCGGCAGGCGGCGCGCGAGCGCTGGAAGTCGTACGAGCGGCGCGGCTACCCGATCAAGCATCACGAGGTCGTGGCATGAGTACGGGGCGGCCGCCGCCGGGGTCGATCCCGACGCTGACGGAGGTGGTGTCGTTCCCGCCGAGTGCGCCCGCGGCCGCCCCGGCGCCGCCCGCCGCGGCGATGCCGCCGCCTGCCGTGGCGAAGCCGCCGCCTATGGTTCCCCCTCGGCCGCCAGCCGCCGCGGCGCCGGCGATGCCTGCGAGCGCCGCCCCTGTGGTCGTGCCCAAGCCCGCTGCCGCGGCGACGGCGCCGGTTGCGCCTGCAACGGCGACGGTCGCGGCGCCGGCGCGAATGCCCGGACCTTCGTCTGTCGAAGCACAGCAGGTGCCGCCGTCGACGACGGCAGCAGCAGTGCCGGTCGCGTCTCCGGCGGCTGCGGCAGCGGCGCCGATGGCGCCTCCGGCGGCTGTGGCTGCCGCTGCAACGGCGCCGACGGTGCGTCCTGCGGGTGCCTCTGCAACGGCGGCCGCTGATCCGCCCGCGGCAGCATCGTCGGGGTTGGCTGCCGCCGCTTCGATTCCGGTGGCATCGCCGCCCCCGATCGTCGCCGAGCAGCCGCCGATCGTCGCAGCAGCGCCGGCCCCGGCCGAACCGCCTGCGCCCATCGCCGAGCCTGTCGCGCCGGCAGCGGCGGTAGCCCTGGATTCGATCCCGCCGCTCGCGACCGCCGCGCCGGCCGCGCCGGAACCGGTCACCGCTCAGCCCACGAGTGCGGCTCCCGCCTCGCTGTCGGCGCCGGCACCGCTCGCCGCACCGACCGTCGCACCGGCAACGCCATCGGAGCCGGCCCGCGCCGAGGCGCCGGCGCCGACGGCAGCAGTCGTACAGTCGACGACAGCCACCGCTTCGCCCGTCTTGTCGCCGCCACCATCCTCCACACCGCCCGCCGTCGCGGTCGACGCCCCTGTCGCTGGCCCGACACCCGCGATGGCTTCAACGACTGCGCCTTCGGTGCCATCCCCGCCGAGGCCGACGTCCTCATCGCCGTCGATGCCGCCGGCCCCGGTCGTGCCGGTGGCGGTGCCCTCGGCGGCCCGCTCGCCGACGGCCGCCGCCAAGCCCACGCCGAGCGAGGTTCAGCTCACCCAGCGCGTTCTCGCCGATCTGCAGCGCCAGGTCGAGCTGATGCTCGAGGTGCGGCTGCGCGAAGCACTTGCGCCGCTCCTCGCGCGCGCCACCGATACGCTGGTGCGCGACGCGCGCAAGGAACTCACCGCGGCGATGCGCGACATCGTCTCGCGGGCGATCGCGAAGGAGCTCGGCCGTCGCGAGGAGCGCTAGCCTGCCGCAGCGCTGTAGCCGTTGACGATGGAAATCCCGATCCGGATCGGGTCGCCAATTGCGCTATCGTCGCGACCTTCGGGCGTGCAACGTCCCGAGCGATCGATTTTGATTCCATCACGGAGGTATTGCATGCAAGTCCAAATGAAACTGATCGCTGCCGCTGCGGCCGCGATCTTCGTCGGCAGCGTCTCGGCGCAGGATCTGGTCGTCAAGATCGGCCATGTCGGGCCGACCAGCGGTCCTCAGGCCCACCTCGGAAAGGACAACGAGAACGGCGCCCGCATGGCGATCGAGGAGCTGAACTCCAAGGGCGTCACCATCGGCGGCAAGAAAGCGAAGTTCCAGCTTCTCGCCGAAGACGACGCCGCCGATCCGAAGCAGGCCACCGCGGTCGCCAACAAGCTGGTCGACGAGAAGGTCAACGGCGTGGTCGGCCACCTCAACTCGGGCGCCTCGATTCCGGCGTCGAAGATCTACAGCGATGCCGGCATCCCGCAGATCTCGCCGTCCTCGACCAATCCTAAGTACACGCGCCAGGGCTTCAAGACGACTTTTCGCGTCGTCGCTGACGATGTGCAGCTCGGCAATACGCTGGGCAAGTACGCGGAGCAGAAGCTGAAGGGCAAGTCAGTCGCTGTCATTGACGACCGCTCGGCGTACGGGCAAGGCGTTGCCGAGGAGTTCGTCAAAGGTCTCAAGGCCTCGGGCGGCGCGGTGGCGGATACCCAGTTCACCAACGACAAGGCCACCGACTTCACCGCTATCCTGACCGCGATCAAGGCGAAGAATCCCGACGTCATCTTTTACGGTGGCATGGATGCGCAGGCGGGACCGATGATTCGGCAAATGCAGCAACTCGGCATCAAGTCCAAGTTCGTCGGCGGCGACGGCATCTGCTCAGCCGAACTGCCGAAGCTTGCCGGAAGCGCCCTCGCGGATGACCAGGTCGTCTGCGCCGAGGCGGGCGGTGTCGACGCCGCAGGCAAGCCGGCGATGACGAAGTTCTACGCGGACTACAAGAAGAAGTTCGGCACCGACGTGCAGCTCTATGCACCGTACGTCTACGACGCGGTCAATCTGATGGTCGCGGCGATGGTCAAGGCCGGCTCGGCAGACCCCAAGGTCTACTTGCCAGTGCTGGCCAAGACTGAGGGCTACAAGGGCGTCACCGGCACGATCTCGTTCGACGAGAAGGGCGACATCAAGAACGGTGCGCTTACGCTCTACACCTACAAGGACGGCAAGAAGTCACTGATCGCCGTCGTCCATTGACGAGCGCGCAGAGGCGCATCTGCAGAGAAAAGAGGGCGCCCGAGGGCGCCCTTTTCGTTGTCAGGCCGACCGGCTACTTCTGCGCCTTGTAATCGGCCCTCGCCTTGGCGTGCGTCGCTTCGGCGCCGGCCAAGGTCTTGTCGTGGGCAGCCTTCGCGTCCTTCTTGCACTGCTCCTTGGCTTCGCCGCTCCTGGTGTCGCATTGCGCCAGCGCGGAGTTCTCGTCGGCCTTGGCTTGCTTCTTGGCCATGCTGTAGGCGTCGTCGGCCGCGTTCATCGACGCCTTCACCGCATCGGCTGCCGCCGCCGGGAACGCGCTGGTCATTGCCGCGAGGACGCCGGCGAGCAGGATTGCGTGCTTGTTCAACATCGTGTTCTCCTTCAGTTGACGAGGCGGCCGGATCGCCGGACTCCTCGTTGGACGATCGCCAAATCTCTGGCGTGGCGGAATTATCGAAGCGCATGGCGCGGTTGCGTCGACTTCGACGCGCAACGCGCGCTCGTCCGACGCGCGGCTTCCTTTTGTCCGACGCGCAGGGCTCCGTCGCGCTACCATCGCGGCACCGAGGGATTCCGGAGCGACCGTGCAACGACCCTTGCTTCTCGCCAGCGGCGTCTGTGCCGCCCTGATCGCGCTCTACTCGTGCTCGATGGAAGCGTCGGTCACGACCGACCGCGATGGCCGCATCGTCGAGCTGTCGTCGGTGCGCATCGAGTCGTCGCTGTCGCGTTTGGCGATCGAGATGCTGGTGATCGGCGGCCAGATCGCCGTCGAGCTGCGCTGGATAGATCGGCCCAAGGGCGAGACACGGACGCTGACCAACTGTCCCGACGAAGAGGCCATCCCGGGGCCTCTCATCGTGTCGGTCGCGTAGGGCCTCGCTGCCCGAAGGACCACTGCATCAGTCGATTTCCAGGCTCGCGATCTTGTCGTTCACGAGACCGAAGGTGTACGTCAGCTCGATAGGACTCCCAGGAAAACTCCCGGTCAGCCGTGCGCGAACGGTTCCCGTTGCACCGTCATACGAAGCGCTGACGGGCTCGACGCGGTACCGGTACTTCGCCCGCGCGGCCAACTTCCAGGCCTTGATGGCGTCAAGTCCGCGCACGACCTGTCCTTCGTCGCGCACCATGGCATTGGGCTCGAAGCAGCGCTCCAGGGCATCGACGTCAGCGGTGTCTTCGGCGCCGAAGTAGGTGGCCAGTGCCGGCGGCATGATCACGTTCATGTCCGCTCCTTTGAGACGGTGTTGGACATGCGCCAATGCTGGAGCTACGCTTACCCGATCGCAAGGACACACCAAAAGGTAAGTACCCCCCTTGAGAGCGCGAAAGGCCTATACCCCGACCACGGCCGCGATCGACGTCGAGGTGATCTTCAGGCTTCTGGAGGGCCGCTGGAAGCTGGTCATCCTGTTTCACCTGTTCGGCGGCCACGTGCAGCGCTTCTCGGACCTCGAGAAGCTGATTGCCGGGATCTCGCAAAAGATGCTGGCGCAGCAGCTGCGCCAGCTCGAGGACGACGGCATCGTCATGCGAACCGTTCACGACCAGGTACCGCCCAAGGTCGACTATCGACTGACCGAATGGGGGCAGATGCTTTGTCCCGCGCTCGACGCGCTCCTCGCGTGGGCGGAGCGCCGCGATGACTTCGCGGCCGCCAACGCCCGTGCCATCAGCCAAGAATCATGACGTCTCGGTTCCGATTGCGGGCACTCGGGAGCACCGACGGCAAACCGTGTCGCTCGCCCCTTCGTGGACATCTCAGCCTCACAGGCCGGATTCCGATGCGGTCTCCGGCGCCGCCATCAGCCGGTAGCCGATGCCCGTCTCGGTGATGATGAGCTTGGGCTGCGACGGATCGTCCTCGAGCTTCTGGCGCAGCGACGCCATGAAGACGCGCAGGTAGGGAGTGTGTTCCACCCGCCCGGGCCCCCAGACCTCGCCGAGCCTCGCTCAGGGTTGCCGATGTTGTGCCCCAGGGAGGCTCCAGACTGGCCGGACGGTAGACTGATCGATGGCCGCCAACGACACAGCCTTGCGCGGTGAATCGCTTGCCGGGCCATGGACGACAAGGCTCGCCATCCTCTGCGCGGCCCTCGTTGTCGTCCTGGGCACTGCCTACCTGGTGCGACGTACGCTGCTGCTCAGTGTCGCGAGAGTCTTCTTGGAAAGAGATGCTGAGTTGGTGTCCCAGGAGAAGTCGGACGGCGTCGCGATCGTGTTCGCGAAGCCGCAGTCGCCATGGATCAGGCCGATGAAGAACGTAATGAATCCCATGTGGCAATCGATCGGAGCCGAGGGAGTCAACTACTACACTTTCGCCGGACCGAGCAATCTGTTCCGGTCCTACAGCGAGCGGTCGGACCCCGCGTCACCCTACTATCAAGCTTGGGTTGGGGCCTATGTGACGAAGCGACGCGACGCCACGTTGCCCCAAGACTTGCCGGCTTGGGCCAAGCAGGTGACCGAGCTCGATCAACGCTCTTGGCTCGCTGCCATGGGTGATCCCAGGCCGCTCGCCGAATCGGCGGCGCCGACGCGTGCCGGAAGCATCGTCATCGACGGCCGCAGCCTCGAGCTCTGGCACGGCGCCATGCGTAGTCACAGCGACTTGAGTGAAAAGGCGAATGGCCCATTGGCGACGCTTGTCGGGATGCCAACGAAGTCGTTGTGGCCGGCGGGAGTCCGCTCGTTTCACGACGTGACGCTCGATGGCTACTTCGTATGCTGGGCGGATGCGACTCGCCGCATTGCCATCGTCGTCTATGCAGTTTCTTCGGTTCCGGCTGACCAACCGACGCGAGATCGGGCTCAGCGTCGTGACATCACAGGTGAACTCCTGAGCGTGATGAAGACCGCAAGGCTCGAAACGGTTCGCTAGCGATTCGCCGGCAGGTCGAACCGTCTGCTGCAAAGCGGCGATCGGCGCTGCTGTGCAGCATTTTCCGACGACCCGAGACAGGGTTGTATCTGTGGCGGATTCGACTGATGATCGCAATCTTCCAGTCACCTACGTTGTGCACACGCGGCTCGAGTAGGCACGGGCGACGGAGAGTCAGATGACACTCGACACTGGGAATACCGGCTTCCTGCTCCTATGCAGCAGCCTGGTCATGCTGATGACGCCCGGACTGGCGTTCTTCTACGGTGGCCTCGTGGGCCGAAAGAACGTCCTGGCGATCATGATCCAGAGCTTTGTGTCGATGGGTTGGACGACCGTCCTGTGGTACGCCTTTGGCTTCTCGCTGTGCTTCAGTGGCGACCTCAAGAGCGGCACCGACTACGGGGGGATCATTGGCAATCTCGACTGGGCGTTCCTGCATGGCATCACACTGAGTACGCCGTCCGCGGTGAACGACACGGTGCCCATGTTCGTCTTCTTTGGCTACCAGATGATGTTTGCCATCATCACACCAGCCCTCATCACGGGCGCCTTTGCGAACCGGGTTACCTTCAAAGCGTACATGCTGTTCCTTACTGCATGGCTTGTCTTTGTCTACTTCCCCTTTGCCCACATGATTTGGGGCGGCGGCATCCTGGCGACTTGGGGTGTCCTCGATTTCGCGGGTGGCATCGTGGTGCACAACATCGCTGGTATTGCGGCGCTGGCCTCGGTCCTGTATGTCGGCAAGCGAAGAGTCGTCGACCGCGGCCCTCACTCCATTCCCCTCGTGGCACTGGGCACCGGCCTGCTCTGGTTCGGCTGGTATGGTTTCAACGCCGGCAGCGAGTTCAGGGTCGATGCAGTTACCGTCATCGCCTTCATCAATACCGACATCGCGGCCAGCTTCGCCGCCATTACCTGGCTGTGCATCGAATGGGTGAGCACGAGAAAGCCCCGCTTCGTGGGCTTGCTGACCGGTGCCGTCGCCGGCCTGGCCACGATCACCCCCGCAGCCGGCTATGTTTCGCCTGCATCGGCCTGTCTCATCGGAATCATCTCCGGCGGTGTGTGCTTCTATGCCGTGGCGCTGAAGAACAAACTCGGGTGGGACGACGCGCTGGACGTCTGGGGCGTGCACGGTGTCGGCGGAGCCCTCGGTATCGTGCTGTGCGGCGTCTTCGCCAGTACGGTCTTCAATCCCGCCGGAGTGGATGGTTTGCTACGCGGCAACACGAAGTTCTTTTCAGTCCAACTGCTCGCGATACTGATCTCGACGGTCTGGGCCTTCGTGTTCACGTACGGGATGTTGTGGCTGATCGACCGGGTCACGGCGGTGAAAGTGGACGAAGCCGGGGAAGCCGCGGGACTGGACGAGATGCTCCACGGCGAAGCAGCCTATCGCGAGGGCGCTCTATGAATCCAGTGCCGGGGAATACGGTCTGCTGACCAGGAGCCTCACAGGACGATCGCAGTTCGTCGCTCGGGGTTCGCCTGGAACTTGCGGAATGGGTGCGCTATCGCACCGAAGCGAAGCCGCGAAGGACAAGCATCCCGAGCGCTCCGCCGATGACCTCCGCGACAACGAAGCCCGGAACGCTGGCGGGCGCGATCCCCGCGAATGTGTCCGAGAACATCCGCCCTAGCGCAGCGGCGGGATTCGCAAACGAAGTGGATGCGGTGAACCAGTACGCAGCACCGATGTACAGGGCGACCGCACCGGCGACGCGTCGCGATGGCACGCGAACGAGGACCAGGACCAGCCCAAACGTGGCGACGACCTCGGCGAGCCACTGGCCCGTTCCGGTGCGAACCTTGGCCGACAACTGAAGGATGTCGACGTTGAACATGGCGTGTGCCAGCCAGGCCCCGAGCACTGCACCGACAAGCTGCGCCGCGGTGTACGGCAAGAAAAGCGACCGCGGCAATTCGCCGCGAACCGTCATCACCAACGAGACGACCGGATTGAAATGCGCCCCGCTGATGGGCGCGAACACCTCGATCAGCACGTACAGCCCGGCCACGGTGGCAGCGGTATTCGCGAGCAGGACGATGGCCACGTTGCCGCCGGCCAGGCGCTCGCCCATGATTCCCGACCCGACCACCACGGCCAACAGGAGGAGCGTGCCCAATGCCTCGGCGGCGACGCGTTGCAGCGCGGTGGCTGGCTTCGCCCCTTGGGCAGGCTCAGCGTTCGCCGATGTCACGAAGCGGTTTACCTTGCATGGGGCGACGACTACGTTCTCGGTGGGTGCGCCGCCGCACAGCAGGCAGGCGTGCCGCTCGTGCTCGCGGCGGGCCCCTTGTCGCCGAACACCGGAATATCGCCCAGCGTGTGGAAGTGCTCCCAGGCGATGCCCTGCGGATCAATCACCCAGTGCTTCTGGCTGCGCGCGTAGCAGCAGCTCACCTGTCCTTCGTCGAGGAGTGCCATGTCGGCGTCCCGGGCTTGGGCCTTCAGTTCGGCCAGCTCTTCTTCGCTGTCGGTCTGGAATCCGAGGTGGTCGACCCCCGGTTTGCTGCCGCGCGTCGAGATGGCGAAGTTGATGCGCGGATCCTCGAGCATCCACTTGGCGTAGTCTGCTTCGAGCCGCGCGGGCTCTGCGGCGAACATCTTCGAGTAGAAGGCGACGCTGGCCTGCAGGTCTTCGACGTGAGCGTGGACGTGGAATCGCTTCATGGTCTTTCCTTGGTTGGCTCAGCAGCAGGACGCCGCCGATTCCTGGACCGAGCACTCCGTCCCTTGGCAGCAGTTCTCGGTGAGATACCCGAGCACGTCATTCATGCGGTCGTACGCGGCGCGGTAGATGATGTTTCGGCTGGCGCGCTCCTGGCTGACGAGCCCGGCGTGCCCCAGCTCCTTCAGGTGGAAGGAGAGGGTGTTCGACGCAATGGCCAAGCCATCGGCCATCGTCCCCGGTGTCATGCCGTTCTTCCCGGCGACCACCAGGGCGCGGAAGACCTGCAGGCGGATCGGATGAGCCAGCGCAGCGAGTGAACGGATAACATCTTTCTGTTCCATACTTCAAGAATACTCGAATCGTCGAAGGAATGCAACTGTCCCTCGCCCGCGACTGATCCATGGCCGCCGACGACCTTCCGCGCTGAATCGCTTGCGAAGGCCAGGGTTTTGGAACACTTGTCATCTTTCGTGGCTCCGTGTAACACTGGGCAATGGCCATCGCGCTTGCCCGATCCTCCACGGCGTCGGCCGCCGACGCGGTGGTGCGCCGCCTCGCCGGCTCGTTCGACTCGCTTTCGCCCAAGCTCGGCCGCGCAGCACGCTGGCTTGTCGACCACCCGAGCGACGTGGCTCTGCTTTCGATGCGTGAGCAGTCGCGTGCGGCGGGCGTCTCCGCGCCGACGATGGTGCGCCTGGCGCGCGCGCTCGGCTTCGCCGACTATGCGGCCTTGCGGCGGCCGTTTCGCGATGCGATCGTCGCCGGCAACGCCGACGTCGCCGCCCCGGGGCGCTTCGGCCGCCGCGCTTCGGCGCTGCAGTCGGCGCCGGCGGCCGCTCGAATCGGCCGGCTCGCGCGCGAGATCGTCGACACGCAACTCGACGACGTGCGCTCGGTCGTCTCGCTCAATCCGCCGGAGCGGATCGACGCCGCGGTCCGGGCGATCGCCGCGGCGCGCCGGGTCGGCTTTCTCGGCGTGCGCTCGAGCTTCGCGATCGCCTTCTACTTCCGCTACGGCTACAACCTGATCGCCACCAACGGCGTCCTCTTCGACGGCCTCGGCGGCTTCCTCCTCGACCAGGCCGAAGCGCTCGAGCGCGGCGACGCCCTGGTGGCGATCAGCCAGTCGCCGTACTCGGCGCCCACCGTGCTCGCCATCGAGGCGGCGAAGGCGCGCGGCGTCAGCCTCGTCGCCATCACCGACAGCGAGCTCTCGCCGCTGGCCCGGCTGGCCCACCATTCGCTGCTGCTGCGCACCGAGTCGCTGTCGTTCTTTCCCTCGATGAGCGCGCCGCTGGCGCTGGTCGAGGTGCTGCTCGCGGGGCTGGCGGCGCGCGGCGGCCGCAAGGTGCTGCGCCGTCTCGCCGAAGTCGAGGCACGGCTCGTCGCGTCGCAGGCCTACTGGCCCGAGGACGGGCGCCGGCCGGCGCGGCTGCCTGGCGCCGACAAGGGCAGGGGCGCGCGCCCATGACCCGCGTCCTGCATCGCACCCTGCAGGGCACGCCGCCGGTGGCCGTCACCGGCCGTGGCATCACGATCGTCGATTCCGAAGGGCGCGAGTACCTCGACGCTTCCGGCGGCGCGGCGGTGTCGTGCCTCGGCCATGGCCACCCCGACGTCATCGCCGCGATGCACGCGCAGATCGACCGGCTCGCCTACGCGCACACGAGCTTTTTCACGACCGAAGCGGCCGAGGCGCTCGCCGATCAGCTGCTCGCGCAGGCGCCCGCGGGCACGTCGCACGTCTACCTGGTCTCCGGCGGTTCCGAGGCGGTCGAGGCGGCGCTCAAGCTGGCGCGCCAGTACTTCGTCGAGATCGGCCAGCCGGGACGCAAGCATTTCGTCGCCCGCCAGCAGAGCTATCACGGCAACACCCTCGGTGCGCTGGCGGTCGGCGGCAACGCCTGGCGGCGGCGTCAGTTCGCGCCGCTGCTGATCGACGTCACGCACGTCTCGCCGTGCTACGAATACCGCGATCGTCTGCCCAGCGAGACGCCCGAGGCCTACGGCGAGCGCCTCGGTCGCGAACTCGAAGCCGCCGTGCAGCAGCTCGGCCCCGAGAACGTGATCGCGTTCTGCGCCGAGACGGTGGGTGGTGCGACCCAGGGTGCGACGTCGCCGGTGCCGGGCTATTTTCGCCGCGTGCGCGAGGTCTGCGACCGGCACGGCATCCTCTTCATCGCCGACGAGGTGATGTGCGGGATGGGCCGCACCGGATCGCTCTACGCGGTCGAGCAGGAAGGCGTCGTGCCCGATCTCGTCACCATCGCCAAGGGGCTCGGCGGCGGCTACCAGGCGATCGGCGGCGTGCTCGTGCAGCGGCGCATCGTCGAGGCGCTCTCGCGCGGCAGCGGCCGCTTCCAGCACGGCCACACCTACCTCGGCCACCCGGTCGCCTGCGCCGCGGCGCTGGCGGTGCAGCGGGTGATCGTGCGCGACCGCCTCCTCGAAGCCGTGAGGATGCTCGGCGCGCGCCTGCGCGATCGCCTGGTCGAGCGCTTCGGCAGGCACGAGTCCGTCGGCGACATCCGCGGCCGCGGCCTCTTCATGGCGATCGAGCTCGTCGCCGACCGGGCCAGCAAGACGCCCTTCGATCCGGCACTGTCGCTGCACGCCCGCATCAAGGCCGAGGCGATGGCGCGTGGCCTGATGGTCTACCCGATGGGCGGCACGATCGACGGCCAGCTGGGTGACCATGTGCTGCTCGCCCCGCCTTTCATCAGCTCGCCGGCGCAGATCGACGACATCGTCGGTCGCCTCGGCGAAGCGGTCGATGCGGCGCTCGCCGGCGCGGCGGCGAAGACGGTGCGACCGTGAGCGTCGAGGCGCCGGTGGCGATCGCGGTGGCGCCCAACGGGGCGCGCAAGTCGCGCGCCGACCACGCCCGCCTGCCGATCACGCCCGCGGAGCTCGCACAATGCGCCGCCGACTGCCTGGCCGCCGGCGCCGCGATGCTGCACCTGCACGTGCGCGACGCTGCCGGCAGGCACAGTCTCGAGCCCGACGACTATCGCGCCGCGATCGATGCGATCCGCGATCGCGTTGGCGACGCCCTGCTGCTGCAGGTGACGACCGAAGCCGGCGGCCGCTACGGCCCGGCCGACCAGATGGCCCTCGCGCGGGCGCTCTCGCCGGCGGCGCTCTCGCTGGCGCCGCGCGAGCTGTGCGGCGATCCGCGCCTGGGCGCCGAGGCCGAGGCCTTTCTCGGCGAGCTGCAGGCGCGTGGCGCCCTGGTGCAATACATCGTGTACGACGCCGCCGACCTGGCCCGGCTGGTCCGCCTACACGCCGAAGGCGCGGTGCCGCAGCGGCTGCCGCACGTCCTCTTCGTGCTCGGCGCCTACGGCGATCGACGGCCGGGCCGGCCGGCCGAGCTGCCGCTGCTCGTCGCGGCGCTGCCGGCGGACTGGCGCTGGTCGGTCTGCGCCTTCGGTCCAAGCGAGCTGCGCTGTGTCGCCGCCGGCGCGCTGCTCGGCGGCCACGTCCGCGTCGGCTTCGAGAACAACCTCGAGCGCGCATCGGGGATACCGGCTGCCGACAACGCCGAACTTGTCGCCGCCTGTCGCGAGGTGCTTCAGCGGTTCGGCCTGCGTGCCGCGACCGCGATCGAAACGCGCGCCCTGTTTCTCGATCCCCGCCCACCGGCGGTCCCTTCCGCACTTTCCTGAGGAGATCTTCATGTTCCGAACCGTGTTCCAGTCTGCGCGCCGCAGCCGCACCGCCGGCGCCGCCGCCATCGTTCTGGCCTGCGCCGTCCTGCTGCCGATGCCGGCGGCCGCGCAGCAGAAGTTCGTCACCATCGGCACCGGCGGCGTCACCGGCGTGTACTACGCGGTCGGCGGCGCCATCTGCCGGCTCGTCAACAAGGACCGCGCCAAGTCGGGCATCCGCTGCTCGGTCGAATCGACCGGCGGCTCGGTCTACAACGTCAACGCCATCAAGAGCGGCGAGCTCGACTTCGGCATGGCGCAGTCCGACGTGCAGTTCCAGGCCTACAACGGCACCAGCTCGTTCAAGGAGGCCGACAAGGATCTGCGCGCCGTCTTCTCGGTCCACCCCGAGCCGTTCACGCTCGTCGCGCGCAAGGAAGCGGGCATCACGAAGTTCAGCGACCTCAAGGGCAAGCGCGTCAACGTCGGCAATCCCGGCTCGGGAACGCGCTCGGCGATGGATGAGCTGCTCGCCGCCGAAGGCATGAAGACGAGCGACTTCGCCCTCGCCTCCGAGCTCAAGGCCGACGAACACGGCCCGGCCCTGTGCGACAACAAGATCGACGCGTTCTTCTACGGCGTGGGTCATCCCTCGGCGAACATCCAGGACCCGACCACGACCTGCGGCGCCAAGCTTGTGCCGCTGAGCGACCCGGCCATCGATGCGCTCGTCGCCAAGCATCCCTACTACGCGAAGGTGGCGATCCCCGGCGGCCTCTACGCCAACAACCCGCAGGCGACGCCGACCTATGGTGTGACGGCGACGATGGTGACCTCGGCGAAGGAGTCCGCCGACGTGGTCTACACCATCACCAAGGCCGTGTTCGAGAACCTCGACGAGTTCAAGAAGCTGCACCCCGCATTCGCCCACCTCGACGCCCAGCAGATGATCAAGAACGGCCTCTCGGCGCCGATCCACGAGGGGGCGCTGCGCTACTACCGGGAAAAGGGCTGGATGAAGTGAGCCGGCGTTGAGCGACGAGAAGGTCGACGCGGCGCGGCTGGTCCAGGAAGCCGACCTCGGCGGGCGCACGCCCTCGGGGTGGCCGGCCCGGATCATCGCCTGGGTGTGCCTGGCCTGGTCGCTGCTGCAGCTCTGGTACGCATCGCCGCTGCCGTTCACGTTCAACGTCTTCGTCCTCAATTCGACCGAGATGCGGTCGCTCCATCTCGGCCTGGGGCTCTTCCTCGCCTACCTCGTCTTTCCGTTCGCCAAGCGCTCGCCACGCGACCGCGTTCCGATCCAGGATGCGGTGCTCGCTCTCGTCGCCGGGTTCTGCGGCGCCTATCTCTTCCTCTTCTATCGTGAGATCTCGACCCGGCCGGGTCAGCCGACGACGCTCGACATCGTCGCCGCCGTGATCGGTGTCGTGCTCCTGCTCGAGGCGACCCGGCGCGTCGTCGGGCCGCCGCTGGCGATCATCGCGCTGCTCATGCTCGTCTATGCCTTCGCCGGGCCGCACATGCCCGACGTCATCGCGCACAAGGGCGTCTCGCTGAGCAAGGCGGTGTCGCACTTCTGGCTCTCGACCGAAGGCGTCTTCGGCGTTGCCCTCGGCGTCTCGGCCAGCTACATCTTCCTGTTCGTGCTGTTCGGCTCGCTGCTCGAGAAGGCGGGCGCCGGCAACTATTTCATCAAGGTCGCCTTCGCGCTGCTCGGCCACCTGCGCGGCGGGCCGGCGAAGGCGGCAGTCGTCTCGTCGGGGCTGATGGGAATGATCTCGGGCTCGTCGGTGGCCAACGTCGTCACCTGCGGCACCTTCACGATCCCGCTGATGAAGCGGGTCGGCTACACGGCCGAGAAGGCCGGGGCGATCGAGGTCGCGGCCGGCGTCGACGGCCAGATCATGCCGCCGGTGATGGGCGCCGCGGCGTTCCTGATGGCCGAGTACGTCGGCGTGCCGTATTCCGAGATCGTCAAGAACGCGTTCCTGCCGGCGATCATTTCGTACATCGCCCTCTTCTACATCGTCCATCTCGAGGCCTGCAAGGCCGGCATCTCGGGCCTGCCGAAGCGCCCGGGAACGTCGCCCTGGCTGCGCGTCGTGGGAATTCTCATGACGCTCGCGGGCATCGTCATCGTCGGCAACCTCGTCTACTACGGCCTGGGCTGGCTGAAGCCGCTGCTGGGCGGCGGCGCGACCGCATTGATGCTCGCCGTCATCGCCGTGGCCTACGTGCTGCTGGTGCGCCAGGTGGCGGCCGAGCCCGATCTGAGCGTCGACGACCCGAACGCGCCGGTGCTCATGCTGCCGGCATTGAAGGAGACGCTGCTTTCCGGCCTGCACTTCCTGCTGCCGATCGTCGTGCTCGTCTGGGCGCTGCTCGTCGAAGAGCTCTCGCCGGGCCTTTCGGCCTTCTATGCGGCGGTGCTGCTGGTCGTCATCCTCCTCACCCAGAAGCCGCTGATCGCCTTCTTCCGCCGCCAGACACTGCAGCGCGCCGTCTTTCGCGCCGGCGTCGACGACCTGGTCGACGGCCTCGAGCGCGGTGCCCGCAACATGATCGGCATCGCGCTGGCGACCGCCGCGGCCGGCATCGTCGTCGGCACCGTCTCCGTGACCGGCCTCGGCCTGGTGATGACCGAGTTCGTCGAGACGATCTCGGCCGGCAACATCATGGTGATGCTCGGCCTGGTCGCCGTCGTCTGCCTCATCCTCGGCATGGGCATGCCGACGACGGCGAGCTACATCGTCGTCTCGACGCTGATGGCGCCGGTGGTGGTCGAGCTCGGTGCGCAGTCGGGCCTGGTCGTGCCGCTGGTCGCGGTGCACATGTTCGTCTTCTACTTCGGCCTGATGGCCGACGTGACGCCGCCGGTGGGGCTCGCCTCGTTCGCGGCGGCGGCGATCTCGCGCGCCGATCCGATCCGCACCGGCATCACCGCGTTCTGGTACAGCATCCGCACCGGCATCCTGCCGTTCATGTTCATCTTCAACCCGCAGCTGCTCATGATCGGCATCGACAGCTGGTGGCAGCTCGTGCTCGTCATCGCCGCCGCGATCACGGCGATGCTGGCCTTCGCCGCGGCGACGCAGCGCTGGTTCCTGACGCGCAGCCGCTGGTACGAGTCGCTCGCGCTCCTGCTTGTCACCTTCACGCTGCTGCGGCCCGGCTTCTGGCTCGACATCGCGCTGCCGCGCTATGCGGTGCAGCCGGGACAGACGCTGGTCGCGCAGGCGACCGCCGCGTCCGCCGACAGCGGCCTGCGCGTGCGCATCGAAGGAACGACCATCGAGGGCAAGGACGTGAAGAAGACCGTGCTGCTGCCGCTCGGCCCGCCCGGGCCCGGGGCGCAGCGCATCGCCGCCGCGGGCCTGCAAGTGATGACGCTGCCGGCCGGCACGCAGGTGATGTCGGTGGCGCTCAAGAGCCCGGCCGCGAAGGCCGGCTTCGAGCAAGGCTTCATGGTGACCGGGATCGAGACCGAACAGTCGCGCTTGGCCAAGGAATGGCTCTTCGTTCCGGCCCTGCTGCTGCTCGGTACCGTCGCGGCAATGCAGCGGCGGCGGAGGGCCGGCGAGCGCGAGACGGTAGGGGCCATCGGCCCCTTGTCTGCGAGCTGATCACCGAGGCGACGCGGCCAGGGAAGTCTGCTACCGACGGCGACCTCAAATGCTCCGCGCACCAAATATGGAGCTGCGTCGACTCGACCTAGAGTTGGTGGCAAGCGCAAGAGTGACCGGAAGGCGCGTTCATGAACGCGTCGATGATTGCGCAAGATCGCTTGCACCGTCGGACTTCCGCCAAGGGGATGTCCAGCGTTCGGCAGTGCCTGATGAAGTGCAGGCGCGCCAAGTGGCCGCCGGCATACCGTCGGTATCCCGATGGCTCGCGCTCGGGCGGCTCCAGCAATCCTTCACGCTCGTAGTAGCGGATCGTCTGCACGTCGCATGCAGCCCGGGCAGCAAGTTCGCCGATCCTCATCTTCATGACCCCAGACATTGACTGTGTAGCGACCATAGGGTTTCCAATGAGGGCACAACGACTCAGCCTTGTCAGACCATGTCCGCATCATGCTGCTCTCCCCCGGCCCCGTCCGTTGACCCGCTGTTCCGCCGCGCACTGTGGATCGCCCTGGCCGTCAACGTCCTCATGTTTTTCGTCGAGGTCGCGGCCGGCTGGACATCAGGATCGGTATCGCTCCTCGCCGATGCGATCGACTTCTTCGGCGACGCCGCTAACTATGGCGTCTCCCTCGCGGTCTTGACGTCCGCACTCCATGTCCGATCCAAGGCCGCCGTCGTCAAGGCGGCGTGTATGGCCGCCTTCGGCGTCTTTGTCCTTGCCCGGGCTTTGTGGGTGCTTCGCAGTGGCCTGGCGCCGGAGGCGATGACGATGGGCGTTGTTGCCGCGGCGGCCCTGGTTGCCAACCTCGGAGTTGCCGCGCTGCTGTATCGCCATCGCAGCGGCGACGCGAACGTGCGCTCGGTGTGGATCTGCTCGCGCAATGATGCAATCGGCAACGTTGCCGTCGGGTTGGCGGCGCTGGGCGTCTTAGGCACCGCGACGGCTTGGCCGGACCTTCTGGTAGCGGCCCTCATGGCGGTGCTCGCGCTCACAGGAGCCGCATCGGTTCTCAGGGATGCGCGCCTGGAGTTGCGCTCTGGCGTGCCTGCAACGCGCTAAGCAGCGCCCACGAGTTTGTCTGAGCGGGGGCGGCCAGTTGACCGAGCACATGCGTCCAGGTCGCTATTTCGGAGCGCGGGAGCGGGCGTGGTCCTTGCCGGTCGTGCATGCCGGATGTTCGGCATTCGAGGCTAAGGAGCTGCCATGAACCAGCAGATCAATCAGGCGTGCATTGATGCGTGCGACGCTTGCGCCACCGCCTGCAATTACTGCGCTGCGGCCTGCCTGCACGAAAAGGACGTCAAGATGATGGCGCGCTGCATCGCGCTCGATATGGACTGCGCAGCCGTCTGCCAGCTCGCGGCGGCGGCCATGGCCCGGAGCAGCGAGTGCGCACGCCAGATCTGCCAGCTCTGCGCATCGGTCTGCGACGCGTGCGGCGAAGAATGCGCAAAGCACAACATGGACCACTGCCAACGGTGCGCCGCCGCCTGCCGAGAGTGCGCCAACGCATGCCGCGCGATGGCCGCATAGGACCGGCAGGCCGCATCGAATTGCCGCCCCGTGGCCGAGCTGCGTTGACAGCGAAGGCCTGTGGCGCGGTCAGGACGTCGCGCGGCGATGCTTCGGTTCAGACGGCGGTCGAGTGGAGGGAGCTCGGATGCTGCCGATGATCGGGCAGGGCAGGTCGGCGTTGGTGTGCTCGCACTCGGCGAGCAGGTCCTTGAGGACGCGCTGCAGCCGCCTCAGATCGGCCAGCTTCGCTTCGATCTGCGACAACCTCTCGCTAGCGACCCGTCGGATCGACTTGCGATCGGTGCCGTCCTCGAGCTGCAGTTGAGGCAGACTCGTCTTAGAGCTCTTCAAGCTCTTTGAGAGTCTTCCCATTCGCATCTCTCTACGCGGCAGTCCGTTGTTCCTATCAAGGCTTCTAGGTCGCACATTCGAAAGCGGGGCGGGCGCATGTGTTCAGTTGTCGCATCGAGTGCTCAAAATAATTTAGTGACTGCACGCGAAACCGACGCCGCCAGCACCTCGCTCTCGACGTACGACTAGCTGCGATGAATGGTAGCGGATGCATTTGGAGCCGAATCACAGGCTCAGGCAGTCGCTCGCTTCGCCTCTGGAGAGCGGTCATTGGTCAGGACGGACGTACGGCTGAACATAGTCGAGCACCGTGGCGTAGCTGCTCATCCCCATCGAAGAGTCGGAACGCGTCGCGTGGAGGCGCCCGCTGATCCACACCTTGTCCATTGAGTGCAGATTTTCCAGCGGCTGTGACGCCTTGACGTGAAGGATCTGATTCGACGGTGGCGGCGGTGTATGGATGCATGCGCCGAAGTACGGGACCAGCAGAAACTCGGTCATACCCGACTTGCTCTCCTCCAGTGGCACGACATAGCCCGGTATTCGGACCGCGGCGCCTTCTAGCGCGGGGTTGACTGGAGCGTTGTCCCAGATGTCGCGCAGCTTCTTGAGAAGGTCAGCGGCCCGCGGATCGGAGTCCTCGAACGATTTCCCCTGGCGCCTGAGCTCCCGCGCCATCTTGTACGGATCCCAATCCTTGGGGCCCAGTTCGTACCATCGGGTCTCGCGGTACTTCGCATCCCGCTCGGGTCCGCCGACGTCAGCCGACTTGGGCAGCCAGCGAAAGTCGATCGCCGTCTTTCGGATCGGCAGTACTGCCATCACGAGGAAAGCGCCAGCGATGCCGCCGCCGATCCACACCGCGATCCTACGGCTGTGAAAGCCTGACCGTAGCCGCCTGTCGGTCCGGGAGGAGGAGCGGTGCGGCGTCAGGAACGCGTTGAGGCGGCTCCGCCACGACGAACCGGTGCGGCTCATGGTGCGCTCACTGGTTGTTCTGCGGTGCAGCCTTCATCCACGCCGGGGTGCCGTCTCCGTCGCGATAGAACTCGCGGTGGCGCAGACGAGGGTCGCTAGCGCTGGCGGGATCGGCCGCAATTGGACTGGCGCCGCCGTAGGACATTTGCAGCGCCGGCATCGCAGCACACGAGCACAGCAGGAGAACACTGGTTGCAGCAAGAACGTACTTCATGGAAATACTCCTGGTTGGAAGGAATGATCAGAAGTTCTTCGTCAGACCGACGACGAAGGTGCGTCGCGGCCCGAACTGCGGGGCTCCGACACCGATGCCGGATCCGTCACGCAGCTCGTAGACACGATCGAAGACATTGAGCACCGCGAGCCTGCCGCTGAGCTTGCCGAGGCCGGGGCCGAGGTCGAACGGCCGCTCCGCTGCCAGGTTCACCTGCGTGTAGCTCGGCAGATGCTCGGTGTTGGCGAAGCCGTTGCGCAAGCCGCTGCCATACAGGACATCGCCCGACAGCGTCGTGCTGTCGCCCCAGCGGTACGCCACACCGCCAGAAGCCGACAGACGCTGCTCGTGGTCGAGATGCACCCAGTTCGCGTTGATGTAGGCGAGCTCGTCCGGGTCGAAGTTGAACTCGCCGGTCTCGACGGTCTTGCCGCGGGCCCGCGTGAGGCTCACGCTGCCGTAGGCCGACAGGCCCTTGTCACGATAGGTGGTCGAGAGCTCGAGTCCGGAGATCTGGCCCTTGGCATAGTTGAACGCGGAAAAGATCAGGGCGTTGCCGAACTGGCCTTCGTCCTGCAGATGCTGGACGTTGCGGTAGTAGCCGTCCACGCTCACGGTGATCTGCGGCGTCAGCTGATAAGCCGCGCCGAGGTCGTAGTAGTTCGATCGCTCGGACTTGACTGCCGTGTTGGCGTCGGACGGCAAGGCGTTGGTCGTACCGAGGAATTTCTGCACCGAGGTGGTATCGATCTTTTCGGTCGGCGGCGGCGTGAAGTAGCGCGAGTAGCCGGCATGGATGCGAAGGTCCGGGCTGACGTCGTACACGAGGCCCAGGCGGGGGCTGACCTGGCTCTCGTCGACGACCGTGTTGACCTTGTCGTAGCGCAGCCCGTAGTTGACCGTCAGCGCCTTCGTTGGCCGCCACTCATCCTGCACGTAGATCCCCCAGAGATGGCCGGCGATGCGCGTGTTGTCCTGGATCTGGATCGGCACGTCGCTGGTCTGGTTGCCGTCGGCGTCTGCTGGAAAGACCGTGGATGCGTTGTCGACCGTGAACGTTTCGCGTTGCACGAACAGGCCGGTCCGTAGCGTGTGCGAGTCGTTGAGCTGGTAGCTCGCATCGGCCTGCAGGCCGCTTGCCGAATTGCGCCGCGTGATGTTCGCCGCGACGCCGTTAAACACGAGGTCGCCCACTGGATCGGGCTGGTAGTGCAGATCGGTCCAGCGGTTGAACAGCGACACCTGGTAGTCGAGCTTCGCCCCTGCCGATGCCTGGTATGTCACGACGCCGAATCGATTTCTCTCCTGCTGCCGAGCGTCGAGCGCCGCCGAGTCGACGCTGGGCACGCCCTGCAGCATGAAGCTGGGCTGCTGGCCCGGGACGTTCGGGATCTCGAAGCGGTTGTTGGTGTCGCCGAGCAGGACGCTGACGCGGCTGTCGGCGTCGAGCAGGTACGACATGTAGCCGAAGCCCTTCGCCTGCCGCGTCGTGTCGTGGATCGCGCTGCTTTCGGGCGTGGGGTTCTCGATGCCGACGTCGTTGCGCAGCCAGGATCCGGTGAAGAAATAGCTGAAGGCTCCGCGGGTGCCTCCAACCTCGGCATTCGTCTCCGCGTAGCCGCGACTGCCACCCAGGACGCTGATGCTGCCGCCGTTGTCGAGCGAGTCACCCTTGGTCCGGATGTCGACGACCGCCGCCGTGCGATAGCCGTACTGAGCTGGGAGCGCGCCCGTCAGGATGCTGATGCTGTTGGCGAACCGCGTCTCGAGCGATTGACCGAATCCGCTGATCGACTCGGGGATGACGACGCCGTTGATCCGGTACTGGATGTTCGAATGGTCGCCGCGCACATGCAGCTGCCCGTACGAATCCTGAACGACGCCGGGCGCCTGCAGGATGACCTGGTTGATCGGCGTGCTGTCGCCGAGCGGCAGGTTGGAGAGATCCTGCCGGCTGAAGCGATAGATCGTGCTTCCCGTCTCGGGCAGGAGCGTGTTGCGGGCGGCGTCGAGGCGTTGCCGCGTGCCGACGATGTCGACGCGCTGCAGCTCTTGTGGCGCTGGCGAAGAGGCGGACGCGCCAGGAGCCGGAGCGGCGTCGCCGCGTGGCGCCGTGGCTTGGGCCAGCACCTCGGGTCGATCGGCGGCCGCGACGGCCAAAGGAAAGAGAAGCGCTACGGCAGATGCCACGCGCGAGCGTCGAAGTCGAGCCATGTGAAGACCTCTGATGACGGTAGGAATCCCCGACCGCAGCGCAGCATTGCGCCAGGCGATCAGGTCCGGAGATCCAGGACTCAGAGGAAAGGCGGTCCGCGGCTACGCGGTGAGGTGGCTTCAACGTCGACGCTGGCGACGGCGAACGCGGCTGCGAAGTGAAAGGCGAGATTGGAGAGCAGCGCAGGCGCGGCGATGTCGGCCTTGGCTGCTCCAGCGAGATGAGCGTAGGCCAGGCACAAGGGGCAGTGGTCGATGCCCGGCGGGGCCTTCTGGCAACTCCTGGCCGCCTGCGCGTAGTGGCCGTATTCGTGCTGCAGCTCACCCTGCTGCGCAAACAGCAGAAAGAACGGCAGCAGCAGAGACCAATACAGCTTGCGCATGTTCACGGGCGAGGTGGGCGGTACCGTGTCACGCTCTGGGCTTCGAGCCGGTAGCCGCTTGCGCCCATCGGCGAATCCTCGCGTAGTGCCGACATGCGGCCGCTGACCCATACCGTGTCCATCGCGCCGAAACCCTTGACCGGTTTGTCGGGAATCACGTAGACGATCTGGTTGGCCGGCGGTGGTGGCGTATGGATGCAAGCGCCGAAGTACGGGACGAGAAGAAACTCGACGAGTGCGCCGTCCGCCTCGTCCAGTGGCACGACATAGCCGGGGAGCTTGACCGTGGCGCCGTCCAAAGCGTTCACCGTCGGCGCGTTGTCCCAGATGGCGCGCAGGTCCTCGAGCATCTTCTGCGCTTGCGGGTCGAGGTCGCTCAGCAGCGAGCCATCGTGCCTGCCCAGGCGCGTGGTCGGATCCCATTCCTTGGGCATGAGATCGTCCCATCCCAGTTCGCGATAGCTCTGCGGCGCGCCACTGGGAAGCCGGGATGTGTCATTCGCGGCCCATGGCAGGGTCGGATGAAATACCAGCCAGAATGCTGCGACACCCAGGGCTGCCGCAGCGCCAAGCGCCAACGCGAGGAGACGCCGGTTCGGGATGCGTCGGTTCGCTTTTTTCGAGCGGACTTGATTCAAGCGAGCCTCTCGTGCGCGGCGATGACGTGCGACGTGATGTCTTCGCTCCTTCAGTTATGCGGCTCGCCGACATATCGCTCGACCGCCGCAGCGTCGATGACGTAGCCGCTGGCTCCGGCGAATGTGTCCTGGCGAGTCGCGTGGAGGGTCCCGTTGACCCAGACCGTGTCCATGGTGTGAAACCCGGCGACAGGCTTGTCGGAGCGAACGAATATGACCTGGTTGGCAGGCGGCGGCGGAACGTGGATGCAGGCGCCGAAATAAGGGACCAGCAAGAACTCCTTCAGCTCGCCGCGCACTGTCTCGATCGGAACGACATATCCGGGAATCCTGACGGCCGATCCGTTGAGGCTTTCCACAGTCGGTGCGTTGTCGAGAACGACGCGAAACTCCTTCATCAGCTTCCAGGCTCGTGGATCCGCGTCGCTCACGATGCCGGCACTACGCGCGCGAAAGCTCGTCGTGGGATCCCATCCTTTGGGGACGAGCTCGTCCCATTTGATTTCTCGAAAGGGAGCCGTCACGCTGGCCCCTTGTGCCGGCGGTCGTGATGCAACCGCCGCTCCAGCGCCGCCCCCGAAGCACTCCGGCGCGCCGGCGAGTGAAGCCACGAAGCACAACGTGGCAATCGACGAAAAGGGTCTCGCAGTCATGATTCAAATCCTCGGAGAGAGTCCGTCGGCAAGCGACAGCCGATAGGCCCGAAATCCCGGTACCAAGCTGGCCAGCCAGCCACCGGCCAACAAGGCGGCGAGTAGCAGCAGCTCGGCCGAGTCCGGCGCGTGAAGATGCAGGGCGATGCCGAAGTGCGACGCTGACCATCCAGCGAGCAGAGAGATCGCGACCACCGACGCCAAGAAGCCAAGGAGCACGCCACCCAAGGTGACGAGCGCCCCTTCCAGCGCAAGCAGCACGAGTACCTGCCGAGGACCGGCGCCGACGGCGCGAAGAATCGCGAGCTCGCGGCGGCGCTCATTGAGGCCGGCCATGATGACCGCGACAAGGCCGGCCAGGCTCACGATCGACACGAGCGCGCTCATGGCCAGCAGAGCTCGCTCGCCGATGCCGACGACCTCCCACAGTTCGTCGAGCGCGACGCCGGGGAGCGCCGCCATCAAGGGTTCGCCCTCGAACTCGGAAACGTAGCGCTGCACCGCGAAAACGGCGGCGCGGCTCTTGAGGCCGACGAGCGCCGCCGTCACGTTCTTCGGCGTCAGGTCGTACTTGACCACTTGCTCCGCAGGGATGGCGGCGCCCGGGATCGGCGCTCCGGCAATCCAGTCGAGGTGGATCGCCTCCATCGCTTCCAGGCTGATGTGGACGGAACGGTCCACCGGCGTACCGGTGGGAGCGAGCACTCCGACCACGGTGAACGGCTTGTCGGCATGTTCGTTGGCTGCGAAGGCACCGTCGCCATGGCTGAGAACGATGTGATCGCCCAGCCTGTAGCCGAGCTTGGCGGCCACTTCAGAGCCGATGACCGTGTCGAAGACGCCGGCGAAGCGCTTGCCCTGCGCAAGGGATAGCGCCTGGTGGTCGCCGTACTGGAAGTGATCGAAGTAGTCGAGCGACGTCGCGACGACCGGAAAGCCGCGATGCGAGTCGCCGAGCGAAACGGGCACGACCCAAGCCACGGCTCGATTCTTGGCGATCGCCTGGACGCTGCTCCAACGGATGTTGTTGGTGGCTCCGCCGATGCGAAACACCGAATAGAGCAGCAGTTGCACGCTACCCGTCCGAGCGCCGACGATGAGATCGGTGCCGGAGACTGACTGCGCAAAGTTCTCGCGCACGTCGCTTCGGATCCGCTCGATACCGAGCAGCAGGAAGGTCGACAGGGCGATCGAGAAGACCACGAGCGACAGCACGAAGCGCCGGTTCCAGGCACTGCGCGCGGCCAGCGACAACAAAGCGCTCATGCGTGCTGCGCCTCAGCGTGCGTGGCCGGAGCGTGATTCAGCGCCGGCAGGTCGACCTGCCGCGCGAAGCGCTGCGCGAGACGCGGGTCGTGACTCACGAAGACGAGCGCGCTGCGCGCTTCCGCGCACGCCGCCAGCAGCACACGCATGAACGACTCGCGCACCGATTCGTCGAGCGCCGAGGTCGGCTCGTCGGCGATGACGAGCTCGGGCTGGCCGATCAGCGCCCGGGCCGCAGCGACTCGCTGCTGCTGGCCGACCGATAGCGCGGAAGCTTGCCGGTGGGCGTATTCCGGGCCCAGCCCCATCTGCGCAAGCAAGGCTTCGGCGCGAGCGGCGACGGCACCGTGGCTGCCGCCCGCCCGCTTCGCTCTTGTCGACGAAAAGCGGCACGCCAGCAGAACGTTGTCGACGACCGACAGATAAGGCAGAAGGTTGAACTGCTGAAAGATGTAGCCGATGTGATCGGCGCGAAGGCGGTCGCGGGCCGACGAAGACAGACCGGCCCAGTCGCGACCTTGAAGACAGACGGCTCCGTCGCTGGCGACCAGGACGCCTGCAATCAGGGAAAGCAGCGTCGTCTTGCCGCAACCGCTCGGACCGCGCACGAAAACGTGTTCGCCGGCGTCGACCGTGAAGGCATCGACACGCAGTGCGTCCTCGTCGGCACCGTCGTATCTGAAGCGGACGTCTTGCAGTGCCACCGCCTGCGCTGGGCCAGGGCGCTGCCTATCGCTTGCATTGGGACTCATGAGCAGTCCTCTAGCGAATCAGCGAAATCGTTCGCTGCGGGCTCGCGAGATCGCGTTTGAACTGGCCTTTGCCCGTTGCAACGTCGACGTCGAGCTTCTTCAGCTTCGGATAGACCTGAAACAACGCGACATCGAGCGTCGTGAGCTTGTCAGGGTGCGCACAGGTGAACTCAAAGCTGGCGTCGAGGTCGGCGTGCTCCTCTACAGCGCCATTCGCCGGCGCGGGCTGGAAGATTGCCGATTCCGCCTCGCTCTTGCTGAAGGTGCAAGCGGCCGCGGCATCGAAGCGGAACAAGTCCTGCGGTGACTTCAAACGGGCCTGCAAGGCATCGACCATCGCCTTTTGTGCCGGCGTGCTGGCGCGATGCTCGAAGCCGATGACGCTGTCGAGCGGCGACTCGAGCGAGATCGTGACCGTCCGGTCCTGAACCGCGACGCCGAGCTTGGCGACGCCATGCACGTGAGCGTGCTGGTGCACGTGAGCCGGCGCCTCGACGATCGGGGCGCTGGCCGCCGCAAAGGCGTCGAGCCATGCAAGGGTACAAAGCGTGGAAAGAAAGGCGGTGGCACTTGCCACACGCACACGCGGAAAACGAGTCATGGGAAAGCCTCTGGTGGCGGCGAAGACGGTCGACCGCGCTGCGCCTTGGCGCACGCCAGCCGACTACGACGAGCCGAAACTCAGAGGGCGGGGGGACCGCGGCTACGCGGGGCGGCGACTTCGGTGTCGGCGCTGACGACTTCGAACGAAGGCGCGTAGTGAAAGGCCAGGTGCGACAGGAGCACCGGTGCCTGGACTTCGGCCTTGGCGGCGCCCGAGAGATGGGCGTAGGCCAAGCAGAGCGGGCAGTGGTCCGGGTCCGCCGGGGCCTTCTTCTGCGAACCCGCGGGCGGCTTGCCGTAGTGGCTGTACTCGTGCCGCAACTCGCCCTGCTGCGCGAACAGCAGGAACATCGGCAGGAGCAGGGCCCAATAGAGCTTGCGCATGATCGGCGAGGACGCGGGCGGAATGGTGCCACAGCCATGTGTCGCGTGCGTATCTGTCACGCCTTTCGGGAAACTTGCTGTATCGACGGGGGGTAGAGTTCAGCGCCCGATGGCGTACCCCCACCCTCCATGACCGCAGTCTTGTTGTCACTCGCCACGTTCGCCTCGACGCTATGCGGCGGTCTGTTCGCGCTCGAGTACCGAGACCGCCTGCACTACCTTCTCAGCTTCACGGCGGGGGTGCTGCTGGGGGTCGTCAGTTTCGAGGTGCTCCCCGAGATCTTCGAGCTGGCCCACAGGCATTCAGTGGACGCGACGAGGGCGATGGTTGCGCTGGTGGTCGGCTTTCTGATCTTTCACAGCCTCGAGAAGTTCGTGTTGATTCACCATGCGCACGAGGCGGACTACGCGGAGCATCGTCACCCACAAGTCGGCGTCGCGTCGGCGCTGGCGCTGGTTGGGCACAGCCTGCTGGACGGTGTCGCGATCGGACTGGCGTTTCAAGCTTCGCGAGCTGTCGGCATCTCGGTCGCCGTAGCGGTCATCGCGCACGACTTTTGCGACGGTCTCAATACGGTCGGACTCATGCTGACCCACCGCAACACCACCCGCCACGCTGCGGCAATGCTTTTTCTGGACGCCGCGGCCCCGGTGCTCGGAGCGGCCTCGACCTTGCTCTTCCAGATGCCGGTGTCCGGGCTGATTCTCTACCTCGGTTTCTTTGCCGGGTTCCTTCTATACATCGGCGTCTCGGACATCTTGCCCGAGGCACATTCGAAGGCCCGGCCGAACACCGCCATCAGGCTCATCGGACTGACTGTCCTCGGCGCGGCATTTATCTTCATCGTCGCTCGATTCTCCTAGCGCTCGATCTCCGGACCTGTTCGCACCCGTTTCCGGACCCGTCCGGGCCCGCTCCTGTACCACGCGCGATGGCAGCGGCACGTTAGGCGGTGCTCCCGGTGCCCTCTTGAAATGGCCGCGTGGTCAAGCCCCAGCGCGGCACTGCTCGCCGATATGCCCGATAGGACTCGCCGAACTGTGATGTGAGAACAGGCTCCTCGTAGAGAACGACGAATAGGTGGAATAGGACGAGGACCAGGAGTCCGTACTCGAGCAGAGACACGCTACCGAAGAGCCACGCCTCGCCCAGAATGAGTGCGAGAACGCCGTTGTACATGGGATTTCGGGTAAAGCGATAGAGACCAGATACGACGAGCACTCGCGGAGGATCGATGGGTGCGAGAGTGCCCTTGCCCTTGGCGAAGAAGTCCCAGACGCAGCGGAGCAGGACGACCATACCGGCGATGGCGAGGACGCTGGCACCGACAGAGGAAAGGCTCAGTTCGGGAACACGCAGCCGGTCCGCGGTGAGGAGCATGCGGAAAGGAACGTAGCCTGCTACGGTGCCAGGAAGCAGCAGGACGAAGAAGATGGCCCGTAGGGCGAGAAGGAACCGCATGTTGAGAGGGAAGGGCACCGCCTAACGTTGGATTTCAGCGGCTGCCGAAGGCAGTCCGGTGCAATGATGGGTTGGGCGGCACGCTTGACCTTCGAGTCACCCCATAACGCTGTCGAATGGTTTCTACCAACCCGATCGTCCAGCAAACCGGGCAGCCGCGCATAGCCACCAATGCCAGCAAACCCGCCAACAACGAGGCGACAGGGTGAAGATCCTGCTTCCCGATCGCAAGGTAGAGCAGGGCAAACGCGACAGCACCGCGGATCACATGACCCGTCAGGGTTTGTGAAGCGAACAGGCCAGATGGACTTTTTCCAAGAAGTTGCTTCATTTCTTTCCTCCTCGCGGCTTATCGTCTTGCAGGTACTCGCGTAGAAGAGCTCGGCCGCGATGAATACGGCTCTTGCATGCTTCGCGAGTGATGCGCAAGTGGTCGGCCACCTCGCCGATGGTGAGCTGCTCCATGTCACGCAGCAGGATCACCTCGCGGTACATGTCCGGTAGCGACTCCAGCGCACGGACGAGGTCGATACGCAGCTCGTCCTTTGGAACCTGCGCAAAGTACTCAGCTTCGTGCCGCTCCGTCAGTTCTTCCGCGCCACGTATCAGCAGCAGCACGGGAAGCATGCACAGCCGGGTGACCACGCGGAATATCCAGCCCGCCAAGGCCAGAGGGTCGCGCACATTGCCTAGGCGGCGGTACAGCACGATCAGGGCTTCCTGAACGACGTCCTCAATGGCCGACGTGCGATGGCACTGGCGCCGCGCATAGCGGCGGATGTCGGGCTGCAGTTCGCGCAGCAGCCGCTCCAGAGCGACCGGATCGCCGGCCTGGGCGGCGGCGAACACGGCTACGTCGACTCGGATCACCGCGGGTCTTCGAGCGGCTTGCGGCCAGCCATGGCACAAGCGGGGCAGAAGCCAACCAGCCCCGTCAGCGCCGTGAACACGCCACTTGCGGCAAGCACCAAGCCGAGTGGCGTCACGCCGATTTGCGTGAGCGAGCAGGCCACGATCAACGCGCCGCCGATCAGCCGCGCCCAGCTCTCTTTGGAACCCATGTTCTTGCGGTAAAACATGTCATCACCTCGATCTGCCCGATCCCACGAGCATCGTAGACAAGGAGAGGCATTCGGTCGAAAAGGATTCAGTAAGGTGTTCAAAAGGGGCGGCAGTTCTCGTTCTCCCCGGTGCCGCGGCGGTCAATAGGGGTCGAACTCGCTCATGCCGAACTTGGTGATGACGCGCTGAGCGAGCCAGTGCACCGACGTGCGGCGAAAGTGAGCCACCAAGCCGGGTTACTGCCGGGCACAAGGCAGAAGCGACGCCAGAAGAGCGAGGGCTGTTCCGCAGCCTCGCGCGAATCACTGAGCGGACATCGTGCCGCCCGACGAGGTTAGGCCGCCTTGCGCGCGGCGGCTTCCCCACGGCACCGGCAGGCCCATCTTGCGGCAGAGAGATCGCGTCCCGGAGGTCGGAACCGAGAGTGTGGCTCAGCAATAGACCGTTCGGCACGTTCTGCAAGAGCATTGGCGTCTTTTGCTAGTTACTCCGACCCGCCCTCGAGCAACACTGGAATTGTGAGCTCGGGTCCTGAGAGACACAGCGAACTTGGTAAAGCCGAAACCTCATGAAGGGTGACTCAAATGAAGACACATGAAACCACGAGCCCGGTAAGAGCCTTTGATCGCGCCTATATCAACGGCCAATTCGTCACTCCCCATGGAACGCAGATCATCGATCTGGTGAATCCGACCGACAACAAGGTTATCGGCAAGGTCACCATGGCAGACGAAATAGACACACAAAATGCAATTGCTGCCGCGAAGGAGGCGTTCAAGGGCTTTTCGCAAAGCAGCAAGGAATACCGGATGGAGCTTCTACAGAGGCTGCACGACGCCGTCGCCAAGCGAATGGATCAACTCGTTGACGCGACCGTCGTGGAATACGGCGCACCGCAAGACCGTGCGAAGGGTTCCAACAACCTCGCCGCCAACATTTTCCTGCACTTCAAGAGAGTCCTCGAAGAGTTCGACCTGGTCAAGACTGTCGGCACGTCGAAGGTCGTGATGGAGCCGGCTGGCGTGGTGGGCATATTTACGCCGTGGAATTCGAGCGCCGGCTCGATCGCGATCAAGGTGGCGCCGGCGATTGCTGCCGGATGCACGGTCGTCATCAAGCCCAGCGAGATGAGCGCCATGCAAACCGAAGTGCTGATGGACGCCTTTCATGAAGCCGGCTTGCCTCCTGGCGTCATCAATGTCGTGACGGGCCTCGGCGAGGTCGTCGGGACGGAGTTAACGCAA
>DASXLD010000117.1:0-50682 GCA_036496385.1 Caldimonas sp. | reverse complement strand
AGGGTCGCCTCGCGCACGGCCGGCTCTGCAGCGGCGGTGATGGCGGCCATGATCGCGTCGTGGCGAACGTCGCGTCCGGTGACGACGGCGATGTCGCGCCAGGCCGGCTGCTGCTTCGGCAGCCCGACGAAGGTCGGCAGCGTGCGCCGCAGCAGCGCGTCGGCGACGATCTCGAACACGACGACGTTGGCCGGCAGCTCGTACGCCTGCCGCCAGCGCGGATGCAGTTCGCCGACGACGCCGACGCGATGACCGTCGAGCTCGATTGCGGCGCTGCGACCCGGATGGAGCGCCGGATGCGGGGCCGGAACGAACGTCGCGACGGCAGGCGCGAAGAGCGCCTCGAGGTCGCCCTTGACGTCGAACAGGTCGACGCCCCGCTCGGCGACGCCCCACTGCGCCGGCGCGACCGGACCGCATGCAAGGCCGCCTAGCATGAGCGGCTGGCGAACACCGGCGACACTGAGCGGGCCGCTCGCCGCGCGCTCGTCGCGAACGAACACCTTGCCGAGCTCGAACACGCGCACGCGTTCGAGCTTGCGCGCGAGATTGACGCGCAGACTTTCGACGAGGCTGCCGATCAGGCTCGAGCGCATCACCGAATGCGCTGCGGCGAACGGGTTGACGACGCGCACCGGTGCGTCGTTGCCGGCGAAGTCATGTTCCCAGCGCTCGTCGACGAAGCTGAAGCTGATGGTCTCCTGCCAGCCGAGCCGCGCCATCGCGTGGCGGAGCGCGCTCGCGGTGCGCCCGCGTTCGCTGGTCACCGTGGCATGCAATGGGCCGCGTGCCGGACCGGCCGGCAAGGCGTCGTAGCCGACGAGTCGGATCACTTCCTCGATCAAGTCTTCCTCGATCCGCAGGTCGAAGCGCCAGCTCGGCGGCACGACGTCGATCTCGCCCGCGCGGCTCGTGAACGCGAAGCCGAGGCGCGTGAACACGCGCTCGCAATCGGCCTGCGTCACCGGCATGCCGATCACCTTGGCGGCACGCGCGACGCGAAGGGTCACGGCGTGCTGCTGCGGCAACGCCACGACATGGTCGTCGATCGGGCCGCAGCGCGTCGCTGCGCCGCCGCAGATCGCCACGACGAGCGACGTGACGCGCTCGATATGCTCGACCGTCGTCGCCGGATCGACGCCACGCTCGAAGCGATGGCCGGCGTCGGTCGAGAAGTGATAGCGGCGCGAGCGGCCGGCGACGGCCTCGGGCCACCAGAATGCGGCCTCGACGTAGACGTTGCGCGTCGCCTCGCTGACCGCGGTCGCGGCGCCGCCCATGATGCCGGCGAGTGATTCGACACCGGTCTCGTCGGCGATCACGCCGACGGCGGGGTCGACCTCGACCGTGCTGCCGTTCAGCAGCTCGAGCGATTCGCCGCCGCGGCCCCAGCGGACCGCGAGGCCGCCTTCGATCTTGTCGAGATCGAAGATGTGCGACGGCCGCCCGAGCTCGAACATGACGTAGTTCGAGATGTCGACCAGCGGCGAGACGCTGCGCTGGCCGCAGCGCGCGAGGCGATCGACCATCCAGCGCGGCGTGTTCGCACGCGGATCGACGCCGGTGACGACGCGCCCCGAAAAGCGCCCGCAAAGGTCGGGCGCCTCGACGCGGACCGGCAGGACGCGGTCGCTGTCGACCCGGTTCTTCGCGAACGTCGGCGCGCGCAGCGGCGCCCCGGTGATCGCAGCGACCTCGCGCGCGACGCCGAAGACGCTGAGCGCATGGCCGAGGTTGGGCGTCAGCTTGAGCGTCAGGATCGTATCGTCGAGGCGGAGCACTGCGCGGACGTCGGCGCCCACGGCCTCGTTGTCGTCGAGGACGAGCAGCCCCTCGTGGTCGTCCGAGAGCTTGAGCTCGCGCGCCGAGCACAGCATGCCGCGACTCTCGACGCCGCGGATCTTGCCGACCTCGATCCGGAACGCCTCGCTCGATCCGTCCTTGGCCGGTGGCAGCTCGGCGCCGACGAGTGCGACCGGCGCCTTCATGCCGGCGCGCACGTTGGGCGCGCCGCAGACGATCGCGAGCGTCTCCGGAGCGCCGACGTCGACTTCGCACACACGCAGCCGGTCGGCGTTCGGGTGCGGCGCGACCGACAGCACCTTGCCGACGACGACGCCGTGGAATGGCGGCGCGGCGCTTTGCATGCCTTCGACCTCGAGCCCGGCCATGGTCAAGCGGTCCGCGAGCTCGGCGGTGCCGATCGGCGGATCGCAGAACTCGCGCAGCCAGGATTCGGGGAGCTGCATGGCTCAGGCGAACTGACGGAGAAACCGAAGGTCGCCGTCGAAGAACAGGCGCAGGTCGTCGATGCCATAGCGCAGCATCGCGAGCCGATCGATCCCGGAGCCGAACGCAAAGCCGATCACGCGCTCCGGATCGAACCCCATGTTGCGGACGACCTGAGGGTGGACCTGCCCCGACCCCGAGATCTCGAGCCAGCGCCCGGCGAGCGGGCCGTCGTCGAACATCAGGTCGATCTCGGCGCTCGGCTCGGTGAACGGGAAGTAGCTCGGGCGAAAGCGCAGCTTCAGCGCGCTCGTCTCGAAGAACGCCTGGATGAAGTCGAGGTACACCGCCTTCAGATCACGAAAGCTCACGTCCTCGCCCAGCCACAGACCCTCGACCTGGTGAAACATCGGCGAGTGCGTCGCGTCGTTGTCGACGCGGTACGTGCGGCCGGGGGCGATCACCCGCACATCGGGCATGCGCGCTGCACTCGCATGTCTTCTCGCATGCGCCTGCGCGTAGCGGATCTGCATCGGCGACGTGTGAGGCCGCAGGTTGAGCCAGCGGCCCTCATCGTCCTTGAGGTCGACATAGAACGTGTCCTGCATCGAGCGCGCAGGATGGTTCTCGGGGTTGTTGAGCGCGGTGAAGCTGTACCAGTCGGTCTCGATCTCGGGGCCGTCGGCAATGTCGAACCCCATCGACGCGAAGATCGCCTCGATCCGCTCGAGCGCGCGGCTGATGGGATGGATCGCACCCGTGCCGCGCAAGCGGCCGGGCAGCGTGACGTCGAGCGCCTGGGCGGCGAGCTGGCTTTCGAGGGCGCCTTCGGCGAGCGCCGCGCGGCGGCCGACGAGCGCAGCGTCGATCGCCTGTTTCACGGCGTTGATCTCGGCCCCGCGCGCCTTCTTTTGCTCGGGCGAGAGCGCTGCGAGCGCCTTCAGCTGCTCGGTGACGACCCCGGTCTTGCCGAGGTAGCGCGCCTTCGCGTCCTCGAGCTCGGCGGGCGTGCGTGCGCTGGCGAAGTCCGCCAGGGCGCTGTCGACGACCGGTTGCAGATCCGACATGTTCGAAGCGACGTTGGCCGGCGCCGCGCTAGCGGCCGGCACGCCTGTGCCTACCGGCTCAGGCGCGGGAGCAAGTTCAGGACAGGTGCGGGCGCACCTTCTCGACAACGGCGCTGAAGCCGGCCGGATCGTGCACGGCCATGTCGGCGAGGACCTTGCGGTCGATGTCGATCTGCGCCTTCTTGAGGCCAGCCATGAACTTGCTGTACGTCACGCCGAGGCCGCGGGTCGCTGCGTTGATGCGGGCGATCCAGAGCTGGCGAAAGACGCGCTTCTTGGTGCGGCGGTCGCGGTAGGCGTACTGCCCTGCCCGCATGACCGCTTCCTTGGCGATGCGAAAGACGTTCTTGCGACGGCCGCGGAAACCCTTGGCAAGAACGAGGACCTTCTTGTGGCGGGCACGCGCGGTGACGCCGCGTTTGACGCGAGGCATGTGAAATCTCCTTCGAAGTTTGAGCGCTGACGAGAGGTCAGAGGCCGGCGAACGGCAGCATCTGCGCCATGTGGCCCATGTTGGTCTTGTCGACCGTGACGGGACCGCGCAGATGGCGTTTGTTCTTGGTCGACTTCTTCGTCAGGATGTGGCGCTTGAACGCCTGGCCGCGCTTGACGGTGCCGCCCGGGCGCACCCGGAACCGCTTCGCGGCGCTCTTCTTCGTCTTCATCTTGGGCATGACTCTTCCCTTCGTTGATTGCTGCTGACAGGCGCCGCCGGGAGATCCCGTCGTCTTGCTGGCCTGCAGCCGCTTCTGAAGACCGGGCGGCTTGCCCGATCGAATTGCTCTTCTTGTCCCTACTTCCTCTTCGGCGCCAGCACCATGATCATCGGCCGCCCTTCGAGCTTGGGCATGTGCTCGACCACCGACACGTCCGACAGCTCGTCGCGGATCCGCTCGAGCAACCGCATGCCGATGTCCTGGTGCGTGATCTCGCGGCCGCGATAGCGCAGCGTCACCTTCCCCTTGTCGCCGTCTTCCTCGATGAAGCGGCGCAGATTCCTCATCTTGATCGCGTAGTCGCCCTCGTCGGTACCCGGGCGGAACTTCACTTCCTTGACTTCGATGACCTTCTGCTTCGCCTTGGCCTCCGCCGCTCGCTTCTGCTCCTGGTACTTGAACTTGCCGTAGTCCATCAGACGGCAGACCGGAGGATCGGCGTTGGCGACGATCTCGACCAGATCGACGTCCTTCTCGCCGGCAAGGCGCAGCGCCTCGGCGATCGCGACGATTCCCAGTGGTTCGTTCTCGGGCCCGTTCAGGCGGACTTCAGGTGCGAGGATTTCCCGGTTGAGCCGATGCTTGCGCTCGGCGTTGGGTTGACGGCGGTCAGCGAAAGTAGCGATGTCGAATGCCTTTCAAAGGACTCCAAGGCAGCGGAGCCCACCAATGAACGAAGCGCGCCCCATGGCCCGAACCGCTTCGGGCCGGTGCTCTCACGTCTTGGCGGCAATGTCGTCGACGAGCTTCGCGGAGAAGTCGCCGAGCGGCATCGCACCAAGGTCGCGGTTGCCCCGGGCGCGCACGGAAACGGCCCCGTTTGCCTTCTCCTTGTCGCCGACGACGAGGATGTACGGGACCTTTTGCAACGAATGCTCCCTGATTTTATAGGTGATTTTCTCGTTGCGCAAATCACTCTCCACTCTAAGTCCTTGTTTTTGCAGTGTTTTGGCAACTTCCCGGGCGTAGTCGGCGGAGCCCTCGGAGATGTTGAGGACGCTGGCCTGGACCGGTGCCAGCCAAGCCGGCAGGGCGCCGGCGTGGTGCTCGAGGAGGATGCCGATGAAGCGCTCGAAGCTACCGACGATTGCCCGATGGAGCATGACCGGGAACGCACGCCCGCTCGTCTCGGTGACATAGTCGCCGCCGAGCCGTTCGGCGGTGTTGAAGTCGACCTGCATCGTGCCGAGCTGCCAGGGACGGCCGAGGCCGTCCTTCAGCGTGTACTCGATCTTCGGGCCGTAGAACGCGCCGTCGCCCGGAGCGATCGAGAACTCGCAACCGGAGCGGCGCAGCGCCTCCTGAAGCGCATATTCGGCCTTGTCCCAAAGGTCGTCGGAGCCGACGCGATTGTCCGGCCGCGTCGCGACCTTGTAGATGATGTCGGTGAAGCCGAAATCGCGGTAGACCTTCTGGAGCTGTTCGGTGTAGACGACGCATTCGTCGAGGATCTGGTCCTCGGTACAGAAGACGTGGCCGTCGTCCTGCGTGAAGCCGCGGATCCGCATGATCCCGTGCAGCGCGCCGCTCGGCTCGTTGCGATGGCACTGGCCGAACTCGCCGTAGCGGATCGGCAGCTCCTTATAGCTGCGCAAGCTCGACTTGAAGATCAGGACGTGGCCGGGGCAGTTCATCGGCTTGAGCGCGTACTCGTGCTTCTCCGATTCCGTGACGAACATGTTCTCGCGGTAGTTCTGCCAGTGCCCGGTCTTCTCCCACAGGCTCTTGTCGAGCAGCTGCGGGCCCTTGACCTCCTGGTAGCCGGTCGCCGTGTAGACGTCGCGCATGTAGCGCTCGATCGCCTGCCAGAGCGCCCAGCCCTTGGGGTGCCAGAAGACGACACCGGGCGCGACCTCGTCGATGTGGAACAGGTCGAGCTCGCGGCCGAGCTTGCGATGGTCGCGCTTCTCGGCTTCCTCCAGCATGTGAAGGTAGCCTTGCAGCTCGTCCTTCGTCGCCCACGCCGTGCCGTAGATGCGTTGCAGCATCTCGTTGCGGTGGTCGCCGCGCCAGTACGCGCCGGCGACCTTCATCAGCTTGAAGTGCCTGAGCTTGCCCGTGCGCGGCACGTGCGGCCCGCGACACAGGTCCTCGAAGCTGCCTTCGCGATAGAGCGAGACCGCCTCGCCGGCCGGGATGCTCGAGATGATCTCCGCCTTGTAGGCCTCGCCCATCGCGTTGAAATGCGCAACCGCCTCGTCGCGCGGCAGGACCCGCCGCGTCACCGGCTCGTCCTTCTTCGCGAGCTCGGTCATCTTCGCCTCGATCGCGGCGAGATCGTCGGGCGTGAACGGGCGCTTGTACGAGAAGTCGTAGTAGAAGCCGTTCTCGATCACCGGGCCGATCGTCACCTGGGCGTCCGGATACAGCTCCTTGACGGCGTAGGCGAGCAGGTGCGCCGTCGAGTGCCGGATCAGCTCGAGGCCGTCGGCATCCTTGTCGGTGACGATCGCGAGCCGCTCGTCGTGGTCGATGCGGTGGCTCGTGTCGACGAGCCGGCTGTCCTTGCCCGAACCGATGCGTCCGCCGAGTGCGGCCTTCGCCAGGCCGGGGCCGATCGACGCGGCGACCTCCTCGACCGTCACCGGCCCTGGATACTCGCGACGCGAGCCGTCTGGCAATTGAATCGAGATCATGAACTCACTCCGGAAATGAAAAAGCGCGGTCCGGCCGCGCTTTTCTTCGAACGAGACAGACGGGATGCGGAAACGCGCGGCGACCTACACCCTCGAGCCGGGGGTGGACGTTCGCGGTGTCATAACCGTCATGCCTTTCTCGCTCTTGTGGGTTCAGAGGCCTCGATTGTAGGCGAGCGGCTTCAGAAGGGAAGGATCGAGACGTTCGCCGTCCGTTCGATGAACCACATCGTGCCGATCGCGATCGCGACCGCCGAACCGCCACCGACGACGACGCGCGTATACCCCGGCCAGCGGCGCAGCGCGAAGAGCGCCGTCGTCACGACCGCGACGATGACGAGCTGGCCGGCCTCGATGCCGAGGTTGAACTGCAGCAGCGCCCACGCGAAGTCGCCGCGCGGCAGGTTGAGCTCGGCGAGGACACTGGCGAAGCCGAAGCCGTGGATCAAGCCGAAGAAGAAGGTGACGACGACGCGGCGAACGGGGAAGAACGGCAGGATGTTGTCGAGCGCGGCGAGGACGATCGTCACTGCGATCGCCGGCTCGATGAACACCGGGGTCAGCGAGACGAGCTTGAGCGCCGCCAGGCCGAGCGTGATCGAGTGGGCGACGGTGAACGCGGTGACGATCCCGGCGACCGGCCAGATCGCGTCGGCGAGCCGCGCCACCGGCCGCCGCCCCTCGGGCGTTCGCCGGACCACCGACGGCAGCAGCAGGCAGAGCAGGAACAGGACGTGGTCGTAGCCGGTGACGATGTGATGGACACCCTCGGCGAAGAACTCCCAGCGCGCGACGCCGCCATCGGCGCGAGATCCGCCGCTGTTGCCGGCCCCGGAAGCGGCGGCGACTGCGGCGGCCGACATCGTCGCCGTCGGCTCGAGCACCGACAGCGTGACCACCTGGCCAGCGCGCTGCACCTTCGCGATGCCGCGGTGCGTTGGGTCGACCTCGGCGAAGAGGCCGTACGAGATCCGCGGCGTGGCAGGCAACGTGCACGACGAGACGAGATGGAGAACCGCATAGGCGCCGTCGTTGCGGCGCTCGAGGCTGCGCCCGATCGCCGTTAGCGGGCAGCCCGCGATCGCGAGCCGCTGCATCGCATACGACTCGATACGCGGCCACGCAGTGCGGACCTCGCCCCAGGTGAGCTTGCCGTCGGCGTCGCTGTCGAGGTCGAGCGCGACGTCGAGGTCGCGCAGCGCGATGTCCCAGCGGACCTCGAGCCGACCGGGCGAGGCGACGATCTGCAAATACGAATCGCTCGCCTTGTGCGCAGCAGCGACCCCGGTGCCGAGCAGCAGCACGACGCCGACGACGGCCCGCAGCGCCATCGGCAACCAGTCGCTGCCGGGCAACTCAGAGCAACGCATCGATGCGCCGATCATGCAGGCCGAGCGAGCTCTTCAGCCGGCGCGCTTCCTCGATCGCATCGCGACGACCGCTCGCCCGCGCGGCCTCGGCAAGCACGAGCAAGTCGATCGGCTCCCGCTGCTGCGCGACATCGCCGCGCGCAAGCTCGAGCGCACGCTCGGCGTCGTGGTCGATCGCGAGCGCGAACATCGCCTGCTCGCGGCCATGGAAGATCCGCGCCTCGGGCCGCTCGTTGGCGAGCGTGATGCGATCGCGCATCTCGGCGACGTCACGCTCGTGCGAGGGCGTGTTCGCCTGCGTGCCGGCGATCGCGAGACGGAGCAGGACCGGGTCGGTGCGCGTCTCGTCCTTGAGCGCGGCGAGCGCCTCGGCCGGGCGCTTTTGCGCGATCAGGAAGTCTGCGTACGCGACCGCGGCGTAGGTGTCGGGGTCGAGGCGGAGAACGGCACGGTAGGCGGCGTCGGCGGCGGCGGCATGGCCGTCGCGCTGTTCGAGCTCGGCGAGCGACGTCAACAGCCAACCGCGCGTGCTCGGCGCGAGGCGGGTATCAGCGAGCAAGCCCTGAAAACTGCGCCGCGCCGCCACTGTCTCGCCGCGCAACGCGGCGTTCTCGGCGACGCAGGCAGCCGCGTAGACGGCGGCGCCGGCCCGACCGACCCGCCGACAAGCGGCATCGGACTCGAGATAGCGGGCCTGCACGCGCAGCACGGTCGCGAGTGTGAGCCAGGCCTGCGCATTGCGTTCACCGCCCGGCCGCGCGAGCAAGATGTCGAGGTGTGCGACCGAGGCATCGAACTCGTGCAGGTACTGCTCGAGCGTCGCGCGCAGGAAGAGGACCCCGTCGGGCGCCGTCGACGCGTCGGGCCAGGCGCGCAGGGCGGCGAGCGCGAGGCCGGCGAAGCGCGGGTCACCCGACTCGCGCGCCTGCTCGAGATAGCGCTGCGCCACGGCGGTGGCGAGCGGCGCCTCGTGGGGGTGCTCGGCGAGACGCTTGCGCAGCTGCCGGTCCTCGTTCCTGGTCGCCGAAATCGCCGGCAACACCTCGATCACCTCGTCGTCGCTTGTCGGCGTGATCGGGGTAGCGCGGGCGCTGGTCGTCGCGACCGACAGGAAGACGAGGCCGGCCGCCAGTGCGCCGGTCCATGCAGGCGGAAGTCGCATCGGCGCGATGCTAAGGGTGGCGGCCGGGGCCGCCACCCCGCGGCTTCAATCGACGGTCTGCGGCTCGGCCGTGTCGTCGGTCGGTGGCGTCACCGCGCTGGTGTCGACCGGCTCGAGCATGTCGGCCATCGACGCGACCAGCTGGCGCAGGTAGCCGATGAAGCCATCGACCGACTGGCTTGCGCTCGCCGGCACCTGCGCGGTCGGAGGCGGTGGCGGCGGATTGTTGTCGCCGCCGCCGCACGCGCCGAGCACGGCCGCTGCGATCGTCGCTGCGAGGAGGGTCTTCTTCATGTGCCTTCTCCTCACTGTGCGCCGGGCTTGGGCGTGCCGAGGTACGGGAACGCCGGCAGCAGCGGCCCGTTGGCCTTGACCTTCGGTCCCGCCTGGTCGACGCCGTCGTGCAAGCCGAACGCCGCCGCGCCAAGGGGTACTGCGCTCGGCTTGCAGGCAGCACCGAGCTTGTAGGTGTCGTTGTTGCCATTGGCGACGCACAGACCGCCCATCACCGCAACCAGCGAGATGTCGACGACGTCGTCGCTCGGCCGGCGGCCGTTCGGGTAGCCGGCGAGGTCGCCGCCCGGGCCGGCGAGCAGGCCGCCGAGCAGGCCGAGCCGGTTCTGCGACGCCTCCGGGGTCGGCGCGATCGCCGTGTTGAGCCGGAGCATCTCCGACGGCACTCCGGTCGCCGGCGAAGCCGAGAACGCCTTCGGCTGGTTGACGCCGACGATGCCGGTCAGGAACGTCGTCACGAGGTCGGTGCGCGGGAAGTTGGTCGGCGCGATGGCCGGCGTCGCGAGCGCGATCTCGACCAGCGCCGGCAGCGTCGGGTTGGTCACGTAGGTTGCGAACTGGGCGTCGTCCTTCGGCTTCGAGCCGTTGAACTTGTCCTTGTCGGGAAGGCCGATCACGACCTCGTTGACGAGCGGCATGCCGAGCCGCGAGACCTGGCTCCACGCGCCACCAGCGATCTCGTGCGTCTGATAGCCGCTCTTGGGCGCGCTGCTGAGCAGGCGGCCTTGACGCAGGCTCGCCGTCGTCCAGCCACCGATCACCGGATCGTTGGCGCCGCTCGCGACGAGGCAGCTGGTCGGCACCTCGATCGCAAGCGTCGTCACGTTGGCGTCGGCGAGGTCGTCGTGGCCGGCGTCCTTTTGCGAGTTGTCGAGCAGGAACGCCGCTTCGGCCGGGCTGAAATCGGCTGCGCCGGGGACGTTGAGAAGGTCGAAGATGACGCCGAGGTTGACGGCGAAAGGATCCTTGCGCTGGCCGACGAAGAGCTTGCCGGTCCCGGTGCAGCCGGGGATCGTGACGGTGTAGATGTGCTGCGCGGCGTACCCGACGTAGTCGGGAATCGTCTTGGTGCCGATGTTGTCGACCGGCTTGGCGAACACGCTGCTGCCGCCGGTGGCGTTGGTGACCGAGGCGCGCGTGCCGGTGCGGCGGTCGCCGCGAACGACGTCGACCGTGAAGGTCTCGTCGACGTTCGAGGTCGTCGCCCGCGGCGCGGTGATCTGGCCCGACTGCGTCAGCGGGATCGCGACGTTCGTGCCGCCGATCGAGAGCGTCGTCCCGCGCAGCGCATTGTTGAAACGGAACTGGAAGGTGATGTCTTCCTTGCCGTCGCCGTTGTTGTCGACGTGGATCTCGTAGAGCGCATTCGGGTCGAGCTTGAAATAGTTCGGGCCGCCGTAACCGTCCTGCAGCGGCTGGTAGTTGGCGATCATCGTCACGTAGCCCGGCCCGGTGAGGCGGCTCGGCTCGTAGCTGTTGAACATGTAGAAGTCGGTGCCGTCGACCTTCGGCATCGTCGTGATCGCGGGCGCCTCGCGATGGCTCGAGGCATGCGCCGGCAGCGCGCCGAGACTCGCCAGTGCGACGACGGCGGCGACGACCGGCGACAGCCGGCCACGGGCTGGGGGGTGGGCTCTCTTCATTCCTTGCTCCTCGGTTTGGATCGCATCCACGGGTCCCGGTGATGGCCGGGTTCGCTCGGCCTTGCCCTCGGCAACGCTCGATCCGCGCCTGATACGCAACGACGTCGAAGGCGGATGCAGAATCCGTCGGCAGCCCTCCGGCGTAAGGCGCGACGGCGACGCGCGACCAACTCCGAACCGTCTGCTGCAAGGAGTGATCCGATGAAGTCGAGACCCGCGCTCTCCGCGCGCCGTGGTGGCTCCGCCCCCGGGCGTGCGCTGTCGCTCGCCCTCGCCGGCGTTGCCGCGCTCTTCGGCCAGGCATCGGCGCGTGCCGGCGACGTCTGCTCGGCGACGAGCCCGCACCTCGCCGCGCCCGTCGTCGAGCTGTACACCTCGGAAGGCTGCAACTCGTGCCCGCCCGCCGACCGCTGGCTGTCGAAGCTGAAGGAAGATCCCTCGGTCGTCGCCCTCGCCTTCCACGTCGACTACTGGGACCGCCTTGGCTGGAAAGACCGCTTCGCGAGCCCGGCCTTCACGGCGCGCCAGGCGACGCAGCAGACGACCAACGGCGCGCGCTTCAGCTACACGCCGCAGGTCGTCGTCGACGGCCGCGACCGCACCGACTGGTCGCGCGCGAGCGTGTCGTCGTCACGGCCGGCGGCGCCGGTCGAGGTCTCGCTCGCGCAGCGCGGCGATCGCTTCGTCGCCACCGTCACGGCCGCCGCCAACGCACCCGGGCGCCTCGCCGCGTACTGGGCAGTGACCGAACAGGGCCACGTCACTGCCGTCAAGGCCGGCGAGAACGAGGGCGCGACGCTGCACCACGACTTTGTCGTCCGCGACTACGCTCCGGTCGCGGCCTGGGCGGCACGCGACGGCGCGAGCGAGACGCTCACCTTCAAGCCGGCGACCGCCGCCGACGCCGCCCATCCGCGCAGCGTCAACCTGGTCGTCGTCGACGCCGCCACCGGCCGCCCGGTGCAAGCCGTCAAGGTCGGCTGCTGAGCGTCGTTCGCTAGTCCGCCGAGCGCAGCGCGGCGCGCAGCTCGGCGCCGATCTCCGGCCGGCCGGCGAACGGATCGGTCGGGTTCCTCGCCTGGACGACGTCCTCGAGGCGAGTCTGCACGCTCGCCAACGACTTCGGGTGGCTGTAGATGTAGAAGCGGCGCTCGCCGATCGCGTCGAAGACGAAGCGCGCGACGTCTGCGGCGCTGACCTTGCCGCTGCCGACCGCGCGATCGTTCATCGCCTTGCCGATCAGCTGGCTTCTGGTCGGCTTGTCGGCGGCGAGCGCCTGGGGGCGATTGCGCTGGCTCTCGGTGATGCCGGTCGGCACGAAGAACGGACACAGCACCGAGGCGCCGATCTGGCCGGTGACGAGCTGCAGGTCCTGGTAGAGCGTCTCGCTGATCGAGACGACGGCGTGCTTGCTCGCGTTGTAGACGCCCATGTTCGGCGGGTTGAGAAGGCCCGCCATCGACGCCGTGTTGACGATGTGGCCCTCGTAGGCAGGATCCATCTCGGCGGCCTCGAGCATCATCGGCGTGAAGACGCGGATGCCGTGGGCGACGCCCATCACGTTGACGCCGAGCACCCACGCCCAGTCGGCGGCGCTGTTCTCCCAGATCAGGCCGCCGGCGCCGACGCCGGCGTTGTTGAAGACGATGTGCGGTGCGCCGAAGCGCTCGCGAGTCGCCATGCCGAGTGCTTCGACCTCGCCGGCGTGCGCGACGTCGAGGCGAAACGGCAGCACGTCGGCGCCGAGGGCGCGGATCTCGGCGGCAGCGCGGTCGAGCGCGTCCTGCTGGACGTCGGCCATGACGACGTTCATCCGCCGCTGCGCGGCGATGCGCGACGTCTCGAGCCCGAAGCCCGAGCCGGCGCCGGTGATGACGGCCGTGCGGCCCGCGAATGTCTTCATGCGATCTCCTTCTTCGCCGCCTTGACGTGAAAGCCGATGCGGGGAAAGTGGACGTGGACACGGCCGGCGCGCGGGTCGTCGCGCGCGATCACGACCTCGGCGTCGTCGAGGCCGACGACGGTGCCGACGATCTCGTCATGGGCGTAGTCGGCGGCGGCGACGCTGACCTCGGTGCCGGCGGCAAAGGGCTGGCCCGCGATGACCGCGACCGGGGCGTGGCTGCGTGCGCTCGCCGCGACTGCGATCGCCTCGTCGCTGCCCATCGGCGTCGCCTCGCCATGGCCGAACGCGGCGACGCGCTCGAACCAGGCGACGACACCGGGATACGGCGCGAGCAGCGCGGCGATCGGCGGCGCCCGGCGCATGAACCAGATCGACTGCGCTGCCGACACGTCGGCGATCGAAGCGACGCCACCGAGCAGGAACTTGCGGCCGTCGTCGAGCAGCGACGCGAGCCGGTCGAGATAGGCGATGAGCGCGGCGCGTGCATCGGCGGTCGGCGCGCGCCGCATCGAGGGGTTCATCGCCGCGCGGTCGGCAGCGAACGCCTTCAACGCTTCCGGCGGCGCGCCGGCGAAGAGATGGGCGACGCCGGCCGGTTGCATCGTGAACGGCACCGCGGCCAAGAACAGCGTCGTGTCGGCCCACTGCGCGACGATCTCGGCGAGCCCGGCGACCGCGGCGGGATAGAGCGGCGGCTCCGGAGCCACGCGGTCGATCACGTGGCACATCAGGAACGAGTCGCAGTAGACGTCGGCACCGACCTGCAGGAACGGCGTGCGACGGTAGCCGCCGGTGAGCGCGACGACGTCGGGCTTGGGCATGATCACCGGCACGCTCACCGAGCGCCAGCTGAGGCCCTTCAGGCCGAGGACGAGACGGACCTTCTCCGAGAACGGCGAAGTCGCGTAATGGTGGAGGATCAGCTCGCTCATCGACACACCCGCGATCTGAATTCCTGGCGATGGCGCCCGCTGCCTTGCATGCGAGCGCCTCAGGCGAGCTTGACGAGCTGCTTGCCGAAGTTCCTTCCCTTCAGCAGGCCCAGAAACGCCTCCGGTGCTGCCGCCAGCCCTTCGGCGACGGTCTCGCGGTACTTGAGCTTGCCGGTCGCGACCATCGTGCCGAGCTCCTTCAGCGCTTCCGGCCAGACGTCCATGTGCTCGCTGACGATGAAGCCCTCGATCGTCAGCCGCGACTGCAGGATGAGCTGCGGCTGCTGCATCGGGATCGGCTGGCCGTCGTAGCCGCTGATCATTCCGCACAGGGCGATCCTGCCGAACGCGTTCATGCGTGCGAGCGTGACGTCGAGCATCATGCCGCCGACGTTTTCGAAGCAGCCGTCGACGCCTTCGGGAGTCGCCTCCTTCAACGCTTGGTAGAGCGCCTTCGAATCGCCGCTCTTTCCCAGAGCGGCCTTGTAGTCGACGCAGGCGTCGAAGCCGAGCTCGCCGGTGACGTAGCCGCACTTGTCGGCGCCGCCGGCGATGCCGACCGCGCGGCAGCCGCGCGACCTCGCGAGCTGGCCGACGGCGCTGCCGACGGCGCCGCTCGCCGCGCTGACGACGATCGTCTGGCCGGGCTTGGGCTGGCAAATCTTCATTAGCCCGTACCACGCGGTGACGCCCGGCATGCCGACCGCGCCGAGGTACGCCGACAGCGGCACCTGTCGGGTGTCGACCTTGCGCAGCATGCCCGGGTTGCCGGCGTCGACGATCGAGTATTCCTGCCAGCCGCCGTAGCCGACGACGCTGTCGCCTGGCTGGTAGCCGGGATGGCGCGACTCGACGACGACGCCGACGGTTCCACCCTGCATGACCTGGTCGAGCGGCTGCGGCTGGGCGTAGCTCTTGGCGTCGTTCATGCGGCCGCGCATGTACGGATCGAGGCTCATGAAGTGGTGGCGCACGAGCACCTGCCCATCGCCCGGCATGCCGAGGGGCTTTTCGAGCAGGCGGAAATTGTCGACGCTCGCCTCTCCGGTCGGCCGCGAGACGAGATGGATCTGCCGGTTGATCTGTGCCATGTCGATGATCCTCAGTCGGATGCGTTGAGACGCTGGATGCGCCTGCCGCCCGCGGGCAGGCCCTTCAGATACTTGAACGTTCCGGTCGCGTGGGCGACGAGCACGCCATCGCCGTCGGCGAGCTGCGCTTCGCAGAACGCCATCGACGCGGTGCGGTGCAGGCGGCGCCCGGTGGCGACGACGCGGCCGAGGCCGGGACGCAGGAACGTCGTCTTCATCTCGACCGTGACGACGCCCGATTCCTCGACCAGGCCGTCGTCGCCGGGTGCTCGCGCTGCGTGCGCCATGGCGACGTCGAGCAGCGTCATCGAGACGCCGCCATGAGCGACGCCCCACGAGTTCGTGAGCTCGTCTCGCAGCGAGAGCGCGATCTCGGCTTCGCCGTGCTCGAAGCGGAGCAGCTCGAAGCCGAGCAACTCGACGAACGGGATGCGGATGCGGAACTGCATTACGCCATCGCGTCCGGCCGGCCGCCGGGCCGCTCCAAGGCCGGACGCGCCCCCGTGGGGGGCAGCGACCGAAGGGAGCGTAGGGGCATCATCACGCGGCGATGATCGCGGAGACACCGCCGTCGATCGGCAGGACTTGACCCGTGATGTGCTTGCCGGCCTGCGACGCGAACAGCAGCGTCGCACCCTTGAGGTCGTCGTCGTCGCCGATGCGCAAGAGCGGTGCGTGGCGCGCCAGCTCCTTCTCGCCGATGCGCGCGATCGTCCCTTTCGTCATCTTGCTCGGGAACATGCCGGGCGCCAGCGCGTTGACGTTGATGTTGTACTTGCCCCACTCGCCGGCGAGCGTGCGCGTGAAGTTGACGACCGCGGCCTTGCTCGTGTTGTAGGCGACCATCGCCATGTCGGCGCTGTTGCCCGCCAGGCCGGCGATCGACGCGACGTTGATGATCTTGCCCTGCCGGCGCGGGATCATGCTGTGCTTGCCGATCGCCTGGCTCATCAGGAAGATCGAGCGCACGTTCAGGTTCATCACCTTGTCCCATGCGTCGAGCGGGTGCTCCTCGGCAAGGGCACCCCAGGTCGCGCCGGCGTTGTTGACGAGGATGTCGACGCTGCCCAGGCGCGAGATCGCATCTTGCGCGACGCGCACGATCTCGCTCGGCTGGCTGAGGTCGGCGGCGACCCAGAGCGCATGAATGTCGCGCGACTTGAGATGCCCCGCCGACTCCTCGAGGTCGCTCGCCTTCCTCGACGTCAGCACGACCTTCGCCCCGGCCTCGCCGAGCGCCTCGGCAATCTGCAAGCCGAGGCCGCGCGAGCCGCCGGTGACGAGTGCGGTCTTGCCTTCGAGGTCGAACAGCTGACGGACATTGGTGCTCATGCGAGTCTCCGAAGAAGATGAATGGGCTGAGGCGACTAGGACGCGTGCAGTCGCGAGCGCACCCAGACGAGGGCGACGCCGATCGCGACGACGATTGCGGCCGCGACGACGACGCCGACCCCGTACGGCGCGCCATCGCGCACGAGCGCGATGCCGACGCCGGCGGCAAGCAGGCCGCCGTAGATCAGCATCCAGATCAGCGCCTCGACGCGTGCCACGGATGGCTTCAAAACGACTCCTCGGGCATCGCTCGACAGGTGTCGTCGCGCGACGCGACGACGGCGAGCCAGGCACCGATCCGCGGCAGCTCGTAGCGGAAGAAGTACTGGCACGCCGCGAGCCGGCCGCGCCGGGCAGGGTCGTCGGTGGCGCGCACGGCGCAACTCGCGACGTCGAGCCAGATCCAGGCGATCACGAGGTGGCCGAATGCCTGCAGGTAGGGCGTCGCGTTGGCGAGCGCCTCCGCGGCAACGCCGGTCGACCAGGCGGCGCGCGTCGCTTCGGCGACGTCGGCCGACGCACGCAGCAGCGCCTGCGCGTGCTCGGCGAGCGCAGGCGTTCCACGCGCTCGCTCCGCGGTCTCGGCCATGGCCGAACGCACCAGCTCGAGCCCGGCGCCGCCGTCCATCACGACCTTGCGGCCGAGCAGGTCGAGCGCCTGGATCCCGTGCGTGCCCTCGTGGATCATGTTGAGGCGGTTGTCGCGCCAATATTGCTCGACCGGAAAGTCGCGCGTATAGCCGTAGCCGCCGAGCACCTGGATCGCCAGGCTGTTCGCCTCCAGGCACCATTCGCTCGGCCAGCTCTTGGCGATCGGCGTCAGCACCTCGAGCAGCACGTGCGACCTCGCCTTTGCCGCATCGTCGCCGGTGTGCAGCTCGTCGACCAGACGGGCGCAGTAGAGCTCGAGCGCGAGCGCTCCTTCGCAGTAGCTCTTCTGCGCGAGCAGCATGCGCTTGACGTCGGCATGCTCGACGATGCGCACGGGCGGTTGCGCCGGGTCCTTGCCGGCCGGGCCGATCGGCCTGCCCTGCGGCCGTTCCCTGGCGTACGCGAGCGACGCCTCGTAGCCGGCGAAGCCGAGCATCGTCGCGCCGAGGCCGACGGCGATGCGTGCCTCGTTCATCATGTGGAACATGCAGCGCAGGCCCTCGCCCGGCCTGCCGACCCGGTAGCCGATCGCCCCTGCCGCGCCGCGGAGCGGGAACTTGCCTTCGCCGAAGTTCAGCAGCGTGTTCGGAATGCCGCGGTAGCCGAGCTTGTGATTGAGCCCTGCAAGCGAGACGTCGTTGCGCTCGCCGGTGAGCGCACCGTCGCGACCGACCAGCTTCTTCGGCACGATGAAGAGCGAGATGCCGCGTGTGCCGGGGACGAGCTTGCCGTCGTCGCCGGGAATCTTGGCGAGGACGAGGTGGACGATGTTCTCGCTCAGCTCGTGCTCGCCGTTCGAGATCCACATCTTGTTGCCGCGCAGGCGATAGCGCGGGCCGAGCGGATCGGTCTCGAAATCGGGACCGTCGGGCGTCGCGCGCGTGGCGATGTCCGACAGGCTCGAGCCGGCCTGCGGCTCCGACAGGCACATCGTTCCCGAGAAGCGCCCGGCGAATTCGTTCTGCGCGAACACCTCCTGCTGCAGCGGCGTGCCGTGCGCCATCAGCAGGTTGGCATTGCCGCTGGTCAGCATGCCGCCGCCGCCGATGCCGATCCCCGCCTTCGAGAAGAAGCTGTTGGCCGCCATCTCGACGACGCACGGCAGTTGCATGCCGCCGATCTCGTAGTCCTGCGCCGCGGCGAGCATCCCCGACTCGAAGTAAGCCCGTGCCGCGGCATGGCTCGCCGCCGGCAGATGGACCTTTTCGCCGTCGAACCACGGCTCCTCGGTGTCGGCGACCCGATTGAACGGCGCGAACTTCTCGCGCGCGATCCGCTCGCAGGTGTCGAGGACCGAATCGAAGGTCTCGCGCGAATGCTCGGCGAAGCGCGACCGGTCGCGCAGCGACTCGACGCCCAGCCAGTCGTAGAGCAGGAAGTCGACGCTGCGGCGGTAGCTCATGGCGATCGCTCTCGAGCGCGAGCCGGCGGCACGAACCGCGCCCGTCGGCTCGCGCGAACTTTCAGAGCACCTCGAACACGCCCGCCGCGCCCATGCCGCCGCCGATGCACATCGTGACGACGACGCGCTTGGCGCCGCGGCGCTTGCCTTCGATCAGGGCGTGGCCGGTGAGGCGCTGGCCGCTGACACCGTACGGATGACCGACCGCGATCGCGCCGCCGTCGACGTTGAGCCTGTCCATCGGGATGCCGAGCTTGTCGGCGCAGTAAAGCACCTGCACCGCGAACGCCTCGTTGAGCTCCCAGAGGTCGATGTCGTCGATCTTGAGGCCGAGGCGCTTGAGCACCTTCGGCACCGCGAACACCGGGCCGATGCCCATCTCGTCGGGCTCGCAGCCGGCGACGGCAAAGCCGAGGAAGCGGCCGAGCGGCTTCAGGCCGCGCTTGCTCGCGAGCTCCTCGTTCATGACGACGACCGCGCCGGCGCCGTCGCTGAACTGGCTCGCGTTGCCGGCCGAGATCACGCCGCCCGGGATCGCCGGCTTGATGTCCTTGATACCGTCGTACGTCGTCCCCGGGCGGATGCCTTCGTCGGCGCTGACGGTCACCTCCTTCGAGCGCAGCCCCATCACCGCGTCGGCGACGCCGGCGATCGTCGTCACCGGGATGATCTCGGCGTCGAACCGGCCCGCCTCCTTCGCGGCAGTCGCCCTCTGCTGGCTCGCGGCGCCGTATTCGTCCATGCGCTGGCGCGGGATGTTGTAGCGCTTGGCGACCTGCTCGGCCGTCTGCAGCATGTTCCAGTAGATCGTCGGCTTGTGCTCGACCAGCCACGGGTCGGCGATCATGTGCTTGTTGGCTTCGTTCTGCACGCACGAGATCGACTCGACGCCGCCGGCGACGACGATGTCGTTCTCGCCGGCGATGACGCGCTGCGCCGCCATCGCGATCGTCTGCAGGCCGCTCGAGCAGAAGCGGTTCACGGTCATGCCGCTGGTCGTGATCGGCAGGCCCGCGCGCAACGCGATCTGGCGCGCGATGTTGCTGCCGGTCGCGCCTTCGGGCGTCGCGCAGCCCATGATGACGTCGTCGACTTCGGCGGCGTCGATGCCGGCGCGCTCGACGGCGGCCTTGACCGCGTGGCCGCCGAGCGTGGCGCCGTGGGTCATGTTGAAGGCGCCCTTCCAGCTCTTGGCGAGCGGCGTGCGGGCGGTGGAAACGATGACGGCGCTGGTCATGGAATGCTCCTGTCTTGCGAAGTGTCGGCCGACGACGCGTTGCCGATCAGCTGGTGATAGAACTGGATCAGCTCGACGTAGTTGGCGGTCGAGATGCGCTCGTTGGTGCCGTGGAAGCGCTTCAGGTCCTCGAGGCGGGCGCGCATGGGCGAGAACTTGTAGACATTGTCGGCGACGACGTCGAAATGGCGCGAGTCGGTGCCGCCGACCATCAGCCCGGGCGCGACGGCGATGCCGGGATGGAGCTCGGCCATCGTGAGTGCGATCGCGCGGTAGCCCGCGCCGTCGATCGCGGCGACGCGCGACGCTTCCGAGGACCCCCGCGCGCGCTCGACCTTGATCGATGGATTCGCAACCGTGCGGACGACATGCTCGATCACGGCATCGCTTGTATCGCCCGGCAGCAGGCGGAAGTTGACCAGAGCCGTTGCGCGACCCGGCAATACGTTTTCCGCCTGGCCGGCATTGACGACAGTGAGTGCAGTCGTCGTCCGAAACGATGCGTTCGCACTCGGCACCTTGCGCAGCTCGGCTTGCACGACAGGCCCGAACAGCCACAGGTTCGAGAGCAGGATGCGATTGACACCGCTCATTTCCGGCGCGAGTGTCTCGAACGTTTCGCGGCCGACGCCGCGCAGCGCGAACGGCATCTGCTGCGCTTCGATGCGAACGAGCGCTTCGCTCAGCATGCCGATCGCCGACGTCCCGGGGTCGACCGGTGGCATCGACGAATGGCCCGGCGTCGTACTCACGGTCAGCTGAACCGTGACGAAGCCCTTCTCGGCGATGCCGATCAGTGCCGCGGGCTTGGCGAGCCCAGGGATCGCGCCCTCGGTGATGAGCATGCCTTCATCGATCACCCAGCGCAGCCGGACGCCGCGCTCCTTCAGCAACTTCGCGATCTGCGATGCACCACGCTCGCCGCCGAGCTCCTCGTCCTGGCCGAAGACGAGGTAGATCGTCTGGCGCGGCTGGAACCCGGCCGCAACGCGCAGCTCGACCGCTTCGAGGATCGACATCAAGTTGCCCTTGTCGTCCCAGGCGCCGCGACCCCAGACGAAGCCGTCCTTCTGCATCCCGGCGAAGGGCGCGACCTCCCAGTCGACTTCGGTTCCCGGCGCGATCGGAACGACATCCTGGTGCGCCATCAGCGCGATCGGTGCTGCCTGCGGATCGCTGCCGGGCCAGGTGTAGAGCAGGCCGTACTTGCCGATCACCTCGCGCTTGAGAGCCGAGTGCGCCTTCGGAAAGCTCGCCTGCAGATGGGCCTGCAGGCCGAAGAACTCGGCGGCGTTCGCGTCGACGTCGGTCGGCGACGCGATCGTCTTGAAGCGGACGGCCGCCGCGAGCCGCGCGCTTGCCGCTGCCGCATCGACCGTGACCGGCGTCGCCGGCGCGACCGCCAGCTGTCGCGACGGCGTGAGCGCCGTCTTCGCACCGACGGCGATGACGATCGCGACGACGACGAGCCCGAGGGCTGCGAGCCACTTGCGCATGGTCAGCCGCGGCACCCGATCAGCTGAACGCCTTTCCTTCGGCGGCGAGCCTGGCGAGCAGCGGCGCCGGTTGCCAGAACTTCTGGTCGTCGTGCGGGTTCGCGGCGAAGCGCTTCATCGACTGCACGACGTTGAAGAGCCCCTGCTGGTCGGCGTAGTGCATCGGCCCGCCGCGGAAAAGCGGGAAGCCGTAGCCGGTGAGATAGACCATGTCGATGTCGCTCGCCCGCATCGCGATGCCCTCGTCGACGATCTTCGCGCCTTCGTTGACGAGCGCGTAGACGAGCCGCTGGACGATCTCCTCGTCGCTGATCTTCCTCGCCGTGATGCCGAGCTCGGCGCGGTGCTTCTCGATCATGTCGGTGACGACCTTGCTCGGGATCGCGTCACGCTTGCCGGGCTGGTAGTCGTACCAGCCGGCGCCGGTCTTCTGGCCGAAGCGGCCCAGCTCGCACAGCAGGTCAGCGGTTTTCGAGTAGCGGATGTCGGGCTTCTCGACGTAGCGGCGCTTCCTGATGTACCAGCCGACGTCGTTGCCGGCGAGGTCGCCCATCCGGAACGGCCCCATCGCCATGCCGAACTTCTCCATCGCCTTGTCGACCTGCTGCGGCGTCGCGCCCTCCTCGAGCAGGAAGCCGGCCTGGCGCGAGTACTGCTCGATCATGCGATTGCCGATGAAGCCGTCGGTGACGCCCGAGACGACGGTCGTCTTCCTGATCCTCTTGCCGAGCTGCATGACCGTCGCGAGCACGTCCTTGGCGGTCTTCTCGCCGCGAACGACCTCGAGCAGCTTCATGACGTTGGCCGGGCTGAAGAAGTGCATCCCGATCACGTCTTGGGGTCGCTTCGTGAAGGCTGCGATCTTGTTGAGGTCGAGCGTCGAGGTGTTCGACGCCAGGATCGCGCCCGGCTTCATCACCTCGTCGAGCGTCTTGAAGACCTGCTCCTTGATGGCCATGTCCTCGAACACCGCCTCGATGACGAGGTCGGCGTCCTTCAGGTCGTCGTACTTCAGCGTCGTGCTCAGGAGATTCATCCGCTCGTCGAGCTTGTCCTGCTTGAGCTTGCCCTTCTTGACCTGCGCTTCGTAGTTCTTCCTCATGATGCCGACGCCCTTGTCGAGCGCTTCCTGCTTCATCTCGATCATCACCACCGGGATGCCGGCATTGAGGAAGTTCATGGCGATGCCGCCGCCCATCGTGCCGGCGCCGATGACGGCGACCTTCCGAATCGGCCGCGTCGGCGTGTCGGCGGGGACGTCGGGGATCTTGCTCGTCGCCCGCTCGGCGATGAAGGCATGGCGCAGGGCCCGCGATTCGGGCGTCAGCATCAGCGCCATGAAGAGCTCGCGCTCGAGCTTCATGCCGTCGTCGAACTTCATCTTCACCGACGCGGCGACGGCGTCGACGCACTTGAGCGGCGCCGGGAAGTTCCGCGACATCGCGCCGACGGTGTTGCGCGCGAACTGGAAGTAGGCGTCGGCGTTCGGGTACGAGACCTTGAGCTCACGGACGATCGGCAGCGGCCGCGCGTCGGCCTTCTCCCGTGCATAGGCGACCGCGGCGTCGACGACGTCGCCGTCGACGACCTTGTCGAACAGCTTTTGCCCCGGCAGCTTGGCGAGCAGCTCGCTCTTCACCGGCTCGCCGCTGACGATCATGTTGAGCGCGGTCTCGACGCCGAGCACGCGCGGCAGGCGCTGCGTGCCGCCGGCGCCGGGAATCAGGCCGATCTTGACTTCCGGCAGCGCGATCTGCGCACCTGCCTGGGCGACGCGGTAGTGGCAGCCGAGCGCAAGCTCGAGGCCGCCGCCCATCGCGACGCTGTGGATCGCGGCCACGATCGGCTTCGGGCTCGCCTCGAAGGCGGCGATGAGCGAGAGCAGATTCGGCTCGGCGATCGCCTTCGGCGAGCCGAACTCGCGGATGTCGGCGCCGCCGGAAAACGCCTTGCCCGTGCCGGTGACGACGATCGCCTTGACCTTGTCGTCGGCGAGCGCGCGGTCGAGGCCGTCGACGATGCCGCGCCGGGTGTCGTAGCCGAGGCCGTTGACCGGAGGGTTGTCCAGCGTGATGACGGCGACATCGCCGCGCAGCTCGTAGGTGGCGCTCATGGGAAGTCCTCGGGAAGCGTCCGCCGACGACCGCGGCGGGCAAAAAAGAACGTTCGTGCGATTCTAGGTGTTCGCCTCTGCCGGGCGCTGTCCCAGGGACGACAGCGGGGGCTTCTCGCCGCTCGGGCCGCCGGAGCTCAGACCTCCAGCCACTCCTTGCGGATCTCGGCGGCGGCGAGCAGCGTCGCCGGCGTCCCCTCGAACACGATCGAGCCGTGGCCCATGACGTAGCAGCGCTGCGAGATCTGCAGCGCGATCGTCAGCTTCTGCTCGACCAGCAGCACCGAGACGCCGCGGCTCTTCAGCGTGTTCAGGTACTCGGCGACGAGCTCGACGATCTTCGGCGCGAGGCCCTCGGTAGGCTCGTCGATCATGATCAGGTCGGGGTCGCCCATCAGCGTCCGGCACAGCGTCAGCATCTGCTGCTCGCCGCCCGAGAGCACCCCCGCCTCGGTGTGCTCGCGATCCTTCAGGCGCGGAAACATGCGATACATGTCGGCGTAGCTCCAGCGCGGCTTCTTGTTGGCGCGCATTTCGCCGAGCTGCAGGTTCTGGTGCACCGTGAGCTTGGGAAAGATGTCGCGGTTCTCGGGCACGTAGCCGATGCCGCGATGCGCGATGTCGAACGTGCGATGACCGAGGATCTCCTCGTCGCGCAGACGAATCGACCCTTCGCCGTGGACGAGACCCATGATCGTCTTGACCGTCGTCGAGCGGCCCGAGCCGTTGCGGCCGAGCAGGCTCACGATCTCGCCCTCGCCGACCCGCATGTCGACGCCGTGCAGGATGTGACTCTTGCCGTAGTAGGCGTGGAGGTTCGCGAGCTGCAACATGGTCGCCCCGGCCTCAGTGCGCGCCCGCCGCCTCGGCATGGACCGAGCCGAGATAGGCTTCCTGCACACGGGCATTGGCGCGCACGGCGTCGGGCACGTCGTAGGCGATGACTTCGCCGTAGACGAGGACCGCGATCTTGTCGGCGAGGCCGAACACGACGCCCATGTCGTGCTCGACCGTGAGCAGCGTCTTGCCGACGGTGACCTCGCGGATCAGCTCGATGAAGCGCGCCGTCTCGCTCTTGCTCATGCCGGCGGTCGGCTCGTCGAGGAGGATCACGTCGGCGCCACCGGCGATGGTGAGGCCGATCTCGAGCGCGCGCTGTTCGGCGTAGGTCAGGTTCATCGCCAGCGTGTCGCGCTTCTTCTCGAGCCGGACCATCGCAAGCAGCTGCCCGGCGCGCTCGTTGGCGTCGCGCAGGTCGGCCAGGAACTTCCAGAATGCGTAGCGGTAGCCCATCGACCACAGCAACCCGCAGCGCAGGTTCTCGAACACCGAGAGGCGGCCGAAGATGTTGGTGATCTGAAAGCTCCGCGCCAGGCCGAGGCGATTGATCTCGTACGGCCTCAGGCCATCGATGCGCTTGCCGTTGAGCAGGATCTCGCCGCTGGTCGGGCCGAAGCGGCCGCTGATGAGATTGAAGAGCGTCGACTTGCCGGCGCCGTTCGGGCCGATGACGCCGATGCGCTCGCCCGGCGCCACGGCCAGGTCGCAGCCACGGATGATTTCGGTCTTGCCGAACGACTTGCGCAGGGCTTTCAGCTCGAGCACGGCACCGGCGCCGCTCACGACGGCTCCTTGAATGTCATCGTCGCTTCGATCTCGGCCTGCACCGCGCCCCAGACGCGGGCGAAGCGCCGCCGCACCGCCTCGAACGAGGCAAAACCCACGATCGTGAGCGCGATGGCGGCGAGCCAAGGCGCCGCGGTCGCGGTATCGAGCGTCATGCCGAGATAGCGCGCCTGGGTCTCGCCGACCGAGCCGAACTGGCGCGCGTAGATCATCTCGATCAGGGCGGCGAAGCCGGCGAGCATCACCAGCGCGGTCGCGCTCAGCAGCGCATACCAGCTCCACAGGCGATGGAGCTTCTTGTGCGCGGCCACTCGCAGGTTGATCATCAGCAGGCTCGCGATGCCGCCGGGCGCATACATCACCATGAACATGAAGATGAGGCCCAGGTAGAGCTGCCAGGCCTGAGTGACTTCGGAGAACAGCGCGAAGCCGACGACCATCAGCACGGCGCCGATGATCGGGCCGAAGAAGAAGGTCGCGCCGCCGAGGAAGGTGAACAGCAGGTAGACCCCCGAACGGGCAGCGCCGACCGCCTCGGGCGTGGCGATCTCGGCGTGAACGGCGTACATGCCGCCGGCGATGCCGGCGAAGAAACCGGCGATGACGAACGAGAAATAGCGCACCCGCTGCGTGCTGTAGCCGATGAACTCGACCCGCTCCGGGTTGTCGCGCACGGCGTTGAGCATCCGGCCGAGCGGCGTGCGCGTGAATGCGAACATCGCCGCGGTGCAGGCGAACGTGTAGACGGCAATCAGGTAGTAGACCTGGATCTGCGGGCCATAGGTGATGCCGAGGACGGCCGGGCCGGCGGTCCGGTTCACGGTGATGCCGCCTTCGCCGCCGAAGAACTCGGGCACCATCAGCACCATCGGGGCGACCAGCTCGCCGATGCCCAGCGTGATCATTGCGAACGGCGTGCCCGCCTTCTTGGTCGTGACGTATCCCAGAAGCGCCGCGAAGAACATGCCGGCCACGCCGCCGGCGAGCGGCACCAGGCTCATCGGCACCGGAAACGAACGGTCGGCGATTCCGAGCATGACGTGCACGGCGACGAAAGTCGCCAGGCCGCTGTACACCGCGTGGCCGAAGCTCAACATGCCGCCCTGGCCGAGCAGCATGTTGTACGACAGACAGGCAACGATGCCGACGCCGATCTGCGTCAGCACCGACAGCTCGAGGTTGCTGCGAAAGACGAGCGGAACGAGGACGAGGACGAGCGCATAGCCGCCCCAGACGATCAGGCGGCCGCGCCCGATCGGACGCGGGCGCAACGCAACAGCCGAAAGAGCCGGTCCGGCAGCCATTCAGCCCTCGCGCGTCCCGAGCAGGCCCTTGGGGCGAAAGATCAGGATCAGAACCAGAAAAACGTAGGGAAGGATCGGCGCAACCTGCGCGATGGTGAGCTTGTAGAGAGAAAAATCAGCAAGGCCTGAGGGAACGGCCAGGTGCAATGCCTGCGCGGCGCTCGCCAGCGATGCGTCGGAGCCGACTGCGAAGGTCTGGACCACGCCGATCACGAGGGAGGCGACGAAAGCGCCGGCCAGCGAGCCCATGCCGCCAACGACCACCACGACGAAGATCACCGATCCGACTGCCGCCGCCATCGCCGGCTCGGTGAGAAAAGTGCTGCCGCCGATGACGCCGGCCAGCCCGGCAAGCGCCGTCCCGGCGCCGAACACGAGCATGAAGACGCGCGGCACGTTGTGGCCGAGCGCCTCGACCATCTCCGGATGTGTCAGCGCACTCTGGATGACGAGGCCGACGCGGGTCCGGGTCAGCAGCAGCCACAGCGCCAGCAGCATGACCAGCGCGACCAGCATCATGAACGCGCGAGTCGCCGGGAATTGCGAACACGCGACGCGCACTGCAGCATCGGCGGCGGCACACATTGCCGCGGGCGCGCTCCCCGCGACGACGTGCAAGCCGGTTGCCGACGAATTGACGATGGTGAAAGCCGATCCGCGCAGCGCGTCCGGCGGCAGGAACTCGACCCCGGTCCGGCCCCAGGTCAGCAACACCAGCTCGAAGACCACGAACGAAAGGCCGAAAGTGATCAGCAGCTCGGGAACGTGGCCGAACTTGTGCACGCGCCGCAGGCAGACACGCTCGAACAGCGCGCCGAGCGCGCCGACCACGAACGGCGCCAGGATCAAGCCCGGCCAGAAGCCGACGAAGCGGGCGATCGTGTAGGCGACGTAGGCGCCCAGCATGTAGAAGCTGGCATGAGCGAAGTTCAGCACCCCCATCATGCTGAAGATGAGCGTCAGGCCCGAGCTCAGCATGAAGAGCAACAGCCCGTAGCTCAGGCCGTTGAGCATCGAAATGGTGAAGAACTCCATCGTTCCGCAGTGTCGCCGCTGATCGCCAGAAACAAAAGAGGCCCGAGCCGCGCGCGCTCGGGCCCCGCTCTGGAAGCAAGCGACGGTCAGGACGGGGACGGCCGCTTCATCTGGCAGCTGGTCGGCGTGCTCGAGACGTAGTTCGGGTACTCGGCGACAGGCGCGAACGTCATGCCCGTGTTCTCCGGGCTGTACGGGTGCTTGGCGTCGGCCTTCTGCCAGACGCTGATGTAGAGCGGCTGCTGCAGCTGGTGGTCGGTCCTTCTCATCTCGACCTCGCCGCCGAACTCGCTCTTCCACTTCATGCCTTCCATCGCGAAGGCGACCTTGACCGGGTCAGTCGACTTGGTCTGCGCCATCGCCCGCGTCAGCACCTCCAGCATGCGCACGATCGAGCCGGTGTAGAAGTCGTCGTTGTACTTGGCCTTGAAGGCGTCGCTGTCCTTGTCGATCTGGCCGCCCATGTTGTTGTAGCTGTAGGCGATGACGTAGACCTTGCCGTTGCCGTTCGTGCCGAGCGCGGTCGGCGTTCCGGTGACGCCGGCGTAGTAGGTGTAGAACTTGCCGGCATAGCCCGCCTCGACGGCCGCCTTCACGAGCAGCGACAGGTCCGAGCCCCAGTTGCCGGTGATGACGGTGTCGGCGCCGGATGCCTTGATCTTGGCGATGTACGGCGCGAAGTCCCGAACCTGGGCGATCGGGTGCAGGTCTTCGCCGACGATTTCGATGTCGGGGCGCTTCCTCTTCAGGCCTTCCTTCGCGTACTTCGCCACCTGGACGCCGTGCGAGTAGTTCTGGCCGAGGATGTAGACCTTGTGGATGTCCTTCTGTTCCTTCATGAAGGTCGTCAGCGCCTCCATCTTCATCGTCGTGTCGGCGTCGAACCGGAAGTGCCAGAAGCTGCACTTGCTGTTGGTGAGATCGGGGTCGACGGCGGCCTCGTTGAGGTAGATCACCTCCTTGCCCGGATTGCGGTCGTTGTACTTGTTGATCGCGTCGATCAGAGCGAGCGCGACACCCGAGCTGTTGCCCTGGATGATGTAGCGGATGCCCTGGTCGGTCGCCAGCTTGAACGCGTTCAGCGTCTCGGCGGGCGAGACCTTGTTGTCGAAGCCGACGACCTCGAACTTGACGCCGGCCGGGTTGTCGGCGTTGAACTTGTCGATCCAGAACTTCCAGCTGTTGAGCTGGTTGTTGCCGACCGGCCCCATCAGGCCGGAGAGCGGGTCGATCCAGGCGAGCTTGACGACCTGGCCCTGGAGCGGCTTTGCACCGGCCTTGGCCTGCGCGAGCGCCGAGCCGGCGGAGACGACGAGCGCGGCGCCGATGCCCGCAGCCATTGCGCCTCGAACGAGTCTTGCGACGGGATGGGTCATGACGTCTCCTGGCTTCGAAAAAGTGGGTCCGCCCGGAAGGTAACGGATGACGCCGAGCGACCGTTACAGGGACTTCCCGAGACGGCAGCACCGACCGGACCCTGCCACCGCGTGCGCTATTCGTGCAACTCCGCAAGTCAGCGCCGGGCGCCCCGCGATCGCGGCGAGTCCGGCGCGATAGACTTGCCTCCGCCCGGCGCGCGCGCCGACCGAGCGCACCCCGTCAGGGCCCATGAAGCTATTCCTCGACTTCCTTCCGATCATCCTGTTCTTCGGCGTCTTCAAGGTCGCCGACCTGAACGCCGAGGCGGCAGCCCGATTCGCCACCGAGCATCTCGGCTTCTTCGTCTCCGGCGGCGTTGTCGGCGTCGACGAGGCGCCGGTGTTGCTCGCGACCGTCGTCGTCATGGTGGCGACGGTGGTGCAGATCGGCACCCTACTCCTGCTGCGTCGCAAGGTCGACACCATGCTCTGGGTCACCTTCGGGCTGATCGCGGTGCTCGGTGGCGCGACCGTCTGGTTCCACGATCCGACGTTCATCAAGTGGAAGCCGAGCGTGCTCGACTGGGCGATGGCGCTCGCCCTCTGGGTCAGCCAGGCGATGTTCGGCAAGAACCTGCTGCACGTCCTGATCGGCGACCAAGTCGAGCTTCCGAAGCCGGTGTGGCAGCGACTCAACCTCGCCTGGATCGCATTCTTCATCCTGATGGGCGTCGCCAACCTCTACGTCGCCTACACCTTCTCGACCTCGGTCTGGGCGACGTTCAAGGTGTTCGGCCTGACCGGCCTCATGCTCGTCTTCATGGTCTGCCAGGGCTTCTACATTTCGCGCTACCTGAAGGACCACGACAGTCGCCTCGATGGCGCGCACAGCGCCAAGGCGTCGCCGGTCGGGCCCGACTCGCGGTGAGCGTCTCGGCAACCGAGATCGAGGCGGCGCTGCGCGCGGAGCTCGCGCCCGAAGCGCTCGAGGTCGCAGACGACAGCCACTTGCACGCTGGCCACGCCGGTGCGCGCGAGGGCCGTCACTTCAGCGTCGTGATCACCAGCGAGCGCTTCCAAGGCCTCGGCCGGGTCGCCCGCCATCGCCTCGTATATGATGCCCTGCACGAGCTGATGCCACGCGGCATCCACGCCCTGGCGATCGACGCCCGCACACCGCAGTCCCGCTGAGTGCACCCGTCTGGTCGAGCGATCCGGGCCTGCCTTGAGCTCATTCCAGTTCACCGTTTGCCCGAAAGGCACCTTTCCACCATGAAGCAGAGAGTTTTCGTCGCGAGCGTCGTGCTCGCCGCAGCCGGCCTGGCGTCGATGGCCGTCCAGGCGCAGAACGTCACCGTCGTCAACGGCAAGCCGGTGCCCAAGGCACGCGTCGACGCGATCATCACTCAGGTGCAGAAGCAGGCCGCGGCGCGCGGCCAGCAACTGCCTCCGGACCTCGAGAAGCTGGTGCGCGACAAGGTCGTGACCGACGAGATCCTGAGCCAGGAAGCCGAGCGGCGCGGCCTCGCCGCGTCGCCCGAGTTCAAGGCGCAGATGGAGCTCGCCCGCCAGGGCATCCTGATCGGCCTGCTCGGCCAGGACCTCGACAAGACGACCAAGGTCAGCGACGCCGACGTGCAGAAGGAATACGACAAGTTCAAGGCGCAGGCGAGCGGCACCGAGTACAAGGTTCGCCACATCCTGGTCGAGAAGGAAGACGAGGCGAAAGCGATCCTCGCCCAGCTCAAGGCCGGCGCGAAGTTCGAGGACCTCGCGAAGAAAAACTCGAAGGACCCCGGCTCCGCACCGAACGGCGGTGAGCTCGATTTCGCGTCGCCGGCATCGTACGTCCCCGAGTTCTCGCAGGCGATGGTCGCGCTGAAGAAGGGCGAGACGACCGAGACGCCGGTCAAGACCCAGTTCGGCTACCACATCATCCGGCTCGACGACACGCGTCCGGCGCAGTTCCCGCCGCTCGCCGACGTCAAGCCGCAGATCCAGCAGCGCCTTGCGGCGCAGAAGGCGCAGGCGTTCCGCGACGAGCTCCGCGCCAAGGCGAAGACCGACTACAAGTTCTCGAACTGAGGTCGCGCGCGGCTCAGGCCGCGGCGGCCTTGGGCGCGGGCGCGGCGCCGACGCGTCCGGCCTCGATGTGCAGCTGCTGGTCGCAGCGCGCCGCGAGCCCGGCGTCGTGAGTGACGAGCACGAGCGTCGTCCCGGCCTCCCGGTTGAGCTCGAGCATCAGTTCCATCACCGTCTCTCCGGTTGCGAAGTCGAGGCTGCCCGTCGGCTCGTCGGCGAGAAGCAGCATCGGCCGCACGACGAACGCACGCGCCAGGGCGACCCGCTGCTGCTCGCCGCCCGAGAGCACGCGCGGATAGTGACGCAGCCGCTCGCCGAGGCCGACGCGGCGGAGCATCTCGGTCGCCAGCGGACGGGCGTCGACGCGCCCTTGCAGCTCGAGCGGCAGCATGACGTTTTCGAGCGCGTTGAGGTTGGCGAGCAGCTGGAAGCTCTGGAAGACGAAGCCGACCTTGGCAGCGCGGACGGCGGCGCGCTCGTCCTCGCCGATCGCGAACAGGTCGATGCCGTCGAGGCGGACGGTGCCGCTCGTCGGCGTGTCGAGCCCCGCGATCAGCGACAGCAAGGTGCTCTTGCCCGAGCCCGATGCACCGACGATCGCGACCGAGCGCTGCTGCGGCAGGGTGAAATCGATCTCGTGGAGAATCGTCAAGGTGCCGGTGGAGTCCTGCACGCGCTTGGTGAGGCGCTCCACGGCGATGATCGGTTCGGACATGAAGGACGGTGGCAGGTGGCGGTGACGCGCCGGCGTTGGCTGGCGCACTGTAGCTTGGCGATGGCGGTGGCGACGTCGGTTGCCGCGATGCCCGTTCTCGCTGCTACGCCGACGAGCCGAACCATCCTCGTCGTCGGTGACAGCCTGTCGGCCGAGTACGGCCTTCAGCGCGGCAGCGGCTGGGTCGCGTTGCTCGAGCAGCGACTCGCACACGAGCACGTCGACGCGACCGTCGTCAACGCGAGCATCAGTGGCGACACGACCGCAGGCGGCCTCGCCCGGTTGCCGGCGCTGCTGCGCGATCGCAAGCCCGCGATCGTGGTCATCGAGCTCGGCGGCAACGACGCGCTGCGCGGCCTGCCGCTCAAGGCAACGCGCGACAACCTGCTCGCGATGGCACGGCTCGCCAAGGCGGCGCGCGCCAAGGTGCTGATCCTCGGCATGCAGCTGCCACCCAACTATGGCCGCGCCTACGGCGACCGCTTCGCGGCGATGTTCGCCGAGGTTGCCGGCAACGAAGGCGCCGCGCTCGTGCCGTTCCTGCTGAAAGGCGTCGCCGACGGTCCGCAAGCCGAGTCGATGTTCCAGGCCGACCGCATCCACCCGCTCGCGAGCGCCCACCCGACGATCCTCGCCAACGTCTGGCCGGCGCTGGCGCCGCTTCTGAAGTAGCGCGGGCGCGGGTCGCTCCGGCGCCCCGCTCTCAGCGCTGCTTCTCGCCTTTGTCGTCGCGCTTCTCGTCCTTGCGTTCCTCGCGGTTGCGCGGCGCCTCCGGTCGCGTCATGCGCTGCTCGCCGCCGTGTTGGGCCGCCGCGGGTGGCGCGGGTGGAGCAGCCTGTGGCGCGACAGGAGCAGCTGCGGGCGGCGGCCGATGCTGCCCTGCTTCGCGCCCTGCGGGCGCGACCTCGCGCGGTACGTAGTTGCGTGGGCCCGGGATCGTGGCCTGCTTGGGCCCGCCGCCGCCGTCGACGGCGACTTCGCGGCCGTGGGGGACCGGACGGCCGCCGGCCTCGCCGGGCTGCGCATTGCGTTGCGCCTGGCCCGGCGGCGCGACTTGCGTTCGAGACGACTGGCGCGAGACCTCGTCACGGCTCGTGCCGGCTCGGGCCGGAGGACCATTCGACGGCTCGACGACGCCGCGTGCGCCGACTGGCGGCGCGGCCTGCGTGACGCCGACCGGCGGCTTGGCGCCGATGTCGCGGGCAGGAGCCGGCGTCGTACCGACCACCGGCGGCGGGCGGACGCCGTCGGGACGCGCAGCCGGTATCCCCGCACGCGCCGCATCGGGCCGCGAAGTCTCGGTGCCGCCTGGCGGCCGCACGCCGTCAGGACGGCCGCCGGTCGCGGCGCTGCGGCCTTCGAACGGTGGCCGCGGTGGCGGCCGGCCCTGCTGCGAACGCGGCGCCGAAGGCGGTGCCGTCACCGCCGGCGCGATCACGACCCGCGGCGACGCGTCGGCGACCAGCGAACGCACCTGCGGATCGTTGCGCATCCGGGCGGCGACCGGGCCCACCGCCTGACGATGCAACATGACGTCGGCCGGGACGAAAGTCACCGCCTGCGGGAACTTGCGGTTCGCGAAGTCACGCCGGTCGGCCTCGCCGTTGCGGTTGTTGACGATCGTCGTGATGTTGGTGACGTTGGTGACGTGCGTGATGTTGACTTCGCGGACGTAGCGCGTCGATGTGCGATACGCGGGCACGTACACCTCGCGCGGCGCGAGCGGGAACCAGCCGACCGCAGGCCCGCCGCCGCCGATCGCGACCGAGACGCTGACGCTCGGGCCGCCGATCCAGGCGACGAGCGCCGGCGCGTAGACCGGACGAGCGACGTACGTCCCCGGCGCCCAGCACCAGACGTTGCGACGCATGACCCAGCGGCCATAGTGAAATGGCGCGAAGCCCCACGGCGCGTCATCGACCCACGTCCAGCCCCAGGGACGGATCCATGCCCAGTGCCCCGCGCTGTACGGCGCCCAGCCGACCGGCACTCCGCGCGGCACCCAGAGGGCACCGTATTCCGGTGTCTGCTCCCAACTGCCGTAGCGGTTGAGGTCGTCGGCGCCGGTCATCTCGGGCGACACGTAGCGCGTCGTCGCGACGCTGTCCTCGGCACGGTCGCGCTCGTCGTTCCAGCCGGCGAAGGCGTCGCGTGCGGTCTCCTGCATCGCGTACTGCGGAGCGCCTGCGGCATCGACCCAGAACTGCGCGTGCTGTCCGGCCGCGACCGGCAGCGCGGTGTTGCCGGCCTCGTAGATCGCCTGGCCGCTGTAGACAGTGACGTCGCTCGTCCGATCGAAGCGATCGAAGCGGTAGCGACCGACCGCCTGTACGCGAAAGCCGCCTTCGTCGGTCTCGAGCGAGAACTCGGCGAGCGACTGCGGATTGCGCAGCCGCGCCGCGATGCTGCCTGCCTCCAGGCGAACCTGGAAGCGAGAGTCGTCGAGGCGGACGATCTCGAGCTCGGTGGCGGCGTCGAGACGCAGCGTCGTCGTGCCGAGCATGACCTCGGCATGCGCGCCCTTGTCGGTCGCGATCCGGTCGCCGGTCGTCAGCGGCCGGTTGCGGGCGATGCTGATCCATTCGTTGTTGTCGGCGCTGTAGAGCAAGACCTGACCCTCGGCCTCGCTCAGCCGGGCGACACGGCTCGGCGGGTCCACCGGCGACTGCGCATGCGCCGACAGCGTGACTGCGAAGGCGACGATCGCAGTGAGCACGACAAGCCATGCCGGACCCGGCGCGCGATTGGCGAAGCCATGGCCACGACTGCGTTCCGATGAGGTCTTCATGTCGATCTCCTGAGCGCACAGTGCAGCTCGATCGCTGCCTGCCTGATTTCAACGCGCCGGCGCTTCGCAACGCCGACCCGGTTCGCCGCACGACACTTTCCTTTACAACCCGACGCTTCGCTTTGCGCGAACAGTTGCATCGTCGATGCTCCGATCAGTCGTCGCCCTCGGCGTCCAGCTCCGGAAACAGCACGCTCGTGAAGCCGAAGCGGCTGAAGTCGCGGATCCGCATCGGATAGAGCTTGCCGACGAGGTGGTCGCACTCGTGCTGAACGACACGAGCATGGAATCCTTCGGCCTCGCGCTCGATCGCACGGCCCTCGAGGTCGAAGCCGCGGTAGCGGATGCGTGCAAAGCGCGGCACGACGCCGCGCATCCCGGGCACCGAGAGGCAGCCCTCCCAACCTTCTTCCTCGTCGCTGCCGATCGGCTCGACCGCCGGGTTGACGAGCACGGTCTCGGGAACCGGCGGCGCATCGGGATAGCGGTCGTTGTGCTGGAAGCCGAAGATGACGAGCTGCAGGTCGACGCCGATCTGCGGCGCAGCGAGGCCGGCGCCGTTGGCCGCATGCATCGTCTCGAACATGTCGGCGACGAGCGTGCGCAGCTCGGGTGTCGCGAACCGAGCCACCGGACGCGCCACTGCAAGCAGTCGCGGGTCGCCCATCTTCAGAATCGCTCGGACCGTCATTGCTGCGCCTCGCCGTCGCCGCGTTCGTCGCGCTGCGCCCGCCACGCGGCAACGACGTCGGCAGGCGCCTGCACGAGCTCGATCAGGACGCCGGCACCGGCGACCGGAAACGCTTCGTTCGGACGCGGATGGATGAAGCAGATGTCGTGCCCGGCGGCGCCGGCTCGGATGCCCCCCGGCGCCATGCGGACGCCGTTCGCCTCGAGCCACGCGACCGCACCGCGCAGGTCGTCGATCCACAGGCCGACGTGGTTGAGCGGCGGCAGGTGCACGGCGGGCTTGGCCGCGGGATCGATCGGCTCCATCAGGTCGACCTCGACGCGCGCCATGCCATCGCCGACGACACAGACGTCCTCGTCGACGTTCTCGCGCTCGGAGCGGAACCAGCCGGTCACCGCCAGCCCGAGGCGATCGACCCAGAGCGCGCGCAGCTCGGCCTTGCTCGCGGCACCGAGCGCGATCTGCTGCAGGCCGAGGACATGAAACGGCCGTTCCGGAACGCTCATCGCCCACCTTCCGCCGCGGCGAACTCGAGGATGACCTCGTCGACCGCGACGCTCTCGCCCGGCGTCGCGACGATCTGCGCGACGACGCCGTCGTGCGCGGCGAGGACGATGTTCTCCATCTTCATCGCCTCGATGACAGCAAGCCGCTCGCCTGCCCGCACCGCCTGCCCCGCCTTGACCGCGACCTGGACGAGCAGCCCCGGCATCGGCGAGAGCAGGAAGCGCGACAGGTCGGGCGGCGGCTTGAAGGGCATCAGCGCCCGCAGCTCGGCGGCGCGTGGCGTCAGCACGCGGACGTCGACGCGCGCGCCGTCGTGCCCGACGCGCAAGGCGAGGCCGACGCGCTCGATCTGGGCCCGAAACGGCCGGCCGTCGACGTCGCCGCTGACGCCGATGCTGGCCAGTGGCGTTGCGAACGCGATCCGGCGCGTCTTACCCGAGATCGTGACGACGAAGCAGGCGCCGTCGATATGCACCTCGACCGGAGTCTCGCGCGCGCTGCCGTCGGCCCGCATCTCGACGGCGACGAACCGCTCGCCGATGCGCATCTCGTGGCCATGCAACTGCCCGGTGAGACCGGCCGAGCGCGCCAGCAGGCGGCGCTCGAACGCGGCCGCCAGCGCGAGCAGAAACGCTCGATCAGGGTGAGCGACGGCCGCCGCGTCGAAGCCGTGCGCGAACTCCTCGGCGATGAAGCCGGTGTTGAAGTCGCCTGCGGCGAAGCGCGGGTGCGCAAGCAGCGCCGACTGGAACGCGAGGTTGCTGGCGACGCCGCGGACGACGAAGCCGTTCAGTGCGTCGCGCATCGTCGCGATCGCCGCGTTGCGGTCGGCGCCGCAGGCGATCAGCTTGCAGATCATCGAGTCGTAGTGGACGGCGATCTCGCCGCCCTCATAGACGCCGGTGTCGACGCGAACGCCGGCGCTGCCGGCGGGCTGCGGATCGCCGGCCTCGAGCGTCGTCGCCGGCGGTCGGAAGACGACCAGGCGACCGGTGCTCGGCAGGAAGCCGCGCGCCGGATCCTCGGCGTTGATGCGGCACTCGATCGCCCAGCCGCGCCGGGCGATGTCGCCTTGCGCGAACGCCAGCTTCTCGCCGGCAGCGACTCGGATCATCTGCTCGACGAGGTCGAGCCCGGTGATGCATTCGGTCACCGGGTGCTCGACCTGCAGGCGTGTATTCATCTCCAGGAAATAGAAGCGCTTGTCCTTGCCGACGACGAACTCGACCGTCCCCGCCGATTGATACTGGACTGCCTTGGCGAGCGCGACTGCCTGCTCGCCCATCGCCTTTCTCGTCGCGTCGTCGAGGAACGGGCTCGGCGCCTCCTCGACGACCTTCTGGTGGCGGCGCTGGATCGAGCACTCGCGCTCCCACAGGTAGACGCAGTGGCCGTGCGCGTCGCCGAGGACCTGGATCTCGATGTGGCGCGGCTCCTCGACGAACTTCTCGATGAAGACGCGGTCGTCGCCGAAGCTCGCCTTGGCCTCGTTGCGACACGACGCGAAGCCTTCCCTCGCCTGGTCGTCGTCGAAGGCAACGCGCAGTCCCTTGCCGCCGCCGCCCGCGGAGGCCTTGATCATGACCGGATAGCCGACCTTGCGGGCGATCTCGACCGCGAGATCCGCGCTCTCGATCGCGTCGTTGTGACCCGGGATCGTGCTGACCCCCGCCTTCGAGGCAAGCTTCTTCGACGCGATCTTGTCGCCCATCGCCGCGATCGCCGCGTGCTTCGGGCCGATGAAGACGATGCCCTCCTCCTCGACGCGACGGGCGAAGACCTCGTTTTCCGAGAGAAAGCCGTAGCCCGGATGGACGGCGTCGGCACCGGTCTGCTTGCAGGCGGCGATGATCTTGTCCATCGCGAGGTATGACTCGCGGCTCGGCGGCGGGCCGATCGCGACTGCCTCGTCGGCGAGCTCGACGTGCAGCGCGTCGCGGTCGGCGTCGGAGTAGACGGCGACCGTCGCGATTCCCATCCGCCGCGCCGTCCTGATGACGCGGCAGGCGATCTCGCCGCGGTTGGCGATCAGGATCTTCCTGAACATCTGCGGCGCGCTCACAACGGAATGTTCCGGTGCTTGCGCCAGGGATCGTCGACCTTCTTGTCGGCAAGCATCGCGAGCGAGCGGCAGATGCGCTTTCTCGTCTCGTGCGGCTGGATGACGTCGTCGATGTAGCCGCGGGCGCCGGCGATGAAGGGATTGGCGAACTTTTCCTTGTACTCGGCCTCGCGCGCCGCGAGCTTGGCCGGATCGCCCTTCTCGTCGCGGAAGATGATCTCGACCGCGCCCTTGGCGCCCATCACGGCGATCTCGGCGTTCGGCCAGGCGAAGTTGACGTCGCCGCGCAGGTGCTTCGAGCTCATGACGTCGTAGGCGCCGCCGTAGGCCTTCCTGGTGATCACGGTGATCTTGGGCACCGTGCATTCGGCATAGGCGAACAGCAGCTTGGCGCCGTGCTTGATGATCCCGCCGTACTCCTGCGCCGTGCCGGGCATGAAGCCCGGAACGTCGACGAAGGTGACCACCGGGATGTTGAAGGCGTCGCAGAAGCGAACGAACCGCGCCGCCTTGATCGAGCTCTTGATGTCGAGGCAGCCGGCCAAGACCAGAGGCTGATTCGCGACGACGCCGACCGCGGTGCCGTCCATGCGGCCGAAGCCGATCACGATGTTCTTCGCGTGCTCGGGCTGGAGCTCGAAGAAATCGCCGTCGTCGACGGTCTTCGCGATCAGCTCCTTGATGTCGTAGGGCTTGTTCGGGTTGTCCGGGACGAGCGTGTCGAGCGAGAGGTCGATGCGGTCGGCAGGGTCGTCGCTCGGCAGGCGCGGTGGCGCCTGCCGGTTGTTGAGCGGCAGGTAGTCGAAGAAGCGCCGCAGCATCGCCAGCGCGTCGACGTCGTTCTCGAAGGCGAGGTCGGCGACGCCGCTCCTGGTCGTGTGGGCGATTGCGCCGCCGAGATCGTCGGCGCTGACCTCCTCGTGCGTCACCGTCTTCACGACTTCGGGCCCGGTGACGAACATGTACGAGCTGTCCTTGACCATGAAGATGAAGTCGGTCATCGCCGGCGAATAGACGGCGCCGCCAGCGCACGGGCCCATGATCATGCTGATCTGCGGCACGACGCCGGACGCGATCACGTTCCTCTGGAACACCTCGGCGTAGCCGCCGAGCGAAGCGACGCCTTCCTGGATGCGCGCGCCACCCGAGTCGTTGAGGCCGATCACCGGCGCGCCGACCTTCATCGCCTGGTCCATCACCTTGCAGATCTTCTCCGCATGCGCCTCCGAGAGCGCGCCGCCGAAGACGGTGAAGTCCTGGCTGAAGACGAAGACCAGGCGGCCGTTGATCATCCCGTAGCCGGTGACGACACCGTCGCCGGGCGGGCGGTTCTTCTCCATGCCGAAGTCGTGGCTGCGATGCTCGACGAACATGTCCCATTCCTCGAACGTGTCGGCGTCGAGGAGGAGATCGATGCGCTCGCGCGCCGTGAGCTTGCCCTTGGCGTGCTGCGCGGCGATGCGCTTTTCGCCGCCGCCGAGGCGGGCGCGCGCCCGCTTGGCCTCGAGCTGCTGGATGATGTCGTGCATGCGTCCCCTTCCCCCGTGTGTTGTTGTCGCCGATCAGCTCGTCGCACCCGCCGCGTTGGCGGTAAATGCAGCGAGCAGGCGGCGCGCGGCGACCGTCACCGGCAGCCGTCCGGCGTCGACCGCCTGGAGCGTGTCGTCGAGTTGCGCGCGCACTTGCGGATGCACGCGGAAGGCGTCGCGCAGCCCGGCGTCGATGCGTTCCCACAGCCAGGCGAGCATCTGCCGGCGGCGGCGCTCGGCGACCCCGCCGCGCTGATCCTGGCCGGCACGAAACGATTCGATCGCGAGCCAGACTGCGGCGACCTGGTCGGCGGCGAGCGCGCAGCTCGCCAGCACCCGCGGCGCCGGTGCGCCGTCGCCGCGCCGCGCGACCAGTCCCAGCGCCGACGTGATCTGTGCGACCGCGCGCGTCGCCGCAGCGGCGTCGAGATCGGCCTTGTTGACGACGACGAGGTCGGCGAGCTCCATGACGCCCTTCTTGATCGCCTGCAGGTCGTCGCCGGCGTTGGGCAGCTGCAGCAGCAAGAACATGTCGGTCATGCCGGCGACCGCCGCCTCGCTCTGGCCGACGCCGACCGTCTCGACGACGACGATGTCGTAGCCGGCCGCTTCGACGACGCGAATCGCCTCGCGCGTCGCCGCCGCGACGCCGCCGAGCGTGCCGCCGCTCGGGCTCGGCCGCACGAACGCGGCCGGCTCGACCGAGAGCCGTTCCATCCGGGTCTTGTCGCCGAGGATCGAGCCGCCGGAGACGCTCGAGCTCGGGTCGACGGCGAGCACCGCGACGCGATGCCCGGCGGCGATCAGCTGCAGGCCGAGCGTCTCGATGAAGGTCGACTTGCCGACTCCCGGAACTCCCGACACGCCGAGGCGAAAGGCGTCGCGCGCCGGCGCCGGCAGCGCGGTCAGGAAGGCATCGGCGCGGCCGCGGTGGTCGGCACGGCTCGACTCGAGCAGCGTGATCGCCTTGGCGACGGCACGCCGCTGCGCTTCCCCGGGCGGCGCGAGCACCTTGTCGAGCAGAGCCTGGTCGTCGGGCGACAGCATCGCGGCGCGCACCGTCGGGTCAGGAAGCGCGGAGCGAGCGCTTGATCTGCTCGAGGACGTCCTTGGCGCTGGCCGGGATCGGCGTTCCCGGACCGTAGATACCCTTCACGCCGGCGTCGTAGAGAAAGCCGTAGTCGGGACGCGGAACGACGCCGCCGACGAAGACGACGATGTCGCCGGCGCCCTGCGCCTTCAGCGCCGCGATCAGCGCCGGCACCAGCGTCTTGTGGCCGGCAGCGAGCGTCGAGACACCGACCGCGTGGACGTCGTTCTCGATCGCCTGGCGCGCGCACTCCTCTGCAGTCTGGAACAGCGGGCCGATGTCGACGTCGAAGCCGAGGTCGGCGAACGCGCTGGCGACGACCTTGGCGCCGCGGTCGTGGCCGTCCTGGCCGAGCTTGGCGATCAGGACGCGCGGCCGACGCCCTTCGGCGACGGCGAACTCGGCGATCTCGCGCTTCAGCTGGTCCCAGCCTTGGGCGCTGTCGTAGGCAGCGGCGTAGACGCCCGAGACTTTCTGCGTGTCGGCACGATGGCGACCCCATGCCGCCTCGAGCGCATCGCTCACCTCGCCCACCGTAGCGCGGACGCGGATCGCCTGGATCGAGAGGTCGAGCAGGTTGCCGTCGCCGCTCTCGGCCGAGCGGGTCAGCGCGGCGAGCGCCGCATCGACGGCGGCCTGGTCGCGCCTGGCCCGCACCGAGCGCAGCCGCTCGAGCTGGCTCTCGCGCACCGCGTGGTTGTCGATGTCGAGGGTGTCGATCGGCGACTCTTCGGCGAGCTGGTACTTGTTGACGCCGACGATGACGTCCTCACCGGAATCGATCCGGGCCTGCTTCTCGGCCGCGCTCGCCTCGATCTTGAGCTTCGCCCAGCCGCTCTGCACGGCCTTGGTCATGCCGCCCATCGCCTCGATCTCGTCGATGATCTTCCATGCCGCATCGGCCATCTGCTGCGTCAGCGCTTCCATCGCGTAGCTGCCGGCCCAGGGGTCGACGACCGAGGTGATGTGTGTCTCCTCCTGGATGACGAGCTGGGTGTTGCGGGCGATCCGCGCGCTGAACTCGCTCGGCAGCGCAATCGCCTCGTCGAGGGCGTTGGTGTGCAGGCTCTGGGTGCCGCCGAACACCGCCGCCATCGCCTCGATCGTCGTCCGCACGACGTTGTTGTACGGGTCCTGCGCCGTCAGCGTCCAGCCCGAGGTCTGGCAATGCGTGCGCAGCATCGAGCTCTTCGCCTCCTTGGGAGAGAACTCGGCCATGATCCGGTGCCAGAGCAAGCGCGCCGCGCGCAACTTCGCGACCTCGAGATAGAAGTTCATCCCGATCGCGAAGAAGAAGCTGAGCCGGCCGGCGAAGGCGTCGATGTCGAGCCCCTGGCGAATCGCGGTGCGGACGTACTCGCGGCCGTCAGCGAGCGTCAGCGCGAGCTCGAGCGTCTGGTTGGCCCCGGCCTCCTGGATGTGATAGCCCGAGATCGAGATCGAGTTGAACTTCGGCATGTGCGATGCCGTGTACGCAATGATGTCGCCGACGATGCGCATGCTCGGCGCCGGCGGGTAGATGTAGGTGTTCCTCACCATGAACTCTTTCAGGATGTCGTTCTGGATCGTTCCTGAAAGCTGGCCCTGGGCGACGCCCTGCTCCTCGGCGGCGACGATGTAGCCCGCGAGCACCGGCAGCACGGCGCCGTTCATCGTCATCGAGACGCTGACCTTGTCGAGCGCAATGCCGTCGAAGAGGATCTTCATGTCCTCGACCGAGTCGATCGCGACCCCCGCCTTGCCGACGTCGCCGACGACGCGCGGATGGTCGCTGTCGTAGCCGCGGTGGGTCGCCAGGTCGAAGGCGACGCTGACGCCCTGGCCGCCGGCGGCGAGCGACCTTCGGTAGAAGTCGTTCGATGCCTCCGCGGTCGAGAAGCCGGCGTACTGGCGGATCGTCCACGGCCGCACGGTGTACATCGTCGCCTGCGGCCCGCGCACGTACGGCGGCAAGCCGGGCAAGGTGTCGGTCGCGGGCAACCCGACGACGTCGGCGGCGGTGTAGAGCGGCTTGACGACGATGCCGTCGGGCGTGTGCCAGGCGAGCGCATCGAGGTTGCCGCCAGGCGCTGAGCGAGCAGCTGCGGCTCGCCACGCGGCGAGTGCTTCGGAGTCGGTGGCAGGAGGCGGCTTCAAGGGGATCGGGGCGAGTTCACGGCGGATTATCTGCGGCCCGCCCGGGAGACAATCCCGGCCATGCCGCGCCCCGCCGTCAGCTTGGTCGCCATCGTCGCCCGCAACGGCGGCATCGGCTACCGCGGCAGCCTGCTCGTCCACCTGCCCGAGGATCTGCGCCGCTTCAAGCGGATCACCCTCGGCGCGCCGGTGGTGATGGGCAGGAAGACATGGCAGTCGATCGGCCGCGCCCTTCCGGGGCGCCGCAACATCGTCGTCACTCGCGACCGAGGAGCGCGCCTCGAGGGCGCCGAGACCGCCGCGTCGCTCGACGACGCGATCGCGCTCGCCGGCGACGTCCCGGTCCTGCACGTGATCGGCGGCGCCGAGATCTTCGCGCTGGCGTTGCCGCTCGCCGACGAGCTGCAGCTGACCGAGATCGACGCCGAGTTCCCCGCCGATACCTTCTTTCCGGCCTGGGACAAGGCAGCCTTCGCGCTCGCCGCGCACGAGCCGCACGAAACTGCGGCCGGCCTTCACTACGCCTTCACCACCTACAAGAAACGTCCGGAGGGAAAGTGAGATGTCAGAGCACGAATTCCATGTCCACGGGCCGCACGACCACGCACTCGAGCACGGGGCCGAAGCCGAGCCGCACGGAATGGCCGGCCGGCTCGCGGTCGCGACTGCGATCATCGCCACGGTCGGCGCCCTGTTCTCGTACATGGGCGGGCTGACGCAGGCCAACGCCGGTCTCTACAAGAACAACGCGGCGATCAAGAAGACCGAGGCGGCGAACCAGTGGAACTACTACCAGGCCAAGAGCAGCAAGCAGAACCTCGCCGAGCTCGCCGTCGAGATGGCGCCCGAGCAGCGCCGTGCGTTCTACAGCGACGAGGTCAAGCGCTACAAGGGCGAGAAGGAAGACATCAAGAAGGATGCCGAGAAGCTCGAGGCCGAGTCGACCGCCTGGGACAAGAGGAGCGACGAGGACATGCATCAGCATCATCGATGGGCGCAGGCGACGACGGCGCTGCAGATCTCGATCGCCATCGCGGCGATCTCGCTGCTGACCAGAAGCCGCCAGCTGCAGTTCGTGGTCTATGGACTGAGCGCGATCGGCGTCGCCGTCGGCGTCCTCGCCTGGCTGCACATCTGAGCCGCGCCGGAGCGCGTCCGTGCGCCCAGCCCAGTCGAGGTCGGCTTAGGGCGAGGACGGCAGCTTGTCGAGCTCGCGTCGCAGCTCGGCGATGTCGATCTGCTTGCGCGCGATCTCCGAGCGCATGCGGGCGACACGGTCGAGGTAGGCCTGCAGGTTGGTTTCGTCCTGACGCCGGTCGGGGTCGCCGCCGTTGAACTCGACTTCGAGCCTGGAGAGCGCGCGCTCCTCGCCGCGCAATCGGTTCTCGAGCTGGCGGCGCGAGTCGCTGGCGCGGGCGCGCATCGCGGTGCCCTCCGGCGATTCCTTGACCTCCGCGACCGGGACCCGCGGCACCGGCGCCGCGGCCGATGCCGGCGGAGTCGTTGAACGGATCACCGACACGGCGGCGTTCTCGACCCGCTTGCAGTGGAGCTTCTCGGCCTCGCTCGCCGAGATCGTGTTGTTGTAGTCGTTGCCGGGGCAGCGATACAGCACTCCGGTTTCGTTCTCCGACCAGGCCGGCGACGCGGCCGCCGCCAGCGCGGCACAGAGGAAGCAAAGGCGTGGGCTCATGGTGAGATCGATTCTCGCCCACGCGAGCGCCGGCCGCCACGACGTTCGTCGGACGACGCGGACGAGCGGTCGCGCCGTCCGTCCGTAGGGCGGGACGCCACGGCCCGCCTACTTGTCGTCGATGCCGAGCTCCTGGATCTTGCGGGTGATCGTGTTGCGGCCGATGCCGAGCTTGAGCGCCGCCTCGATCCGGCGGCCGCGCGTCGTCGCCAGCGCCGAACGGATCAGCTGCGCCTCGAACTCGCGGCTGAGCGTGTCCCAGACCATCGGCTCGCCAGCGAGCAGCAGCTCGCGTGCGCGTCGCTCGAGCGCGCCGAGCCAGTCGGGGCCGGCGGCGTCGGTGCGACGCGCGACGTCGGCGCGTTCGGCCGGCGCACCGTGCGCGGGCTCCGGAGTCGTATCGGGCCGGGCGATCGATGGCGCAGGCGAAGATGTCGACACCGCGACGTCTCGCACGCCATCGCCCGGCGCTCGACCGTTGCCGGCGACGGCGTCGCCGCCGCTACGCGCCTTCACCTCCGGCGGCAGGTCGTCGGCGTCGACGAGCTGCGCCGGCGCCATCACCGTCAGCCAGTGGCAGATGTTTTCGAGCTGGCGGACGTTGCCGGGATACTCGAACGCGACCAGGCGCGCGATCGCGGCGTCGGTCAGGCGCTTGCCCTCGACGCCGAGCTCGCGCGCGCTCTTCTGCAGGAAGAAGCGCGCCAGCGGCGCGATGTCCTCGCGGCGCTCGCGCAGCGCGGGCAGGCGCAACCGGATCACGTTGAGACGGTGGAAGAGATCCTCGCGAAACGCGCCGGCCTTGACGCGCTGCTCGAGATCCTGGTGCGTCGCCGCGATGACGCGCACGTTGCTCCTCATCGGGTTGTGGCCGCCGACGCGGTAGAACTGGCCGTCGGCGAGAACACGCAGGAGCCGCGTCTGCAGGTCGAACGGCATGTCGCCGATCTCGTCGAGGAAGAGCGTGCCGCCGTCGGCCTGCTCGAAACGGCCGCGCCGCGTCGTCTGCGCGCCGGTGAAGGCGCCGCGCTCGTGGCCGAACAGCTCCGACTCGAGCAGATCCTTCGGGATCGCCGCCGTGTTGATCGCGACGAAGGGACCGCTCGCGCGCGGGCTGTGCTTGTGCAGCGCGTTGGCGACGAGCTCCTTGCCCGACCCCGACTCGCCGGTGATGAGGACGGTGACGATGCTCTGGCTCAGCCGCCCAATGGCGCGAAAGACATCCTGCATCGCCGGCGCCTGGCCGAGGATCTCCGGCACCTGCGCCGGCGGCGCATCGACGGCGCCGTCGTGCAGGCTCTCCTCGACGGCACGGCGGATCAGGTCGACCGCCTTCGGCACGTCGAATGGCTTGGGCAGGTAGTCGAAAGCGCCGCCCTGGAACGCGCTCACCGCGCTGTCGAGGTCGGAGTACGCGGTCATGATGATGACCGGCAGGTCGCGGTGCTTCGCCTTGATGGTGTTGAGCAGATCGATCCCCGAGCCACCGGGCATGCGGATGTCGGAGACGAGCACTTGCGGCTCGCCGTCCTCGAGCGCGGCGAGAACGTCGCGCGAGTTCGTGAAGCTGCGCACCGCGAATTCCTCGCGCGTCAGCGCCTTCTCGAGGACGAAGCGGATCGATTGATCGTCGTCGACGATCCAGATGGGTTTCATGACAGCGGGATCACGATCTTGAAGACGGTTCGCCCTGGTTCGCTCTCGAACTCGACCGTGCCATGGTGCTGCTGGATGAATGTTCTTGCGAGAGTGAGTCCGAGTCCGGAGCCGCCTTCGCGCCCGGAGACGAGCGGAAAGAAGATCCTCTCGCGCAGCGCCTCCGGAACTCCCGGCCCGTTGTCCTCGATATGCAATTCCAGTGCCAGACGATAGCGGTGCTTGCCGAGCGTCACCTGGCGGCCGACCCGGGTGCGCAGAACGATCTGGGCGCTGCCGTGCTCGATCCGCTCGGCGAGCGCCTCGGCCGCGTTGCGGACGATGTTGAGCAGCGCCTGGATCAGCTGCTCGCGGTCGCCGCTGAACTCGGGAATCGACGTGTCGTAGTCGCGCACGGTCGCCAGCCCGCGCGGGAACTCGGCCAGGACCAGCGCGCGGACGCGCTCGCAGACCTCGTGGATGTTGACGTTGCCGACGACGTGGGGCTTGCGGTGCGGCGCGAGCAGGCGGTCGACGAGGAGCTGCAGCCGGTCGGCCTCCTTGATGATCACCTGCGTGTATTCGGTCAGCGTGCGCTCCTCGATCTCCATCTCGAGTAGCTGCGCGGCGCCGCGGATTCCGCCGAGCGGGTTCTTGATCTCGTGGGCGAGGTTCCTGATCAGCTCGCGCGCCGCCTCGGCCTGCTCGAGCGCGCGCTCCTCGCGTTCCTGGCGATGCTGCTGCTCGATCTCGACGATCTCAAAGACGACGTTGCGCGAGCCGTCGATCTGGTTGACGGTGACGTGCACAGGAAGCACGTCGCCGGCGCTCGACGAAGGACGTTTCAGCACGGCCTCGAGCCGGCTGGTCGAAAACGCGTTGTTGCTGACCGCGGCGACGCTCTCGCGCAGCGCCCGCGGCTCGACGAACCAGTCGAAGAACGGGCTCTTCGACATGCTCCGCCGCGACAACCCGAGGACGTTCTCGAACGACGAATTGGCGAACTCGCATTCGCCCTCGGGCGTGACGATCGCGACCATGGTCGCGAGCAGGTCGAGCGCGGCGTGCGCGGCCGCTTGGCTCGCGGGCGGTGTCGGCGCTGCCGCCGCGGCCGGCGCGATCACTGGCTCGGCGGCAGCTTCTGGATCTCGCGCCGCAGCGCGGCGATGTCGATCTGCTTGCGCTCGATGGAGGCGCGCATCTCGGCGACCCGATCGATGTACTTCTGGTAGTTCTTCTCGTCGCCGAGGCGCTCGGGCTGGCCGCCGTTGAAGTCCTTCTCCATCGCCGCGAGCTTGCCTTCCTCGGACTTCAGCTCGCTCTCGAGAATGCGCCGCGCGTCGCTGTCGCGGCTGCGTTGGGCGACGGGGTCGACGCGGGCACCCGACGCCGCCGCCGACGGCACCGACGAGCCGGCCCGCGGCCGACTCGTCTGGATGATGGTCACCGGCGCGCCCTCGACCCGGCGACAGCCGAGCTTTTCCGCCTCCTTGGCCGAGATCGTGTTGCGATAGTCGTTGCCGGGGCAACGGTAGAGAACGCTTCCGTCGACGGTGTCGGACGCGCCCGCCGCGACCGCAGCGACGGCGGCACACGCGAGCGCGGTGGCGGCGCAAAGTCGGATGTGGGTGGGCAGGCTCATGCGGGTCTCCAGGCCTTGTCAACGCCCGGACGCGCTGGCGCGCCGACAGGGGCCTCGCCCCATTGTCTCGCAGCCGCCCCGCGCCGACCACCGGAGCGACGGAAGGCACGGCTCGCGCGTCCACTCCAAAGAAAGGGGACGGCTGGCGCCGTCCCCTCTGCCCGACGCCGGCGAAGCGTCTAGAGCGAGTAGTACATGTCGAACTCGACCGGATGCGTGGTCATGCGAAAGCGCGTGACTTCCTGCATCTTGAGCTCGATGTAGGCGTCGATCAGGCCGTCGGTGAAGACGCCGCCCTTGGTCAGGAAGCCGCGGCCCTTGTCGAGATAGTCGAGCGCCTGCTCGAGGCTCGAGCACACGGTCGGGATCTTGGCGTCCTCTTCCGGCGGCAGGTGATAGAGGTCCTTGGTCGCGGCCTCGCCCGGATGGATCTTGTTCTCGACGCCGTCGAGGCCCGCCATCAGCATCGCCGCGAAGGCGAAATAGGGATTGGCCTGCGGATCCGGGAAGCGGACCTCGATCCGCCGCCCCTTCGGGTTGGCGACGTACGGGATCCGCACCGACGCCGAGCGGTTGCGCGAGCTGTAGGCGAGCTTGACCGGAGCCTCGAAGCCGGGAACGAGCCGCTTGTAGCTGTTCGTTCCGGGGTTGGTGATCGCGTTCAGCGCCCGCGCGTGCTTGATGATGCCGCCGATATAGAACAGCGCGAACTCCGACAGTCCCGCGTAGCCGTCGCCGGCGAACAGGTTCTTGCCGCCCTTCCAGACCGACTGATGCACGTGCATCCCCGAGCCGTTGTCGCCGACGATGGGCTTGGGCATGAAGGTCGCGGTCTTGCCGTACGAGTGGGCGACGTTCTGGATCACGTACTTCTGGATCTGCAGCCAGTCGGCTCGTTCGACGAGGCTCGAGAACTTGGTGCCGATCTCCATCTGGCCGGCGTTGCCGACTTCGTGATGGTGGACCTCGACCGGAACGCCGAGCGACTCGAGGATGAGGCAGATCTCGGAGCGCAGGTCCTGGAACGAATCGACCGGCGGCGTCGGGAAGTAGCCGCCCTTGACGGTCGGCCGGTAGCCCGAGTTGCCGTGCTCGTACTCCTTGCCCGTGTTCCAGGCCGCCTCCTCCGACTCGATCTTGCAGAACGAGCCCGACATGTCGACGTTCCAGCGCACGCTGTCGAAGACGAAGAACTCGGGCTCCGGGCCGAAATACGCGGCGTCGCCGAGGCCTGATGCCTTCATGTACGCCTCGGCGCGCTTGGCGAGCGAGCGCGGGTCGCGCTCGTAGGGCTTGCCGTCGCCGGGCTCGAGGACGTCGCAGGTCAGGATCAGCGTCGGCTCTTCGTAGAACGGGTCGATGTTGGCGGTGTTCGGATCGGGCATGAGCAGCATGTCCGACGCCTCGATCCCCTTCCAGCCGGCGATCGACGAGCCGTCGAAAGCGTGGCCGCCGGTGAACTTGTCTTCATCGAAGGCCGATATCGGCACCGTGACGTGTTGCTCCTTGCCGCGAGTGTCGGTGAAGCGGAAGTCGACGAACTTCGCCTCGCTGTCCTTCACCATGTTCATCACGTCGGCGACGGTCTTGGCCATCAATGCATCTCCCGGGGGGCTTTGGTTCGAATGTGGGGGTTGCGAATCGGAAGCGCCGGCATTCGGGGCCCCAAAATCGCGCACAGAATTTAGCAGAAAGCATGCCAGTCTCTGCCCGGGAGAGATCGCTTTCCCGGTGCGCGACGCGCACCGTTCGCGCGCGCCGAAGGACGCTCAGCGCACCAATTCCGGGCCGAGCGTCGCGCCCAGCCGCACCGCACCGTCGCGCAGGTGGACATAGGCGGCGGCGAGCAGCGCCGCGTCGCCCTTGACGCCGAGCTCGATGTGGCGGCCCCACTCGGGATGGTCGACGCTCGGCAGGCTGAACACCTTGACCCCGGCGAACGTGCGCTCGACCTCTTCCATGAGCGGCGTCAGCGTCGCTTCCATCGAGCCGAACACGACGACCGAGCGCTCCGTCGTCGACACCGGAGCATGGAGATGGCGAAAGTGGTTGTCGAGCACCCACTCGATCATCGGCCACGCCATCACCGGGAAGCCCGGCACGAAGAAGACGCCACCGGCGCCCGAGCGGACCGCGAAGCCGGCGATCTTGTTGTACGGATTGGGGATGATCTCGGCTCCGACCGGAAACACCGCCATGTTGAGCCGGTGCCGGTTGTCCTCGCGGTCGGGGTCGAAGGCGGTGCCCTGCTCGCGCGCAAGGTCGCGCATCCGCTCGATCACGAGCGCCTTCGCCTCGGGGTGAAGCGCAAGCGCTACGCCGAGCGCTGCCGCGGCGCACTGGCGCGTGTGATCGTCGGGAGTCGCGCCGATGCCGCCGCACGAGAAGACGAGATCGCCGCTCGCAAACGCGTCGCGGAGGTCGGCAGTGATGCGCGGCGGATCGTCGCCCACATAGCGTGCCCACGCGAGGCCGAGGCCGCGGGCGGCGAGCAGCTCGATCACCTTGGGCAAATGCTTGTCGGCGCGCTTGCCCGAGAGGATCTCGTCGCCGACGATGAGAAGGCCGATGTTCATGCGGCAACCCCGGGCGGGCCGTCGAGCAGAGGCGGATCGCCATCGTCGCGTCGCGCCGCCGGCGGGCCGCCCGGGCCCGGCTCGGCGAGCCGCAGCCGCTGCAGCGACGCCAGCAGGAAGTGCGCGAACCAGAGCGACGAGAACGCGAAGACGAGCGTGTAAAGCCAGATCGCGACGACGATGAGCAACGGCGCGAAGACGAGCGCAAGCGCGCTCACCGCCCAGAGCAGCGACGGCGCCGCGCCGAGCAGGCCGCAGACGACGCCCATCGCGAGCAGGGTCCAGCGCTCCTCGTCCAGCAAACGCCGTCGCTCGTCGCGGCTGGCGTAGTCGGCGAGGACGTCGTAGGCGAAGACACGGTACGTGAGCCAGCCCCAGATCAGCGGCGGCAAGACGAGAACGAGCGGCGGCACGAACCAGAACGGAATGCTGACGACGAGGGCCGCGAGCGCGATCACCGTGCAACCCAGCGAGACGCCGAGGCCGCTCCAGAAGCTGCCGCCGTGGCGCCGCTCGAGCTGCGGAAAGCGACGCGCGCCGACCAGGCGGACGATGGCCGGAGTCATCAGCACAGCCGCGACGAGCAGCGAGACGACGACGAACAACGGCACCGCGAGCGCGACGATGACGAGCGGCGCGATCACGCTCGCCCAGCTGCCGGCGCCGACCGACCGCAGCCACGCGAACATCGGCTCGAGCAGGGCGGCTTCCTCGAGCGACATGCGGACACTGGCGACCGCGGGCTCCCAGAAGAAGTAGCCGAGCGCAGCGGCAGCACCGCCGACCAGCAGCAACGGCACGAGCGAGAGCACGACCACCCTCGGATGCAGACAGTAGGCTGCCGCACGCCAGAAGGAGTCGAAGAGCACGCGCGCCATGGTCGAAAGTGTAAGAGCCGAGCCGCGGCCGCCCTGACCGAGCGACGTTGCCGTCGCT
>DASXLD010000116.1:0-18056 GCA_036496385.1 Caldimonas sp. | reverse complement strand
GCGCCTAGCGACATCGACACGCTGCTCGCGACGATCGTCTCCAAGGTGCCCGACGCGCAGGTCATGTCCGATCTCGACGCCTGCGTCGCCTGGGCGAACGCCAACCGCGGCGACGGCAAGCGGCTCGGAGTGACCGGATTTTGCTGGGGCGGCCGTGCGACCTGGCTGTACGCGGCGCACAACGCCGCGGTGAAGGCGGGCGTCGCGTGGTACGGGCGCCTCGTCGGCCAGACGACGGCTCTGCAGCCCGAGCGACCGCTCGACGTCGTCGGCCGTCTCTACGCGCCGGTGCTCGGCCTTTACGGCGGCACCGACACCGGCATCCCGCTCGACACCGTCGAACAGATGAAGGCGGCGCTGCAAATCGGTAGCGACGCGGCGCGACGCTCGGACTTCCACATCTATCCGCAGGCGGGGCATGCGTTTCACGCCGACTATCGGCCGAGCTACGACCGCGCCGCGGCCGAGGACGGCTGGCAACGCTGTCTCGGCTGGCTGCGCAGCCACGGTGTCGCTTGAGCGCTGACTCCGCGTCGCAGCGCGGGGGCGCAAGCGCGCGGCGGACGGTCGCCGCGTGACGCTCGCCTGGATCGTTCTCGCGACCGCGCTCGGCGGCGTCCTCTCGGTCGTCGTCGCCGCGGCGCTCACGCTCGCGGTGCTGACGAAGGTCGTGCACCACCTCGTCAGCCTGTCGGCGGGCGTGCTGCTCGCGACCGCGCTGCTCGACGTGCTGCCCGAGGCGTTCTCGGCCAAGGCGCCGCCGCAGGCTCTGTTCGCGACGCTGCTCGGCGGGCTGCTGTTCTTCTTCCTGCTCGAGAAGGCCGAGCTCTATCGCCACACGCACCATCACGAAGGCGACGAGCACCACCACCACCACGGCTTCGATCGCCAGCAAGCCGGCCGCGGCGGCTGGAGCGTGATCCTCGGTGACAGCATCCACAACTTCTGCGACGGCATCATCATCGCCGCCGCGTTCCTCGCCGACACGCGCCTCGGCATCGTCACCTCGCTCGCGATCATCGCCCACGAGATCCCGCAGGAGGTCGGCGACTACATCGTTCTCCTCAACGCCGGCTTCTCGCGCGCCCGGGCGCTGTTCTTCAACGCTCTCTCGGGGTTCGCGGCGGTCGCCGGCGGCGTCATCGGCTACTTCGTCGTCGGCCCGTGGCAGGCGTACTTCCCGTATCTCCTCGTCGTCGCCGCGAGCAGCTTCGTCTACGTCGCCGTCGCCGACCTGATCCCGCAGCTGCAGCATCCGCTGACGCTGAAGGAGACCGCGGCGCAGCTGTTCTGGCTCGGCACGGGGCTCGCCATCGTCGTGCTGGCGATCAGCCAGCTAGGCTGAGGGTCGGGGCGGGAGATCAGCGGACGACGAGCACCGGCACCGTCGTGTGCTTGAGGACGTCGTTCGTCTCGCTGCCGAGGAAGAGCGAGGCCAGGCCGCTGCGGCCGTGCGAGCCCATGACGAGCAGGTCGCAGTGCTGCGCGGCAGCGTGGGCGACGATGGCCTCCCACGGCTGCACGCCTTCGACCGTCTGCGCGTGGCAGACGATTCCGGCCGTCCCGCACGCCTCGGCGACGGTGCGCACGTTGCGCGTCGCCGTCCGCTCCTGGGCATCGAAGAACTCCTGCGGCGGGGTCGGCTGCATCTCGGCGACGGCGCCGTACGGGAACGGCTCCTTGACGCAGAGCGTGTAGATCTCGGCGCCGAGCGACTTCGCAAGGTCGATCGCGATCGCGACCGCACGCCCGGTGATCTCGGAGCCGTCGGTCGGGACGAGGATTCGCTGGAACATAGGCACCTCCGCGTGGTTCTGCCGATCTTCGCACCGCGCTGCCCGCGTGGGCAAGGCGAGGTCTGCCCTAGGCGATCACGATCGGGGTCAGCCGCGCGCGATCGGCCGCTCCGGATCGGACGACCACTCGCTCCACGAGCCGGGATAGAGAACGGATCCGGCCAGGCCGGCGTGCTCCATCGCGAGCAGGTTATGACACGCGGTGACGCCGGAGCCGCAGGAATGGATCACGTCGGCCGGAGCGCGGCCGGCCAGTAGGACGGCGAACTCGTCACGCAGCAGCGATGCCGTCTTGAAGCGGCCGCCGGCGTCGAGGTTCGACTTGTGGAAGCGCTGGAACGCGCCGGGGATGTGGCCGGCGACCGGATCGATCGGCTCGGCCTCGCCGCGAAACCGCTCCCCGCTGCGGGCGTCGAGCAACATGCCCAGCGGCGGCCGCGCGGCGACGCCGGCCGCGTCCACCGTCGACACGAGCGACGGCCGCGCGGGGTAGGGCGGCCCGCCGGGGCGGGCGGTCTTGATGTCCGTGAGCGCGCCGCCCGCGTCCCGCCACGCCTGCAGCCCGCCGTCGAGGACGGCGACGCCGGCGTGACCGAGCCAGCGCAGCAGCCACCAGAGGCGCGCCGCGTAGACGCCACCTTGGGCGTCGTAGCAGACGACCTGGGTCTCGGGGCCGACGCCGAGCGTGCCGACGGTGCGCGCGAACGCGCCGCGATCGGGCAGCGGATGGCGTCCGTTGCGCCCGGTCTTCTGCCCGCTCAGATCGCGGTCGAGATGCAGGTAGTGGGCCTCGGGCAGATGCGATTCGCGGTAGCGCCGCTCGCCGGACTCGGTGTCGGCGAGGTCGAAGCTGGTGTCGATGACGACCGGCGGCGGTGCGTGCGCGCGCGCCGCTGCGAGCTCGGCGGCGGTGATCATTGTCCGGAACGTGACGGTCATACGGTGTTCGGCGGGTCGGGAATGAGGGCCACCGGCGGCTTGCCGCTGCGGCTGCGCAGCAGCGTCGCCGACAGGCCGGCGGCGACGATCAGGAGCATGCCCGAGAGCGCGAGCGCCGTCACGCGGTCGCCGAAGAGCAGCACGCCGTAGGCGAAGGCCCAGGCGATGCCGAGGTATTGCAGGCTGGCGTTGACGAGGGTCGGGCCGGTGCCGTAGGCGCGCGTCATCATCAGCTGCGCCACCGTCGCAAGAACGCCGACGGCGAGCAGCAGCAGCGCGCCGTTCCAGGTGTGGCCATGCAGGCCGGTGAACGCGACCAGCAGCACGCCGGCGGCGACGCCGCCGAGCGAGAAGTAGAAGACGATCCGGTATTCGGGCTCGCCGATGCGGCCGAGCGCGGTGACCTGCAGGTACGCCGTCGCCGCGATGATGCCCGAGAGCAGCCCCATCAGGCCGTGCCAGAGCTGCTGCTCCGCGATCGTCGGCCTGAGGATCAGCGCGACGCCGGCGAAGCCGACCAGGACGGTCGCGACGAGCCTGCCGTCGACGCGCGAGGCGCCGGCCGCGATCGCGCCGCCGAGCAGGAAGAGCGCCATCCAGACCGACGACATGTAGTTGAGCGTCATCGCCGTCGCGAGCGGCAGGTTGCCGATCGCGTAGAACCAGAGGACGAGCGAGACGACGCCCGAGACGCTGCGCCAGAAGTGCATCGCCGGCACGCGCGTCGCGACGCTGCCGCGCTGCCAGCGGGCCAGGCCGATCATCATGAGCACGCCGGTCAGGCCGCGGTAGAGGACGATCTCGCCGGCCGAGTACTGCGCCGACGCGAGCTTGACGCAGACGCCCATCGTCGCGAACAGGAACGACGCGCAGACGATCAGCCACGGCGGCGACCACCGCATCACCGCGCGTCCTGCGACGACAACGTCAGCGCATCGCCTTCTGGTACCACTCGTGGAACTGCTGCATGCCGTCCTCCATCGGGCTCTGATACGGGCCGGAGTCATCGTCGCCGCGCTCGAACAGGGCGCGGCGGCCGGCGTCCATGCGCAGCGCGATCTCGTCGTCCTCGGCACAGGTCTCCCAGTACGCCGCCTGCTCGGCTTCGACGAACTCGCGCTCGAAGGCGTGGATGTCCTCGGGGTAGTAGAACTCGACCACGTTGAGCGTCTTCTGCGGACCCTTGGGGACGAGCGTCGAGACGACCAGAACGTGCGGATACCACTCGACCATCGTCGCCGGGTAGTACGTCAGCCAGATCGCGCCGTGGCGCGGCACCGGGTCGTCGAAGCGGCCTTCGCGGTAAGCGAGCACGGCGTCGTGCCACTTGCGGTACGCGGCCGAGCCCGGTTTGGCGAGCTCGTTCTTCGGGCCGACGGTCTGCACCGAATGGTGAGGACCGAACTCCCAACGCAGATCCTCGCAGGTCACGAACTGGCCGAGGCCCGGATGGAACGGCGCGACGTGGTAGTCCTCGAGATAGACCTCGATGAAGGTCTTCCAGTTGTATTCGCACGCGTGGAGGTGGACGCTGTCGAAGACGTAGCCGCTGAAGTCGAGCTCCTTCGCCGGGCCGATGCCGCCGAGCTCGGCAGCGACGTCGCGCCGCCGCTGGTGGCCGCTGCCGGCGACGTCGAACACCATGCCGTTCCATGTCTGCACCGGGAAGTTGGCGAGGTCGCGGCAAGGGTCGTCGGCGAAATGCGGGGCACCGATCAGCTGGCCGGCGAGGTCGTAGGTCCAGCGATGCAGCGGGCAGACGATGTTGCTGCCGGTGTTGCCGCGTCCGCGCAGCATCACCGCCTGGCGGTGCCGGCAGACGTTCGAGACCAGCTGCAGCCCGTCGCCGGTCCGGATCAGGGCCCGGCCTTCACCCTCCTGCGGCAGGGCGTAGTGGTCGCCAAGCTCGGGCACGGCGAGAGCGTGGCCGATATAGCGCGGGCTGCGCGCGAACAGCCGCTCGCCTTCACGCTGGTAGAGCGCCGGGTCGAAGTAGCTGGAGACCGGCAGGGGCGACTGCGCCGGGGCGAGCACTGCCGGAGTGATGCGCAGGTCGGACATACGTGGGATGACCTCCATGGGCGTTTGACAACGCGGGCCTGTGGGATCGCGACGGTCGCCGCCGCGTCGGCTGAAGGGCTGCGGATTGTACCCAGCGCCCTTCGGCCAGACCCGGGTCGCGGCCCCGGAGTTCCTCGTCATCGGGGCCGAGGTCAGCGCCCTGGCAGTCCCTCCACGTGGCGCCGGGGCGGCTGACTACAATCGCCCCTCATTTCCGAGAATGAATGACGACCGATTCCAGCACATCCGCATCGGCGGAGCCCGCCAGCTACGAAGTGGCGCTGCGTGAGCTCGAGTCGCTGGTCGCCTCGATGGAGGGCGGCCAGCTCCCGCTCGAAGGCTTGCTGGCGGGCTACCGTCGCGGCACCGAGCTGCTTCGGTTCTGTCGGTCGCGGCTCGAGGCGGTCGAGCAGCAGGTGAAGATCCTCGAGGATGGCCAGCTCAAGTCCTGGTCTGCCTCATGAAGCGCGACGCCTTCGACACCTGGTCGCTCGCCGAGCTCGACGCGGTCGAATCGACGCTCGATGCGTTCGTCCCCGCCGACGCACCGGCCGGCCTCGGCGAGGCGATGCGCTATGCCGTGCTCGACGGCGGCAAGCGCTTGCGACCGCTGCTCGTCCTTGCTGCCGCAGATGCCGTCCACGGTGCGCGCGCGGCGGCCCATCGCGCCGCCTGCGCGGTCGAGCTGATCCACGCCTATTCGCTCGTCCATGACGACCTGCCGTGCATGGACGACGACGTCCTGCGGCGCGGCAAACCGACCGTCCACGTCCGCTACGGCGTCGCCCAGGCAATGCTCGCCGGCGACGCCATGCAGGCCCTCGCGTTCGAGGTCCTGACGCCGGCCGACGGCAGCGTCGCCCCGGCGCTGCAGGCGCGCCTGTGCGGCCTGCTCGCGCGCGCCGCCGGTGGCGCCGGCATGGCGGGCGGCCAGGCGATCGATCTCGCCAGCGTCGGCTGCCAGCTCGACGAACATGCGCTCTCCGACATGCACCGCAGGAAGACCGGCGCGCTGCTGCGCGCGAGCGTCCTGATGGGCGCCGCTTGCGGGCGGACGAGCGAGGGCGAGTGGCGCGCGCTGAGCGCGTACGGCGACGCCGTCGGCCTCGCGTTCCAGGTCGTCGACGACATCCTCGACGTCACCCAGGCCTCGTCGACGCTCGGCAAGACCGCCGGCAAGGACCAGCACCACAACAAGCCGACCTACGTCACCGTGCTCGGCCTCGACGCCGCGCATGCCCATGCCGAGGCGCTCCGCCGCGCTGCACACGCAGCACTCGACGGCAGCCGCATCGCCGACACCGAACAGCTGCGCGAGCTCGCCGACCGAGTCGTCGCGCGCGATTCCTGATGACCAAGCTCCTCGACACGATCCACACCCCGGCCGACGTCCGTCGCCTGTCACGCCTCGAGCTGAAGGTGCTCGCGACCGAGCTGCGCGAGTTCGTCGTCCAGACCGTGTCGCAGACCGGTGGCCACTTCTCGTCGAACCTCGGCACCGTCGAGCTGACGATCGCGCTGCACCACGTCTTCAACACGCCTCACGACCGGCTGGTCTGGGACGTCGGCCACCAGACCTATCCGCACAAGACGATCACCGGCCGCAAGGACCGGATGAATACGCTGCGCCAGCTCGGCGGCATCTCGGGATTTCCGCGGCGCGAGGAGAGCGAATACGACACCTTCGGCACCGCCCATTCGTCGACGTCGATCTCGGCGGCGCTCGGGATGGCGGTCGCGGCGCGGATGAAGGGCGAGAGCAGGAAGTGCGTCGCGATCATCGGCGACGGCGCGATGAGCGCCGGCATGGCTTTCGAGGCGCTCAACAACGCCGGCGTCTCGCAGGCCGACATGCTCGTCGTGCTGAACGACAACGACATGTCGATCTCGCCGCCAGTCGGCGCGCTCAACCGCTACCTCGCGCGGCTCATCAGCGGCAAGTTCTACGCCGCTGCGCGCGACACCGCGAAGACGGTGCTGAAGAACGCGCCACCGCTGTTCGAGCTGGCGCGGCGGTTCGAGGAGCACGCCAAGGGCATGGTCGTACCGGGGACGATCTTCGAGGAGTTCGGCTTCAACTACGTCGGCCCGATCGATGGCCATGACCTCGACTCGCTGATCCCCACCCTCGAGAACCTGCGCGACCTGAAGGGCCCGCAGTTCCTGCACGTGGTCACCAAGAAGGGCTATGGCTACAAGCTCGCCGAGGCCGACCCGGTCGGCTACCACGCCGCCTCTGGCAAGTTCGACCCGAGCGTCGGTTTCGTCAAGCCGGCGACGCCGCCGAAGACGACCTTCACGCAGGTCTTCGGCCAGTGGCTGTGCGACATGGCCGAGAAGGACGAACGCTTGGTCGGCATCACGCCGGCGATGCGTGAAGGCTCGGGCATGGTCGAGTTCGCGAAGCGGTTCCCGACCCGCTACCACGACGTCGGCATCGCCGAGCAGCACGCGGTGACATTCGCCGCCGGGCTTGCCTGCGAAGGCATCAAGCCGGTCGTCGCGATCTACTCGACCTTCCTGCAGCGCGGCTACGACCAGCTCGTCCACGACGTCGCGATCCAGAATCTGCCGGTCGTCTTCGCGCTCGACCGCGCCGGGCTCGTCGGCGCCGACGGCGCGACGCATGCCGGCAGCTTCGACATCGCCTACCTGCGCTGCCTGCCCAACGTCAGCGTCCTGACGCCGGCCGACGAGAACGAGTGCCGGCAGGCGCTCTACACCGCGTTCATGCAGAACCACCCGGTCGCCGTGCGCTATCCGCGCGGCGCCGGCGCCGGCGTGCAGGTCCAGGCGGCGATGACCGAGATCCCGTTCGGCATCGGCGAGATCCGGCGCGAGAGCAAGCGCACGGCGGCGCAGCCGGGCAAGCGGATCGCGATCCTCGCCTTCGGCACCTTGCTTTATCCCGCGCTCGCGGCTGCCGAGCGGATCGATGCGACGGTCGCGAACATGCGCTTCGCCAAGCCCCTCGATGTCGCCCTCGTGACTGACCTTGCGCGCCGTCATGATGCAATCGTCACGGTGGAAGAAGGCACCGTGATGGGTGGCGCGGGGAGCGCCGTTCTCGAGGCTCTCGCCGAGGCGCGGATCGACGTCCCGGTGCTCGTCCTCGGCCTGCCCGACACGTTCATCGAGCATGGCGACCCGGCCAGGCTGCTCGCGATCTGCGGGCTCGACGCGGCCGGCATCGAGCAATCGATCCAGCGCCGCTTCGGCGCGCCGCCGGCTTTGCTGCGCACCGCGGTCGGCCAGTGAGGCGGCGATGACCAACCTGGTCGACGTCCTCCACATTCCGGACACCCAGGGTGCGCGCGACGACCGTCAGCTCGCGATCCAGCGGGTCGGCATCCGCCGCGTCCGCTATCCGCTGCAGCTTCGGATCGAAGGCGCGGTCGTGCCGACCGTCGGCGAATGGGCGCTCGACGTTGCCCTGCCCGCCGAGCAGAAGGGCACGCACATGTCGCGCTTCGTCGCCTGGCTCGACGCGATCGACGTTCCGCTCGATCTCGCGACGCTGCGCCGCGAGGCGGCGCGCATGCTCGCGCTGCTCGGCGCCGAATCGGGCCGGATCGAGGCGTCGTTCCCGTTCTTCCTGAGAAAGCGCGCTCCGGTATCGGGAGTCGAGAGCCTGCTCGAGTACCAGGGTCGCTTCGAGGTCGAGGCGGCGAGCGACAGCCCCGACGCGACGGTGTGGCTCGAGGTCGTCGTTCCCGTCAAGTCGCTCTGTCCGTGCTCGAAGGAGATCTCCGACTACGGCGCGCACAACCAGCGTTCGCACGTCACGATCCGCGTCGAGGCGTTCGCCGAGCTGTCGTGGCGCGAGCTGGTCCGCTTCGCCGAGGACTCGGCATCGGCCGAGATCTGGTCATCGCTCAAGCGCGCCGACGAGAAGTGGATCACCGAGCGCGCCTACGAAAACCCGAAGTTCGTCGAAGACATGGTGCGCGACGTCGCGCTCCGGCTGAACGCCGACCCGCGCGTCGGCCGCTACACGGTCGATGTCGAGAACTTCGAGTCGATCCACGCCCACAGCGCGGTCGCGCGAATCGAGCGTTAGGCGCTCGATCCGCCCCGAGCGGGCGCGGACAACGTCAAACGAGCTGCAACGGCAGCCAGACGAGAGCGGCGAGGAGAGCGAGCCACAGCGACGTCGCGAGCCAGGACCGCAGCCGGGTCGCCGCGAACGCCTGCCTGAACGCGCCCCAGGCGACGACGCACCAGGCCGCCGTCGCGACAAGGACGAGCGCGCCGAGCCCGAGCAGGACGCTCGCGGCGCCACGCATGGGCGCGGCGTCGAGACGGGTCATGGGCGGCATCGCCACCGGCGCAGAAGCCGTCATCGAGGCGTGCAAGCCGCCGACAGCTCGCCCGAGCCAACCCGGATCGGTCAGATGCACGGCCGTCACAGCGAGGACCGCGAACGCGCAGAGGCCGATCCAGGCGCCGCCGTACACGTATGCGGCGACCAGCCCGACGCGGCGGTAGCCCGCGTTGCGATCGGCGACTCGCCAGGCCAGCGCGAGCACGCCGGTGAGCAGACCGGCGACGAAGAGGCCGAGCAATACCGCGGTCAGGAGCCAGCTCGCGACCCCGAGAACCACTTCGACCAGCGATCCGCGGGCGACGAGATCGAGATCGACGACGGTGAGCAGCATCAGATTGCCGACCAGGAGCGCCGCGCAGAGGAAGGCGAACGCGCGCACCGGGTCGCTGGCCCGACCGGTCTGGCGGCGCGCGATCAGGCGCTGCGGGTGGCGCGCGAGGTCGATCAGGTTGACGCCCCAGCGGATGAGCACGCGGGTCTCTTCCTTCGCGCCGGAATCGAGCGCGACGCGATCGGATTCGATCCCGAAGCGCGACTGCAGCGTCGCGACGAGGCGATCGAAGTCGTATTGCCAGCGCGTCTCCGACAGCTCGACGGCCTGGCAGCGTGCGAAGCCGGCGAGCGAGGGCGGCAGCTCGTCCGCTGCCGGCATCGTCGCGCCCTCGACCAGCACCGGAACGACCGGCACGCGCGCCTGCAGCGCGAGCTCGATCTCGAGACGGACGAAGTCGGCCGGGTCATCGAGGCGGCGCCGGCCCTCGGCGTCGTTTGCGTCGAGCCAGCGCCGGCCGACGATCGCGAGCACGACGGTCGACGATTCGACCGAACGCCGGATGGCCTCGACGAAGTTCTCGCCGGCGGCGATCTCATGGTCGCGGAAAACGCGCGCGTCGCCGAAGTGTGCTTCGAGGCGATCGGCGAGCCTGCCGGTTGCGCTCTGGCTGTCCTGGCGCCGGTAGGAAAGAAAGATCTCGGCCATGCCGCTCCTGAGGCGGCGATCGTAGCGAGTCGCGCCGCGCGCTCAGCGCTTGCGGCGGGTAGTGGCGTTCGCGGGCGTCGCGGCGCGGCCGCGCCGCGCCGCGAGCGCGTCGCGCAGCAGGTACTCGACCTGCGCGTTGACGCTGCGCAGCTCGGCCGCCGCGAGGCGCTCGACCTCGGCCCAGAGCGCGGGGTCGATGCGCAGCAGGAACGACTTCTTGTCGGGACTCGCCATCGGCGCTCGTCGTCGCTGCGGGCCAGCGTGGTCGGCGGCTCAGGCGTAGAGCGTGCCCGCATTGATCACCGGCGTCGCGTCGTGATCGGAGCAGAGGACGACGAGCAGGTTGCTCACCATCGCCGCGCGGCGCTCGTCGTCGAGCTGGATCAGCTCGCGCTCGGCGAGCCCCTTGAGCGCGAGCTCGACCATGCCGACAGCGCCCTGGACGATCTTCGTCCGCGCCGCGATCACCGCCTCGGCCTGCTGACGGCGCAGCATCGTGCCGGCGATCTCCGGCGCGTACGCGAGGTGGGTCAGCTTGGCGTCGACGACGACGAGCCCGGCCTGCTCGAACCGCTGCTGCAGTTCGCGGCTGAGCGCTGCCGAGACTTCCTCGGTGCCCGAGCGCAGCGTCACCTCGGCTTGGCTCGTCGCGCTCTCCTCGAAGTGGTCGTAGGCGTAGCTGAGGGCGAGGTGCCGCACGGCCGACTCGGCCTGGGTCAGCACGTAGGCCTCGTAGTTCTCGACGTCGAAGCTCGCGCGCGCCGTGTCGTCGACGCGCCAGACGACGGTGGCGGCGATCTCGATCGGGTTGCCGCGGGCGTCGTTGACTTTCAGCTTCTCGCTGTTGAAGTTGTGGGCGCGCACCGAGATCTTGCTCTTGCTGTAGAACGGATTGGCCCAGCGCAGCCCGCGCTCGCGATCGGTGCCGCGGTAGCTGCCGAACAGCAGCAGGATCGCGGCCTGGTTGGGCTGCAGCATGTAGAGGCCGCCCAGGCACCAGATCGCGAGCAGGACGGCGAGAACGAGCACCGCGAGAGTCGGGCCCATCGGCCGCGTCACGAGCAGGCCGATCGCAAGCAACAGGCCGACGAGGCCGATGGTGATGTAGACGAAGCCGCTGCTCGTCGCGGCGGCCCGCTCTTCGGTGGTCTGGATGGCCATGGCACGCTCCCGTCCGGGATCGCCGACAGCGGCGATCCATTGATTTCAAAGTGATATCACTTTAATAGCGGCAGAGCGGCGCCGTCAAGGGCGGCCGGACGAACGGTCAGACGCCTTCGCCGACGGTGAGCCCGAGCTGGGCCGGATCGCCGCGGCCGAGGCGGACGACGAGCGGCGACGCTGCGGTCAGGTCGATCACCGTGGTCGGCTGCATCGGGCAGGCGCCGGCGTCGACGATGGCCTGCACCGACCTCTCGAAACGCTCGCGGATCAGCGCCGGGTCGTTCATCGGCTCGCTCTCGCCCGGTGCGATCAGCGTCGTCGCGAGCAGCGGCTGGCCGAGCAGGTCGAGCAGAGCGCCGGTGACCGGATGGTCCGGGACGCGCAGGCCGATCGTGCGCCGCGACGGATGCGAGACGCGGCGCGGCACTTCCCTGGTCGCCTCGAGGATGAAGGTGAACGGCCCCGGCGTCGCCAGCTTGAGCAGCCGGTACTGCCGGTTGTCGACCCGCGCGTAGCTCGCCAGCTCGGAGAGATCGCGGCAGAGCAGCGTCAGGTGATGGCGCGCGTCGACATTGCGCAGGCGCCGCAACTGCTCCGCGGCAGCCTTGTCGTCGAGATGGCAGGCGAGGGCGTAGCTCGAATCGGTCGGGATCGCGGCGACGCCGCCGTTCTCGAGGATCTGCGCCGCCTGCTTGAGCAGACGCGGCTGCGGATTGACCGGATGAACCTCGAAGTACTGCGACACGCGCCGATTGTCGGTGCGCGCGCTGCGCTGCGCCTCAGCCGGCTCGGTGTACGCGCGCTTCGAGCGCCTGCCAGACCGGAGCGAGCCCGGACGGTAGCGGTGGCAGCCCGCCGAGGTCGATCCGGCTTTCCTCGGGGCTGTGGAAGTCGCTGCCGCGCGAGGCGAGAAGGTCGAACTCGCGTGCCGTCCCGGCGTAGCGCCCGGCCTCGGCGGCCGTGTGGCTGCCGGTCGTCACTTCGACGCCGCGGCCGCCGTGCCCCTTGAACTCGGTGAAGAGCGCGTATTCCTCGGTCGGCGAGAACTTGTAGCGCGCCGGATGGGCGACGATCGCGATGCCGCCGGCATCGCCGATCCAGCGGACAGCGTCGGCAAGCGTCGCCCAGCGGTGCGGCACGAAGCCGGGCTTGCCCTCGACGAGGAAGCGCCGGAACACCTCCTGCGTGTCGGCGCAGACGCCGCTGTCGACGAGATGGCGTGCGAAGTGGGTGCGCGAGATCAGGTCCGGATTGCCGACGTAGCGGAGCGCTCCTTCGTAGCTGCCTGCGATGCCGACCTTGGCCAGCCCGTCGGCCATCTCGCGCGCGCGCGCGTCGCGACCGCCACGCGTCGCGCGAAGCCCCTGCAGCAGCGCGGCGTCGTCGGCGTCGATGCCGAGGCCGACGATGTGTACTGTCGTGTCGAGGAACGTGACCGAGACCTCGACGCCGTTCAGGTATGGCAGGCCGGCCGCACGCGCCGCGTCGCGGGCGCGCCGCTGGCCGCTCACCTCGTCGTGGTCGGTGAGCGCCCAGAGCTCGACGCCGTTGGCCTTGGCACGTGCCGCGAGCGCCTCCGGCTCGAGGGTGCCGTCGGAGACGGTGGAGTGGCAGTGCAGGTCGGCGTTCATCGCACCCGGATCATGTCTCCATTTGCTGCAGCCCCACCTTGGCCTGGGCTATCCACTCGCAATTCAGCTCGCGCGAAGGGACGTGGCCGTGCTCGGCGTTGCGCAGCACGGCCTCGAAGGCGCGCCGCGCGCCGAGCTGGTCGCCGCGGCTGTGCAGGAACGCGCCGTACTTGTACTGTGCCTCGGTCGATGCGTCCTTGGCGACGACGGCCTCGAACGCGGCACGGGCGTTCGCGCTGCCGGCGCCGGCAAGCGCCTCGGCATGGGCAATCGCGAGCGCGCCTCGGCACTGCTCGGGATGGCTTGCAAACAGCCGCTCCAGGGTCGCCGCCGCATCGCCGTGCCTGCCGGCGGCGATCTCGGCCCGCGCCAGCCCGGCGAGAAAGGTCGCGTCGCTCGCATAGGCGCCGCTCGCGGTCGCCCGGTAGTGCTCGATCGCCTCGTCGACGTGTCCCTTGGCGAGCAGCGCGGCGGCGAGGCGCGCGCGGTTGTACGCAGTCGGGGTGCGATCGAACTCCGCGCTCGCTTCGCGCAGCTCGCGATGGGGATCGACTAGGTTCTGGACGGTGCGTGCCGCCTTCCTGCCGCCGTGCGTGTAGCGCCACTGCGGCAGATAGATCGCGAAGCAGTAGACGACGCTGCCGAGGAGCGGGAAGGCGAACAGCACGAACAGCCAGTAGATCGGCTGCCCCGAACGGACGGCGTGGATACCGAAGAACGCCGCGATGGCGAGGTGAACGACGCCGACGAACGGCATACGGCAGGACTCCCGCGCCTCCTCGGCGCAAACCGCCGCGATTCTAGGAGTTGCCTCGCTGCGCGCGAGTGCCATCTGTCGCCCCGGCACGTCGCCTGCTGCCGCCCTAGCGCGAGCCTCCTTCGACGGCGACGACGATCATCTGGACGCGCTCGATGCCGTTGTAGGCATCGAGCCCGAGGCGCCAGGCGAGGCGGACGCGCTCGCCGACGGGGTCGCTGCGGCCGAACCAGATCGCATCGCGCATGACGCCGCCGACGCGCAGCGCGAGCTTGAGATGCTTGTCGCCGACGAGTCGCTGCGAGACGACGTCGACGGTGTCGCTGAAGATCGGGGCATCGAACGCGTTGCCCCAGACCTGGTCGTCGAGCAGGCGGACCGTCGCCGGCTCGAAGTGCGCCGCCGCCAGCGGCCCGTCACTGACGATCGTTCGCTCGACGGCGCACGTGCCGAGTCCTTCGCCGGCGACCTGTTGCAGCGCGCTGCGGAAGGCGTCGAGGTCGGCGGCCCCGACCGTGCAACCCGCCGCCATCGCGTGGCCGCCGAAGCGCAGCAGCAGCCCCGGATGGCGCTTGCTGACGAGATCGAGCGCATCGCGCAGGTGAAAGCCCTCGATCGATCGTCCCGATCCCTTCAGCGAGCCGTCGTGGCCACGCGCGAAGACGAAGGTCGGCCGGTGCAGCCGGTCCTTCAGGCGCGACGCGATGATGCCGACGACCCCCTCGTGGAACGATGGATCGAACACCGCCAGCGCAGGCTCGAGCGTGCCGCTGAGCGCGAACGCGCGCTCGACCTCGGCCTCCGCGTCCTCGCGCATGCCGGCCTCGAGGGTGCGCCGCTCGCGATTGATTTCGTCGAGCAGCGCGGCGAGCTCGTGCGCGCGCGCGGCGTCGTCGGTCAGCAGGCATTCGATGCCGAGCGTCATGTCAGCCAGCCGCCCGGCGGCGTTCAGGCGCGGGCCGATCGCGAACCCGAAGTCCGCCGCGCTCGCCTGGCGCGGGTCGCGGCCGGCGACCGCGAACAAGGCCGCGATGCCCGCCTGCATCCGGCCGGCGCGGATCCGCTTCACGCCCTGCGCGACCAGACAGCGGTTGTTGCGGTCGAGGCGGACGACATCGGCGACCGTGCCGAGCGCGACCAGGTCGAGCAGCGCGTCGAGGCGCGGCTGGTCGGCGAGCGCGAACTCGCCGCGCTCGCGCAGCTCCGCACGCAGCGCGAGCAGGACGTAGAACGCGACGCCGACGCCGGCAAGATGCTTGCTCGCAAAGCCGCAGCCCGGCTGGTTCGGATCGACGATGACGTCGGCTTCGGGCAGGACGACGCCGCTGTCGCCCAGCAACGGCAGGTGGTGGTCGGTGATGACGACTGCGAGCCCGGACGCGTGCGCGTGGGCGACGCCGTCGAGGCTGGCGATGCCGTTGTCGACCGTCACCAGCACCTCGGCCGATTGCGCCAACGCGAGGTCGACGATCTGCGGCGTCAGCCCGTAGCCATGGACGCGCCGGTCGGGGACGACGTAGCCGAGCGTCGCTGGATCGGCGCCGAGCATGCGCAGGCCGCGCAGCGTCACCGCGCACGCGGTCGCGCCGTCGCAGTCGTAGTCGGCGACGACGCAGATGCGGCTGCCGGCACCGATCGCGTCGGCGAGCAGCTCCGCCGCGTCGCCGGCACCGAGCAGCGTCGTCGGCGGCAGCAGGCGTGCGAGCGCGTCGTCGAGGTCGTCGGCGCCTTTGACGCCGCGCGCCGCGAACAGCCGCGCGAGCAGCGGATGGAGCCCGGCCTGCTCGAGCGCCCACGCGGCGCGCGGCGGCACGTCGCGGGTGACGAGGCGAATCGGTGCCATCTCGGTGGCCATGGCGCTCCCCTAGAGCGACGCCAGCACGTCGGGCGCGGCGCCCCGCGGCGCGCGCAGGCGCTGCCAGAGCGATCGCGGCTGCAGTTCGAAGCGCGCCGCCGAGCGCGCGCCGCAAAGCGTCAGCGTGGTCGCCCTGCCGGCGCGGGCATCGGCGAGGAGGCGGGCGATCGCGCCGGTGTCGAGGGCACGCCAGGCCTCGGCCCATGCGGCCCAATCGCCAACGAGCAGCGGCGCGCGCAACGACGACGCGATCTCCGGGCCGGCCGCCGTGTCGGTCGGCTGGCTGCGGCCGCAGCCGCTCAGCCAGATCGAATTGACGACGAGAGCGCCGCGCTCCTCGCGGCGCTCGTTGACCTCGTGGACGTGGAAGACGAGCTGCGCTTCGCTCTGCAGGCGCCGAACCAGCGCCAGGGCCTCTCGTCGCGCGCCGCCGCCGTCGTGATCGCTCGCGCGCAACCAGCGATCGACGCCCCGGCCGATGACGCGGTCGAGCGATGGCGTCGCGAGCCCCTGGAGATCGTCACGCGCCGCGTACCAGCGCTCGGGGTTGCCCCAAGCGATCGCGAATCCCTCGCTCGCGAACAGCTCCGCGACGCTCGCGAACAGCGCACGCGATTCGGCTTCATCGAGCGCCAGCAGTGCCGGATCGAGCAGCGTCACGTCGTCGCGGCCGAGCTGCAGATGGCTCGGCGTCAGCAGTGCCCAGGCGAGCGTTGTCGTCGCGATGCCGTCGGCTGCGGCGGCGTGCGCTGCGAACGGCAGCAGGCCATCGCCGCCTTGCCAGCCCCATGCGGCGGCGAGCGCGCGCTCGTGCGGCGGCGACAAGGTGGCAGAGTCGCCGTCGTCGCGCCCGGCCGCTGCGAGCAACGCGAGCAGTCGCTCGAGATTGGGCAGCGCCTGGTCGCGCAGCACGTTGCGGCAGTCCTCCGAATCGTCGGCGGCGAACGGGACGAGCAAGTGCATGGGCCCGATTATCCGAGCGGTGGCGCGAGCGTCGCACGCCGCAGGGGTCGGGTAGCATCGCCCCCGCATGAACTGGCCCTATGAACTGCAGATCGGCTGGCGCTACACGCGAGCCGGTCGTGCCGGGCGCAGGAACCGGTTCATCTCGTTCATCTCCGGCGTCTCGATGCTCGGCATCGCGCTCGGCGTCGCCGCGCTGATCATCGTCCTGTCGGTGATGAACGGCTTCCAGAAGGAAGTGCGCGACCGGATGCTCTCGGTCATCTCGCACATCGAGGTGATCGGCGCCGGCGGCGCCGCGCTCGCCGATTGGCAGAAGACCGCCGCCGCGGCGCGCGCCAATCCCGAGGTCATCGGTGCAGCGCCCTTCGTCAGCTCGCAGGCGCTGCTCGCGCGCGGCGACGACATGCGCGGCATCGTCGTGCGCGGCATCGATCCGCAAGCCGAAGCGACGGTGACCGACCTCGCGGCCAAGCTCAAGGACACGACGCTGGCGCGCCTCGTTCCCGGCTCGTGGAGCGTCGTCCTCGGCGGCGAGCTGGCGCGCTCGCTCGGCGTCGGCCCGGGCGACAAGGTGACGGCCGTCCTCCCGGGCGGCCAGGTGACTCCCGCCGGAATCGTGCCGCGGCTGCGCACGCTGACCGTGGTCGGCACCTTCGACGCCGGCCACTACGAATACGACAGCGGTCTGGCGCTGGTGGCGCTCGACGACGCGGCCAAGCTCTTTCGCGTCGAAGGGCCGACCGGCGTCCAGCTGCGCCTGCGCGACCTCAACGAGGCGCCCCTGGTCGCCGCCGAGCTTGGCCGGCAGCTCGGTCCGGACGTGATCGTGCGCGACTGGACGAGCACCAACCGCAACTGGTTCTCCGCCGTCCAGGTCGAAAAGCGGCTGATGTTCATCATCCTGACGCTGATCGTCGCGGTCGCCGCGTTCAATCTCGTCTCGACGCTCGTCATGACGGTCACCGACAAGCGCGCCGACATCGCCATCCTGCGCACGCTCGGCGCGACGCCGCGCTCGATCATGGGCATCTTCATCGTCCAGGGCGCCGCCGCCGGCATCATCGGCACGCTTGCGGGCGTCCTGTTCGGCCTCCTCGTCGCCTTCAACATCGACGTCATCGTGCCGTTCATCGAGAGGCTGCTGCACGTCACCTTCCTGCCGAGCAGCGTTTACCTGATCAGCCGCATGCCGAGCGATCCGCAGCAGGGCGACATCGTCCCGATCGCGGTCATCTCGCTCGTCCTCGCCTTCCTCGCCACCCTCTATCCGAGCTGGCGCGCGAGCCGGCTCGAGCCGGCCGAAGCGCTGCGCTATGAGTGAGGCCGCGGGCGCGGCCGCCGGACCGATCCTGCGCGCCCGGGGCCTTTGCAAGCGATTCGTCGAAGGCAGCGGCGAAGGCGCGATCGACGTCACCGTGCTGCGCGGCGTCGACCTCGCCGTCGACCGCGGCGAAACGGTCGCGATCGTCGGCGCCTCGGGCTCGGGCAAGAGCACGCTGCTGCACCTGCTGGGCGGGCTCGATCGTCCGACCGCGGGGGACGTCTCGCTGCTGGGCGAGAACATGCTGGCACTCGGCGCCG
>DASXLD010000115.1:0-33407 GCA_036496385.1 Caldimonas sp. | reverse complement strand
CGCGATCAGCGGGCCGTGGACGATCAGGCCGGGATAGCCTTCGACCTCGGTGACGTAGCGCCGGTCGTAGTGGATGCGGTGGCCGTTGAACGTCAGCGCCGAGTAGCGAAAGAGCAGCACGTCGTCGGGAACGATCGTGCGCGCGAAGGTCTCGTCGCGCGGCGCCTCGGCCGGCGTCGCCGGGGCCGCTCCCGGCGCCGGCAGGCCGCGGTAGACGATGTCGTGCTCCTCGCGCAGCGCGACGCCGTGCGGGGTCGAGATCTCGTGGTGCACCGTGACGAAGACGAGCGGCCCCGAGCGCGCGTCCTTGGTCGCGATGTCGGCGATGCGCGAGTCGCGGGTCGCCACTTCGCCGACCCGCAACGGCCGCTCGAACCGCAGTCGCCCCCCTGCCCACATGCGACGCGGCAGCGCGACCGGCGGCAGGAAGCCGCCGCGCCGCGGATGGCCGTCGGGGCCGAGCTCGCTCTGGCGCTGCGCCGGCAGGAAGTAGAGCCAGTGCCAGAGCGGCGGGACGGCGGTGCCGTTCGCCGGCGCCGGATCGTCGCGGTCGAGCGTGGCGCTGAGGCCGGCGAGCGGCGCCGCGCTGATGGTGTCGATGCGCTGCTCGGTGCGGCCGAGCCAGGCGGTGAGCGGGTCGGAGGCATCCATGGGCGGGCGGCGAGAGCGACCGGGGTGCGCAAGCGTGCGGGCTGCGGTCATTGAAGCACGGTCGCGCTGCCTTGCGAAGCGGCGCCCGTGCTTGTCCGACTGCTGATTACCAGCAGAGCCACGGCGTTGCGGCGCGGCGAAGTCCGACCGCCTGCGCAATGGCGGGCACGATTCAGCCGCCGGCGGCGCGCCGTTGTCTGCAGCCCGCCCTCAGCCCGCTGCGCCGATCTTCTTCAGCCGTTCGATCGCCGCGGCGTCGTAGCCGGCCGCGGCGAGCACGCTCGCGGTGTGCTCGCCGAGCGCCGGCGCCCCGGGCCGCACTGCGCCGGGCTCTTCGGCGAACTTGATCGGGATGCCGAGGTGCGTCTGGCCGTCGGCGAAGTCGAGCCGCATGCGGCGAGCGGCGAGGTGCTCGCTCTGCAACGCTTCGTGCACGCCCCTGACGGCAGCCCAGCAGACGTCGAGGCCGCCGAGGAAGCCCTCCCAATGCGCGAGGTCGCGCGTCGCGAAGGTCGCGGCGAGGAACTCGCGCACCGGATCCTGGCCGCGTCCCGGCGGCAGCTTGCACAACTCGATCAGGTCGGGCCGGCCGAGGGCGGCCAGCAAGTTGGCGGCGAACTTGAGCTCGCTGCCGCCGAGCGTGAGCGAGCGGCCGTCGGCGCAGCGATAGACGTTGTAGAGCGCGTTGCCGCCGAGCGAGCGCTCGCTGGTCGGGTCGAGCTCGCGCGCTTCGGCGAACACCGGGCTCACGATGTTGACCATCCACGACACCAGGCTGTCCTGCATCGAGATGTCGATCGTGTCGCCACGGCCGGTCTTCTCGCGCCGCAGCAGCGCCATCAGGATGCCGGTGAGTGCCATCAGCGAGCCGGCCATGTCGGCGGCCGGGACGCATGGCAGCGCGAGCTCGCCGGCGGCGGTCCGATTGAGGCTGACGACGCCCGACTCGGCCTGGACGCTGAGGTCGTGGGCGACGCGGTTCGCCATCGGTCCGCTCTGGCCGAACGCCGAGATCGAGCAGTAGACGACGCGCGGGTTGATCGCTCGGACAGCTTCCGGGCCGATGCCGAGCCGGTCGACGACGCCGGGGCGAAACGACTCGACGACGACGTCGGCGCTCGCGGCGAGGCGCAGGAACGCAGCGACACCTTCCGGTTGCTTCAGGTCGAGCACCACGCTCTGCTTGCTGCGGTGCGTGTTGCGAAACCAGACCGTCGTGTCGCCCTGGTACTTGCCGATCGCGCGCGTCGGCTCGCCCGCCGCCGGCTCGACGCGGACCACCGTCGCGCCGTGGTCGGCCATCATCATCGTCAGATGCGGGCCGGGCAGGAATTGCGAGAGGTCGAGGACCTTGACGCCTTCGAGCTTCATCGCCGTGACGCCCACGCGGCCGGCCGGCACGGTCCTCGTTTCACGAAGCGGCCTTGGCGAGTTCGGCGATGCGCCGCGCCCTCTTCAGCAGCGGCGCGTCGACCATCTTTCCCTGGAACAGGAACGCGCCGCTGCCCTGGCCCGCGGGGACCGCCTGCAGCAGCAGCTTCGCCCACTCGACTTCGGCCGCGGTCGGCGTGAAGGCGGCATGGATGGTCGCGATCTGCTGCGGATGGATCGCGGTCTTGCAGCCGAAGCCGAGCGCGAGCGCGTTGCGCGTCTCGGTCGCGAGGCTTTCGGCGCTTGTGAGGTCGACGTTCGGCACGTCCCAGGCCTGCAGGCCGGCCGATTTCGCCGCGTTGACGAGACGGCCGCGCGCGTAGCGCAGCCCTTCCCAGTCGAACCTCGCATCGAGCTCGGCCGAGAGGTCGGCGCCGCCGAGCATCAGCGCGCCGAGCTTGCCGCCGGCGCGCGCCAGCGACGCGGCGTTCTCGATCCCGAGCGGCGTCTCGATCAGCGCTGCGATCGCGCCGAGCTGCGTGCCGCACCAGGCCTCGAGCGCCTGCACGTCGCCGGCGTGCTCGGCCTTGGGCAGCAGCAGCCAGTCGACGCGGGCTCCCGAGGCGACGAAGGCGAGGACATCGCGCAGGCAGTCGAGCGTTCGGAGGCCGTTGATGCGCAGGGCGACTCCCGGGCCGTCGGCGCTTCTGACAGCGTCCTTCAGCCAACCGAGAACCTGGGTGCGCGCCTCGTCCTTGCGATCGGGATGGACGGCGTCCTCGAGGTCGATGCAGACGAGGTCGGCGCCGGCGGCCATCGCCTTGGCGAAGCGCTCGACCTTTTCGCCCGAGACGAAGAGCATGGAGCGGGGCTGGCGGATGTTCATCGGCGGAAGCAGTTGATCAACGTCGGGACATTATGCGAAGCGACGCTCGGCGTGCGCCGGCACCGCTCCCGCGGGCAGTGTCCGCCCTCCGGTGCTGGCGAGCGCGCCGCGCGAGCTCTCGTCAGCGGTGGCGCCGCTCAGGCGGGCACGGCTGCCGGCGTCAGTGCCATGGTCTTTCGCGGCGGCCGCATCAGCGGCAGCAGCAACAGGCCGACGAGGCCGAACACCGAGTCGACGACGAGCGTCGCCGGATAGCCGATGCGCTCGACCGCGAAGCCCTGCCACCACGCGGTGTACGAGATGCACAGGTTGAGCATCGCCATGTAGGCGGTGAACTGGGTCGCCGCGACGGCCGGATTGGTGATGTCCATGTACAGCGCAGTGCGGATGCCGTAGTACAGGCCCTGGAAGACGTTGTAGATGATGCACGCGGCCCAGAACGTGAAGACGAGGATCGACGATGGATGCGGACGGTTCGGCTTGTCGATCTCGACCGGCATGATCCAGCCCGCCTGCCACATCACCCAGGCGAGCCAGAGCGTCGGCAGTACGGTGAGGAAGACGAACAGCGCAAGCGTGCCGCGCCGCCCGAAGCGGTCCGAGAGCCAGCCGCCGAGGATGCAGAACGGCGCGAAGATCACGGTGCAGATGAGGTTGAGCTGGGCAATCTCGCTGTTGTCCAGACCGAGCTCGACCGCGAGATTGGACTGCAGCGCAAGGCTGAGGGCGTAGGCACCGGCGGGAAGGAGCGCCGCGAGCACGCCGACCAGCGCCGCGCGCGATCCGGTGAACGCCGTCCACGCCTCTCGCACGAAGCGTACGAGCTCGCGGCCGATCGTGCTCGCCGCGCGCGCCTGCGCCTGTGCCACGGTCATCGCCTTCTCTCGCAGCGGAATGACCACGAACAGCGTGATCGCGAAAATCGTCGCGCAGACGAAGACGTAGGTCGATGCGAACGGCATCGCCGCGGTGAGGAAGAGCACGCCGGAGCCGCCGATCGTCTGGCCGATCGAAGCGCCGGCGAACATGAAGCCGTTGGCCGAGCCGCGCTCGTCCTCGGGCAGCACGTTGACGGCGAGCGCATCGATGGCGACATCCTGCGTCGCGCCGAACGCGTTGTGGACGAAGATGATCGCGGTGAACAGACCGATCTGGCCGACGAAGTCGATCCCCATCGCGATCAGCAGCGTGCCGATCATGCCGAGCTGCATCAGGAAGATCCAGGTGCGGCGGCGGCCGAAACGGTCCGAAGAGAAGACGTCGACGAAGGGGCCCACCGCCCACTTGAACGCCCACGGCAGGTAGAGCGAGCCGACGAAGGCGCCGATCGCCGCCGGCCCGAGGCCCTGGCGCCGCATCTGCGCCGCGATCGCCGTTGCCGTGAAGCCGAGCGGGATGCCCTCGGTGACGTAGAGCAGGAAGAATGCGGTCAGTCGCCCCTTGCGGGTCGCAAGCAGATCAGGCAGGGCGATGCGCATGCGGCGGCACGGTAGCACACGCGCAGGCGAGGAAAAGCGGTGTGCACTGCGAGCGTGACAGCGCCGAGCGCGCGGCTCAGTGCAGGTCGCGCCGGCGACCCTTGAACGCCTTCGGGCTGATGACGTTGCCGTCGCGCTCGATCGCCGAGCGGCGCGCGCGCCGGATCGCCTCCCGGGTCTCGCGCCGCGCGCGCAACTCGGCGGCGGGCCAGAGGATCGCGCGCCGGACGCGCTGCTGCCAGATCGCGGCGCTCTTCTTGACCGACGCGTCGACGCGTGCGCGCCTTCGCGGCCTGAGGAGCATCCGCGCCAACAGCAGGACGCAGCCGATGACGATGGCGGCCGCGAAAATCTTCTCGACGACGTTCATGGTGCGGGAGGCTCGTTCGCTGCCATCGTAGCGCGCTTGCGACGGCGCGGCGGACGACGTTGGCCCGCGACATGCCCCTACAGGGGTACTCGTCGACAAAGAGCAGAATGAAAAGACGCAGGACACTCGGCCGTGCGCCCCCATGGCGTGGCGGGCGCTGCCGACGATGGAACACCCCATACCCGACCGCCAGCCGCCGGCCCCGAGTGCCGAGGGCGAGCGGCTGCAGCCGGCTCCGGACCACGCCGAGGAAGACCTCGCCGGCGTCACCGACGATGCGATCCCGACCCGTTCGTACGCCATGCTGCCGATGGTCGGCCTGGGCGGCTCGGCCGGCAGCATCGCCGCGCTGCAGGGCTTCTTCTCGGCGGCGCCGAACGACAGCGGGATGGCGTTCGTCGTCGTCATGCACCTCTCCCCCGAGCACGACAGCCTGCTCGCGGAGATCCTGCAGCGGACGACGACGATGCCGGTGCGGCAGGTGCAGGACCAGGCCAAGGTCGAGGCCAACCATGTCTACGTCATTCCGCCCGGCAAGACGCTGACGGCCCTCGACGGCCGCCTGCTGTGTGGCGAGCTCACGCCGTACCAGGGCCGCCGCGTCGCCGTCGACCTGTTCTTCCGCACCCTCGCCGATACCCACGGCCCGCGCGCGGCGGCGATCGTCCTCTCGGGCGCCGACGGCGATGGCGCGATCGGCATCAAGCGGATCAAGGAGCGCGGCGGCCTGACGATCGCGCAGGACCCGAACGAGGCCGAGCATTCCGGCATGCCGCGCTCGGCGATCGGCACCGGCATGGTCGACTGGATCCTGCCCGTCGCCGCGATGCCGGCACGGCTGAAGGAATACGCGGGCATCCTCGGCCGCCTGAAGCTGCCGCCCGAGGAGGGTCCGCAACCGGCCGAGCCGGCCGGGGCGCCGGCCGACGATCTCGAGGCGGCACTGCGCGAGCTGCTGGCCTACCTGCGGACACAGACCGGGCACGACTTCAGCTACTACAAGCGGGCGACGATCCTGCGCCGCATCGGCCGGCGGATGAGCGTCAACGGCGTCGAGGACCTGCGGCTCTACCTCGACTTCATGCGCACCCACCCGGGCGAGGCGGGCGCGCTGCTGAAGGACCTGCTCATCAGCGTCACCAACTTCTTCCGCGACCGCGACGCCTTCGACGCCCTCGAGAAGCACCTGCCGGCCCTCTTCGCCGGCAAGTCGAGCAACGACGAGGTGCGGGTCTGGGTGGTCGCGTGCGCGACCGGCGAGGAGGCGTACTCGCTGGCGATGCTGCTGAGCGAGTTCGCGCGCGGGCTCGACTCGCCGCCGCGGCTGCAGATCTTCGCCACCGACCTCGACGAGGATGCGATCCGCATCGCCCGCGACGGCCTCTATCCGCCCGCGATCACCGCCGACGTCTCCGAGGAACGGCTGCGCCGGTTCTTCACTCGCGAGTTGCGCGGCTTTCGGATCGGCGCCGAGATCCGCGAGGCCGTGGTGTTCGCCAGCCACGACCTGCTGAAGGACGCGCCGTTCTCGCGTCTCGACCTCGTCACCTGCCGCAACCTCTTCATCTACCTGAGCCCCGACGCGCAGCGGCGCGCGCTCGAGATCATCCACTTCGCGCTCAGGCCGCACGGGCGGCTCTTCCTCGGCGTCTCAGAGACCACCGACGTCGGTGATCACCTGTTTCGCGTCGTCGACAGGAAGCATCGCATCTTCGAGCCGCGACCGTCGCGCGATCGGCGAGTGCCGCAGATCGGCGTCGAGGGAGCGCTGGCACGCGCGCTCGAGCTGCCCCTCGACGCCAAGCCGGCTGGCAGCATGCCCGGCATCGGCCGCGGCGCCGCCTTCTTCACGGCGCGCCCGAGCGCCGAAGCGCTCGGCGTCTCCTCGTGGCGCGAGCTGCACCTGAAGCTGATCGAGCGCTTCGCGCCGGCATCGGTCGTCGTCACGAGCGAGTACGAGATCGTGCATCTCTCCGAGCGCTTCGGCCGCTACCTGCGCTATGCGGGCGGCGAGCCGACGACCAATCTGCTGCTCGCCGTCGACCCGGCGCTGACGGTAGACCTGCGCACTGCGCTGCTGCGCGCGAAGGGCGGCGACGAGGGCTTCGAAACGGCGCGGATCGCGTTCGGCGATAAAGCCGGCGAGTCGGTCGTGATCCGCGTCGGCCGCGCCGACGACCTCGCGCCCGGATTCCTGCTCGTCACCTTCGTGCCGCAGCCCGACCAGACGCCGCTGCGGCCGGCGTCGTCGACGCCCGAGGACGACGCCTTCATCCGCACCCTCCAGCAGCAGATCGACGAGCTGAAGTGGCACCTGCGCGACGCCACCGAGCAAGGCAGCGTCGCCGCGCAGGAGCTGAAAGCGAGCAACGAAGAGCTGCAGGCGATGAACGAGGAGCTGCGCTCGGCGACCGAGGAGCTCGAGACGAGCCGCGAGGAGCTGCAGTCGATCAACGAGGAGCTGACGACCGTCAACCAGGAGCTGAAGGGCAAGGTCGACGAGCTGAGCCACGCCAACGGCGATCTGCGCAACCTCATGGCCGCGACCGCGATCGCGACGCTCTTCCTCGACCGCGAGCTCCATATCTCGCTCTTCACGCCGTCGGCGGTCGAGCTCTTCAACCTGATCCCGACCGACGTCGGCCGGCCGATCAGCGACCTCGCCAACCGGCTCGACTATCCGCAGCTCGGCGGCGACGCGACGGCGGTGCTCGACCAGCTCGCGCCGATCGAGCGCGAGGTGCGCTTCGGCGACCGCTGGCTGCTGGCGCGACTGCGGCCATACCGCGGCGGCGACGATCGCATCGGCGGCGTCGTCCTCACCTTCGTCGACATCAGCGAGCGGCGCCGCGTCGGCGAGGCGCTGCGCGAATCGGAAGCGCTCTTTCGCACCATCGTCACGCAGGCCGCGGCCGGTGTCGTCCATACCGAAGTCGACGGCCGCATCACGCTCGCCAACGCGCGCTTCGGGCGGATCACCGGCCGTCCTCCCGAGGCGCTCGTCGGAACGTCGGTGCTCTCGATCGTCCACCCCGACGACCGCGAGAACAACGCCGAGGCGTTCCGCCGCCTCGCCGCCGACGGCACGCCGTTCGAGCTCGAGAAGCGCTACCTGCGCGGCGACGGCAGCGTCGTCTGGGTCAGCTCCTCGGTCACCGCCGTGCTCGACGCCGCGGGCAAGCCGAGCGGCGCGGTCGCGGTCGTCCTCGATATCAGCGACCGCCGCCGCGCCGAGCAGGCGTTGCGCGAGTCGGAGGAGCGGCTGCGCCTGGTGGTCGAGAACTCGCGCGAGTACGCGATCGTGACGCTCGATCTCAAGCGTCGAATCACCGGCTGGAACAGCGGTGCCGAGAGCCTGACCGGCTACCTCGCCGACGAAGCGATGGGCGAGAGCGGCGACATCCTGTTCACCGAGGACGACCGTGTCGCCGGCGCGCCGCAGCGCGAGACCCAGCAGGCGCTCGAGGAAGGCCGCGCCGCCGACGAGCGATGGCACCGGCGCAAGAACGGCAGCCGCTTCTGGGGCAGCGGCGTGATGATGGCGATGCGCGATGGCGACCGCGGCGAGGCGATCGGCCTGCTCAAGATCTTTCGCGACCAGACGATGGCGCGCGCCGCCGAGCAGGCGCTCGAGACGAGCCGCACCGAGCTCGTCGAGGCGCTGGTCGACAACCGCAAGGCGCGCGCCGAGGCCGAGGCGGCGAGCCACGCGAAGGATCGCTTCCTCGCCATCCTCTCGCACGAGCTGCGCACGCCGCTGACGCCGATCGTGATGGCGCTGCACGCGCTCGAGCGCAGCCCCGAGCTGCCGGGCTCGCTGCGGCCGACGGTCGATCTCCTGCGCAGGAACGTCAAGGCCGAGCTCATGCTGATCGACGACCTGCTCGACGTCACCCGCATCTCGAGCGGCAAGCTCGAGATGGCGCGCGAGCGCACCGACATGCACGAGGTCGTCCATGCCGCGGCCGACATCTGCGGCAGCGACTTCCATGCCAAGCGGCAGGACCTCGGCCTCGCGCTGCATGCAACGCGCCATGTCGTCCCCGGCGACGCGGCGCGCCTGCAGCAGGTGGTCTGGAATCTGCTCAAGAACGCGGCCAAGTTCACTCCCGTCGAGGGCGCGGTCCGTGTCGTCTCGAGCAACGTCGACAATCGGTTCGTCCTCGTCGTCGCCGACACCGGGATGGGCATCTCGAGTGACGCGCTGCCGTCGATCTTCGACGCCTTCGCGCAGGAAGGCCCGTGGGTGACGACCGAGTTCGGCGGCCTCGGCCTGGGTCTCGCGATTGCCAAAGCCACGGTGGAAGCGCACCGGGGCACGCTTACCGCCGCCAGCGGCGGGCGCAACCAGGGCGCGACCTTCACGATCGAATTGCCCCTCGCCTGACCGCCGCGCCATGGACTCTCCGCGCCCTTCGGGCGCCGCCGACGCTTCCGCCGAATACGCGACAAGCGCACGACCGCTGCGCATCTTCATCGTCGAGAACCACGAGGACACCCGCTACCTGCTCAGCGTCCTGCTCGAGCAGCTCGGCCACGTCGTGTTCTCGGCAGCGACTCTGCACGACGCGCTCGGGGCCATTCCGGCCGCGCGCTGCGACGTCCTCATCTCCGACATCGGCCTGCCCGACGGCGACGGCTGGGACCTGATGACGCGCCTGGGTCCGAAGCGGCCGCGCTTTGCCATCGCGATGAGCGGCTTCGGTCAGGCGTCGGACCGCCAGCGCAGCCTCGACGCGGGATTTCGCCACCACTTGTTGAAGCCGGTCGAGCCGAACCAGCTCGAGAACCTGCTCGACGAAGCGGCGCGCGAGCTGCGCGAGGCCGAGCGGAACCGGCGCACGGCGACGTAGGGTCACTCCGGTGGCAACGCTTGCGGGCGCTCGGCACAGTCGGCCCCTCGCAAGGAGGAGCCATGAATCTGCGCAGGGTGTTGTTCGGCAAGCGGGTGCTCGGGGCGATCGCGGCCGCGAGCGCATTCATGGTCGGCGGGGCGCACGCCGCGTGGCCGGAGCGGCCCGTCACGCTGATCGTTCCCTGGGGCGCCGGCGGCGGCACCGACGCGACCGCGCGCATCATCGGCTCGCTGCTCGAAAAGGAGCTCGCCCAGCCGGTGACGGTGGTCAACCGCACCGGCGGCAGCGGCGTCGTCGGCCACCAGGCGATCTCGAGCGCTGCGCCCGACGGCTACACGATCGGCCTGATCACGGTCGAGATCGGCATGATGCACTGGCAAGGGCTGACCGACATCTCGGGCGCGTCGTACACGCCGATCGGCCTCGTCAATTCCGACCCCGCGGGGCTGCAAGTGCGCGCCGATGCGCCGTACAAGACCGCCAACGACCTCGTCGCCGCCGTCAAGGCCAACCCAGGCAAGTTCAAGGCATCGGGAACCGGCCAGGGCGGCATCTGGCATCTCGCGGTCGCCGGCATGCTGAAGGATCTGAAGGTCGACCCGGCGGCGGTGCCGTGGGTGCCTTCGAACGGCGCCGCGCCGGGGCTGCAGGATCTCGTCGCCGGTGGCATCGAGATCGTGCCGTGCTCGCTTCCCGAGGCACGCTCGCTGATCGACGCCGGCAAGGTGAAGAGCCTGGCGATCATGGCCGACGCACCGGCCGCCCTCTATCCGAACGTGCCGACGCTGAAGGCGGCGACCGGCAGCGACTGGAAGCTCGGCGCCTGGCGCGGCATCGCCGCGCCGAAGGGGATTCCGAGCGACGTCCGCGACAAGCTCGTCGCCGCGATCAGGAAGATCGCGGCGAGCAAGGAGTACAACGAGTTCATGTCGAGCCGGGGCTTTGGCGTCGTCTATCTCGGCCCCGATGAGTTCGGCCGCTTCATGGCCAAGTCCGATGCCGATCTCGGCGCCACGATGAAGGCGGTCGGCATCGTCAAGTAGCGGGATCGCGGTCGCGGCGCACCGGGGGTGAAGCTCGACGACACGGTCTGGGGGGCGCTCTTCGCGCTGCTCGGCGCCGCCATCCTCTGGCACGTCCGCAGCTTTCCGAACATCCCGGGGCAAAACATCGGCCCGGCGCTGTTTCCCGGTGTCGTCGCGACGGCGCTCCTCGTTTGCGGAGCGTTGCTGATCGTCGGCGGCTGGCGCGCGCGGCGCCGAGTCGAAGGCGCAGCGCGGCGCTGGGTCGAGCCGCCGCCGTGGTTGCGCTCGCCGCCGCAACTGCTCGCGTTCGTCGTCTTCGTCGCGACCAGCACGTTCTATCTCTTCGCCGTCGACAGGCTCGGCTTCCTGCTGACGGCGTTCGTCTGCCTCGCCGCGTTGATGTCGGTGCTGCGCGTGCGGCCGATGCGCGCGCTGGCGGTCGCGTTCGTCCTGACGCTTCTCATCCACTACGTGTTCTACAAGCTGCTGCGCGTTCCTCTGCCGTGGGGAATCCTGCAAGCGATCGCCTGGTGAGGCGAAGCGCATGAACCCCGCCTGGGCGGAGGCGTTTCGCCTCGTCTTCGATCCCTACAACGTCGCCGTCATGTTCGTGGCGTCGCTGTTCGGCTTGTTCGTCGGCGCGGTGCCGGGATTGACGGCGACGATGGCGACCGCGCTCCTCGTTCCGGTCACCTTCTTCATGGCGCCGATCCCCGCAATCGCCGCGATCGTCACCGCGACGGCGATGGCGATCTTCTCCGGCGACATCCCGGGCTGCCTGCTGCGCATGCCCGGCACGCCGGCGTCGGCCGCCTATACCGACGAGGCCTACGCGATGACCAAGAAAGGCCAGGCCGAGCTCGCCCTCGGCGCCGGCCTCGTCTTCTCGGCGGTCGGCGGCCTGTTCGGCACCGCGGTGCTGATGGTCTCGGCACCCGCACTCGCCGAGTTCGCGCTCCGGTTCAGCTCGTTCGAGTACTTCTGGCTCGTCCTGATGGGGTTGACCTGCGCGGTCTTCATCTCGACCGACCGGCCGCTCAAGGGGCTGACGACGCTCTTCATCGGCCTGCTCGTCGCCGGCGTCGGCCTCAACAACCCGGCGGCGTTTCCGCGCTTCACCTTCGGCAGCAGCGAGCTGCTCGGCGGCATCGGCCTGATCCCGCTCATGATCGGCATGTTCGCGGTCTCCGAGATCCTCCGCTACATGGTCAGCCTCGAGCCCGACGCGCTGATCGTCGACAAGCCGATCGGCAACGTCTTCAAGGGCATGTGGGGGCTCGCGGTGAAGTACCCCAAGCAGATCTTGCGCGGCAGCGCGCTCGGCACGCTGATCGGCGCGCTGCCCGGCGCCGGCGCCGACATCGCGGCCTGGATGTCGTACGCGATGAGCAAGAAGCTCTCCAAGGAGCCGGAGAAGTTCGGCACCGGCCACGTCGAAGGCATCGTCGAGAGCGGCTCGGCCAACAACAGCGCCCTCGCCGGCGCCTGGATCCCGGCGCTCGTGTTCGGCATTCCCGGCGACTCGATCACGGCGATCGTCATCGGCGTGCTCTACATGAAGAACATGAACCCGGGGCCGACGCTGTTCACCACCCACCCGCAGAACATCTACGCGGTCTACCTGCTCTTTATCGTCGCCAACCTGATCATGCTGCCGCTCGGCTGGCTCTGCATCAAGGTCGCCAAGCACATCCTGCGCGTCCCGCGCGACATCCTGATGCCGGTCATCCTGCTGTTCTGCATCGTCGGCGCGTTCGCGATCAACAACACCGCGTTCGACGTCGGCGTGATGCTGGTCGCCGGCTTCGTCGCCTGGGTGCTCGAGGCCAACGGCTTTCCGATCACACCGCTCATCCTCGGCGTCGTCCTCGGCGGCATGCTCGAGGAGAACTTCGTCTCGTCGATGATCAAGTCCGACGGCAACGTCGCCGCCTTCTTCTCGCGGCCGATCGCGGCGACGCTCGGTGCGCTGACGATCGCGATCTGGTGCTGGCCGCTCGTGCGGCGGCGGCGGGCGATTCCGCCGGCTGCCGACCTCTGAGTCTCGTCCACACCGCGCCTTCGCCCGTGGCTGGCACGCGCGACTCGATGCGCCACGCCCCGGCCCGGCGCCGTGCGCCGCCGTTGGCGACAATCGGCTCATGACCACCGTGCACGCAGTCGACTCGCGCTATGCCTGGGAGCGCCTCGCCGTCGCACTCGTCCTGATGACAATCGGCAGCAGCGCGATGTACGTCGTTGCCGTCGTCTTGCCGAGCGTGCAGGCCGAGTTCGGCACCGCGCGCGCCGAAGCGTCGCTGCCGTACACGTTGCTGATGGTCGGCTTCGGCATCGGCGGCGTCTTCATGGGCCGGCTCGCCGATCGCCGCGGCGTCGTCGTGCCGCTCCTGATCGGCGCGGCGGGCCTCGGTGCCGGCTTCGTCGCGGCAGCGTTCGCCGGCAGCATCTGGAGTTTCGCGATCGTTCACGGCGTCCTGCTCGGTCTTGTCGGCAGCTCGGCGAGCTTCGCGCCGCTGGTTGCCGACACCGCGCTCTGGTTCGAGCGCCGGCGCGGCATCGCGGTCGCGATCTGCGCCAGCGGCAACTACGTCGCCGGCGCGATCTGGCCGCCGATCGTCCAGCATTTCGTCGCCAGCGCTGGCTGGCGCCAGACGTACGTCGGCCTCGGCGTCCTCTCGTTCGTGACGATGGCGGCGCTCGCGCTCTTCATGCGCGCGCGGCCGCCAGCGATCGCTCCGGCCGGACCCGCTGCCGCTGCGGCGTCACCGGTCGACTCGAGCCGGCCGTTCGGCGTGTCGAAGAACGCCGCCCAGACGCTGCTCTGCATCGCCGGCGTCGCCTGCTGCGTCGCGATGTCGATGCCGCAGGTCCACATCGTGGCCTACTGCGGTGATCTCGGCTACGGCGCCGCGCGCGGCGCGCAGATGCTTTCGCTGATGCTCGCCTTCGGCGTCGTCAGCCGGCTCGTCTCGGGAGCGATCTGCGATCGGATCGGTGGCCTGCGCACGCTCCTGCTCGGCTCGGCATTGCAGGGCACGGCGCTCCTTCTCTTCCTGCCGTTCGATTCGCTCGCCTCGCTCTACGTCGTCGCGGCGCTGTTCGGCCTGTTTCAGGGCGGCATCGTGCCGTCGTACGCGATCATCGTGCGCGAGCACTTCCCGGCCGCCGAAGCGGGTGCCCGGACCGGCATGATCCTGATGTTCACGCTGTTCGGCATGGCGCTCGGCGGCTGGATGTCGGGCAAGGTGTTCGATCTCACCGGCTCGTATCACGCGGCGTTCCTCAACGGCATCGCCTGGAACCTGCTCAACCTGAGCATCGCGCTCGTCCTGCTGCGCGGCAATCGCGCCCAGCGCCACGCCGCGATGGCGCCGGCCTGAGACGCCCTACACTGCCGCGCGCCGATCATGTCCACGACCCCCGAGCCCGCCGGCCGCGACGTCGTCGCCGCTGCCGATCCCGCCGCCCACGATCTCCTGCCCGGTGCTGCCGATGGCGGCGATGACGCCGCCCGCCTGCATTCGACCGGCATCGTGCCGAGCCAGGACTTGCGGGCGATGGTGCTGCGCAAGGAGATCTTCGCCCTCGAGCCGATCGCCGACGACCAGTTCCAGCCCGCGAGCCTCGATCTCCGCCTCGGGGCGACCGCGTATCGCGTGCGCGCGAGCTTCCTGCCCGGCGCGGGCTCGGTCAAGGCCAAGCTCGACGAGTTCGCGATGCATGCGATGGACATCACCGCCGGCGGCGTGCTCGAGAAGGGCTGCGTCTACATCATTCCGCTGCTCGAGGGCCTGGACCTGCGCCATCGCACCTCGGCGATGGGCAACCCGAAGAGCTCGACCGGCCGGCTCGACATCTTCACGCGCCTGATCACCGATTGCGGCACGGCGTTCGACCAGGTCCGTGAGCAATACAAGGGCATGCTCTACGCCGAGGTCTCGCCGCGCACCTTCAGCGTTCTCGTTCGCAAAGGCTCGCGTCTCAGTCAATTGCGCCTGCGGCGCGGCCGGCCGATCGCGAGCGATGGCTTCATGCGCCGCCTCCAGGAAGAGCACGGCCTCGTGCAATCGGCCGACGGCGAGCCCGATGCCACGGCGCCCAGCGTCGAGATCGTCAACGGCGTCCCCGTCCGGGTCGACCTGCAGGGCCGCCGCTCGGGCGGCGTGATCGGCTACCGCGCGAAGAGTCACGCCGGCCTGGTCGACATCGACCGCGTCGGCCACTACGCCGTCGCCGACTACTGGGAGCCCGTGCACGCACCGGAGCGCGGCGGGCTGATCCTCGACCCGGCCGAGTTCTACATCCTCGCCTCGCAGGAGGCCGTGCGCGTGCCGCCCGGCTACGCCGCCGAGATGATCGCCTACGACACGCTGGTCGGCGAATTTCGCGTCCACTACGCCGGCTTCTTCGATCCGGGCTTCGGCCACGGCGACGCCGGCGGTGAAGGCTCGCGCGCGGTGCTCGAGGTGCGGTCGTACGAAGTGCCGTTCGTCCTCGAGCACGGCCAGCTCGTCGGCCGCCTCGCTTACGAGCGGCTGATCTCGGTGCCGCACGTGCTCTACGGTCAGGGTGCGCGCTCTTCGTACCAGGGCCAGGGCATCAAGCTCAGCAAGCACTTCAAGGCGCCGTAGCGCTGCCGGCGCCTCGCGCTCGCGGCTCAGCGGTCGAAGATGAACGGCTGCCCGGCCTCGTACTCGCCGATGACGCTGTTGACGATGCGAGCGACGATCGGCTTCATCGCCGCCGGGCCTTCCCAGGTCGTGCCGACGACGCCGCCGTCGTCACCGAGCGCGACGACGAACCGGGTGTCGTCGCTCGCCGAACGATCCGCGTGCAGGCGCCGGTTCAGCTCGTCGACGAATGCGTCCGGCGCCAGCGTGACCGGTACGTGCGGAGGCCGCCGCAGCAGACGCTTCCAGTGGTCGCTGCTTGCGCTCGAGGGGCGTCGTCCGGGCACGCCCTCGGGCGTCCCGGCGATGCCGATTGCTGGTTGCTTCGCCACGGCAAGGGGAGGTCGGAGAAGTGCCGTTGGCAACGGTTGTGCCGTCGTCCGTGCGGGCACGGTCAGCGAGGCCTCTCGACCCGAACCAGCCGGGTGCCGGTGTCGACGATCGTGAAGGTGCCGTCGTCGTTGGCGACCACGGGCAGCAGCGCGTAGGCGGTTTGGTAGCGGCGCCTGCCCTCGCGGTCGATCTCCTCGACGATCGTGTAGGAGGCGCCGGTGATCGAGCGCACTTCGAAGCGGCCGCCGGCAGCGCCGGCATGGGGTGTCGCGGAGACGCCTGCCGTCATGGTCGTCGTGGCTCGGATCGGGAATGGCGCGGGCGGCGCACGCCCGAGTCCACTCTTGGCAAGCTTCGTGCACTCGCGCCCGATCGGACTCACGGGCACGGGCATTGCCCCGGGAACGGGCGAGCGAGCACCTGACATGTCGCTGAAGAAGCATCGATTTCCATCGCGCTTTCGTCGTCCCGAGAGTCGGCCCGGCAGTGCGCCTTCGAACACCGCCCGTGAGGACGGTGGCTCACCGAAGGTAGCCCGCGAGCCCGGGGACGAGCACGCGCTGTCGGCCGAGAGCGGCGACGCCGGCTGGCGTGCCTCTTCGTACGATCTCAAGCACGGCCTCGACGTGGTCGAGCTGCCGACGTCGCTGCCCCCCGAAGTTCTCGACCGGCTGTTCAACTCGCGGCGGCGATGAGCCGGCATCCGCGCCCACGGTCGCCGCGGACCTGGTGGACGCTCGTCACGGGCTCGGTCTCGGCGTGGCTCGACGACTACGCGCCGAGCATGGGCGCGGCGCTTTCGTACTACACGGTCTTTTCGCTCGCGCCGCTGCTTCTGATCGTCGTCTCGGTCGCTGGCCTCGCGTTCGGTGAGGAGGCGGTGCGCGGCGAGCTGTTCGCCCAGCTGCAGGGCCTGATGGGCCACGACGCCGCGCAGGCGGTGCAGGGCTTGCTCGCCAGCGCCAGCAAGCCGAGCCATGGCGTCCTCGGCACGATCGTCGGCATCGGCATCGTCTTGTTCGGCGCGACGACGGTGTTCGCGGAGCTGCAGGACGATCTCGATCGCATCTGGCGCGCGCCGGCGAGGCAGAGAGGCGGCCTCTGGTCGCTACTGCGTGCGCGCCTGCTCTCGTTCGGGATGATCCTCGGTCTTGCCTTCCTGCTGATGGTCTCGCTCGTCCTCGGCGCCGTCATCTCGGCGCTCGGCAAGTGGTGGGGGCCGATGTTCGGCGGCTGGGTGGTGCTCGCCCAGGGGGTCAACATCGTCGTCGGCTTCGGCCTCACGACCGTTGTCTTCGCGATGATCTACAAGATGATGCCGCGCGCGCGGGTGCAGTGGCACGACGTCTGGCTCGGCGCCATCGTCACCGCGCTGCTGTTCACGATCGGCAAGTTCCTGATCGGCCTCTACATCGGCAAGAGCGGCATCGCCTCGGGCTTCGGCGCCGCGGCGTCGCTCGTGATCGTCTTCCTCTGGGTCTACTACTCGGCGCAGATCTTTCTCCTCGGCGCCGAGTTCACGTGGGTCTACGCGCGCACGCTCGGCTCGATGCGAGACGTCGCGAGCCCCGAACAGGCCGCCGGCGAAAAGGCGGTCGAGGCCGACCGGAGGGCGCCGACGCGAAGTGGTCCGAATCGCGCCGACGACGACGACGTCGTCGCCGCGGCCGCCGTCGCCGCTGCGACCCCCGGCGTTCGCGCCCGCTCGGCCGGTGCTGGGCCGGCGCTACGCGACGTCGGTGCCGGCGTTGCGCTGCTGCTCGCGATACGCTTCGTTTTTCCCCGACTGCTGCGCCGCCTCTGAAAATCGCGACCTGGAACATCAACGGCGTCAACCGCCGGCTGCCGCTTTTGCTCGAGTGGCTCGCCGAAGCGCGGCCCGACGTCGTTGCCTTGCAAGAGCTGAAAGCGGCCGACGGCGAGTTCCCGCGCGCCGCGATCGAGGCCGCGGGCTACGGCGCAGCCTGGCGCGGCCAGCGGACCTGGAACGGCGTCGCCCTGCTCGCGCGCGACGCCGTGCCGGTGGTCTCGCGGCGCGAGCTGCCCGGCGATCCCGCCGACCACCACGCCCGCTACATCGAAGCCGCGGTGGCCGGAGTTCTCGTGGCGTCGATCTACCTGCCGAACGGCAACCCGCAGCCGGGGCCGAAGTTCGACTACAAGCTGGCCTGGTTCGAGCGCCTGCTCGGGCACGCCCGCGCGCTCGCCGACAGCGGCCATCCGGTCATCCTTGCCGGCGACTACAACGTCGTGCCGACCGACGCCGACATCTACGCGACGCGCTCATGGCTGAACAACGCGCTGCTGCAGCCGTCGCCGCGCGCCGCCTACCGGCGCCTGCTCGAGCAAGGCTGGCTCGACGCGATCCGCGCGCTTCATCCCGACGAGCGCATCTACACCTTCTGGGACTACCTGCGCAACGGCTGGCCGCGCGACGCCGGCCTGCGCATCGACCACCTGCTGCTGAGCGAAAGCATCCAGCCGCGGCTCGTCGCTGCCGGCGTCGACAAGCGCGTGCGCGGCCGTGACAACGCGAGCGACCACGCGCCGGTCTGGGTCGAGCTGGATTGACGCGGCGAGTCGGCGCGATCGATTCGTCAGCGCTGCCGCACGGCGCTCACATCACCGCGCCGAGCGACCACGGCACGAACTCGTTCTGGCCGTAGCCGTGCAGCTCGCTCTTGGTCTTCTTGCCTGAGGCGGTCTCGAGCATCAGGCGGAAGATCCGCTCGCCCATCTCGTCGATGCCGATCGTGCCGTCGACGACATCGCCGCAGTTGATGTCGATGTCGTCTTCCTGCTGCTGCCAGAGCGCGCTGTTGGTCGAGAGCTTGAGCGACGGCGACGGCGCGCAGCCGTAGGCCGAGCCGCGGCCGGTCGTGAAGCAGATCAGGTTGGCACCGCCGGCGACCTGCCCGGTCGCCGACACCGGGTCGTAGCCCGGCGTGTCCATGAACACCAGCCCCTTCGCGGTGACCGGTTGCGCGTATTCGACGACGTCGACCAGGTTGGTCGTGCCGCTCTTGGCGATCGCACCGAGGCTCTTCTCGAGGATCGTCGTCAGCCCGCCCGCCTTGTTGCCGGCCGAAGGGTTGTTGTCCATCTCGGCGTCGTTCCTCGCGCAGTAGCGCTCCCACCAGCGGATCCGCGCGACCAGCTTGTCGGCGACCTCCTTCGACACCGCGCGCCGCGTCAGCAGGTGCTCGCCGCCGTAGATCTCGGGTGTCTCCGAGAGGATCGCGGTGCCGCGGTGGCGCACCAGGCGGTCGACCGCGGCGCCGAGCGCCGGGTTCGCACTGATGCCCGAGTAGCCGTCGGAGCCGCCGCACTGCAGGCCGACCATGATGTGGCTCGCCGACACCGGCCGGCGCGTCGCGCGGTTGGCTTCCTCGAGCAGCCACTCGACGAGCTCGATGCCGTGCGCGACGGTCTTCTTCGTGCCGCCGGTCTCCTGGATGTTGAACGCGTGCAGCGCCGGCCCGCCGTGCGCGCCGCCGAGGCGCTCCTGCTCCATCAGGCCGCTGATCTGGTTGGTCTCGCAGCCGAGACCGACGACCATCACCGAGGCGAAGTTGGCGTGCCGCGCGTAGCCGCCGAGCGTGCGGCGCAGCACCTGCAGCGGCTCGCCGGCGCTGTCGGTCGCGCAGCCGCCGCCGTGGGTCAGCGCGACGACGCCATCGACGTTGGCAAAGCGGTCGAGCGCTTCGGGATGGATGTCGCGCCGGAAGTGGTCGGCAATCGCGCGCGCGACCGTCGCCGAGCAGTTCACCGAGGTCAGGATGCCGATGTAGTTGCGCGTCGCGATGCGGCCGTCGGCGCGGACGATGCCGTCGAACGTCGCCGGTGCCGCCGCGTACTCGGTCGGCCGCGCGCCGCTCGCCGCCGCGTAGTCGCGCGCGAAGCTCGAGAACTCGAGGTTGTGCGTATGCACGTGCTGGCCAGGGGCGATCGCCTGCTTCGCGCTGCCGATGATCTGGTCGTAGCGGCGCACCGGGCTGCCGGCAGCGATCGCCCGCGTCGCCACTTTGTGGCCGGGAGGAATCAGGCCGGTGACGGTGATCCCTTCACTCTCGACGCGCGTGCCGCCGACGAGTTGGCGCCGGGCGATGACGACATCGTCGTTGGCGTGGATACGGATAACCAGCGGATCGCTCATGGCAAGTCTCAGGCACGCAAAGTGCCACTCGGTGCGAGTGTATTTCGGACCCCGCGATTGGAGGGTGGACGGTCCAAACACAAAGTCTACGATCGGCGCCGAGCAGCGCCGCAACGGCGCCGCGGCGCCCCACCAGCGCCACGACGGCACCGCAGGGCGCAGCGAACCCACCCGTCTCGACGACCGAGGAGTCATCCATGCACACCTCCCATCGCCCGTCGCCGGCGCGTGTCGGCGTCGTCGCCGCAGTTCTCACGCTCGCGCTCGCTGCCGGAGCGGCGAAAGCCCAGGTCCGGGTCGACGTCACGAACCTCGTCACCGACGACCAGCTGGCCAATCCCGCCCAGACCACCGATCCCGGCCTGGTCAACGCGTGGGGGTTGTCATATGGGCCGAGCAGCCCGTTCTGGGTGTCGTCGAACGGCGCCGGCACGGCGGTGCTCTACAGCGTCAATCCGGTGACGCAAGCGACGACCAAGGTCGGCTTGACGGTGACGATGCCCGATGTTCCGGTGACCGGCCAGGTCTTCAACAGCGCCAGCGCCACCGGAGCGTTCAACCGCGACAACTTCCTGTTTGTCAGCGAAGGCGGCGCGATCGCCGGTTGGCGCAACGCGCTCGGCACCGCCGCAGAGATCCTGCAGTCCGCTTCGAATGCCAACGTCTACAAGGGCGCGGCGTTCGCGACGCTGTCGGGGAACAGCTATCTGTACTCCGCCAACTTCCGCAACGGCTCGATCGACATCCTCAAGGGCCAGACCGGAGAGCCCGACCTCGCCGGCAATTTCACCGACCCCGGCCTGCCGAACGGCTACGCGCCATTCAATATCCAGAACCTCGCCGGAACGATGTACGTGACGTACGCGGTGCAGGACGGGGCCAAGCACGACGAGGTCGCCGGCGCCGGACTCGGCATCGTCGACAGCTTCGACACCCAGGGCAACTTCGTGGCCCGCGTCGCCACGGCCGGTACGCTCGATGCACCGTGGGGGCTGGCGATCGCACCGTCGTCGTTCGGCGCGCTCGCGGGCGCGCTCCTCGTCGGCAACTTCGGCGACGGCCGGATCAATGCGTTCGACGTCACCAGCCACAACTTCCTCGGCCAGCTCGCCGCCAACGACGGCACGCCGCTCGAGATCGACGGCCTCTGGGCGATCGCGCCGGGCAATGGCGGTGGCGCCGGCAGCAGCGCCGCGCTCTACTTCACCGCTGGCCCCGGCGACGAATCGCACGGCCTCTTCGGCGTTCTCACGCCGGTTCCCGAGCCTTCGTCAGCGCTGCTCCTGCTGGCAGGGCTGGGCGGGATCGCCGTGCTGGTGCGGCGACGCTCGGCGGCGCGCCGTCGCTAGGCCTTCAGGCGACGATCAGGAGTCGATCAGCTTCGGGTCCCAGGCGTGGACCCGCTGGCGCTGCTCGCCGAGGCCGGCGATGCCGAGGCGCATCTCGTCGCCGGGTTTCAGGAAGGTCGGCGGCTTCATCCCCATGCCGACGCCGGGCGGGGTTCCGGTCGTGATGAGGTCGCCGGGCCAGAGCGTCATGAAGCGGCTGCAGTAGGCGACGATCTCGGCGACGCCGAAGATCATCGTGCCGGTGGTCCCGTTCTGGCGCCGCTGGCCATTGATGTCGAGCCACATCGCGAGGCCCTGGGGATCCTTCACCTCGTCGGCGGTGACCAGCCATGGGCCGACCGGGCCGAACGTGTCGCAGCCCTTGCCCTTGTCCCAGGTGCCGCCGCGCTCGAGCTGGTACTCGCGCTCGGAAACATCGTTGACGACGCAGTAGCCGGCGACGTGCTTCAGCGCGTCGGCCTTGTCGACGTAGCGCGCCATCGTGCCGATGACGACGCCGAGCTCGACTTCCCAGTCGGCCTTGTTCGAGCCTTGCGGCAGCACGACCGCGTCGTTGCAGCCGACCAGCGCGCTGGTCGGCTTCATGAAGATGATCGGCTCCTTCGGGATCGCTGCGCCCGTCTCGGCGGCGTGGTCGGAGTAGTTGAGGCCGATGCAGATGAACTTGCCCATGCCGGTCCACGGCGGCGCGATCCGACCCGCGCTGGCGACGGCGGGCAGCTTCGCCGCGTCGAGCTCGGCCAGCCGGCGCAGGTTCTCGGGCCGCATCGTCTGCGCCGTGATGTCGGGAACGACGCCCGAGAGATCGCGCACGGTCCCGTGCCCATCGACCAGCGCAGGCTTCTCCGCGCCCTTGGCGCCGTATCGCATCAGCTTCATGCTCTTCCTCCGTGACGGGAAGGAAGTTTAGGTCAGCGAGCGCGAGCCACGGAGCGCCGGCTCGGGCAGCAGCTCAGATCGACCAGCCGCCGTCGATGACTTGCGTGGTGCCGGTCGTGAACGCCGACTCGTCGCTCGCGAGATAGACCGCGAGCGCGGCGATCTCGGCCGGCGTGCCGAGCCGCCCCAACGGCTGACGGGCGACGAACGCGGCCTCGACCTGCGCCAGCGTCTGCCCGCTCGCCTGCGCCTGCGCCGCGATCCTCTGCCGCAGCGACGGCGACTCGATCGTGCCCGGACAGATCGCGTTGCAGCGCACGCCCTGGCCGATGAAGTCGGCCGCGATCGACTTCGTCATCCCGATCACCGCTGCCTTCGTCGCGGTGTAGACGAAGCGGTTCGGCACGCCCTTGATGCTCGACGCCGCCGAGGCGACGTTGATGATCGAGCCGCCGCCCGCCTTCAGCATCGGCGGCAGCAGCGCGCGCGTGACGCGGTACATCGCGCGCACGTTGAGGTCGAACGAGAAGTCGAACGCGACCTCGTCGCATTCGAGGATGGTTCCGGCGTGGACATAGCCGGCGCCGTTGAAGAGGACGTTGACGGTGCCCTTCGCGTTCGCCTCGATCGACGCCGCAAGCACCGCGCTGGCGTCGGTGACGTCGAGGCGGCGCGTCTCGCAGCCGATGCCGCGGGCAAGATCGGCGAGCAGCTCGTCGTTGATGTCGGTGGCGATGACGCGTGCGCCCTCGCGGCTGAACGCCTCCGCGACGGCGCGGCCGATGCCTTGTCCGGCCGCCGTGAGGAACGCGGTCTTGCCGGCGAGTCGGTCAGTCATGGGTAAAGAATAATTGCGTGCCGATTCCAGCGTCAACATCGGGTTTGCCCCGCGCACCGGGGAGAACGAGGCAGCGGCACCTCGATTGCCCGAATCGCGGCGATTTCAGCGCGCTTGCCGCTGATCGCTTGCGCGCTGCGCTGCGCAGCCGCTCTTGATAGCCTCGCGGCCCACAAAGAAAAAACGCCATGGACCAGCCCTCCGACGCCCCTGCCGCGCCACCGCAGCTGCCACCGCCGCGACCGCCCCGTCGGCGCTGGCTCGGCACGACAGTGGCGTTGCTCGCGCTGGCGGCGCTGGCGGCGCTGGCTTGGTATCTGACGCACCGCCCGCCCGAGGCGCCGGGCGGCGGCACGGCGATCGCCGCCTCAGGTGCGGGTCGCGGCGGATCGGCGCCTACAGGCGGCCCGGCCGGCGGGCCCGGTGGTGGCGGCCGCGGTGGCGCCCGCGGCGCCCCGCCGAGCACGGTCGGCGTCGCCACCGCCGCGCGCGCCGACCTCCCCGTCGTCCTCGACGCGCTCGGGACGGTGACGCCCGCCATCACGGTGACGGTGCGGCCGCAGGTCTCCGGCCAGATCTCGCAGGTGCTGTACACCGAAGGTCAGATCGTCAAGAAGGGACAGCTGCTCGTGACGATCGACCCGCGGCCGTTCGAGATCGCGCTGCAGCAGGCGATCGGCGCGCGCATGCGCGACGAGGCGCAGCTCGAAAACGCGAAAGTGCAGCTGCAGCGCTACCAGACGCTGCTCAACCAGGACTCGATCGCGCGCCAGGACGTCGATACCCAGGCCGCCCTGGCCAAGCAGCTCGAGGCGACGATCGTGATGGACCGCGCGAACGAGAACACCGCCCGCCTCAACCTCGGCTACAGCAGGATCGTCGCTCCGGTCGCCGGCCGCGTCGGCCTGCGCCCGATCGACGTCGGCAACACGATCAGCGCCGGCGACGCGAACGGCGTCGCCGTGATCACGCAACTGGCGCCGATCGACGTCGTCTTCGCGGTGCCGCAGGACCGCGTTCCCGAGGTGCAGGCGAGCGTCGCCGCCAGCACCAGCCTTGCCGCCGCGGCGTTCGACCGGACGCGGACGAGAAAGCTCGGCGACGGCGTCTTTGCCACGCTCGACAACCTGGTCGACGTCCAGACCGGGACGGTGAAGGCGAAGGCGCGCTTCGCCAACGCCGACAACGCGCTGTTCCCGAACCAGTTCGTCAACGTGCGGTTGCTGCTGCGCTCGATCGACGGTGCGGTCGTGGTGCCGGTGACGGCGATGCGCAACGGACCGAACGGCGACTTCGTCTATGTCGTCGGCGACGACCACACGGTCTCGGTTCGCGCCGTCACGCGCGGCATCGCGACCAACGACGTCATCGCGGTGACGAAGGGGCTCGCGATCGGCGAACGCGTCGTCACCGAGGGCGGCGACCGTCTGCGCGAAGGCGCGCGCGTGCAGCTCGCGGGTGAGCGTCCCGCTTCGGCTGCCTATGGCGGCCGACGCGGCGCGTCCGGCGCGGCGGCCGCGAGCGGCGTCGACGGCGCGCCGGCGCAGCGGCGTCGCCAACGCTCGGGCGACGGCGGTTGAAGGACGGCGCCCTTTCGCGATGAGCCCGTCGCGCCCGTTCATCCTGCGGCCGGTGGCGACCTCGCTGCTGATGCTGGCGATCGTCCTCGCCGGCTTCGTCGGGTTCAAGTTCCTGCCGCTCTCGGCGCTGCCGCAGGTCGACTACCCGACGATCCAGGTGCAGACGCTCTATCCGGGAGCGAGCCCCGAGGTGATGGCCAACACCGTGACGGCGCCGCTCGAGCGCCAGTTCGGCCAGATGGCGGGCCTCGAGCGGATGAGCTCGACCAGCGCCGCCGGCGCCTCGGTCATCACCCTGCAGTTCTCGCTCGGCTTGACGCTCGACGTCGCCGAGCAGGAAGTCCAGGCGGCGATCAACGCCGGCAGCTCGCTGCTGCCGGCCGACCTGCCGGCGCCGCCGGTCTACGCCAAGGTCAATCCGGCCGACGCGCCGGTGCTGACGCTGGCGATCAGCTCCGACACGATGCCGCTCACCGAGGTCCAGAACCTCGTCAACACCCGGCTCGCGCAGAAGATCAGCCAGGTCAGCGGCGTCGGCCTCGTCTCGCTCGCCGGCGGCCAGCGCCCCGCGGTGCGGGTCCAGGTCAACACGCAGGCGGTGGCGTCGTACGGGATCGGCATCGACACGCTGCGCACCGCGATCGCGGCCGCCAACGCGAACAGCGCCAAGGGCAGCTTCGACGGCGCGAAGCGCTCGTACTCGATCAACGCCAACGACCAGCTGCTGACCGCCGACGACTACAAGAATCTCGTCATCAGCTACAAGAACGGCGCACCGGTGCGGCTGATCGACGTCGCCCGCGTCGTCGACAGCGCCGAGAACACGCGCCTCGGCGCCTGGGCCGGCAAGAGCGGCGAGCTGCGCCCGGCGATCATCCTCAACGTCCAGCGCCAGCCGGGCGCCAACGTGATCGCGACCGTCGATGCGATCAAGCGCCAGCTGCCCGAGTTGCAGGCGGCGTTGCCGGCCAACCTGCGCGTCGAGGTGCTCTCCGACCGGACGACGAGCATCCGCGCTTCCGTGTTCCACGTCGAGATCGAGCTCGTCCTCGCGGTCGTGATGGTCGTGCTCGTCATCTTCGCTTTCCTCGGCAGCCTGCACGCGACGGTGATCGCGAGCCTGGCCGTGCCGATCTCGCTCGTCGGCACGTTCGGCGCGATGTACCTGCTCGGCTACAGCCTCAACAACCTGAGCCTGATGGCGCTCACGATCGCGACCGGCTTCGTCGTCGACGATGCGATCGTCATGATCGAGAACATCTCGCGCCACCTCGAGCTGGCGCGCGCGCGCCAGGGCGATGCCGCCGGCGCCGAAGCCTTGAACGCCGAGGCGCTGACCGGCGCCGAAGCCGAGTCGCTGCCCAAGGGCAAGCAGCGCATCGTCTTCGAGGCGGCGCTCGCCGGCGCATCCGAGATCGGCTTCACCATCATCTCGCTGACCGTGTCGCTGATCGCGGTGCTGATTCCGCTGCTCTTCATGGGCGACGTCGTCGGCCGGCTGTTCCGCGAGTTCGCGGTGACCCTCGCGATCACGATCCTGATCTCGGCGGTCGTCTCGCTGACCCTGGTGCCGATGATGTCGGCACGCTGGATGCGCCCGGGCGACGAGCACGGGGGCGGGGGCGGCGGGCACGGCCTCGGCGCGCGGCTGCGCGCGAAGTTCAAGGTCGTTGTCGACCGCTACGACCACGCGCTGACGTGGGTGATCGACCACGAGGCGCTGACGCTCCTCGTCGCCCTCGCGACGCTCGTCCTGACGGTGCTGCTCTACGTCTTCATTCCGAAGGGCCTGTTTCCGACCCAGGACACCGGCCAGCTGCAGGCGCGTGTCGAGGCGGCCGAGGACGTCTCGTACGCGCGCATGGCCGAGCTGCAGCAGGCGACCGCGCACGCCGTGCTCGAGGATCCGGCGGTCGACAACGTCAGCGCGTTCATCGGCGTCGACGCCGCCAACAACACGATGCTGCACACCGGTCGGATGTTGATCGACCTCAAGCCCGACCACGGCGACCAGGCCGACGTGATGGCGCGGCTGCAGAACCGCGTCCACGGCATCGCCGGCGTCACGCTCTATCTGCAGCCGACGCAGGACCTGACGATCGACGCCGAGAGCGGGCCGACCCAGTACCGCGTCTCGCTCGAGGGAGCCGACCAGGCGACGGTGACGTCGTGGGTGAACAAGCTGGTCGCCGCGATGCGGACCAAGAGCGAGCTCCGCAATGCGACCAGCGACGCCGGCGCCCAGGGCCTCGCCGCCTACATCGAGATCGATCGCGACACCGCCGCCCGCCTCGGCGTCACCGCGAGTGCGCTCGACGACGCGCTCTACAGCGCGTTCGGCCAGCGGATCGTCTCGACGATCTTCACCGAGACCAACCAGTACCGCGTCATCCTCGAGGCCGAGCCGGGGCTGCTGACGACGGCCGAGTCGCTCGGCAAGCTGAACCTGCGGACGAGCTCGGGCGAGCCGACGCCGCTCGCCGCGATCGCCAGGATCAGCGAGCGGCCGGCGCCGCTGCAGATCACCCACGTCGCGCAGTATCCGGCGTCGACGATCGGCTTCGACACCGCCCCCGGCAGCTCGCTCGGCGCCGCAGTCGGCGCCGTCCGCGACGCCGCCAAGCAGGTCGCGTTGCCGAACTCGGTGCAGCTCACCTTCCTCGGCGCTTCGGGAGCGTACGAGCGGTCGCTGACGAACCAGCTCTGGCTGATCCTGGCGGCGGTGATCTGCGTCTACATCGTCCTCGGCGTGCTCTACGAGAGCTACATCCACCCGCTGACGATCCTCTCGACGCTGCCATCGGCGGGCGTCGGAGCGCTGCTCGCGCTGCTCGTCAGCGGCAACGACCTTGGCGTCATCGGCATCATCGGCATCATTCTCCTGATCGGCATCGTCAAGAAGAACGCGATCATGATGATCGACTTCGCGATCGACGCCGAACGCAACGAGAACAAGCCGCCGCGCGAGGCGATCCACCAGGCGGCGCTGCTGCGCTTCCGGCCGATCCTGATGACGACGCTCGCGGCACTGTTCGCCGCGCTGCCGCTGATGCTCGGCTGGGGCGAGGGCCACGAGCTGCGCCGGCCGCTCGGCCTGGCGATCTTCGGTGGCCTGATCGTCAGCCAGCTGCTGACGCTCTTCACGACGCCCGTGATCTATCTCGCGTTCGACAAGCTCGGCCGCCGCTTCGGCGCCACGCGCGGGAGCGCCGAGCCGCGGGCCGCGACATGAACCTCTCGCAGCCCTTCGTGCGTCGGCCGATCGGCACCGTGCTGCTGACGGCCGGCGTCGCGCTCGCCGGCATCGCCGGCTTCTTCGTGCTGCCGGTGTCGCCCCTGCCGCAGGTCGACTTCCCGACCATCTCGGTCACCGCGCAGCTCCCCGGCGCCAGCCCCGACACGATGGCCTCGAGCGTCGCGACGCCGCTCGAGCGGCACCTCGGCACGATCGCCGGCGTCACCGAAATGACGTCGTCGAGCCAGGTCGGAAGCTCGCGCATCACGCTCCAGTTCGAGCTCTCGCGCAACATCGACGGCGCGGCGCGCGAAGTACAGGCGGCGATCAACGCTTCGCGGGTCGATTTGCCGGCAACGCTGCGCTCGAATCCGACCTACCGCAAGGTCAACCCGTCGGCGGCGCCGGTGATCATCCTCGCCCTCACCTCGGCGACACTGACTCCGGGGCAGATCTACGACGCCGTCTCGAACATCGTCAGCCAGCGGATCGCCCAGGTCGCCGGCGTCGGCGACGTCGAGATCGGCGGCAGCACGCTGCCGGCGGTACGGGTCGAGCTGCTGCCGTTCGCGCTCAACAAGTACGGCGTCAGTGCCGACGACGTCCGCGCTGCCATCCAGGCGAGCAATGCGACCCGGCCCAAGGGGGCGATCGAGGACGGCGAGCGCCAGCTGCAGATCTACACCCAGACGCCGGCACGGCGCGCCGCCGACTACGCGCCGATGGTCGTCGCCTGGCGCAACGGCGCGGCGGTCCGCCTCGACGACGTCGCCGAGGTGGCCGACGGCGTCGAGAACACGCGCACGCTCGGCCTCTTCAACGGCCGCCCGGCGGTGATCGTCCTCGTCACGCCGCAGCCGGGAGCGAACGTGATCGAGACGGTCGACGGCGTCCAGGCGGTGCTGCCCGAGCTGCGCGCGCAGCTGCCGGCCGAGATCGCGCTCGACGTCGCCATCGATCGCACCCATTCGATCCGCGCCTCGTTGCGCGAGATCGAGCTCACCCTCGTGATCTCGCTGATCCTCGTCGTCATCGTCGTCAGCGCATTCCTGCGCAGCGTGCGGGCAACGGCGATCCCGGCGGCGGCGACGATCGTCTCGCTGCTCGGCACCTTCGGCGTCATGGTGCTGCTCGGCTTCTCGCTCAACAACCTGAGCCTGATGGCGATCACGGTGGCGACCGGCTTCGTCGTCGACGACGCCATCGTCGTCCTCGAGAACACCGCGCGCCACATCGAGGCCGGCATGGACCGCATGCAGGCGGCGCTGCTCGGCGCCCGTGAGGTCGGCTTCACGGTGCTCTCGATCAGCATCTCGCTGGTGGCGGTGTTCATCCCGCTCCTCTTCATGCCGGGGCAGGTCGGGCGGCTGTTCCGCGAATTCGCCGTGACGCTCTCGGCCGCGGTGATGATCTCGCTCGTCATCTCGCTGACGACGACGCCGATGATGTGCGCCTGGCTGCTACCCCACGGCGGCGCCGGCGCCCGGCCGCCGGGGCGGCTCGCGCGCTTGGCCGAGCGCGGCTTCGCGCGCATCCTGCGCTGGTATGCGGCGAGCCTCGACTGGGCGATCGCGAGCGTCGGTACCGTTCTCGTCATCCTCGTCGCCGTGATCGGCCTCAACGTCTATCTCTTCAGCGTCGCTCCGAAGGGCTACTTTCCGCAGCAGGACACCGGCCAGCTGCAGGGGGGGCTCCGCGCCGACCAGAGCATCTCGTCACAGGCAATGGGCGACAAGCTCCGCCAGGTCGCAGCGATCATCGGCCGCGACCCTGCGGTCGAGACCGTCGTCGGCTTCACCGGCGGCAGCCGGGCCGGCGGCGGCTTCATGTTCGTCAACCTGAAGCCGCCGTCGCAGCGCAAGGACAGCGGGCTGGCGGTGATCGCGCGCCTCAGGCCGCAGCTCGCGCAGGTCACCGGGCTGCAGATCTTTCTCAACCCGGTGCAGGACGTTCGCGCCGGCGGCCGGCAGAGCAATTCGACTTACCAGTACACGCTGCAGAGCGACAACCTCGATGACCTGCGCCGCTGGGCCGGCCGCCTCGCCGAAGCGATGAAGGCGCAACCCGTGCTGACCGAAGTCGACACCGACCAGCAGGACAACGGCGTCGAAACGCTGGTCGAGGTCGACCGCGCCAGCGCGGCGCGGCTCGGCCTGACGTCGGCAGCGATCGATTCGGCGCTCTACAACTCGTTCGGCCAACGTCAGGTCGCGACGATCTACGACGAGCTCAACCAATACCACGTCGTCATGGAATGGGCGCCCCGCTACGCCCAGGGCCCGAACGCGCTCGCCGACGTCTACGTGCCGGCGCGTGCAAGCGCGGGTACGGCGGTCGCCAACGCGGCGCCATCGGCGGCACCGGCGGCATCGGCGACGGCCGCCACGACACCGACCGTCAGTGCCAACCCCGGCGCGCGCGATGCGTCGACGGGCAATCCGCTCAGCAACACCGTCACGCCGCTCGTGCCGTTGACCGCGGTCGCGCGCTTTCGCGAGCGCGCGACCCCGACCGCGATCAACCACCAGGACACCGAGCTCGCGACGACGATTTCGTTCAACCTCGCCGACGGCAAGACGCTCGCCGACGCCGGCGGTGCGATTCGCGACGCCGAGGCCGAGATCGGCATGCCGACCAACGTGCGGGGCTCGTTCCAGGGCACGGCGCTCGCCGCGCAGCAGTCTCAAGGGCAGCAGGCGCTGCTCATCGTCGCCGCGATCGTCGTCATCTATATCGTCCTCGGCATGCTCTACGAGAGCCTGGTCCATCCGGTCACGGTGCTGTCGACGCTGCCCTCGGCGGGAGTCGGCGCGGTCCTCGCCTTGCTCATGTTTCGGATGGAGTTCTCGATCATCGCCCTGATCGGCGTCTTTCTTCTGATCGGGATCGTCAAGAAGAACGCGATCCTGATCATCGACTTCGCTCTCGAAGCGGAACGCACGCGCGGCCTCTCGGCGGTCGAAGCCGTGCGCGAGGCGTGCCTGCTGCGCTTCCGGCCGATCCTGATGACGACGCTCGCCGCGGCGCTCGGCGCGTTGCCGCTGGCGATCGGCTTCGGCGAAGGCGCCGAGCTGCGCCGGCCGCTCGGCGTCGCGATCATCGGCGGCCTGATCGCGAGCCAGGTGATGACGCTGCTGACGACGCCGGCGGTCTACCTCGTGCTCGACAAGCTACGCCGCAAGAAGCACGACGCGCCGTCGCCGCCGCGAATGGCCGCCTCGGAGGGCGCATGAGCCCGATGCTGCGCCGCGCGCCGATTGCCGCTGCGTTGCTCGCCGCGCTCGCGGCCTGCACGCTCGGCCCCGACTACGTCCGCCCGGATGCTCCGACCGCTGCGGCGTACAAGGAAGCGCCGCGCGACGGCGGCGCGACGTGGCTGCCGGCGGCGCCCGCCGACACCCTCGACCGCGGCGACTGGTGGCGGCTGTTCGACGACCCCGAACTCGATCGGCTCGCCGCCGAAGTCGACACCGCGAACCAGACGATCGCCGGCGCGGTCGCGTCGTACCGGCAGGCGCAAGCGCTCGTCGCCGAAGCGCGCGCGTCCTACTTCCCCGCGGTCTCGCTGTCGGCCAGCGCGCGCCGCAGCGGCGGCGGCACCTTGAGCGGCACCGGCTCCGGATCGAGCGCCAGCACGGCGGGCGACGCCTTCAACGTCTCGCTCGACGGCGACTGGGCGCCCGACTTCTGGGGCCGCGTCTCGCGCAATGTCGAAGGCACGCGCGCGAACGAGCAAGCGAGCGCGGCCGACCTCGCCGCGGCTCGCCTGTCGGCGCAGGGCCAGCTCGCGATCGCCTACTTCTCGCTGCGCGAGGCCGACTTCGAAGACGATCTGCTGGTGCGCACGATCGATGGCTACCAGCGCGCGCTGCAGATCACGCAGAACCGCTACGCGGCCGGCATCGTCGCCAAGACCGACGTTCTCCAGGCCCAGACCCAACTGGCGACGACCCAGGCGTCGCTGACGACGGTGCGCGCGAGCCGCGCCCGCTTCGAGCACGCGATCGCCGTCCTCATTGGCAAGTCGCCGGGCGACGTGACGATCGCGGCGACGGCGTGGAACGCGGTCGTCCCGGGGGTGCCGCTCGGCGTCCCGTCGGATCTGCTGCAACGCCGACCCGACATCGCCTCTGCCGAGCGCCAGGTCGTCGCCGCGAACGCGCAGATCGGCATCCAGCGCGCCGGCTACTTCCCGAACGTGACGCTCAGCGCCTCGATCGGCAACGGCGGGACCAACGTCGGCGACCTGTTCTCGGTCTCGCACGCGGTCTGGTCGTTGGGCGTCTCGGCGGCGCAGCTGATCTTCGACGCCGGCGCCACCGCGGCGCGCGTCTCCGCCGCCGAGGCGGCGCGCGACGGCGCGGTCGCGAGCTACCGGCAGACCGTCCTGGTCGCCTTCCAGGGCGTCGAGGACCAGCTCGCCAATGCGCGCTCGCAGGCCGAGCAGGCGGCATTCCTGAAGCAGGCGTCCGACGCCGCCGACCTGACCGAGCAGCAGATCCTCAACCGCTATCGTGCCGGCCAGCTCGGCTACACCGACGTCGTCACCGCCCAGGCATCGGCGCTGTCGGCGCGGCGTGCACTGGTCCAGGTGGCGGTGAATCGGCAGCTCAGCGCGATCGCGTTGATCCAGGCGCTCGGCGGCGGCTGGGACACGACCGCGCCGGTCGAGATCAGGAGCACCGTGCGCGCCGAAAACCCGCCCTGACGCCGCTGCCATCGCGCCGCGGGCAAGGCGTGGAACACCCTAACCATGGGTCGCGGAGGCTCCGTCAGAATGCCCGCTCGATTCGTGAGCGAGAGAGCGAGCGTGGCGCGATGGACAAGATCTGGTTGAAGCAGTATCCCGCCGGCATCCCGGCCGAGATCGATGTGAACCAGTACGCCTCCCTGGTCGCGCTCGTCGACGAGAGCTTTCGCCGCTTCGGCGATCGCACCGCGTACAAGTTCATGGGCCGGTCGATCTCCTTTCGCGAGGTCGACCAGGCGTCGGCGGCGTTCGCCGGCTGGCTGCAGTCGCAGGGCCTCGCGAAGGGCGATCGCGTCGCGCTCATGATGCCCAACGTGCCGCAGTACCCGGTCGCGATCGCCGGCATCCTGCGCGCCGGGCTGGTCGTCGTCAACGTCAACCCGCTCTACACGCCGCGCGAGCTCGAGCACCAGCTGAAGGATTCCGGCGCCAAGGCGATCGTCATCCTCGAAAATTTCGCGAGCGTGCTGCAACAGGTGATCGCCGCCGTGCCGACCAAGAAGGTCGTGCTTGCATCGATGGGCGACATGCTCGGCTTTCCGAAATCGCTGATCGTCAACTACGTCGTCCGCAAGAAGCTCGTGCCGGCGTTCGAGCTGCCGGGTGCGGTGCGCTTCAACGACGCGCTCGCGCAGGGCCGCGGCAAGCCGCTCACGGCGGCGCAGGTCGGGCCCGACGACATCGCGGTGCTCCAGTACACGGGCGGCACCACAGGCGTCAGCAAGGGCGCGGTGCTGCTGCACCGAAACCTGGTCGCCAACATCCTGCAGGCCGAGGCGTGGTACCAGCCGGCGCTGAAGAAGATCCCAGCCGGCGAGCAGGTGGTGACGATCTGCGCCCTGCCGATCTATCACATCTTCGGCTTCAACACGAACATCATGCTGTCGATGCGAATGGGCGGCGCCAACATCCTGATCGCCAACCCGCGCGATCTGCCCGCCGTCTTCAAGCAGCTGCAGGGCGAGAAGTTCCACAGCTTC
>DASXLD010000114.1:0-36332 GCA_036496385.1 Caldimonas sp. | reverse complement strand
AGCCCATGCGCAGTGGCGCGAGCTCGACGAACACCTGGCCTGGTGCGACGAGCGCATCGCTGAGCACACACGCACGAACGAGCAGGTCAAGACGGCCACCACGCTCCTCGGCGTGGGTCCGCTCACCGCCTCGGCGGTGGTCGCAGGGACGACCGCTGCAGTCGGAGCGGAGCACGCTGCCCGGCCGCGCCTTTGCGCGCTCGGTCGCTCGCAGTCGTTCGCAGTCGCCGCCGTATGATGGTCCGCATGGCGGCGCCGACCGGAATGCAGAAGGGGCTGACGTCGTACGGCGACGCCGATTTCTCGCTCTTCCTGCGCAAAGCGTTCGTCAAGGCGATGGGTCTCTCGGACGACGCGCTCGCGCGGCCGATCGTCGGCATCGCCAACACCTTCAGCGACTACAACGCCTGCCACGGCAACGTGCCGCAGCTCGTCGCCGCGATCAAGCGCGGCGTCATGCTTGCGGGCGGCCTGCCGATGGCGTTCCCGACGATCTCGATCCACGAGTCGTTCGCGTACCCGACCAGCATGTTCCTGCGCAACCTGATGGCGATGGACACCGAGGAGATGATCCGCGCCCAGCCGATGGACGCCGTGGTCCTGATCGGCGGCTGCGACAAGACGATTCCGGCGCAGATGATGGCGGCGGCGTCGGCCGAGCTGCCGGCGATCGTCGTTCCGGTCGGGCCGATGCTCGTCGGCCACCATCGCGGCGAGACGCTCGGCGCCTGCACCGACTGCCGGCGCCTCTGGAGCGACTTTCGCGGCGGCCGCATCGACGCTGCCGAGATCGAGGCGGTCAACTCGCGCCTCGCGCCGACGCCGGGCACGTGCATGGTGATGGGAACGGCGAGCACGATGGCGTGCATCGTCGAGACGATGGGGCTGGCGCTGCCGACCGCGGCGTCGATTCCGGCGACGCACGCCGATCGGCTGCGTTCGGCGGAGGCGAGCGGAAAGGTTGCGGTGGCGATGGCCGGGCGGGGCGGCCCGGCACCGGGCGAGGTCATGACGCGGGCGGCGTTTCGCAACGCGCTCGTCGTCTTGCAGGCGATCGGCGGCTCGACCAACGCCCTGATCCATCTCACCGCCGCCGCCGGCAGGCTCGGCATCGCGATCGACCTCGACGAGGTCGACGCGCTCGGCCGCGAGGTGCCGGTGCTGGTCGACCTCAAGCCCTCCGGTCGCCACTACATGGAGCACTTCCACTGGGCCGGCGGCGTGCCGCGCCTGCTGCACGAGCTGCGCGACCTGCTCGACCTCGACGCCGAGAACGTCGCCGGCGTCCCGCTCGGCGAGCTGATCGCGCAGGTCGACATGCGTGACGCGCAGGACGTGATCCGGCCGCGCGGCGACCCGGTCCATGCCGGCGGCAGCATGGCCGTGCTGCGCGGCAACCTCGCGCCGCGCGGCGCGATCGTCAAGCAGTCGGCGGCGACGCCGCGGCTCTTGCAGCACAGTGGCCGCGCGGTCGTTTTCGACTCGCTCGACGACCTCGCCGCGCGCATCGACGCGCCCGAGCTCGACGTGCGTGCCGACGACGTGCTCGTGCTGCGCAACGCCGGCCCGGTCGGCGCGCCCGGAATGCCCGAGGCGGGCTACCTGCCGATCCCGAAGAAGCTCGCGACCGAGGGCGTCAAGGACATGGTGCGGATCTCGGATGCGCGCATGAGCGGCACCGCGTTCGGCGCGATCGTCCTGCACGTCACTCCCGAGGCTGCCCTCGGCGGCCCGCTCGCGCTGGTGCGCGACGGCGACCAGATCCGCCTCGACGTCGCTGGCCGGCGGCTCGACGTCCTCGTCGATGACGACGAGCTCGCGCGCCGCCGGGCGGCGTTCGACGCCGCTGGCGCGCACGGCGCAGCCCTGGCGCCGGAGCGCGGCTACGCGGCGCTCTTCCATCGCTCGGTGCTGCAGGCCGACGAGGGCTGCGACTTCGATTTCCTCGTTCCCGGGCGTTCGCGCCGCGCGCCGTGAACGACACCTCCGCCGAAGCGGCGCCCGACTGCGCGCCGCCGCAGCAGCCCGGCGCGAAGGCGCCGCGCGCGCGCTTGCCGGCGGGCGCGTGCGACGCCCACTGCCACGTCTTCGGCGACCGCGGGCGCTACCCGCTCGATCCGCGTCGCAACTACACGCCGCACGTCGGCACGCTCGCCGACCACGGCGCGATGATGGCGGCGTGCGGCATCGAACGCGCCGTCCTCGTCCAGCCGAGCGTCTACGGCACCGACAACGCCTGCCTGCTCGATGCGCTGCGCGAGGCCGCGAGCGATGGCGACGCGGTCCGTGGCGTCGTTGTCCCCGATGCCGCCGCGAGCGACGAGGAGCTGCTTGCGATGGACGCGCTCGGCGTGCGCGGCATCCGCCTCAACCTCGTCAACCCGCAGATGCTCGCGCTCGACGATGCGATCGCGCTGTGTACCCGCATGCGCCCGTGCGGCTGGCATCTGCAGGTGCATCTCATGCTCGCGGCCGACGGCGCGGCGACGCTTGCGCGGCTCGCCGATCGCATCGACGTGCCGATCGTCGTCGACCACTTCGGCCGCCCCGCCGCGGGGGCCGCGCTGCCGTCGCTGTTGCTCGAGCTGGTCGCGAGCGGGCGCGTCTGGGTCAAGCTCTCGGCGTCGTACCGGGTCAGCGCCCATCCCGGGCCGGCGCACCCCGACGTCGCGCCGCTGGTCGATGCGCTCGTTGCAGCCAATCCCGGGCGGCTGCTCTGGGGCAGCGACTGGCCGCACACCGAGCTGCACGGCGCGACGCCGCACGACGCCGATCTCGTCGACGAGCTGGTGTCGTGGCTGCCCGACGCCGCGCTGCTGCGGCGTGTCTGTGTCGACAATCCGGCGGCGCTGTACCGCTTTTGAGCGAGGCCATGCCCGCGAAGGTGCTGCCATGACCTTGCCCCGCCCGCGCGGCGTCATCGCCGCGACCGCGACGCCGGTCGATGCCGACTTCCGTCCTGACCTCGGCCGCCTGCTGCGCCACTGCCGCGCGCTCCTCGACGGCGGCTGCGATGCGATCAACCTGCTCGGCACGACCGGCGAGGCGACCGCGTTCAGCGTCGAGCAGCGCCTTGCGGTGATGCGATCCGTCGCCGAAGACGGCCTGCCCCTCGACCGCTTCATGGTCGGCACCGGAGTTCCCGCGCTCGACGAGACGGTGCGCCTGACGCGGGCCGCCTGCGAACTCGGCTTCGCCGGCGCGCTCGTGCTGCCGCCGTACTACTACCCCGACGTCAGCGACGACGGCCTCGTCGCCTACATCGACGCGCTGGTGGCCCGGGTCGACCATCCTTCGCTCGCGGTCTACCTGTATCACATCCCGCAGAACACCAAGGTGCCCTGGCCGCTCGAAGTCGTCGCGCGCCTGCGCGAGCGGCACGGCGCGACGCTGGTGGGCTTGAAGGACAGCGCCGGCGCCCTCGCCTATGCACGCGCGGTCGCCGCGGCGCTGCCGGACTTCGACGTCTTCCCGAGCTCGGAAGCGGCGCTCGGCGAGGCGAAGGCAGGCGGCTTCGCCGGCTGCATCTCGGCCACCGTCAACGTCACCGCGCCTGAAGCGCAGGCGGCGTGGTCGGGGCAGGGCACGGTGGCCGGCGCCGCGGCGGTGAAGAAGGCGGCAGAGTTGCGCGCGGTCATCGCCCGCTTTCCGCTCGTCGCCGCAGTGAAGTCGGTGCTCGCGACCCGCTACGCGGACGACGCCTGGGCGCGCGTCTGCCTGCCGCTCGTGCCGCTCGCCGCCGACGGTGCGGCGGCGCTGAAGGACGCCTTCGAGCGCCGGGCGGCGGCGCCTTGAAACCGGGCTCGCGATAACATCGGCCGATGGCCGAACCCACCCCCGAAGACATCGAGCGCTACATCGCCGCGAATCTCGCCTGCGAGCACGTCGAGGTCGAGGGCGACGGCCGCCATTTCTTCGCGACGATCGTCTCGCGTGAATTCGAGGGGACGAACCGCATCGCCCGACATCAGCGCGTCTACCGCGCCCTCGGCGACCGCATGCGCGAGCAGATCCACGCGCTGTCGATGAAGACCCTGACTCCCGCCGAGTATCACGACGACCATCCGGCCTGACGCGGCAGCGCGTCGCCCACCACCATGGACCAACTCCGCATTCGCGGCGGCCGCCGGCTCGCAGGCGAGATCGTCATTTCGGGCGCCAAGAACGCGGCGCTGCCCGAGCTCTGCGCGGCGCTCCTGACCTCGGAGCGCGTGCAGTTGCAGAACGTGCCGCGCCTGCAGGACGTGGCGACGATGACGCGCCTGCTGAAGACGATGGGCGTCGCCGCCGAGGCGGGCGGCGACGGCGAGGCGACGATGACGCTGGTCGCCGACGACGTGCCTTCGCGCGAGGCGCCTTACGAGCTCGTCAAGACGATGCGGGCGTCGATCCTCGTCCTCGGGCCGCTGCTCGCACGCTTCGGCGAGGCGCGCGTCTCGCTGCCCGGCGGCTGCGCGATCGGCACCCGGCCGGTCGACCAGCACATCAAGGGCCTGCAGGCGATGGGCGCCGAGATCGTCGTCGAGCACGGCTACATCGTCGCCAGGGCGACCCGCCTTGCCGGCGCGCGCATCACGACCGACATGGTCACCGTCACCGGCACCGAGAACCTGCTGATGGCGGCGACGCTCGCGAGCGGCGAGACGATCCTCGAGAACGCGGCGCAGGAGCCCGAGGTCACCGACCTCGCCGAGATGCTGATCGCGATGGGCGCGCGCATCGAGGGCCACGGGACGAGCCGGATCCGGGTCGTCGGCGTCGACCGGCTGCATGGCGTCACGCACCGGATCGTCGCCGACCGCATCGAGGCCGGGACCTTCCTTTGCGCCGTCGCCGCCACCGGCGGCGACGCGGTGCTGCGCCAGGGCCGCGGCGACCACCTCGAGGCGGTGATCGAGAAGCTGCGCGAGGCCGGCGCGACGATCGACGCGAGCGACGGGTGGCTGCGCGTTCGCGCCGGCGCGCGGCCGCGCGCGGTGAGCGTTCGCACCAGCGAGTACCCGGCGTTCCCGACCGACATGCAGGCGCAGCTGATGGCGCTCGACTGCATCGCCGAAGGCGCGGCGGCGATCACCGAGACGATCTTCGAGAACCGCTTCATGCACGTCAACGAGCTGATGCGGCTCGGCGCCAGGATCGAGATCGATGGCCGCGTCGCGGTCGTGCAGGGCGTCGAGCGGCTCTCGGGCGCGACGGTGATGGCGACCGACCTGCGCGCGTCGGCGGGGCTCGTCATCGGCGCGCTCGTTGCCGATGGCGAGACGACGATCGACCGCATCTACCACCTCGACCGCGGCTACGACCGCATGGAGGCCAAGCTGCGCGCGCTCGGCGCCGACGTCGAGCGGGTGTCGTCGTGATCATGCTCGGGAATTCGGAGATGCGAGCGTGATCACGCTCGCCTTGTCGAAAGGGCGGATCCTCGACGAGACGCTGCCGCTGCTCGCCCAGGCCGGCGTCGTGCCGGCGGAGGATCCCGAGACGAGCCGCCGCCTGATCCTCGCCACCTCGAACCCCGGGCTGCGCATCGTCCTCGTCCGCGCCAGCGACGTGCCGACCTACGTCCAGCACGGCGGCGCCGACCTCGGCGTCGTCGGCCTCGACACCTTGCTCGAGCACGGCGGCGACGGCCTCTATCGGCCGCTCGACCTCGGCGTCGCGCGCTGCCGGATGAGCGTTGCCGCGCCGCTCGAGTTCGACTACGCCGCCGCCGCGCGGCAGGGCTCGCGCATCCGCGTCGCCACCAAGTTCACCCGAATCGCGCGCGACCACTTCGCCGACAAGGGCGTCCACGTCGACATCATCAAGCTGTACGGCTCGATGGAGCTGGCGCCGCTCACCGGCCTCGCCGATGCGATCGTCGACCTCGTCGCATCGGGCAACACGCTGAAGGCGAACGCGCTGATCGAAGTCGAGGAGATCATGCCGATCTCGGCGCGACTGGTCGTCAACAAGGCGGCGCTCAAGCTCGACCGCGAGCCGATCCGGGCGCTGATCGACGCGCTCGCTGCCGTCGTCGCAGCGGCGAAGAAGGCGCCGAAGGCGGGAGCCCGGGCGGCATGAGCGTCGCGATCGCCGCGCTGAGCACCGCCGACGCCGGCTTCGACGCGGCGTTGGCGAGGCTGCTCGCGTATTCGGCCGAGACCGACGACGCGATCGAGCAGAGCGTCGCCGCGATCCTCGCCGACGTCCGCGCCCACGGCGACGCCGCGGTGCTCGACTGCACGCGCCGCTTCGACGGCATCGACGCGGCATCGCTGGGCGCGCTCGAGGTCGGCAAGGCGGAGCTCGAGGGCGCGCTCGCCGCCTTGCCGGAGCTGCAGCGCGCCGCGCTCGAAGCCGCCGCCGGCCGCGTGCGCGACTATCACGAGCGGCAGCGCGACGCATGCGGCCGCTCGTGGAGCTACCGCGACGGCGACGGCACGCTGCTCGGCCAGAAGGTGACGCCGCTCGAGCGCGTCGGCATCTACGTTCCCGGCGGCAAGGCCGCGTATCCGTCGAGCGTGCTGATGAACGCGGTGCCGGCGAAGGTGGCCGGCGTCGGCGAGATCGTGATGGTCGCGCCCATGCCGTCGCGAGACGGCGGCACTGCCCCGCCTTCGGCAGGCGAGCGCAATCGTCTCGTCCTCGCCGCCGCGGCGCTCGCCGGCGTCGACCGCGTGTTCACGATCGGCGGCGCGCAGGCGATCGGCGCGCTCGCGTACGGCACCGAGACGATCCCTGCCGTGCACAAGATCACCGGCCCCGGCAACGCCTACGTCGCGAGCGCGAAGCGGCGCGTCTTCGGCACCGTCGGCATCGACATGATCGCCGGCCCGAGCGAGATCCTCGTCCTCGCCGACGGCACGACGCCGCCCGAGTGGGTCGCGATGGACCTCTTCAGCCAGGCCGAGCACGACGCGCTCGCGCAGAGCATCCTGCTCTGCCCCGACGCCGACTACATCGAGCGCGTCCGCGCCGCGATCGACCGGCTGCTGCCGTCGCTGCCGCGGCGCGCCATCGTGCTCGCGTCGCTCGAAGGCCGCGGCGCGCTGATCCGCACCCGCTCGATGGAAGAGGCGTGCGCGATCTCGAACCGGATCGCTCCCGAGCACCTCGAGGTGAGCGCCCGCGAGCCTTCGCGCTGGGAGCCGCTGCTGCGCCACGCCGGCGCGATCTTCCTCGGTGCCTTCACGAGCGAGAGCCTTGGCGACTACTGCGCCGGCCCCAACCACGTCCTGCCGACGGCGGGAACGGCGCGCTTCTCGTCACCGCTCGGTGTCTACGACTTCCAGAAGCGAACCAGCATCATCGAGGTCAGCGCCCGCGGCGCTGCGGTGCTCGGGCCGATCGCGGCGACGCTCGCGCGCGGCGAAGGCCTCGACGCGCATGCGCGCGCGGCCGAGATCCGGCTCGAAGGCGGCAAGCCGTGACGAGCGAAGCCGACCGCTACGCGAAGGTCGTTCGCCAGGACGTCCGCTCGATGCATGCCTACGCGATCCAGCCGAGCGAAGGGCTCGTCAAGCTCGATGCGATGGAGAACCCGTTTCGCCTGCCGCAGCCGCTGCAGGACGAGCTCGGGCGGCGGCTCGGCAAGGTTGCGATCAACCGCTACCCGACACGCTGCGTCGCCGACGTGATCGCGGCGCTGACCCGCTACGTCGGGCTGCCCGCCGGCTGCAAGATGATGCTCGGCAACGGCTCCGACGAACTGATCTCGCTCCTCGCGCTCGCGCTGGATACCGCCGGCGCCACGATCCTCGCGCCGGTGCCGGGATTCGTGATGTACGAGATGTCGGCGCGCCTGCACGGGCTGAACTTCGTCGGCGTGCCGCTGACGCCGACGTTCGAGCTCGACCTCGAGCCGATGCTGGCCGCGATCGAGAGGCATCGGCCGGCGCTCACCTACCTCGCCTATCCGAACAACCCGACCGCCAATCTGTTCGACGAGCGAGCCGTCGAGCGCATCGTCGCGGCGGTCGGCGCGCAGGACGGGCTGGTCGTCTTCGACGAGGCCTATCAGCCGTTCTCGTCGCGTTCGTGGCTGCCCAAGCTCGGCTCGGCGCCGCACGTGCTGGTGCTGCGCACGCTCAGCAAGTTCGGCCTCGCCGGCGTCCGGCTCGGCTATCTCTGCGGGCCGGCGGCGCTGGTGGACGAGATCGACAAGGTCCGCCCGCCCTACAACATCGGCGCGCTCAACGCCGAGGCGACGCTGTTCGCGCTCGAGAACGCCGACGAGTTCGCTCGCCAGGCGGCGCTCCTGCGCGCCGAGCGCGCTCGCCTGCAGCGCGAGCTTGCGGCGCTGCCCGGTGCGACGCCGTTTCCGAGCGAGGCGAACATGATTCTCGTCCGCGTCCCCGACGCGCAAGGCGTGTTCGCCGCGATGAAGGCACAGGGCGTCCTGGTCAAGAACGTCGAGGGGCTCCATCCGCTGCTGATCGGGTGCCTGCGCCTGACGGTCGGCACGGCGGAGGAAAATACGCGCATGATCGACGCCCTCGGTGCGAGCCTTCGATGAGCATGAGCAAGACCCAAGCCGCCGCACCCACCGTCGCCGCGCGCCGGGCGTCGATCCGGCGCGACACCAAGGAAACCAAGATCGGCGTCAGCGTCGACCTCGACGGCAGCGGCAGCGCACGGATCTCGACCGGGATCGGCTTTTTCGACCACATGCTCGAGCAGATCGCCCGCCACGGCACGATCGACCTCGAGATCGAGGCCGAGGGCGACCTCCACATCGACGGCCACCACACCGTCGAGGACGTCGGCATCGCGCTCGGCATGGCGGTCGGCGAGGCGGTCGGCGACAAGCGCGGCCTGACGCGCTTCGGCCACGCCTACGTCCCGCTCGACGAGGCGCTCTCGCGCGTCGTCATCGATTTCTCGGGCCGGCCCGGGCTGGTGATGCAGGTGCCGTTCAAGGCCGGCATGATCGGCGGCTTCGACGCCCAGCTCGCGCACGAGTTCTTCCAGGGCTTCGCCAACCACGCGCTGGTGACGCTGCACATCGACAACCTGCGCGGCGAGAACGCGCACCATCAATGCGAGACGGTGTTCAAGGCGTTCGCACGGGCGCTTCGGATGGCGGTCGCGGTCGATCCGCGCCTCGGCAACGTCGTGCCGTCGACGAAGGGCTCGCTCTAGGGCGCGCGATCGCGCGGTGTTGTCGTGAGCCAACGCATCGTCGCCGTCGTCGACTACGGCATGGGCAATCTGCGCTCGGTGGCGCAGGCGGTGGCACACGTCGCCCGCGAGGCCGCGGGCACGGGCGAGGCGATCGAGGTCGTCGTCACGTCGGACCCGGCCGCGGTCGTTGCCGCCGAACGCGTCGTCCTGCCGGGCCAGGGCGCGATGCCCGATTGCATGCGCGAGCTGCGCGAGTCGGGCCTGGAAGCGGCGGTCCGCGAGGCGGCGGCGACGAAGCCGCTGCTCGGCGTCTGCATCGGCATGCAGATGCTGCTCGACCGCAGCGAGGAGGGCGAGGCCCTATCCGGCACGCCCGGGCTCGGCCTCATCGCGGGCGAAGTCGTCCGCTTCCGGCTCGAGGGGCGGCTGCAGGAGGACGGCAGCCGCTACAAAGTGCCGCAGATGGGCTGGAACGAGGTCCATCAGGCGAGCGGGCATGCACTCTGGAACGGCATCCCGGATCGCGCCTACTTCTATTTCGTGCACAGCTACTACGCGCGGCCGGCAGACCGGCGCCACAGTGCCGGCGAAACAGACTACGGCGGTCGCTTTACCTCGGCGCTGGCACGCGATAACATTTTCGCGACCCAGTTCCACCCCGAAAAGAGCGCCGCCCACGGTCTCGCGCTGTACCGCAACTTCCTCCACTGGAACCCCTGACGAAACTCTCGGGCGCCGCGCATCGCGGGCCCGCTCGTCCCTCGGCCCGTCCACCCCGGTTCGCTTCTGCTTCGGCCATGCTGCTGATCCCCGCGATCGATCTCAAGGACGGCCACTGCGTCCGCCTGCGCCAGGGCGACATGAACGACTCGACGATCTTCAGCGACAACCCCGCAGCGATGGCGCGGCGCTGGGTCGACGCCGGCGCGCGACGGTTGCATCTGGTCGACCTCAACGGTGCGTTCGCCGGCAGGCCGGTCAACGAAAGCGCGGTGAAGGCGATCCTCGCCGAGGTCGGCGACGAGATCCCGGTCCAGCTCGGCGGCGGCATCCGCGACCTCGACACCATCGAGCGCTACCTCGACGACGGCCTCAGCTACATCATCATCGGCACCGCGGCGGTCAAGAACCCGGGCTTCATGCGCGATGCGTGCAGTGCGTTCGGCGGCCACATCATCGTCGGCCTCGACGCCAAGGACGGCAAGGTCGCGACCGACGGCTGGAGCAAGCTCACCGGGCACGAGGTCGCCGACCTCGCCAAGAAGTTCGAGGACTACGGCGTCGAAGGAATCATCTACACCGACATCGGCCGCGACGGCATGCTCACCGGCGTCAACGTCGAGGCGACGGTGAAGCTGGCGCAGGTGCTGACGATCCCGGTGTTCGCCTCGGGCGGGCTGGCGACGCTGGCCGACATCGAGAAGCTCTGCGCAGTCGAGGACGTCGGCATCGAAGGCGTCATCTGCGGCCGCGCGATCTACAGCGGCGAGCTCGACTTCGCGGCCGCGCAGGCGCGCGCCGACGAGCTCGCCAGCGCCTGATACTCGGGTCTTCGCCGGGCGCTCGTGGCGCTCGTCGGCGCGCCGCATGCTTGCCAAACGCATCATTCCCTGCCTCGACGTCACCGCCGGCCGCGTCGTCAAGGGCGTCAACTTCGTCGAGCTGAAGGACGCCGGCGACCCGGTCGAGATCGCGGCGCGCTACAACGACCAGGGTGCCGACGAGCTGACCTTCCTCGACATCACGGCGACGAGCGACGATCGCGACCTGATCCTCACGATCGTCGAGGCGGTCGCCTCGCAGGTCTTCATCCCGCTCACGGTCGGCGGCGGCGTGCGCAGCGTCGCCGACGTCCGGCGGCTGCTCAACGCCGGTGCCGACAAGGTCAGCTTCAACTCGGCCGCGGTCGCCGATCCCGAGGTCGTCCGCAGCGCAGCGGCGAAGTACGGCTCGCAGTGCATCGTCGTCGCGATCGACGCCAAGCGGCGCGCCGGCGAATCGCCCGGATGGGATGTCTACACGCACGGCGGCCGCCGCAACACCGGCCTCGACGCGGTCGACTGGGCGCGCCGCATCGCCGCGCTCGGCGCCGGCGAGATCCTGCTGACGAGCATGGACCGCGACGGCACGAAGAGCGGCTTCGACCTCGCGCTGACGCGCGCGGTGGCCGACGCGGTCGCGGTGCCGGTGATCGCATCGGGCGGTGTCGGTTCGCTCGCGCACCTCTCGGAAGGCATCCGCATCGGCGGCGCCGACGCCGTGCTGGCGGCAAGCATCTTCCACTACGGCGAGTTCTCGGTCCGCGAGGCGAAGGCGCTGCTCGCTCGCGACGGCATCGCGGTCCGGCCGTGAAGTCGCGCACCGCGGCGCGGCCGCACGGTGCGAAGGCGCGAACGTCGCCGGTGCTCCCGCGCGAGGTCCGGATCGTCGGCGGCGCCTGGAAGCGAAGCAAGCTGCCGGTCGCCGATCGGCCGGGCCTCAGGCCGACGCCCGACCGCGTCCGCGAAACGCTCTTCAACTGGCTCGGTCCCTCGCTCGGCGGCTGGCGCTGCGTCGATGCGTTCGCAGGCTCGGGCGCGCTCGGCTTCGAAGCGGCGTCGCGCGGCGCTGCCGACGTCGTACTGCTCGAGCGCGACCCCGCGCTCTTCGCCGGTCTCCAGGCTGTTCGGCAGCGGCTGCACGCAGACGCGGTCCGCGTCGAGCGCGCCGACGCCCTGCAGTGGCTCGCGCGAGCGGCGGCGGCAAGCGTCGATCTCGTCTTCCTCGATCCGCCGTTCGACGCTGCGTTGCTCGCGCCGGCGCTCGGGGCGGCGGCGCGGATCGTCCGCGACGGCGGATACGTCTACGTCGAGGCGGCGGCGGCCATCGACGCCGACAGCGCCACCGCGCTCGGCCTCGAGCCGCATCGCTCCGGCCGCGCCGGCGCGGTCCACTTCCAGCTCTTGCGCAAGTCGCCGTCGGGCTGAAGCCGCGGCTACACTGCGCCGCATCGAGGTCGAGCCGCGCCGGGTGCCGGCAAGGACCTTCCCCGCGTGGAGATCGCCGTGACATCCGCGACCCGACTGACAGCCGTATACCCGGGCACCTTCGATCCGATGACCCTCGGTCACGAGGACCTGATGGGCCGTGCCAGCCGGCTGTTCGAGCGGCTGATCGTCGCCGTCGCTGCCGGCCACCACAAGCGGACGATGTTCACGGTCGCCGAGCGGCTCGACATCGCCACCGAGCTCGCCGCCAAGCACTCGAACGTCGAGGTGATGGCGTTCCGCGGGTTGCTGCGCGATTTCGTCGTCGCGCAGGATGGCAAGGTCGTCGTTCGCGGCCTGCGCGCGGTGAGCGACTTCGAATACGAGTTCCAGATGGCCGGCATGAACCGGCAGCTGATGCCCGATGTCGAAACAGTGTTCCTGACCCCGAGCGACCAGTTCCAGTTCGTCTCCGGCACGTTCGTGCGCGAGATCGCCAACCTCTCCGGCGACGTTTCGAAGTTCGTCTCGCCGCTGGTGCTCGATCGCCTGCAACAGCGCGTCAAGCGCGTCGAGGCGTGACGGCGCGCGGAAGAGAAGGGCCCCCGACGTGGCGCTGATCATCACCGACGAGTGCATCAACTGCGACGTCTGCGAGCCCGAGTGCCCGAATGCGGCGATCTCGCTCGGCGAGCGCATCTACGTCATCGACCCGCGCCGCTGCACCGAGTGCGTCGGCCACTTCGACGAGCCGCAGTGCGTGCAGGTGTGCCCGGTCGCATGCATCCCGCTCGATCCGGCGCATGTCGAGTCGAACGAGACGCTCTGGCAAAAGTACCGGCGGCTGCAGGAAGAGGCGGCCGCGGTTCGTTCCTGAGCGCGCGCTTGTGCGCCGCGGCGCGCTAGCCTTTCGTCTTCGGCACGACGGCGATGAAATCGCTGCCTGCCTCCGCGGCGCTGCCGTGCTTCTTCGCGCGGGCGTGCTTCTTCGCCGGCGCCGGTGCAGCAAGCACTGCCGGCGGCGCGCCGAGCGAGCCGGCGATCGCCGGGTGGACCGTGCTCTCGCGCTCGCGCCGATCGCGCACCATCTCGAGCGCGAGCTGCTTTTCGCGCGCGGCGACCGCGCGTGCCTCGGCACGCCGGTCGGCGCTGAGCGGCGGGTCGACCTCGATCGCCTTGCCGTTCGCGCACGCCACCTGCGAGTAGCTCTCGCCGCAGCGGAAGATCGTCTCCGCGTTGGCCGCCGGGCCCGCAAGCGTGACCAGGCAGGCGAGGGCGAGGAACCACTGTGCCGCGGCGCTCATCGCGGGCCCGCCTCGACCGGCGCCGGCGGCGTCTCGGGACCGGCTTCGCTCTCGGCCTTCGGCGGTTTCGGCGGCTTGGGCCGCGGTGGCCGTGCGTTGATCTTCATCGCTGCGCGCTCCATGTCGCCGTCGAGCAGAAGGTCGAGGCCGGTCAGCGCCTGCTCGATTGCCTTCTGCATCTCGACGCGATGCTCGGGCGACGGCTTCTTCAGCACGTAGTCGATGACCTCCGCCTTGACGCCCGGATGGCCGATGCCGATCCTGAGGCGCCAGTAGTCGGGGCTGCCGAGCTGGGCATGGATGTCCTTGAGGCCGTTGTGTCCGGCGTGCGAGCCGCCGACCTTGAGCCTGGCCTGGCCGGGCTGCAGATCGAGCTCGTCGTGGGCGACGAGGATCTCCTCGGGCGCGATCTTGAAGAAGCGCGCGAGGGCAGCGACCGACTTGCCCGAGAGGTTCATGTAGGTGCTCGGCTCGAGCAGCCAGAGCGGCCGACCGCCCACGTTCGTGCGCGCGGCAAGGCCGAAATAGCCGCGCTCGGGAGCGAGCGAGACCTTCAGCCGCTCGGCGACTTCGTCGACGAACCAGAAGCCGGCGTTGTGGCGCGTCGCCTGGTACTCCGCGCCAGGGTTGCCGAGGCCGACGATCAATCGAATCATGGTGCGGTCATTATCGAGGGCGATGCCAAGAAAAAAGCCCCGCATCGGCGGGGCTTCCCATACCCTCGTGGAGGGCCCTACTTCTTGTTCTGCTTCTCGCTCTTCTTCGCCTTGGTCGGAGCCGGCGCGGGCGCCGCGACGACGACCGGAGCGGCCGCGGCGGGCTCTTCTTCCTCGGCCGCCTGGACGTTGGCCGAGACGATCACGGGGTTGGGCTTGCCGTGCGTCACGACCTTGATCCCGGCCGGCAGCTTGATGTCGCTCACGTGCAGCGACTGGCCCTTGGCCAGCTCGCCGAGATCGACGCCGATGAACTCCGGCAGCTGCGACGCGAGGCACTGGATGTTCAGCTCGTTGACGATGTGGTTGACGACGCAGCCATCGGTCTTGACGGCGGGCGAGTTCTCCTCGTTGACGTAGTGCAGCGGCACCTTCTTCGAGATCTTGGTCGTGCCGTCGACGCGCTGGAAGTCGATGTGCATCACGATCGGCCGGAACGGATGCATCTGGTAGTCGCGCAGCAGGACCTGCTCGGTCTTGCCGGCGAGCTCCATCTCGAGCAGCGACGAGTGGAACGCCTCCTTCTTGAGCGCGAAGAAGAGCGCGTTGTGATCGAGCTCGATCATGGCGGGGGTGCCGGCGCCGTAGACGATGCCGGGAACCTTGTGCGCGTTGCGCAGGCGGCGGCTCGCTCCGGTCCCCTGCTGCGTGCGCTCGTAAGCGGTGAATTTCATTTCGACTCCCAGTGATGAGGCCCGCGACCAGGCTCTCGTTGAACGGGCACAGCCCGAAAAATCAAAGAGAAGGGCTTCGCGCAAGCGAGGCCCGCCTCTCCATCTAGAAATTGTTGTTCTGTTCGGCGAAGAGGGACGTCACCGACTCGCCGTCGGAGATGCGTCGGATCGTCTCGGCGAACAGGAACGAGACCGACAGCTGGCGCACCTTCCTGCACTTGCTGCCGTCTTCGGCGAGCGGGATCGTATCGGTGACGACGACCTCGTCGAGCTTCGAGCTCTCGATGCGTTCGATCGCCGGCCCCGAGAAGACGGCGTGCGTGCAGTAGGCGAACACCTTCTTCGCGCCGCGCTCCTTCAGCACTTCGGCGGCTTTCACGAGCGTCCCGGCGGTATCGATCATGTCGTCCATGATCACGCAGTTGCGGCCTTCGATCTCGCCGATGACATGCATCACCTCGGAGACGTTCGCCTTCGGCCGCCGCTTGTCGATGATCGCCAGCTCGCAGCCCGCCTGCTTGGCGAGAGCGCGAGCGCGGACCACGCCGCCGACGTCGGGCGAGACGACGACGAGGTCGTCGTAGCGCTTGCTCTGCAGGTCCGAGAGGAGCACCGGCGACGCGTAGATGTTGTCGACCGGGATGTTGAAGAAGCCCTGGATCTGGTCGGCGTGCAGGTCCATCGTCAGCAACCGTTCGACGCCGACCGCCTCGAGCAGGTTGGCGACGACCTTGGCGCTGATCGGCACCCGCGTCGAGCGCGGCCGACGGTCCTGGCGGGCGTAGCCGAAGTACGGGATCACGGCGGTCACCCTGCGCGCCGACGCGCGCTTGAGCGCGTCGACCATGATGCAGAGCTCCATCAGGTTCTCGTTGGTCGGCCTGCAGGTCGGCTGGACGACGAAGATGTCGCGGGCGCGCACGTTCTGCTCGATCTCGACGTCGACCTCGCCGTCGGAGAAGCGCGCGACCTTGGCCTTGCCGAGACTGATCGACAGGTGGGTCGCGATGTCCTGGGCGAGCTGCCGGTTCGCGTTGCCGGTGAAAAGGAGGGTGTTGAAGAGCATGGCGTTCGGTTCAGCGAATTTGGCAGGGGAGGAAGGACTCGAACCCTCGCATGTCGGAATCAAAATCCGATGCCTTAACCAACTTGGCGACTCCCCTACGCAGGTGGCTGGCTAGCGCCTGCCGCCTTCAAACCTTCGCCGCTCTCGCCGCGCCTGGCCCAGCCGGCGAGCGGATGGTGCGCCAACGAGCGGCACATCCTGCCCGACCAGCCCGAAGGCCAATCGCCCGGCATCGCTGCCGACGGCGTCGGGCCGCTTCCCGCGTGCGCGAAGACCGCGCTTCCCGAACCCGTCATCCGGCTGTTGCCGTAGATCCGGTGCAGCGCCGCCGCCGCGCGCTGGACGTCGGGGCAAAGACCCTCGGCTGCCGCCTGCAGGTCGTTCCTCCCGAAGCCCTCGGCGAGTCGAGGCCCGGCTTTCCGACGCTCCCCCGGCCCGGCATCGACACCGGAGACCGCCTCGGAAAAACCCGCAATTCTAGCAGTCGCGACGCGTTCGGCCACTGCCGGGCTGGCGAACACGTCAGCGGTGGCCAGAGCCGCTTCCGGCTTGACGACGGCGAACCACGCCGGCTCGACCTCGGCCGGCGCGAGTCGCTCGCCGATTCCGCTGGCGAACGCATTCGCTCCGCCGAGAAAGAACGGAACGTCGGCGCCGAGCGCGGCGCCAATGGGCAACAAGCGCTCGAGCGGCCAGTCGAGGCGCCACAGCCGGTTCAGCGCGAGCAGTGTCGAGGCCGCGTCCGAGCTGCCGCCGCCGAGCCCCGCGCCCGAAGGGACGTGCTTCTCGACCGTGATGTCGGCGCCGACGGTCGTTCCCGACGCCGTTCGCAGCGCGCGCGCTGCACGCAGGCAGAGGTCGTCGGCCGGCAACTCGACCGTCCGGTCGTGGCGACGCAGGGCGCCGTCGCTGCGCGGCTCGAAGTGCAGGGTGTCGCACCAGTCGATCAGCGCCATCAGCGAATCGATCAGGTGCATGCCGTCGCCACGTTTGCCGACGACGTGCAGGAACAGGTTGAGCTTGGCCGGCGCCGGGACGTCGTGGATCGCGACCACGGCCATGGCTACGAGCGGTCGAGCCGGATGCGAACGGTGACGATCGGCGGCGGCGCGGTCCGCGTCGCGAGCACGGCGCCCTCGTCGAAACGACCGAGGTCGACGCGCCAGCCGAGCTGGGCGAAGCCCTGCGGAAGGTCCGGCAATGTCGCGCTCGGTGCACCCGGCCAGGGCCGGCCGCGCAACCAGTCGAACCAGGCCTCGATCGGGACACTTTCGCCGAGCACCTCGCTCGTGAGCGCATTGAGATTCGCGAAGCTCCGTGTTTCCTGCGGGGTCGCGAGGACGACTTCGGCGGGCGACCAGCGCGCCTGGGCGAGCATGCTGCCGAGCGGAGTCGAGAGGCCGAGCGTTCCCCGGTCGGCATCGCCGCGCAAGTCGAACGCCGCCGAGAACGCGCGCGGCGCCGCGCTGCCGAGCGCTTCGACGTGCAGCGCCAGCCGGCCCGAGAGCGCGTCGCGCGCCGCTGGCGGCGGCGGCGGCAGCGTCGTGCACGCCGAGACGAAGAGCGCCGAGGCGACGACGAGGGCCGATCTCGCCCGGCCGCCGACGCAGCGCATCGAGAGGGCTGGCAGCGGCGTGCTGGCGCCGCGCCGCGTCACAGGTTGACGCGCAGGCGCGCCAGCGTCTCGCGCAGGACGTCGTTCTGCGCGTCGCGCGAGCGCCCGTCGCGAAAGACGCGCTTGGCCTCCTCGGTGCGGCCTGCGCTCCAGAGGACCTCGCCCAGGTGGGCAGCGATCTCCGGATCGGGACGCGCCTGATAGGCGTCGCGCAGCCACCGGATCGCCTCGTCGCGGTTGCCGAGGCGGTACTCGACCCAGCCCATGCTGTCAGTGATCGACGGCTCGCCCGGGCTCAGCTCGAGCGCCTTCTTGATCAGCTCTTTCGCTTCGGGCAGCCGCATGTTGCGCTCGGCGAACGAATAGCCGAGCGCGTTGTAGGCGTGCTGGTGGTCGGCCTTCAGCTCGATCACCCGGCGTAGCAGCCGCTCCATCACGTCGAGCCGATTGAGCTTCTCGTCGAGCATCGCCTGCTCGTAGAGCAGGTCGGTGTCGTCGGGAAACTGCTTGTTCGCCTGCGCCATGACCTGCTCGGCCTCGGCGTACATCTTGCGTTCGCGCAGCAGCTCGGTCTCGGCGAGCAGCTTGGCGCGGCCGTCGCCCGGCGACTGGCGGATCAGCTCGCGCGCCTCCTTGATCTTGCCCTGGCGCGCGAGCAGCGATGCCCGCCTCGCCTGCACCTCGAGCGCTCGCTGCGGGTTGTCGACGCGCGCGAGCCAGCGCTCGGCGCCGGCATAGTCCTGCTGCTGCTCGGCAGCCTGGGCGAGGAGAAGGTAGGCCTGCGTGAGCGCGGTGCTCACGTTGGGGGGCGTGTCGTCCTCGTCGTCGGCGACGGCGACCGGCGGCTGCGCCGGCGTCCCGAAGTTGACTGCGGCGCCGGCCTCGACGAGGCGAACGTACGTGAGCAGCGCCTCGGTCGCCTGCTTCGGCTGCTTCATTTCGATCTGGAGTGCGCCGAGCGTCAGCCACGGCGGCGCGAGATTGGGGTCGCTCCGAGTCAGCACGGCGATCTCGGTCGCCGCCTCGGCGAGCCGCTGCGACGTCGCCAGCGTGCGGACATAGAGCAGCCGCACGTTCTGGCCGCTCGGCTTTGCCGCCAGCTGGCGTTGCACGATCGCTTCCGCGTCCGGCGTGCCGGGCAGCAGGTCGAGGGCGAGGAAGGCGGCTCCCTCCGAGGCTGGATCGGCGTCGCTCGCGCGGCCTGCGAAGGCTAGCGCCTTGGTCGAATCGCCGGCGGCGAGCCACGCCCGCCCCATGGCGACGAACGCCGACGCCTTCGTGTCGGCCGCGTCGGCGTACGGCCGCAGCACTCGCTCGACGAGCTCAGCGGTCGCGTTGTGATCGCTCGAGCGCGCGAGGAAGCGAGGCACCGCCTCGATCACTGCGGGCAACGTCGGCCGCGCGGTGCGTTGCAGCAGCAGCCCGAGCGGCTCCTCGACGTCGCCGATGCGGTTGAGCGCGACCAGCAGCTGGACGTGATAGCGCAGCGCGTCGGTCGAGTCGGGCAGTGCTTGCCGCCACGCGAGCGTCGCCGACAGTGCCTGCTCGCCGGCGCGCGCCTGCAGCGCGATCTCGGTGGCGCGGCGAAACAGCTGCTCGTCCTTGGTTCGCCTGGCGGCGTCGAGCATCAGCTGGTAGGCAGTGCCTGCCTGGCCTTCGCGCAGCTCGATCTCGCCGAGCAGCAATTGATAGAAAAGGGGCGCGTCGAGCGAAGAGTTCTCGACCTTGCCGTCGGCCGGATCGGCAGCGTTCGCGCTGCCCGGTGCGGCGAACGCCACGAGCATGGCCAGAGAGACGACGACAGGAAGCGGACCCGAGGCGAAAGCTTTGCGAAACGCCGACATGGAAGACTCCTCAGGCGAGCCATGATTCTAGTCTTGCGGTCGCGGCGGGGACCCCGCCGAAAGGCCTGCGCATGACCGTGCTTCAGCGTCCGATCGCTGCCGATCGTGATAATTCCCCGCGCCCGTGCAAAGGCGCCTCGTCCGGCGCGCGCCGCCAACCGCAGACAGCCTTTCATGCCCGAACTCCCGGAAGTCGAGGTCACCCGGCAGAGCTTCGCCGAGCGCATTCGCGGCGCGCGCGTGACCGCGGTCCGGGTCGGCAAGCCGCTGCGCTGGCCGCTCGGCGTGAGCCCGGAGACGATCGTGGGGCGACGCGTCGGCGACGTCAGCCGGCGCGGCAAGTATCTCTGGCTCGCGCTCGAGCGAGGCGGCTTGCTGATGCACCTGGGCATGTCGGGATCGCTCGCGTTCGCGCCGACGATGGAGGAGCCCGGACCGCACGACCACTTCGATCTCGTCACCGCCCGCGGCACCCTGCGACTGACGGATCCACGCCGCTTCGGCGCGGTCGTCTGGTCGCAAGCGGTCGACGTGCCGCCGGCGGCGACGCTTCTCGCCGGCCTCGGCCTCGAGCCGTTCGACGAGCGCTTCGACGGTGCCCACCTGTACGCCGCCCTGCGCCGCCGCCGCGTTTCGGTCAAGAGCGCGCTGCTCGGCGGCGAAATCGTCGTCGGCGCCGGCAACATCTATGCGTGCGAGGCGCTGTTCGAGGCCGGGATCGACCCGCGCACGCGCAGCGCCCGCATCTCCCGCCCACGCGCCGATCGCCTCGCCGAAGCGGTGCGCCGGACGCTCGCTCGGGCGGTCGAGCTCGGTGGCTCGACGCTGCGCAACTTCCGTGACGCGCACGGCGCGGCCGGCGCGTTCCAGCTCGACGCCAAGGTCTACGGCCGGGCCGGCACGCCGTGCGTTCGCTGCGGAACGCCGATCCGGCGCATCGTCCAGAACGCCCGCGCGACGTTCTTCTGCCCGGACTGCCAGCGACGATGAGCACCGGCCGCGCGTCGGCGGCGCCGGCGAGCCACCCTTCTGCCCGATGGGCGGTGTGCGAAAGGGCCGCAGGCGGTCGTCGAGGAAGCGTTTGGTCACGGCTCGATCGTGAACTCGTGCGCTACCATGACCCGAAGCCCTGCGCCGTGCGATGACGCCTTCCTTCGCCACCAGTCTCGACGCCCTCGGGGGCTGGCGCGCTGCCCTCGGCGAGCGCCTCGAGGGCTTGGCGCGCTTCCTCGCCGAGCACGACCTTGCCCAGGGCGAGGCGGCCGAGCAGGTCGGCGCGCTGCGCGAGCGTCTCGGCAACGAGAAGCTCGTCGTTGCTTTCGTCGCCGAGTTCTCGCGCGGCAAGTCGGAGCTGATCAACGCCATCTTCTTCGCCGACACCGGCCGGCGCATCCTGCCCGCGACTCCGGGGCGGACCACGATGTGCCCGGTCGAGCTCGGCTGGCGCGGCGACGAACCGGCGTCGCTCCTGCTGTTGCCGATCGAGACTCGTCTCGAAGGCCTCTCGCTCGGCGAGATGCGTTCGCAGCCGCGCGCGTGGCGTCGCCTCGAGCTCGACGTCAACGATCCCGACCAGCTCGCGCAGTCGCTGCTCGAAGTCACGCGCACCGAGTGGGTGAGCGAGGAGCAGGCGCGCGCGCTCGGCTTCTGGGACGACGATGAGCCCGACGACAATCCGCCCAAGGACGATGCCGGCAAGGTCGAGGTGCCGGCGTGGCGGCATGCGCTGATCAACTATCCGCATCCGCTGCTCAAGCAGGGCCTGGTCGTGCTCGACACGCCGGGCCTGAACGCGATCGGCGCCGAGCCCGAGCTGACGCTGAGCCTGCTGCCGAGCGCGCACGCGACCGTCTTCATCCTCGGCGCCGACACCGGCGTCACCAAGTCCGATCTCGCGATCTGGCGGGATCATCTCGGCGCGCACGCGCCGACGCGGTTCGTCGTCCTCAACAAGATCGATGCCCTCGACGACCCACTGGCGACGCTCGAGGAAGTCGAGGCGCAGATCGCGCAGCAGCAGCGCGAAACCGCGCGCACGCTCGGCGTCGCCATTCAGCGTGTCTTCCCGCTCTCGGCCCGGCAGGCGCTCGCGGCTCGCGTCGGCGGCGACGACATGTCGCTCAACGAAAGCCGGCTGCCGATCCTCGAGGCGGCGCTCGGCGCGCAGCTGCTGCCGCAGCGGCGCCAGGTGCTCGAGCAGGTCGTCCAGGAGGGCGCGCAGCGGATCGAGAACCACGTCGTTCGCCAACTCGGCGACCAGCGTCGGCAGCTCGCCGAGCAGACGCTCGAGCTGCGCGGCCTGCGCGGCAAGAACAGCTCCAAAGTCCGCCTGATGCTCAAGCGCGTCGAGGCCGAGACGGCGGAGTTCGAGCAGTGCACGACGCTGTTGCAGGCGATGCGCTCGGTGCACGCGAGGATGCTGAAGGACGTTCTCGTCGACCTCTCGTCCGACCGACTGCGCGACGAAGTCGCCGAGATGCAGGCGGCGATGGGTTCGGGGTTCATGCACCTCGGCGCCCGCAAGGCCTTCATTGCCCTCTGCGAGCGGCTGCGGGCGCTCCTTGCCGCCGGCCAGCGCCGCAACGCCGAGATCCGCGAGATGCTCGGCGCGTCGTTCGCGCGCCTCAACGCCGAGTTCGGCTTCAGCCTCATCGTCGGCAAGCCGCTCGACTTCGAGCGCTTCGCGAGCGAGCTGCAGCTGATCGAGAACAACTATGTCCAGTACCTCGGCCTGACGCTGGCGCTGCGCCTCGCGCAGCCGAAGTTCATGGAGCAGTTCCGGCGCATGCTCGTCTCGAAGCTGCGGGTCGTGTTCGAAAACGCGAGCAGCGAGCTCGAGCTCTGGAACAAGGCGGTCTCGGCGCAAGTCGACGGCCAGCTGCGAGAGCGCAGGAAGGCGTTCAAGCGGCGCACCGAGACGCTCGAGAAGGTGCAGGGCGCGGCCGGCGAGCTCGAGAACCGGATCGCCGAGATCGACGCCCACGACGGGCGCCTGCAGGAGTTCCAGGCCAGGGTCGGCGATCTCGCCGAGGCCTTGCGCGAGCACGCGTTCGCGGCGCCGCTCGCGACCGACGCTGCGCTCGTCGACGTCGACCTGCCGCTGTTCAACGACGCGATGCCGGTCGAAGAGATGGCGCAGCGTCAGGCTTGAGCGACGCTCGCCGCCCGGATCGCGAAGCGAGCGATCCGTCCGATCTTCCAGTCGGCTTCGCCGGGCGCATCGTCGCCTGGCAGAAGCAACACGGCCGCCACGACCTGCCGTGGCAACGCACGCGCGACCCGTATCGGGTGTGGCTGTCCGAGGTCATGCTGCAGCAGACGCAGGTGAAGACGGTGCTCGGCCACTACACCCGCTTCGTCGAGCGCTTCCCCGACATCCGCGTGCTCGCCGCCGCTGCGCCGGGCGACGTGCTGGCGGCGTGGAGCGGGCTCGGTTACTACGGCCGGGCGCGCAACCTCCATCGCTGCGCGCAGCGCGTCGTCGCCGAACATGGCGGCGCGTTCCCGCGCACCAGCGAAGCGCTTGCGCTACTCCCGGGCATCGGCCGCTCGACGGCGGCGGCGATCGCGGCGTTCTGCTTCGGCGAGCGCGCGGCGATCCTCGATGGCAACGTCAGGCGCATCCTCGCGCGCGTTCTTGCATTCGACCGCGATCTCGCCGATCCGCGCAGCGAACGCGCGCTCTGGAGCGCGGCGACCGCGCTCCTGCCTGCCGACGACATCGAGGCCTACACGCAGGGGTTGATGGACGTCGGGGCGACGCTCTGCCGAGCGCGCGCCCCGCACTGCCTGCTTTGCCCGGTGCAGGCGCTGTGCGCTGCGGCGCGCTCGGCAACGCAGGAGCGCTTCCCAGTGAAGTCGCGCCGCCTCGTCCGCGGCCGGCGCGACAACGTCTGGCTCGAGCTCTGTCATCGCGACGAGATCTTCCTCGTCGAGCGCGACGCGAGCGGCGTCTGGGCCGGCCTCTGGAGCCTGCCGGAGCTCGATTCGCTCGCCGAGCTCGACGTGCTCGTCGCCGCGTGGCCCGGCATCCGGGTGCAGCGACCGTCGTTCGTCCATGTCCTGACCCACTTCGACTGGCATCTGCAGCCGGTGCGCTGGACCTTCCCGACGCCAACGCCGGCGCGTGCGCTCGCGCCGATGCTCGCTCGCTGGCCGCGCGGGCGCTGGTTCGTGCCTGACGACGCGCTTGCGCTCGGCCTGCCGGCGCCGCTGCGCAAGCGTCTGCAGGCGATCGCCGCCGTCGACGCCTGAGCGGTGCGCGCCGCGACCGCGGCGATCGCGCCGCGGCCCGCGCGGCCTCACTGCGCTTCGCGTGCCCGCAACAGCGAGACGACGACGTCGAGGCGCGCGACCGGATCGACGAGCGTCAGCAGACGTTGCCGCACCGCGAGCGGCATCGGCAGGATCTCGCACCAGCGGTTCGCGACCCAGGCTGCGGAATCGAATCGGCGCGGCTCGAGGAAGGGGCGCGATCCTTGCGCCGCGAGCCCGGCGATGGTGTCGGCAAGCGTCTTGACGATGTCGGCGTGGCCGGCGGTCGGCGCGACGACAGGGTCCGCCGCGACCGGTTCGGCCGCCGTAGCGAGCCACAGCCCGTCGCGCTCCTGGCGCGTCGTGCCGACCTTGAAGCGCTCGCCGCCACGGCAGCGGACGAGAAGGATGCCGGCCTCGGCGCTGTCGACCTCGATCAGCTCGGCGAGCGTGCCGACCTCGTACAGCTGCACCGCGTCGCCGCCGCTGCTGCGCGCTTCGCTGCCGGCGCGCAGCGCGACGACGCCGAACGGCGTGCGCTCGCGCAGGCAGCCCGCCATCAGGTCGAGGTAGCGCGCCTCGAAGATCTTCAACTCGAGCAGGCCGTCCGGGAAGAGGACAGTGCGGAGCGGGAAGAGCGGCAGCTCGCCCATGGCCGCAACGGCACGAGTCAGGAGGTCGCGTCGAGCTCGCGATGGCGAACGAGCGCTGCGCCGTCGCTTGCGAACGCTTCGGCGAGCCGCTCGGCGAACCAGACCGAGCGGTGCTGGCCGCCGGTGCAGCCGATGGCGACCGTCAGGTAGCTGCGCTGGTCGGCCTCGAATGCCGGCAGCCAGCGGCGCAGGAACGCCTCGACCTGCGCCAGCATGTCGAGCACCTCGGGCTGCGCCGCGAGGTAGGCGGCGACGGCATCGTCGCGGCCGCTCAGCGGCCGCAGCTCGCGGACGTAGTGCGGATTCGGCAGGACGCGGATGTCGAACACGTAGTCGGCATCGAGCGGGACGCCGTGCTTGTACGCGAAGCTCTCGAAGACCAGCGTCAGGCGGCTGCCTCTGGCGCCGACGAGCTCGCGCATCCAGGCCCGCAGCTGGGTCGGCCGCAACTGGCTGGTGTCGATCACGGTCGAGAGCTCGCGCAGGCCGGCGAGCAGCTGGCGCTCGAGCTCGATCGCCTCGACCAGGTCGCCGCGGTCGGCGAGCGGGTGCGCCCGGCGCGTCTCCGAGAAGCGCCGCACCAGCGCCGCCGTCGTCGCGTCGAGGAAGATCGATTGCACGCCGATGCCTTCGTCGCGCAGCTGCGCCAGCACCGGCAGCAGGTGCGGCAGCGAGCCGGCGCTGCGGACGTCGACGGCGATCGCGAGGCGCCGGTCGCGGCGCTGCGTCTCGAGGCGGAGGAACTCGCGCAGCAGCTCGGGCGGCAGGTTGTCGACGCAGAAGAAGCCGGCATCTTCGAGCGCGTGCAGCGCCACCGACTTTCCTGACCCTGAAATGCCGGTGACCAGAACGACTTCTCGTGGGGCACGGTTGGCGTTGCCCGCGTCGCGGCTGGTTTCGCCAGCCGCGGCGTGCGACCGGGCTGCCCCCTCCCCGCTTGGCTCCCCTCCCTTGCTCCGCAAGGGAGCTTCCGGGGCAGCTCCCTCCCCGCTTCGCTTCCCTCCCTCCGGGAGGGAGGGGCCGACCCCATCGGGGTCGTTCACGATGCCGCCCTTCGCGCGTTCGATCGCTTCGGTGGAGCGTGATCGTCGGCGCTTGCGTCGAGCATTTCCTGCGCGTGCGCGAGACTGGTCGACGACAGCTTCTCGCCGCCGAGCATGCGCGCGATCTCGGCGACGCGGGCTTCGCCGGCGACCGGCTCGACCGCGCTCGCGGCGGTGCCGCCGCGCGACTCCTTGCGGACCACGAAATGATGGTCGGCGCACGCCGCGACCTGCGGCAAGTGCGTCACGGCGAGCACCTGGCGGCCGCTGCCGAGCTGCTTCATGAGGCGGCCGACGGTCTCGGCGATGGCGCCGCCGATGCCGGCGTCGACCTCGTCGAAGATCAGCGTTGCCGGCGCGTCGTGCCCGGGCTGGGGCTCGATGCCGACGACGGCGACGGCAAGGGCGATGCGCGAGAGCTCGCCGCCCGAAGCAACCTTGGCGAGCGGCCGCGGCGTCGCCCCGGCGTGCCCGGCGACGAGGAATTCGACCGTCTCGGCACCGAACGACTGCGGTGCCTCGGTGGCGGCGAGATCGACCGCAAAACGACCGCCGGACATGCCGAGCAGCTGCATCGTCTTCGTCACTGCCGCCGCGAACTTCGGCGCCGCCGCGCGCCGTGCCGCCGAGACACGGCGCGCCTCGGCGTCGTAGCCAGCGCGCGCTGCAGCCCCGGCGCGCTCGAGCGCGTCGAGATCGGCGGCGGCGTCGAGCGTGCGCAGCTCGCCTTGCCATTGCGCGAGCAGCGCCGGCAGCTCGGCCGGCGGGCGGCGATGGCGACGCGCCAGCGTCAGCCACGCCGAGACCCGCTCGTCGATCTCGCGCATGCGCCCGGGATCGAGCTCGACGCGGTCGAGATAGCCGGCGAGCGAGTGCGCCGCGTCCTGCAGCTCGGCCTGCGCGCCCTGCAACGCAGCGAGCGGATCCTGGAGCCGGGGGTCGAACTCGGCGACCGATTGCAGGGCGTCGACGGCGCGGCCGACGAGCGCGTCGGCGCTGGCCTCGGCTTCCGAGATCGCGTCGATCGCAGTGCGCGCGGCGTCGATCAGCGACTGGCCGTGCGCGAGCCGCGTGTGCTCGGCGTCGAGCTCGGTCCATTCGTCGCTGCCGGGAGCGAGCTTGGCGACCTCGCCGATCTGCCAGGCGAGCCGCTCGCGCTCGCGTTCGAGATCGCCTTGCTGCGCGCGCGCCGCCGCCAGCGTTTGCGCGGCGTTGCGCCACGCCGACCAGCGCGCCGCCAGCGGCCGGGTGTCGAGCGCCGCGAAATCGTCGAGCAGCGCGCGCACCGCGGGCGCTCGCGTCAACCCTTGCCAGGCGTGCTGGCCGTGGATCTCGACCAGGTGCTCGGCGGCGTCGCGCAGCTGCGCGATGGTCGCGTTGCCGCCGTTGATCCACGCCCGGCTCTTGCCCTGCGCGTCGATCGTCCGCCGGACCAGCATGCGACCGGCGTCGCCGGCGTCGGCGTCGAAGCCGGCGTCGGCGAGCCAGGCGGCGAGCGGCGGCGGGACGTCGAACTCGGCGCTGATCTCGGCACGCGCGCGACCCTCGCGGACGACACCGGCATCGCCGCGGCCGCCGAGGGCGAGCTGCAGCGCATCGACGAGGATCGACTTGCCGGCGCCGGTCTCGCCGCTCAGCACGCCGAAGCCCGGCGCGAACTCGATCTCGAGCGCGTCGACGATCACGAAATCGCGGATCGCGAGACGGTGCAGCATGACTGGTGTTCGCGAAGTCAGGCCGATCCGGACGCCCAGTGCAGCTTGCCGCGCAGCGTCGCGAAGTAGCTCCAGCCGCGCGGATGGAGGAAGCGTACGCGGTCGGCCGAGCGGCGCACACAGATGCGGTCGCCGTGCGCGAGGCTGGTCAGCGACTGCATGTCGAAGTTCACGCTGGCGTCGCGGCCGGCGACGATCTCGACCTGGACCTCGCCGCTGTCGGGGACGACGATCGGCCGGTTCGACAGATCGTGCGGCGCGATCGGCACCAGCGCCCACGCCGCGATGCCCGGGTGCAGGATCGGCCCACCGGCAGAAAGGGCGTAGGCGGTCGAGCCGGTGGGCGAGGTGACGATCAAGCCGTCGGCGCGCAACTGGGCGACGAACTCGCCGTCGATCTCGATCCGCAGCTCGACCATCCCCGCCGTCGCGCCGCGGCTGACGATGACGTCGTTGAGCGCGATGCTGCTGAAGATCGTCTTGCCGTCGCGCTCGACGCCGCCCTCGAGCATCGTCCGCTTCTCCTCGCCGTAGTCGCCGGCAAGGATGGCGGCGAGCGCAAGCTGGAAGTCGCCCAGCGCGACGTCGGTGATGAAGCCGAGCCGGCCCTGGTTGATGCCGACCAGCGGCGTGTCGTGGCGGGCGAGCTGGCGGGCGATGCCGAGCATCGTGCCGTCGCCGCCGACGACGACCGCGATGTCGCATGCGCCACCGAGCGCGTCGGCGGCAAGCCGCGGGTAGCGATCGATCCCGGTCTTGGCAGCCGTGTCTTCCTCGAGCGTCACCGCGAGGCCGTTGGCGACCAGGAATGCGGCCACCGATTCCAGCTCTTCGCGGATCCCTTCGGCGTCGAACTTGCCGACGAGCGCAGCGTGCCGAAAGCGGGTCGCCATTCGTGGGATTACACCACAGCACCCTCTGCAGACAGAGGCAGAATCGGGTGTGCGAAGGGTGCCGAATCGATGCTGGACGAACGCGCCAAGACCCTCCTGAAGACGCTCGTCGAGCGCTACATCGCCGATGGTCAGCCGGTCGGCTCGCGCACGCTCTCGCGCGCGAGCGGCCTCGAGCTGTCGCCGGCGACGATCCGAAACGTCATGGCCGACCTCGAGGAGCTCGGCCTGATCTCGAGCCCGCACACGAGCGCCGGCCGGATCCCGACCGCGCGCGGCTATCGTCTCTTCGTCGACACCATGCTGACGGCACAGCCGGGCGACGTCGCCAAGCACGGCACGGGCGAGCCGATCGAGGCGCAGCTGCACGCCGACCAGCCGCAGCGCGTAATCGCCAATGCGGCGCAGCTGCTGTCGAGCCTGTCGAGCTTCGTCGGCGTGATCACGGTGCCGAAGAAGCCGAGCGTCTTTCACCACATCGAGTTCATGCGCCTCTCCGAGCGGCGCGTGCTGCTGATCCTGGTCGCGCCCGATGGCGACGTGCAGAACCGCGTCATCTTCACCAGGCACGACTACACGGCGGCGCAGCTGCAGGAAGCGAGCAACTTCCTGACCGCGCACTATGCCGGGTTGACGCTCGAGGAGGTTCGCGAGCGGCTCAAGGGCGAAGTCGACGCGCTACGCGGCGAGATCTCGGCGCTGATGCTCGCCGCCGTGCAGGCCGGCAGCGATGCGATCGCCGAGAGTCACGACCAGGTCGTCGTCGCCGGCGAGCGCAATCTGCTCGCGATTCAGGACTTCTCGAGCGACATGGGCAGCCTGAGGAAGCTGTTCGACCTGTTCGAGCAGAAAACGCAGCTGATGCGCCTGCTCGACGTCTCGAGCCGCGCCGAAGGCGTTCGCATCTTCATCGGCGGCGAGAGCCTGGTGGTGCCGTACGAGGAGCTCTCGGTCGTGTCGGCGCCGTACGAGGTCGATGGCCAGATCGTCGGCACGCTCGGCGTCATCGGGCCGACGCGGATGGCCTACAACCGGATGATCCAGATCGTCGACATCACCTCGCGCCTGGTGAGCAACGCGCTCAGCACGAAGTAGCGGGCGATCGTCGCGCCAGCGCGCCCGTGCGACGCCTGCCTCACGGTCCGAGTCGCCGCGAGCCGACCGCTGCAAGGTTCATGGTAGGCCGCCCGTGAGTCGAACACGGCACCAACAGATTATGAGTCTGCTGCTCTAACCAATCATGAGCTAGCGGCCCGCCGTGCGCACTGTACGTCAGCGCACGCGTTCGGCCGTGCATCGGCAGGTATTCTTCGGGACTTCGTCGCAGTACCATGACGGCGAATGCCGACAGGAGGGACGATGGCTAAGAGATCGATGCGCGCCGAACCGTACGAATACGAGTTCGATCTGCAGTCGACGGCGCTCGTCGTGATCGACATGCAGCGCGATTTCGTCGAGCCGGGAGGCTTCGGCGAAGCGCTCGGCAACGACGTCACGCCCCTGCAGGCGGTGATCGCGCCGTGCAAGCGGATGCTCGACGCCGCGCGTGCGATGGCGATGATGGTGATCCACACGCGCGAGGGGCACAGCCCGGATCTGGCCGACTGCCCGCCGACCAAGATCGTTCGCGGCCGCGGCGCCACGCGCATCGGCGATCCGGGCCCGATGGGGCGACTGCTGGTGCGCGGCGAGCGCGGCCACGAGATCGTGCCGCAACTCGCTCCGCGGACCGGCGAAGTCGTCGTCGACAAGCCCGGCAAAGGCGCGTTCTGCGCCACCGACCTCGATCTCATCCTGCACAACCGGGGCATCAAGTCTTTGATCGTCTGCGGCGTGACGACCGAGGTCTGCGTCACCACGACCGTGCGCGAGGCCAACGATCGCGGCTACGAGTGCGTCGTCCTCGCCGATTGCGTCGGCTCGTACTTTCCGGAATTCCAGCGCGTCGCTCTCGAGATGGTCAAGGCGCAGGGAGCGCTCTTCGGCTGGGTTTCAGACTCCGAGCGAGCACTGGCGGCGCTGCGCGGCTAGCCCGCGCCGGCGCTCGCGCACCGGCGGGGCAGGGCCGATCGCGATCAAGCCTCGGCGGGAAGCGCAGCTTGCCCGCGCATGAGGATCGCGCAGGTGACGGCAAACATCAGGTAGCCGAGCGAGACCAGCGGCGACACGCCCCAGCCGAGCTGCTCGCCATGGATCAGTCCGATGTAGGAGAGAGCGGCGCCCGCAACCGCCCAGACGACGGCGTGCCGCATCTTGTTGTCGATCACGCAGACGGCGATCGCGCCCAGCACCATTCCCGCCAGCACCGAGCCGCCGCCGACCGATTCCAGGCCCTTGTAGAGGACGCCGAACCCGGCCAGCTTGCCGAGCCCGATGGCCGTGACGGAGGTGCCGGCCGCACCGAGCGCGCCGTCGATCTGCGTCTTCGCCCACTCGGCGATGTTGGGGATCAGCGCCAGCACGATTGCCGGCGCGTGCTTGGCCGGCGAAGCCTGGAACGCCTGCGCACCGATGACGAGGCCGATGTAGAGCAGGATCGGCAGGATCGCGACCAGCGGAATCAGCGCCAGCAGCAGCGCGGTGAGGCCGAGGAAGCAGACGAGCGCGATCGCGATGCCGGTCGCGAGCGAGTAGCCGATTCGGCCGCCGACCGCCTTCCAACCCGGGTGACCGATGTAGACGGCGGGAGGAAACGGACTGCCGAGCATCGAGCCCACGACCGCGCCGAGGCCGTCGGCCAGCAGGATCTTGCGCAGGTCGTAGTTGTCGCCGGCGGCCGAGGCGCTCTCGACGTTGTTCATCGCCTCGGTGAAGTTGTAGATGCCCAGCGGGATCGCCGTAGCGAGGAGCGGCGCCACCTTCGCGAGCCCGGTCCAGACGTCGTTCGAGAACACGGGCAGGTGCAGCCCGAACTGGCCGAGCGACTTGCTCACCGCCGCCGGCTGCATGTAGTCGCTCCAGCCCGCGAGCGAGGCGATCCAGCCGATCGCCGAGCCGACGATCACCGCGACGAGCCCGCCGGGCAGGCCGCCCGGCAGCCGGACGTTCGCCGTCCAGGCGATCAGGACGATCGCGAAGCACGCCAGGCCGATCCACGGCGTCTCCCAGAGCTGGAACGCCGGGCGCATCGAGATGAAGGCGATCGAGATGCCGGCCAGCGTCCCGAGCATCGCCGCGCGCGGCGTCAGGGCGCGAAGCTGCGGGCCGACGAAAGCGCCGAGCAGGACGATGACGCCGATGATGAAGCACCACGCGAGCCCGCCGTACCAGGCGACCAGCGGGTTCTTCGTCTCCAGGTAGACCGGCAGCATGACCAGGAAGACGACGATGAACATGTGCGGCACGCTCGGCCCGTACGGCATCGCCGTCACGTCGCCGCGGCCCTCGCGCTTGCTGAGCTGCCAGGCGAGATACGCGTAGAACAGGTTGCCGAGCGGCAAGGCGATGCCGAGCGCCGGCAGGATGCGACCGAACACGGTGTCGGCCGGAAGCTGAACGACCCCCAGGCAGAGGCCGGTCAGGACGATGACATTCAGCAGGACGTTGGTGAACAGGCCGAAGAAGCCGTTCCAGTCGCCTGGGACCCAGAGACGTCCCGCACTCGCATGAGCTTCAGCATTCATGTTTTTCCTCCCTTGTTGTCTGCCCGATAAATCGGCGACGCCGTATAAGCGCGCCAGCCGCCGAACTCGCTGATTTCGCGCTGCCCTTCGCAGAGGAAGGGCTCGCCGAGGACGCCGAGCACGATCGAGCCGTCCTTCAGGACGACTTTGCCGATCGCCAGCCCGGGCGGCTCGCTCTGCAGCAGCCGCGCCAGGCCCGCGACCGGCACGGCCCAGAGCTCGAGCGCGACGCGCGTGCGGGTGCCCGGCGTGCGCTGCATTGCCGGATGACGATCGCCGATCGACCAGAGCCGATAGCAGGCGTCGGTCTCGTCCTCGCGAACGAACGTCGCGCCGACCGCGAGCAGGTTGGGATTGAGCTCGAGGCCGCGCATCAACGTTCCGTTGACGGCGAGCAGCGTGGTTTCCATCGGCGCTAGCCTTCGATCCAGGTGCCGGTCTCGCCGCGCAGGGCGCGCTCGATGTTCTCGGCGTTGGTGATCACGCCGCGCCCGCCGGGGCGGCGCTTGACGAAGTTGAGCAAGGCCTCGATCTTCGGGCCCATGCTGCCGGCGCCGAAGTGCCCCTCGGCCGCATACGCCTCGGCCTGGGCGACGCTGATCCGGTCGAGCCATTGCTCGTCGGGCTGGCCGAACCGGATCGCGACGCGCGGCACGCCGGTCGGAATCATCAGCAGCTCGGCCGACATCTCGATCGCGAGCAGAGCCGAGGCGCGGTCCTTGTCGATCACGGCCTCGACGCCGCGCAGCTCGCCCTTCTCGACCTCCTCGACGGCGATGCCGCCGCCGCCGCAGGCGACGATCAGCACGCCCTCGCGGGCCAGGCGTTCGATGATCGGCGCTTCGATCACCCGCACCGGTTGCGGCGACGCGATCGCGCGACGCCAGCCGCGGTTGCCGTCCTGCATCACCGTCCAGGCGAGCTCGGCGGCCAGGCGGCGCGCGACGTCTTCGGTCATGAACGAACCGATCGGCTTGTCGGGCTTGGCGAACGCCGGATCGCGGCGATCGACCAGCGTCTGCGTGACCAAAGTGACGACGGGGACGCGGATGCCGCGGCGCGACAGCGCGTTGCCGAGCGCGTTCTGGAACATGAAGCCGATCGCGCCCTGCGTGTCGCCGACCGCGTACTGGACCGGGACCGTCGGCACTTGCCCGTCGGCGATCTCCGAGCGGCGCAGGATGAAGCCGACCTGCGGGCCGTTGCCGTGCGTCAGCACGACATTCCAGCCGGCGGCGATCATCGTCGCCACGTGTGTCGCCGTTTCGCAGACCGCGTCGTACTGGTCGGCGAGCGCCATGTGCTGGTCGTCCAGGATCAGAGCGTTGCCGCCGACGGCGACGACTGCAAGCGGCTTGGTCATGGCAGCCTCCCTCTCTCGCCGATGCTGTGCGCAAGCGCCTTCACCGCCGACGTGAAGCACGCCATCGGCGCCGTCGTGACGCCGGCGCCGATCTGGCCGACGCCTGCCTGGCTGTGCGCGATGCCGCTGTTGATCACCGGCAGGATGCCGTTGTCGACCACCTTGCGCGCGTCGATGCCGACCGCGGCCGCCGCGAAGTCTAGCGCCGGCAGCGTGAACGACGGATTGACCCCGAGCGTGATCGCGCGCATGCGCAGGCTGTGGTGGATCGCATCGGTGGGCGTGCCGCCGACGAACTTGACGATCGCCGGCGCCGCGGCCATCGCGAAGCCGCCGACGCCGGCGGTCTCGGTGATCGCGGAATCGCCGAGATCGGCGGCGGCATCGGCGATCGAATAGCCAGGGAAGTAGAGGCCGTCGACCGGATTCGCGGGCGCCTCGAACCAGGTGTCGCCAGTGCCCGACAAGCGGACGCCGAAGTTGACGCCGTTGCGCGCCATGGCCGTCACCATCGAGCTGCCCGCGACCCCCGCCGCCGCGTCGCACATCGACTTGCACGCCGCCATCGACAGGTTGAGGAAGAAGTGGTCGTTGCCGGCGATGAAGGCCAGCGTCGCCGCGGCATTCGCGCGCGTCGCGTCGGCGTCGATCAGCGCCGGCGCGACGCGTTTGATGAAGAGCGCCGTCGCAGCGACGTTGCGGTTGTGGACCTCGTCGCCCATGTTGATCGCCTGGGCCATCAACGGCTTCAGCTCGATCGGGCCGGTGCGCGCCAGCACCGCGCGCAGCGTCGGCGCGATCGTCTCGGCGAGCGTGCGCAGGCGGTCGATGACCTCCGGCCCGTTGGCGCCGAAGCGCAGCACCTTGCCGAGCCCTTCGTTGAAGTTGCAGTACGCACGATTGCCCGCCGTCTTGTTCTCGACGACGAAGACCGGCATGCTCGGACTGATGATGCCGGCCATCGGCCCGACCGCGCCTTGGTCATGGCACGGTGCGAGCTCGACGCCGCCGGTCGCGACGAGACGCTCGGCGGCGTCGACCGACGCCGCCCAGCCTTCGAGGACCGCTGCGCCGAGCACTGCGCCCTGCATCGGCCCGCACATCGCTCGCCAGGCGATCGGAGGCCCCGCATGCACGATCAGCTTTCGACCGCCCGCCATGCCGGGCAGCACGTCGCGCGCCGTGGCGACGTCGATCAGGACCGGGTTGGCGGCGATGAAGCGGGCGAGCGCCGCGGCGTTGGCGGCGGCAATCTGCGGGTGCTCGAGAATTTCGGCCAGCGCCCAGCCGCCTTCGCGATCGCCTTGTGCCGGTGGCTGCCAGTCGAGGGATACGCAGTGGCCGCCGGCGGCGACGACGTCGTCGCCGAAGCCCTTGAGGCCGACGTTGACGACGGTCAGCGTGTCCTTGAAGAGCGCGTTGGCGGACATCGCGCGCTCCTAGGCTCGACCTGCGCCTGCGCGCGCAACGAGCCGCGTCGCCAGCTGCGCCGCCAGCGTTGCCGCCTCGACATTGCTGCCGACGATCACGGCACCGGCGTCCTCGAGCTGCCGCACCTGCGCGGCCCTGTCCTGCGGGTCACCGTCGGTACCGCAGACGTGACCGATCATCGCCAGCGTGCGGCCCTGTGCTGCCGCTTCGCGCTCGGCCTGCGTCAGCGCCCGCGCCAATCCGGCCGCCGGATTCGCGTGCGAACCGAATCCCAGCACGACGTCGAACAGGATCGCCGCGGTCTGTGGATCGGCACCTTGCGTGCGCACCGCCGCGTCGCGCAGCATCGGGTCGATCATCGGGTGCGGACGCCCGCGCGTGTAGTCGTCGTCACCGAGATCGAGGAAGACGTGGCCGTCGAAGCGGCCATCGAACGTCGTCGCGCCTTTGGCCGGCGCGTTCGAGCTGCAGGTCAGGCCGCGCGCGATGAACGCCAGCTGCGCCTCGTAGCAGAAGGTGCCGCCGGTGAAGAGGCCGCGCACCGACCGCTGCTTCGGCGTCATCGCTGCGGCGCGCCGCTCGACGGCGGCGACGACGCCATCGGCCGGCGTCTCCGCAGAGCGCGACGCCGGCTCGCCGCGGGCGATCGCCACGGCCAGGTCGGCGGCCTCTCGCAGCGACCCTGCGCTCGACAAGCCGGCGCGAACCTGCTCGGGCTGCGCGCCGAGGAAGTGGATGACGACGGGCTTGCCGGCCGCGGCCGCCGCCTCCTCGATCCGGCGTGCGATCGCAGGCGCGGGCGGCTTCGAGATCAGCACGATCACGCGCGTCTGCCGATCCGCGGCGAGCGCGGCGAGCCCCTGCAGCATCGTGATGCCGCCGATCTCCTCCTTGAGGTCGCGGCCGCCGGTGCCGAGCGCCTGCGAGATTCCGCCGCCCAGGTTGTGGATGCGGCAGGTGACCTCCTGCAGCCCCGTTCCCGAGGCGGCGACGAGACCGATGTCACCGCGCCGCACGACGTTGGCAAAGCCGAGCGGAACGCCGTTGACGATCGCCGTGCCGCAATCCGGCCCCATCACCAGCAGGCCCTTGTCGCGGCCCGCGGTCTTGATCGCCCGCTCTTCGGCGATCGACACGTTGTCGGAAAACAGCATCACGTGCAGGCCGAGCGCGAGCGCCTTGATCGCTTCGGCGGCGGCATAGTCGCCCGGCACCGAGATCAGCGCCAGGTCTGCGTCCGGGTTGCTTTCGACGCCGAGCGCGATGCTCGCCAGCGGCATCGAGAATGCGGCCGCGCCGCCGTCGCCGGCTGCGCCCTTCGATTGCAGGAACGCATCGGCAGCTTCGATCGCCTCCTCGCACGCGCCCGGGTCGCCGCGCACGACCACGAGGAGATCGGACGGTGACGGCCGGGCGTCGATCGCAAGATCGGCGTCCTGCAACTGGGCCAGATTGGCCGGCGTCGCCATCACGCAGGAGGCCTGCGCGACGCCGTCGCGCTCGCGCAGCTGGGCGCCGAGCTGCATCAGCGTCACCGAATCCTTGTATAGATTCGCGAATACCTTGAAGCGCGTCGTCGCGGTACTCATGCGAATGTCTCTGCGCTGCGCGCTTCGCTCGCCCTTGGCCAGCGAAGCGACGATGTCATGCCGTCGCGGCGCTGCATGGCGCGGGCAACCACGCCCCGAGCCCCGCCAGCAAGCCGCTCATCGTGTCCGCGCCCGAGGTGGCGCCGACGTCCAGCGCGCTTTGCAGGGCGGTGTCGACTGCCCGCCGGTCACTCTCGCAGAGCAGCGCATCGCGCACGCGGATGAGCGTCTCGTTGTAGTGGCCGTATGCGGCGAGGCGCAGATAGTGCGCCGCGATCGGCGTCGTCCGCTGGGTGCCGGAACAGAGGGTCGCGGCGAACAGGGTGTAAAAGCGCTGCCGCCGCTCGTCGCCGCCGGCGAGTGCAGCGAGGCCGGCGATCAGGCCGATCAAGAAATCGTCACCTGCCGGCGTCAGACCTTCGCCCCAGCCGATCAGTCGCTCTGCGTGGCGCGCCGCGCCCTCGCAGTCCAGCGCGCG
>DASXLD010000113.1:0-6631 GCA_036496385.1 Caldimonas sp. | reverse complement strand
CGCCCGCGCCGCGAAGATGGGCTTCATGCCGATGTGCGGAATGGAGTTCGAGTGGTTCAACTTCGTCGAGACGCCGCAGTCGTGGGCGGCCAAGCGCGGCGTCGACCCGGAGCCGATCACGCCCGGCATGTTCGGCTATTCGCTGCTGCGCATGAATCGCAACCGCGAGTTCATGAACGCGCTGATGGACGAGATGCTCGCCTTCGGAGTGCCGATCGAGGGCTTGCACACCGAGACCGGGCCCGGCGTGTACGAAGTGGCGATCGCATTCGGCGAAGCGCTCGAGCAGGCCGATCGCTCGATCCTGTTCAAGACCGGCGCCAAGGAGATCGGCGCGCGGTTCGGGATCATGCCGAGCTTCATGGCCAAGTGGAGCGCCAGGTACCCCGGCTGCAGCGGCCACATCCACCAGAGCCTGAAGGAAGGCAAGGACGGCAAGGCGAACCTCTTCTACGACGCCGGCTCGCCACGCCGGATGAGCACGCTGTTCGAGCACTACGTCGCCGGCCAGGTCGCGTGCCTGATGGAATTCGCGCCGATGTTCTGGCCGACGATCAACAGCTACAAGCGGCTCGTCGACGGCTTCTGGGCGCCGGTCAAGCCGACCTGGGGAATCGACAACCGGACGGCGAGCTTTCGGGTCCTCGCCGGCAGCCCGAAGGCGACCCGCCTGGAGACGCGCTGCCCGGGGTCCGACGTCAATCCGTACCTCGCCATGGCGGCGGTGATCGCTGCCGGCCTGCACGGCGTCGAGAAGGGGCTCAAGCTCGGCGCACCGATCACCGGCACCAACCTCGGCGGCGAGGACGTCGCGCGGGCGCCGCGAACGCTGATCGAGACGACCCGCATCTTCAAGGACTCGGCGATCGCCCGCGATTGGCTCGGCGACGACTTCGTCGACCACTTCGCTGCGACGCGCGACTGGGAATGGCGGCAATGGCTCGACGGCGTCACCGATTGGGAAATGAAGCGCTACTTCGAGATCATCTGATGACCATCGTCCGCTTCGCGTTTCCGACCACGATCCATTTCGGCCCCGGCGCGCGCAAGCTCGTCGGCAAGCACCTCCGTGAAAAAGGCCTGGCGCGGCCGCTCGTCGTCACCGACAAGGGCCTCGCGGCGCTGCCGTTTCTCGCCGAGCTGAGCGACGAGCTCGCCGCCGCCGGCCTCGACGTCGCGGTGTTCGGCGGCGTGTTCGGCAACCCGACCGCAGCGCAGGCGATGGCCGGTGCGGCCGCGTACCGCGGCCATCGCGCAGATTGCGTCGTCGGCATCGGCGGCGGCGCGGCGCTCGACGTTGCCAAGATCGTCGGCGTGATCGCGACCAAGGACGGCGAGGTGCTCGAGTACGCGTACGACCATCCCCAAGTGCGCGCGATCGACGCGAGTGTTCCGCATTTCGTCGCCCTGCCGACGACCTCCGGCACCGGCAGCGAGGTCGGCCGCAGCGCCGTCATCAGCGACGACCGGAGCCACGTCAAGCGGATCGTCTTCTCGCCCCACATCCTCGCCAAGGCCGTCTTCGCCGACCCCGAGTTGACGCTCGGCCTGCCGCCGGCGGTGACCGCCGCGACCGGCATGGACGCCCTGACGCACAACGTCGAGAGCTATCTTTCGCCCGCCTACCACCCGCTCTGCGACGGCATCGCCCTCGAGGGCACGCGGATCGCCGCGCGCGCGCTAGCGACCGCGGTGCGCGAGCCCGCCAACCTCGCCGCCCGCGCCGACATGATGATGAGCTCGATGATGGGCGCGATCGCGTTCCAGAAGGATCTTGGGGCGGTCCACTCGTGCGCGCACGCGCTCGGCACCGTGTGCGACCTGCACCATGGCCTTGCCAACGCGCTGATGATCGACACCGTGCTCGCCTGGAACGTGGCGGCGGCGCCGGCCAAGTTCGACGAGCTCGCGCACGTCGTCGGCGTTCGTGGCGGCGGCGACGGATTCATCGCCTGGCTGCGCGGCCTCAAGCGGACGATCGGCATCGCCCCGAATCTCTCGGCGGTGGGAGTGGGACGCGACGCCATCCCGCGCCTGGTCGAGATCGCGGTCGCCGACATCTGCCACCAGACCAACCCGCAGCCGGTGACGGCGGCCGACTTCGAGCGGCTGTTCGCGGCCGCCTTGTGACGACATGAGCAGGAGCGTGGGCCGCGTCAAGGTCGGCATCTCGGCGTGCTTCTTCCACGCCGATCCAGCCCGGCCGATCTTCACCGGCAAGACGCTGCAGTACGTCGAGCAGTCGGTGCCGCACTGGGTGGCATCGTCGAGCGAAGCGCTGCCGGTGATGATCCCGAGCCCGGCCGGCGATACGCGAAAGGGCGACGTTTCGCTCGCCGACTACGCCGGCTGGCTCGATGCGCTCGTTCTCGAAGGCGGCTCCGACGTCGCTCCGGGCAGCTATGGCGAAACGCCGCTGCAGCCCAAGTGGGGCGGCGACCGCATCCGCGACGACTACGAGCGGGCGCTGCTCGCCGCATTCGCCGAGCGCGGCAAGCCCGTGCTCGGCGTCTGCCGCGGCCTGCAGCTGATGAACGTCGCGTTCGGCGGCACGTTGCTGCAGGACATCGATACCCAGCGCCCGGGCTCGGTTCGCCATCGCGACGCCGGCCTCTACGACCGCAACCTGCATGCGGTCGAGTTCGCGCCCGGAACGCGCCTTGCGCAGCTGTTCGAGGGCACGCGCTCGGCGACCGTCAACAGCGTCCACCACCAGGGCATCAAGGATCTCGCGCCGGGATTCGTCGTCGAGGCGCGCTGCCCGGCCGACGGCATGATCGAGGCGATCCGCCGGCCGGAAGGCACTTACATGGCGGCAGTGCAGTGGCATCCGGAATTTCATCGGCGCGGCGAGGGCACGCTCGACGACCGGCCGCTGCTCGACGAATTCCTCGTCGCCGCACGCGCAGCGCGCAGCGCGGCATGAGCACGTTGCGGACCACGAATCCGGCCGACGGCTCGCCGCTCGCCGACGTCGCCGCCGACGACGCCGCGAGCGTCGCTGCGAAGGCCAAGCGCGCCCGCCGCGCGCAGCCGGCGTGGCAGGCGACGCCGCTCAGCGAGCGCAGCGCCGCGATCGCGCGCTTTCGCGCCGCGATCGCAGCGGAGATCGAGCCGCTCGCACGGACGCTGACGCAGGAAGTCGGCAAGCCCCTTGCGCAGTCGCGCAACGAGCTGAACGGCTTTCTCGGCCGGATCGACTTCTTCCTCGCCGCGGTCGAGCGGACGATCGCCGCCGAGACGGTGCTCGCGGACGGCGCGATGACCGAGCGGATCGAGCACGACCCGCTCGGCGTCGTCGCCAACATCTCGGCGTGGAACTACCCGTACTTCGTCGGCGGCAACGTCTTCGTCCCGGCTCTCCTCGCCGGCAACGCGGTGCTCTACAAGCCGTCGGAGTTCGCGACGCTGACGGGGCTGGAGATCGACCGGCTGCTGCACGGCGCGGGCGTTCCGGCCGATGCCTTCGTCACCGTCGTCGGTGGCGGCGACGTCGGCGCGGCGCTGCTCGCGCAGGAGGTCGATGGCGTCTTCTTCACCGGCTCGGTCGCTACCGGCGCGAGGATCGCGCAGGCGATGGGCTCGCGCATGGTGCAGCTGCAGCTCGAGCTCGGTGGCAAGGACCCGACTTACGTCGCCGACGATGCCGACCTCAAGGCTGCCGCCGAGTCGCTCGCCGACGGCGCGATGTACAACACCGGGCAGAGCTGCTGCTCGGTCGAGCGGATCTACGTCCACGCGCGCGTGCACGATGCGTTCGTCGCCCACTTCGCCGCCACCGTCAAGGCTTTCAAGGTCGGTGATCCGCTCGCCGACGGCAGCTACATCGGCCCGCTGACGCGCCGGCCGCAGCTCGACGTTCTCGAAGCGCAGGTGGCCGACGCGCTCGCCAAGGGCGCGACGCTCCTGCTCGGCGGCAGACGAATCGACCGCGCCGGCAACTGGTTCGAACCGACCGTGCTGACGAACGTCGACCACACGATGGCGGTGATGCGCGATGAAAGCTTCGGCCCGATCATCGGCATCCAGAAGGTTGCCGATGACGACGAGGCGCTCGCTCTCATGAACGACACCCGCTACGGCCTCACCGCAGGGATCTACAGCCGCGACGAGGCGCGCGCCGCGAGGCTGCTCGGGCAGGTCCGCGCCGGCAGCGTCTACTGGAACTGCTGCGACCGCGTCAGCCCGCGCCTGCCGTGGTCGGGCCGCGGCGACTCGGGAGTCGGCGTGACGCTCTCGACCCACGGCATCCGGGCCTTCACGCGACCGCGCGCCTGGCATTTGCGGTCGCCCTGATCCTTGGCCCGGCTCGCACTGTTCGATCTCGACGGCACGCTGCTCGCCGGCGACACCGACGTTCTCTGGTGCGCGTTCCTCGTCGACGAGGGCATCCTCGATCGCGAGACCTTCGGCGTCGCCAATCGCGAGGTCGCCGTGCGCTATGCGAACGGCGCGATCACGGCCGACGAGTTCGCCGCCTTCTACGCAGCGACGCTCGCCGGCCGCTCGGCCGAGGCGTGGGCGCCGCTGCGCGAACGCTTCGTTGCCGTGGCGATCGAGCCGCGCATCGGTGCCGCGGCGCGCGCGCTGGTCGCGCAGCACCGCGCCGCCGGCGACCGTCTCGTCCTGACGACGGCGACCAATCGCTTCCTCACCGGGCCGATCGCGGCCGCGCTCGGCATCGCCGAGCTGATCGCGACCGAGCTCGACGTCGATGCCGGCGGTGCGTTCACCGGCCGCACCCGCGGCATCGTCAACATGCGCGGCGGCAAGCTCGCCCGCTTGTCGGAGTGGCTCGCCGCGCAGGCGCGGCCTGATTCCGATCTCGCCGACGCGACCTTCTACAGCGACTCGATCAATGATCTGCCGTTGCTGTCGGCGGTCGGCTTTCCGGTGGTCGTCGAGCCGGATGCGCGCCTCGACGCCGAGGCGATGCGTCGCGGCTGGCCGGTGCTCCGTCTGGCCGCGTCGGCCCGCTAGCGAGCCGCCTCGACGCTGACTTCGCCGACCGGGATCAGGCTCATCAGCGCCGACGGCGTCGCCGGCGACACCGTCGACTTCGGCTCCGCCTGCGCAGCGGGGTCGTCGTCGCGCGGCAGCGGCATCGTCTGGGCGTTGCGCTCGTTGTCGCGGCTGCGCACGAGCTCGGCATCGGCGCGGCGCAGGGCATCGCCGACCGTCTCGTTCGGCTTGAACTGGACCGAGCCGACGTTGAGCGCGACGCGGGCGATGCGCGGCGCGACCTGGCGGTCGTCGAGACGGGCAATGATCCGCGAGACGACGATGGCCGAGTCGGCCAGGCGCGTGCGCGGCAGGACGATCGCGAATTCGTCGCCGCCGAGGCGGCCGGCGACGTCGCGCCGCCGCAGCGTCTCGCGCAAGGCGGTGCCGATCTGGCGCAGCGCCTCGTCGCCGGTGGCGTGGCCGAGCAGCTCGTTGATCCGCTTCAGCTGGTCGACATCGAAGACGATCAGCGTTGCCGCGTCGCGCGCCGCCTCGATCGCGCGTTCGGCGAGCTCATGGAAGTGGCGCCGGTTCGGCAACCGCGTCAGCGCGTCGACATCGACGAGATTGCGAAGCTTCCTCTGCGACGCGAGCAGATGGGCGATCTTGCGCTCGAGGTTCATGATCGGCGTCAGCTGCGTCATCAGCAAGGCAATGCCGGTGGTTCCCACCGTCGCGCCGAGCACGGCGTCGTTGATCGGGACGATCGAGCTGAGATAGGTGGTGCCGAGCGCCAGCCATGCCGCTTGGAGAAGCGCCGCGACGACGATGCCGGTGCGCAGCAGCTGCAACGTCGAGCTGGTGGCGTAGTCCTCGAGCCGCGCCACGGCCGAGGCTGCATAGAGCAGAAGGCTGAACGACGCCATCGCGTGGATCTGGGCGTGGTTCGCGAGCCCCATCGGCTCGAGGAAGCTGACGACGACCGCGAACACCATGAACGCGAAGGCGCCGCGATCCGACCATTCGTAGACGCGCGAGCCGCCGCGAGCGTAGAAGCGGCGGATCCCGGCGAGGGTGACGATCGGCCATTGCAGCGCCAGGACGGCGACGATCGGCGCGGCGATGCCGGCCGGGTCGGTCGTCGCCTCGACGACGAGCGCGGCGGCGAGCAGCAGGTTGGCGGCCAGCCACCAGCGGACGCCGCGGCGACCCTGCCTGAGACCGATCGACGCCGAGACTACGCTGGCGAGCACGAGAACGGTCGCGCACGCGACCAGCAGGGTCGGCGAATGTAACGGCATGCTCAAATTCTAGGCAGCGGTCGCGTCGCGCATGACGCCTCTCGGCGGACGGGCTTGCCGTGCTCGGCGAAACCGTGACGTATTGACAGCCTCCGCGACGCGACGGCCGACGCGGCGGCAATGTCGCTCGGGTCGAAGCGGCAGCTTCCCGGCTCTTACACTTTCGACAATGACGCGCGAGCTGCTCGACTCCTTCTGGCGTGCGGCAGCGTACTGCCTGCATCCGAGGGTGGTCGTGTTGTCGCTCGTACCGCTGGTGCTGGTCGGCGGCGCGGCCGCCGCGCTCGGCTACTTCTTCTGGGAGCCCGCGGTCGCCAGCGTTCGCACGTCGCTCGAGCAAGCTCCCCTGATCGCGCCGATGTTCGCCTGGGTGCGATCGGTCGGCG
>DASXLD010000112.1:0-1765 GCA_036496385.1 Caldimonas sp. | reverse complement strand
GAGGCCTCGGGGGCGCATTCGCCGCCGGGTGCCGCGACCAGCCCGCCGAGCAACAAGGCGACTTCGGCGGAGATGACGGGCCCCCGCAAATAGCTCCTCCCGTCCTTCGCCTCACTGCGGCGCGCGCGCCGCTGACGCGCGGGATTGCCGTCCGCGACGAGTTCGGCGCGACGCGGACGATCGCGATTCCGGCCGAGCGCGCGCTGACGGTGTTCGTCGACAACCGCGAGCTTGTGACGCTGATGACGCTGGGCGCCGAGCCCGAGCTGCTCGTCCTCGGCTACCTGCGCAATCAGCGCCTGGTCGAGCGCGCCGACGAGATCGATTCGATCACCGTCGACTGGGACGTCGACGCCGCCGCCGTCAAGACGCGCGCCGGCATCGCCCGCTTCGCCGAGAAGACCGCCAAGCGCGTCGTCACCACCGGCTGCGGCCAGGGCACGGTGTTCGGCGACCTGATGAGCGAGATCGACTCGATCCGGCTGCCGGCCGCTACCGATCCCGCAGCGCGCATCTCGCAGGCGACGCTCTATCGCCTGCTCGACGCAGTGAGGAAGCAGGAAAGCACGTACAAGTCGGCCGGCTCGGTGCACGGCTGCGCGCTGTTCCGCCACGATGAGATGCTCATCTTCATCGAGGACGTCGGCCGCCACAACGCGCTCGACACGATCGCCGGCTGGATGTGGCTGAACGACGTTGGTGGCGAAGACAAGACCTTCTACACCACCGGCCGGCTGACGAGCGAGATGGTGATGAAGTCGGCGCAGATGGGCGTGCCGATCGTCGTCTCGCGCAGCGGCATCACGCAGATGGGGCTCGAGCTTGCCGAGCGGCTCGGCATGGCACTGTTCGGCCGCGCGACGAACCGCCACTTCATCTGCTACTGCGGCTTCGACCGCTTCGATGCCGAGCCCGAACCGCCGCGCGCCTGACCGGCTCGCGCCTCGGTGGGCCGAATGCGGGGATCGCGTTGATGGCGCCGCTACGAGGCGCGATTCTTCGACGGCCGCCGACCCCCTGCTTGCCGACTCGGGCCCTAGATCAATCCTTCGAACGGCAGCACGTCGACCTCGTCGCCGGCCGCGACGTCGCCCTGCGCGTGGCCGAGGACGATGAGACCGTTCGCCTCGCTCATGCTGCGCAGGATGCCCGAGCCTTGCGAGCCGGTCATGCGGACCCGCCAGCGGCCGTCGCTGGCCCGCTCGACGATGCCGCGCTGGTACTCGGTGCGGCCGGCGCGCTTCCTGATCGCGGTCGCGCTGGCGGCGCGCAAGGTCAGGATCGGCGTCGGGCCGGCGCCGCCCATCGCGAGCAGCGCATCGCGGACGAAGGCGTAGAACGTCACCATCACCGCGACCGGATTGCCGGGCAGCCCGAACAGGATCGCCTCGTGGTCGCCGCTCGCGATGCGGCCGATCGCCATCGGCCGACCGGGGCGCATCGCGATCCGCCAGAAGAGGACGTCGCCGAGCGCGGCCATCACCGCCTTCGTGTGATCGGCCTCGCCGACGCTGACGCCGCCCGACGTGATCACCACGTCGGCGGCCGACGCGGCGGCGCGAAACGCCGCTTCCAGCGCCTGCGGGTCGTCGCGCACGACGCCGAGGTCGAGCACTTCGACGCCGAGCCGGTGCAGCATGCCCCACAGCGTGTAGCGATTGCTGTCGTAGACCGAGCCGGGGTCGAGCGCCTCGCCGACCGAGCGCAGCTCGTTGCCGGTCGAGAAGAACGCGACGCGCAGGCGCCTGAAGACCGCGACCTCGGC
>DASXLD010000111.1:0-13716 GCA_036496385.1 Caldimonas sp. | reverse complement strand
CGGCATGGCGCCACTCGGCGCCGGCGATGCTGAGGAAGGGCCGCTCGCCGAACAGGCGTGCCTGGCGCTGCAGCAGCGCCGGCAGCGTCCGCTCGGCGGCGGCGACGTCGGCGAGGCGCTCGTCAGCCATGGTCGGCGCCCTGCCCGTTCTCGTCGGTCGCGCCGCCGAGGTAGGTCGCCTGCACGCGCGGGTCGCCGGCGAGCGCCGCCGATGCACCGGCGAGAACGATCTCGCCCGTCTCGAGGACATAGCCGTGGTCGGAGATCTCGAGCGCGGCGCGCGCGTTCTGCTCGACGAGCAGGATCGCGACGCCCTCGTCGCGCAGCGCGCGCACGATCGCCAGGATCTCGCGGACGATCAGCGGCGCGAGGCCGAGGCTCGGCTCGTCGAGCATGAGAAGGCGCGGCTTCGACATCAGCGCCCGGCCGAGCGCGAGCATCTGCCGTTCGCCGCCCGAGAGCGTGCTCGCCAGCTGCGCGCGCCGATCGGCGAGCTTCGGGAAACGGGCATAGACGGCATCGATGCTGCGCGCGCGCTCGCTGGCGCCGAGCCGGCGTGCATAGCCGCCGAGCAGGAGGTTGTCGGCGACGCTGAGCGCGCCGAACAGCTCGCGCTGCTCGGGAACGAGGGTGAGGCCGCGCTCGACGCGCGACTCGACGTCGACGCCGTCGAGCGGCTCGCCATCGAACGCGAGGCCGCCGCGCGCGGGCAGCAGGCCCATCGCGGCGGCGAGCAGCGTCGTCTTGCCAGCGCCGTTCGGGCCGATGACCGAGACGATCTGGCCGCGGCGAAGCGCGAGCGAGACGCCGCGCACGGCTTCGACCTGCCCGTAGGCGACGTGCAGATCGACGATCTCGAGCAGCAGAGGCATGGCCGCACCGTTCGACGCCGGAACGCGCACCGCGCTCATGCCGACGCCCCGAGATAGGCCGCCTGCACGCGCGGATCGGCGCGCACCGCCGCCGGTGCGCCTTCGACGAGCTTGGCGCCGAAGTCCATCACGACGAGGCGGTCGACGAGCTGCATGACGAACTCCATGTCGTGCTCGACGACGAGGATCGTCACCCCTTCGTCGCGCAGCTTCTTCAGCATCGCCGCGAGCGCGCCCTTCTCGGCGCGGCGCAGGCCCGCTGCAGGCTCGTCGAGGACGAGCAGGATCGGGTCGGCGGCGAGAGCGCGCGCGATCTCGAGAATGCGCTGCGTGCCGAGCGGCAGGCTGCCGGCGCGCTCGCCGGCGCGATCGCCGAGGCCGACGCGATCGAGCTGGCGGCGCGCCTCGGCGAAGATCCTGCGCTCTTCGGCGCGGTCGAGGCCGAGGCCGGCCCGGACGACACCGGCGCTGCCGCGCGCGTGCGCGCCGAGCGCAACGTTGTCGATCAGGCTCATCGCCGGCCGCAGCCTGACGTGCTGGAACGTGCGCGCGATGCCGAGCCGCGCGATCCGCTGCGGCGCCATCGCGGAGATATCGCGGCCGGCGAACTCGACCGTGCCGGCGTTCATCCGCAAGGTGCCGGTGAGGAGGTTGAACATCGTCGACTTGCCGGCTCCGTTCGGCCCGATCAGGCCGACGATCTCGCCGGCGGCGACCGCGAAGCTGACGTCGTCGACGGCGACGAGGCCACCGAAGCGCTTGACGACGCCGGTGACTTCGAGCAGCTCGCTGCCGCGCGTGGGCATCGCGCGCCGCGCCAGCGGTGCGGCGATCCGGGTGTCGTCGGCCGCGGGTCCGTCCGGCCGCGGCACGGCCGCAAATCGGCCGCGACTCCAGCGCACGACGTAGCCGACCAGACCGGCGCGCGCGTGGTGGACGAGAAGGATGAACAGGATGCTGAAGGCGATCACCTCGAGCCGGGCTCCGCCTTGCGCGAGATGGGGCATCACGTCCTGGATCGAGTTGCGAAGCAAGAGGACCAGCGCCGAGCCGGCGATCGCGCCGGCGATGTGGCCGACGCCGCCGGCGACCGCCATCAGCAGGTAGTCGATCGACGCGCGGACGTCGAACGGCGCCGGGCTGACGAAGCGGTTCATGTGGGCGTAGAGCCAGCCCGCCAGCCCGGCGAGCAACGCCGCGACGACGAACAGCGATAGGCGGACGCGGTAGGCGTCAGCGCCGACGCTGGCGAGCAGCGTCGCGCCGCCGCGCAGCGCGCGGATCGCGCGGCCGGGCCGCGAGCGCAGCAGATTGAAGCTGAACCAGCACGCCGCGCCGACGATCGCCCAGACCAGCCAGTAGAGCGCGCCCGGCTCGAGCAGCGTCCACGGCCCGATCCTGAGCGGCGGCACGTTGGCGAGGCCGGTGTGGCGGCCGAGCGCCTCCAGGTTGCCGAACAGCAGCGAGATCGCGAGCCCCCACGCGATCGTGCTGAGCGGCAGGTAGTGGCCGCCGAGGCGAAGCGTCAGCATGCCGATCGCGAGCGCGGCGGCGCCGGTGAGCGCGAGCGCGAACGCGAGGCCGAGCCACGGCGAGGCGCCGTGCACCGTCGTCAGCCACGCGGTCGCGTAGGCGGCGACGCCGACAAACGCCGCCTGGCCGAACGACGTCGCGCCGCCGACTCCCGTCAGCAGCACGAGGCCGAGGGCGACGAGCGCGCCGACGCCAATGTCGTTCAGCAGCGAGATCGCGAAGCGGCCGAGGGCGAACGGCGCGACGACGACGAACGCGACGAAGAGCGCGACCAGGAGCGTTCGCGGCCGCGGCGCGCTCACGCCTCGATCTCCTCTTCGTCTTCCTCGGCGTGCGCGGCGAGAAACGAGCGCAGCAGCAGCACCGGGATGAGGAGGCCGAAGACGAGGACGTCCTTCAGCTCGCCGCTCCAGAACGAGGCGAAGCTCTCGAAGATGCCGACCGCGAGCGCGCCGACCGCCGTCAGCGGGTAGCTGACGAGGCCGCCGATGATGGCGGCGATGAACGCCTTCAGGCCGATGATGAAGCCCGAGTCGTAGTACATCGTCGTCACCGGCGCGATCAGGACGCCGATCATCCCGGCGAGCAGCGACGCGCCCGTGTACGCGACGAGCGCGGTCTGCGCCGGCCGGATGCCGACCAGGCGCGCGCCGACGCGGTTGACCGCGGTCGCGCGCAGCGCCTTGCCGGTGACGGTGCGCTCGAAGAGGACGAAGAACAGCCCGCTCAGGACGATCGCCGCGGCGACCACCAGCAGCACCTGGCCGTTGACGGCGTAGCCTTCGGCGATCGTCCAGGTGCCGCCGACGAGCTGCCGCGTGCGCGAGCCTTCCGGCCCGAAGAAGAGGAGGCCGAGCCCGGAGAGCAGGAAGTGGAGCGCGAGCGAGACGATCAGGAGGACGAGCACCGACGCATCGGCGATCGGCTGCAGCGCCAGCCGGGCGACGAGGGGCGTGATCGGGACGACGAGCGCTACCGACGCCGCAACCTGCAGCCAGCCCGGCGCGCCCGCCGCGAACACCGCCCACGCCAGCACGCACGGCAGCAGCGGCAGGACGCCCCAGGCCACGATCGCGCGCGGAATTCGCGCCGCCGTGCGATGCCGCGCGTGCTGCCAGACTTCGGCGACGACGGCAAGGACGGCCAGCGTCGCGACGAGCGCGATCGTCGGCGGCAGCCGCCCGGTCTCGAACGCGGCGAGGCTCAGCGCAGCGAACGCGGCGACGTCGCCGAACGGAACGAAGACGACCCGCGTCACCGAGAAGACGAGCACCAGGCCGATGCCGGCAAGCAGGTAGATCGCGCCGGTCCCGATGCCATCGGTGGTGAGGATGAACGCGATGTCCCAGCTCATCGCCTGCCGCCCTCCTTTGACAGGCGGAGCGGGCAAAGGCGCGACCGGGCAGCAGGCTCCGCTCCGCCGCAGTCGGAGCGGCAGCCACCCGCCCGCCCGCGGCTTTGCGCGCTCGAGCTACATCCCTGGGCTGGGCTCACCCCCACAGGCTCGCCAACGCGTTCACGGAACCAGCATCCACTTGCCCTTGTCGAGCCGGACCACGACCCGCGCGCGCTCGTCCTGGCCGTAGCGGCTGTCGGGATTGAAGTTGTAGACGCCGTGCGTGCCGATCACTTCCTTGGTCGTGACGATCGCGTCGTGAAGCGCGTTGCGAAACGCCGGCGTTCCCGGCTCGGCCTTGGCCGCGGCGCGGCCGGCGGCATCGGCGAAGACCATCCAGGCGTCGAACGCATAGGCCGAGAACGCGTCGGTGCTCGGCGTGCCGTTGACCTTCAGGTACGACGCCCGAAAGTCCTCGGCCATCTTGCGAAGCGGGTTGCCGGCGGGCAGCTGCTCGGCGACGACGACCGGGCCGGTCGAGGAGATCAGGCCCTGCGCCGAGTCGCCGGCGACGCGAACGAAGTCGGGGTTGATGAGGCCGTGGTTGCCGTAGATGCCGCCCTTGTAGCCGCGCTCGGCGAGCGCCAGGTACGGCAACGCACCGGGCGTTCCCGAGCCGCCGGTCATCACCGCGTCGGGGTGGGCGGCGATGATCTTCAGGACCTGGCCGCTGACCGACGTGTCGGGGCGGGCGTAGCGCTCGTTCGTGACGACCTTGATGCCGGTCCCTTCGGTGCCCTTCATCAGTGCGTCGTAGACGAGGTCACCCCAGGCGTCGGAGAAGCCGATGTAGGCGACCGTCTTGACGCCGGCCTGCTTCATCTTCTCGATCACCGCGTTGACCATCAGCGTCGTCGGCTGGGCGACGGTGACGACCCACGCGCCTTCCGGGCCGGCGAGGCCGATCGGCGTCAGCGCGATCATCGGCGTCTTGCTCTCGCGGCCGACGCCCGCGACCGCCATCGTCGACGGCACTCCGGAGGATCCCATCAGGACGTCGACCTTGTCCTCCTCGACGAGCTTCCTTGCATTGCGCGCCGCGGTCGTCGGGTCGGAGGCGTCGTCGAGGACGATCAGCTGCACCTTGCGGCCGGCGATCTCGGGCTTGTACGCGAGCGCGGCCTGCATGCCCTTGCTGTAGGGAATGCCGATCGACGACGTCGGCCCGGACAGCGACGTGACGAGGCCGACCTTGAGATCGGCGGCGACGGCGGTCGTGGCCGCGGCGGCGAGCGCGGCAGCAGCGAGCAGGCGAAGAAGGTGCTTCATGGGGACGTCTCCTGGATGGCTACGGGGGTCGACAGGGAAGAGGAAGAAAGCGGATCTATCGCCGCCGTGAAGCGGCAGCAAGGTGCGCCGCACGCGGCGCACGCCGTCTCGCGAGCGCTCGCGCCCTCGCCGACGACGATCGTCGCCAGCGCTTCGAGCATGCCGGCGATCGCCGCGCACACCGGCCGCGCCGACGGCGCCGCGGCGGCCGCGAACGGGCTGTTGCGGACCTCGAGGTCGAGCGCCCGGCCTTGCCAGGCGAGCGTCCAGCGGCCCCAGCCGAGCGACGCCGCCGCCGCCTCGACCGTCCGCTGCAGCGCGGCGCCATCGACGCCGGGTGCGGCTGCGTAGGCGCGCAGGCTCTCGCCGCCGTGCCTCGCGGCCGAGCGGCCGAACGCCTGCAGCGCAGCGTCGCGCCCGGCTGCCGGCAGCGAGTCGAAGAGACCCATCAGCACGTCGGCGCGCATCAGCAGGTAGCGGCGCGATTCGTCGTGCACGGCGCCCGCGGCGGTGTCGAAGACGAGGCGCTGGTGCAAGGGCGCGGCCGTCATCGCGACACCTCAGACGAAGAGCTGGAGCGCCGGCAACGGCCGCCCGGGCTGCAGCAGATCGACGCGCTTTTCGCGGATCTTCCACCCGCCGTCGTCGACGCGAGCGAACGTGTGGCGACACGTGCCGGCGAGCATCAGCTCGTGGTCGCCGCGCGCCTCGACGTAGACGAACGGCGTTCGCAGGCGTCGGCTGCCGTCGCCTGCCGCCGGCTCGACGATCGAGCGCTGCAGCACGTGCTGGCAGCGGCTCGGCGGGTGCTGCGAGTGGGCGCGCGGGTTTTGCAGGCGGGCGATCCGCAGCGCCAGCAGGAGCTTGTCCTCGTAAGCGAGCGACTGATGGCCGATCGGATCGGCCTGCGCGGCGCCGAGCAGCGGCACCCAGTAGCGACCGTCGTCGGCGAACAGCGCGAGCCAGTCGTCGAAGCGGCCGGCGTCGAGCAGCGCCGCCTCGTGGGCGACGAGATCGGCGAGCTCGCTCTCGAGCGCGACGTCGATCGCGGCGGCGACGGCGCTCGTCACGCGTCCGCCTCCATGAACCGTGCCCAGGCACGGAACTGGTTGCGCATCAGCAGCTCGTTGGTGCCGTTGGTGTCGCGCGCGCCGCTCTCGAGCTCGGCGCGGTCGAAGCCGCGGTGCAGGCTGACCCACTCGTTGCCATCGGCCGCGAGCCCGCGCTGGATGCTCTCGAACAGATGCACGTCGTCGTGCGCGACGACCGACATCGGCGAGAAGACGAGCCGGTTGTAGGCGAGGGTCCGCTCGAACAGCAGCTCGGGGCCGCCGACGACGCGCAGGCCCCACGCCTCGACGAGCGTGCGGTCGGCGGCGAGCGGCCGGATGACGCGGATCGACTGCGGCGAGGCCTTCACCGCCAGGCTCGGGAACAGGATCGCGTTCTGCGGCGAGCGCTCGAGCACCTCGGCCGCGCGCTCGGCGCCATGCGCTGCGCGCAACGCCTCGGCGTACCCCGGCGGCTGCGCATAGCCGGAATGGATGCTGAAGTGGGTGCCGAGGACGCTGTGGCCGTTCGGCTGCACGCGCCCGCCCATGCGGTCGTAGAAATCGTAGCCCGAGCCGAACGGCAGGATCTGCTCGATCGCCATCGGCTTGTCGTCGTCGATGCCATGGCCCTTCCAGAGCGCGGCCGCGGCGTCGATCGCCGACTGGTGGGTCGACATCGGATGCACGGTGTCGTTGATGTTCTCGAGGTACATCTTCCAGTTGCAGCGGATCACGTTCTTCAGCACGCCGCCGGCGACCTCGAGCCTGCCGGCGGGCGAGCGGTCGACCAGGCTGTCGATCGAGCGCAGCGCCTCGCCGAAGTAGTCGGCGAAGCCGAGGCCGCCCTCGCCGAGCTTGACGAACACGAAGTCGCGGTGGATCGCGACGTGGCGCAGCGCCGCCACGCCGCGGCCCGATTCGCACGACGAGAGGCGAGTTCCCTCGTAGCCGGCCTTGAGCGGCAGCCCCATCGGCGCGCCGTCGAGCTTGTACGTCCAGGCGTGGTACGGACAGCGGAAGTAGCTGCCGGCGTTGCCGCTCGCGTCGGTGACGAGCTGCGTGCCCTTGTGCGCACAGCGGTTGTAGAGGACGCGGATCGAGCCGTCGCCCTGGCGGACCATGACGAGCGGCCGCCCGGCGACTTCCTCGGTGATGAAGTCGCCCGCGTTCGGCACTTGACTGGCGTGGCCGAGGAAGCTCCACGTGTTGACGAAGAAGCGTTCGCGCTCGAGCGCGAAGATCCGCTCGCTCAGGTACACGTCGCGATGGACGCGATCGTCTTCGACCAGCTCGGACGGTCTCATGCGGCGGCTCGGGATCGTTTAACGCTAAAGCAAATCGTCGCCCGGCGCCAGTCGTGGCGGCCCCGGGCCCGGCCCGCTTCGATCGCGCGCGCGAGAGCTGCTAGAGCGTCAGGCTGCCGACGCTGGTGCCGCCGCAGACGTAGAGCACCTGGCCGGTGACGAAGCCGTTCTCCGGGTCGACGAAGAAGCGCACCGCGCGCGCGACGTCGGCCGCCTCGCCGAGCCGCTTCACCGGCACCGCGGCGGCGAGCGCGCGCTCCTTGTCGCTGCCCGCGGGAACGACGTCGTGGAACATGTCGGTGCGCACCGGACCCGGCGCGACGACGTTGACCGTGATGCCGTCGCCGGCGAGCTCGAGCGCCCAGGTGCGGGCCATGCCGAGCATGCCGGCCTTGGTCGCCGAATAGCTCGTCCGCGTCGCCAGGCCGACGGCAGCGCGCGACGAGAGCAGGACGATGCGGCCGAATCGGCGCGCCCGCATCGCCGGCAGCGCCGCCTGCACGAGCTGGACCGCAGCGCCGAGGTGGAGGGCGACGAGCGCGTCGAGGTCGTCGAGCTCGACGTCGGCAAGGAGCGCCGGGCGGATGACGCCGGCGTTGTGGACCACGGTGGTGACTGCAAAGCGGTCGGCGAGCGAGCGCGCGGCAGCGGCGGTCGCGGCGCGGTCGAGCAGATCGACCTCGATGCTGTGCAGCTTCGGATGCGCGATCGGCGAGCGCCTCCGTGCGAGCGAGACGACCTCGTGGCCATCGGCGAGCAGCTGCTCGCAGATCGCCAGCCCGATGCCGGCGCTGCCACCGGTGACGACGGCGACCTCGTCGCCGCGGGCCGCGCTCAAGCGGGCCCCGCGATCGCGGCGCGCATGCGCAACGGAAGGATGCGAACGTGTCGGGCGCTCACGGCGAAGGACAGTTTATCGGCGGCGATCGTCAAGACGGATGAGAGTTTGCTTGCCTTGCAGTGCCCGCGCGGCTAGATTTGCACCCGTGTCTCGACTGACCGCGGCGACGCCGCTCGGGGGTGGACCATGGCAACGACGAAGAAGAAGAGCTCGACGGCACGGACCAACGCCAAGCAGAAGACGAAGAAGACGGCGGCCAAGACTGCAGCGAAAGCGAAGAAGACTCCCTCCGCCAAGACGGCCAGGAAGGCCACGCCGACCCAAGCGACGAAACGCGGTACCGCGGGCCGAAAGAAGACGGTTGCCGCGAAGCGTCGTCCGCGCGATGTACCGGCTCCCTTGACGGGCGACCTGACCGTCTCGAACGGCATTCTCGGAATCGCGACCGAAGCCGGATTCTTCACGCTCGCCAGGCTCGCGGATGGCGGCGAGAAGGTTCAATTCGTCTTCCAGCTCGGTCCCCGGCGGACCAGTGAGATGGCACAAGCCATGCGTGGCCTCGTCGACTTCCTGGAAAGCCATGCAGCCGACGACGTCGGAGGGGTCGTCCGCTGCTGCATCTCGGCGTAGCGGCCGCAGAGCGCCGGCGCGCTCGGCGAGGGCGATGCGGCGTGCGACCGGCCTGCGCAGTCGGCCGGTCGCGGAGACGATCGCGATCGCCGAAGCGCTCATGCCGCTGCTCGGCATCCGTGCGGTCGTCGACGCGACCGGCATCGATCGCATCGGCCTGCCGGTCTTCTTCAGCATCAGGCGTCGCACTGCGACGCGGCGGATCCATTCCGGCAAGGGCCTGACGGCTGCCGACGCCCGCGTCGGCGCGCTCATGGAGACGATCGAGCTCGCGGTCGCGGAAGGCACGAGCGCGAACGCCAGGCCAGTGCGGATGACGGTCGGCGAGCTCATCGCGCAGCTTCCCGGCCGTTTCGACATCGCCGACTTGGCGCCGCGCCTCGGCGCTGGCCGCGATCCATCGCGGCCGCTGCTGGCGGTCCGCTGCGAGAACATCGCAACGGCGGAGACGGCGCTCCTTCCAGCCGAGCTCGCGCTCGTGCCCGGCCGCGTCGGCCGCATGCAGCCGCTGTTCGGCTGGTCGAGCAACGGCTTGGCCTCGGGCAACACGCGCGACGAAGCGACGCTGCACGGATTGCTCGAAGTGCTCGAGCGCGACACGCTGGCAATGAACCTGGCCAAGGACGGGTCTTTCGTGCTCGCCAACGAGGACCTGCCGCCCCCGTTTGCCAACAAGGCACTCGAGTGGCAGCGGATCGGGATCGGTCTCGTCGTCCGCTTCGTTCCGAACGCGTTCGAGCTACCGTGCTTCGAGGCGGCCCTCCACGATCGCTCGAGCCGCGCACTGCTGCTGGCGCGCGGCTCAGGCCTGCATTTCGAGAAGGAGATCGCGCTGGCGCGGGCGGTGTGCGAGGCCGCGCAGTCGCGCGCGCGGGTGCTGTACGGCCTGCGCCCGGGCAGTCCGGTGCTGGACGCGGCGACGGCCGAGCCGCTTCGAGCGATCCGGGACAAGGAAGTCCGCATCCTCGAACGACTGCGGAGCACGACGCGACGGATCGATTTCGACGCCGTTCCCGATCGACGCTGCTGCTCGATCGCCGCCGCGTTGCACGAGCTGGTGGCACGCCTCGCCGCGGCGGGCCTCGCGCCGATCTACCGCCACGAGATGGACCCGACCGGTGCCGCCGCCGCCAGCGGGCTGCATGTCGTCAAGGTGATCGTTCCCCGCTCGGAGTCGATCGTCGAGCGCCACGTGCGGATGGGGCCTCGCCTCCTGGAGCGGGTGTTGCGACCGCGTCGCTAGGAACGCCCAGGTCCTCGGCCCGCAGGGTCGGCGACGCGGCGGCGACCTCGAAGGCGAGTGCCAGCGCGTCTTCGGTCGACATGCCGGCGCCCTGTCGCATCAGCGCTGCCGAGCGCTCGGACCCGAGCGCGCGCTCGATGCGTTCGAAGGTCTCGCCGATGATGCCGACCTCCGATTCCTCATGGTGCAGCGCCCGATCGCGCTTGACCTGCGCACTGCGACCGGCGATCAGCCCCGCGTCCTCGACCCGTCCCGTTCGCGCCGCCACGAAGGCGAACAAGTCCATGACGAGATGGCCATAGCTCGGCAGACCTCGCAACATCACCCGCGCCGCCGCGGCGGCTTCGCCGACCCGCCCGAGGCGGGCCAGTGCGTGCGCCCGGTTGTAGTTCATCACCGCCCGCACGCGAAGAAGCGGTTCGCCGGCTTCCAGCATCGTCGTGCAGGCCGCCACGGCGTCGTCGAAGCGATTCAGGAGCAGCAGCGCATCGGTGATATTCAGACGGCAGAACGCCGCCTGCAGATCGAAGCCCGCGTGCTGGGCGATGCGACGCAATTCCTGCAGACGCTCGACATCGCGCGCGCCGTCGAAGAGCAACGCCACCGTGGCGCGGCAATTGAGCCGAAGGCGAAGCGGGATCTCGCTCTCGTCGACCTGCTCGAGCTGGTTCCACAGCTCGCGGACCGCCGTTTCCTGGCCGGGAATGCCTTCGTAGAGCCGGATCAGATTCATCCGCGCGCCATACGCGCCGACGACATCGCGCAAGGCCTCGAAATCGGCCAACGCGCGAAGCGTGAGCTCGGCGCCCAGAGCCTTGTTGCCGTCGAGGTAGTGCGCCCAGCCGAGCTCGAGATGAGCGCGCCCCCGTAGCGGCACCGGCGCACGCTCCAGGGTCGCCATCGGCACGGGATAGGCGGTCACCTCGGCGGCGGCCTGCGCGAAGGTGTCGAGCTCGGCGAGGGCAGCGACCAAGCGGGCGAGCAACTCGGGTTCGTCGGCGGAGCAAGCCCATGCCAGCGCGACCGAGACGTTGCGCCGCTCGGGCAGGTATTTGTCCGCCCACTCGCTGTCGCGCCAGTGCTCGAGCTCGTGCTGCGCGGTGCTGAACCCGTCGGCGACCGCGCGCGCATGGCGACGACGCACCGCCTCGGTCTCGCCCGCGGCGTCGCCCTGGATGCGAGCGAAGTCGCGCGCGCTTTCGAGAAGATCGTGGCGATCGCCGGCGCCGGCCGAGGTCGCCGTGCGCAGCTGGACGAGCGACTTGTCGACCAGGGCACTCAAGGCGTCGAGCATCTGCCATGGATCGGGCCGCTCGAACTCGCCTTCGAGGTAGCAGCAGACCTGCTGCGCCATCGGCGCCGTGAAGCCGCCGGCGAACGGCTCGAGTCGCCGGAAGACGCATCGCTCGAGTGGCGAAAGCAAGCCGTAGCTCCACTCGTACGTCTGCAGCAGCGTGTGATGGCGCAGCGGCGCGTCGCGAGCCCCGGCACGAAGCCTGAGACGCTGATCGAGCTGTGCGTGCACGCCCTGCAGGCCCAGCGTGGCGACGCGCGCCGCTGCCATCTCGATCGCCAGCGGCAGGCCGTCCAGTTGCCGGCAGAGATCGATCGCGGTCTCGACGCGATCGGCCGTCAGCTCGAAGCGGCGGTCGGCCATCTTCGCGCGTTCGCCAAAGAGCGCGAGCGCGCCGTAGCGCAGCGCCTCGTCGAGCGGCGCGCCGGGCAGCGGCACTTCGAGCGGGCCGAGGCGATAGACGATCTCGGGCCCGAGATGGAGCGGCTCCTGCGACGTCACGATCCAGCGCAGGTCGGGCCCGTGACGCAGCAACGGGCCGACGAGCGTGACGACTTCATCGAGCAGGTGCTCGCAGTTGTCGAGCGCGACCAGCGCCTGCATCTGCGCCAGCGAGCGGACGAGGTCGTCGTTGTCCGGCGCCGATTCCTCGGCGAAGACGCCGAGCGACTTGGCGACCACCGCGATCAGCCGGGCGCCACTGCGCAGCGGCGACAGGTCGATCCAGTGCACGCCGTCGCGCCACGCGCCGGCGGCGTTGGCAACGACCGCCTGCGCGACCGAGGTCTTGCCGACGCCGCCGGTGCCGACGATGCTCACGAGCGGCACCGTCCCGACCAGCGAGCGCAGCGCCGCCAGCTCGGCGTCGCGCCCGAACAGCCGCGCCGGCACTGCGGGCGACGCGGCGCCGGCCAGCGCCGGAGCCGGCGCCGCGGTGGCCGGCGCAGCGGCGAGCTGATAGCCCTGGCCGGCGACATTGGCGATCGCACCGGCGCCGAGGAGCTTGCGCAGGACCGAGATCTGCACCGAGAGGTTGTTCTCCTCGACGACGAGGCCGGGCCAGGCGGCGTCGAGGAGCTCTGTCTTCGGCACCACGCGCCCTTGCCGCTCGACGAGCGCGAGCAGCACGTCGAAGGCTCTGCCGCCGAGCTTTGCCGGCGCGCCGTCGACGATCAGCGCCCGCTCGCGCTGGCGCAGCTCCCAGTTCGCGAAACGGTAGATGCCGGAGGAGGCCGGTGGCGGCGACGACATGGCCAGCCGGACGACCCGCTCCGATCAGGCGGCTTCGACGAGCGCCAGCACGCGCAACGGGCTGCCGCTGCCCTTCTCGATCTTGAGCGGCGGGCAGATCAGCACCGCGCCCGTCGCTGGCAGCAGGTCGAGGTTGGCGAGGCACTGCAAGCCGTAGCGCCCCGCGCCGTGCATGTAGTAGTGGCACGGATACGGCGGCCGCAGATGAAAGCCCTGCCCGGCGTCGGTGCCGATCGCCTCCGAGCCGAAGCCGAGCACGTTGCGCTCGTCGATCAGGAACCGCACCGCCTCCGCGCTCGGGCCCGGCGTGTGCTGGCCTTCCTCGTCGAAGTTCTGGTAGGCCTCGGGATCGCGCCGTTTCGACCAGTCGGTGCGCATCAGGAACCAGGCGCCTTCCGGGATGCGACCGTGCACCGCCTCGAAGCGCTCGATGTCGGCGACGCTGAGGAGGTAGTCGGGATCGGCCGTCGCCTCCTCGCTGCAGTCGATCACGCACGCCGGCGCGACGAAGTGGCGAACGGGAATCGTGTCGACCGCGTTGTTCGCCAGGTCGCGGCCCGAGATCCAGTGGATCGGCGCGTCGAAGTGCGTCCCGGTGTGCTCACCGCACGAGAAGTTATTCCAGTACCAGCCCGGGCCGCGCGCGTCGTACGCCGAGACCTCCTCGATCCGGAACGGCCAGCACTGGCCCATCTCGGGCGGCAGCGCGATCTGCGGGAATTCCGGCGACAGCGTCTGCGTCAGGTCGACGATGCGGATGCGTTCGCTGGCAAGCGCGGCGGCGAGCTGGGCAAGGAGCGAGGGCTTGGCGGCCGTGCGGGCGCGCGTGCGTGGGACGGCGGAGGTCGCCGTCGGCGTGATCGAGGACGAGGTCATGAGGCGATCGTCCCTGTGCGCATCCTCGTTGTCAAACCCATGCGGTTGGCCTCTTGCGTCGTTGGCGTCTGTGTCGTGCGGCGGAACCCCTGTTTGCTCAGGAGCAGCACTTTTGCTACTGTGAGCATCACAGGAGGGCAGCGATGTCCCCGAAC